>NZ_UGIB01000001.1:1388672-2083009 GCF_900451005.1 Helicobacter fennelliae
CCACAAATCTAAAAGGAATAGAATGCACGCGCACTCTTTGCAAGAGGTTTTAGAATGTTTGCAAAAGATTGATTATATAGATATACATCATAATGCAACGATGAGTGAGATTCTGCTAGGAAGGGCGATTGCTCAAAAATTTGGCATAAAAATCACCTCACAATGTGCGAAAAAATTTCAAGACTTTGTGCTTGGGATTGTAAATATCTCTCAAAAGCCGTATATATACACTGATAATTTTGGCACTGATGAGCTTGCCTTGTGCGCAAATAATACTCATATTATTGATGAGAAGTTAGAAAATATAGATGGCGTGGTTGTATTTGGAGGGATTGCTAGAAGGATTGCTGGGGGGATTGATTGTGGGCTAAACTATGTCATAAAAAGCGAGGCAGATAAAACATTTGTGATATATCCAATGCTAGATTCTAGCTATACATATCCACAAATCCAATATGAAGTCGGCACAGAGCTAGGTGTGTCTGTGCTACTTTTGAAATGGCTTATCACACAAAAGCCTGATGAATGGCTTGCTACGATGCTAGATTCTGTGCTTAGAGAGATTGATATAGGCTATATCGCTTCAGAATGTAATGTAGCAGAAGAAGAGCTTGATAGGTTGAGTGATTTTTTATCACATTGCACTTCGCCTGTGCTACTTGTAACTGATGTGATTTTCTACCACCCCAAAAGCAAAGAAATAGCGCAGATTCTAGGGATATTAGAGCGATATTCACATATCAGAATCTGCGTCCTGCCAACATTTAAAAACGATATACAAATCACTAAGTTTTGCCATTTAGATGAGGCGAGCAAAAATCATAACAATGACAAGTGTATAAAATACATAGGGATTGGTGATTTTGGCAAGCGCGCCAAACATTACGCAGAGAAAAATGTGGAAAAAAATATAGAGAATATGGAAGATGTAGAATGGCATTTAGAAGGGAAATTAGTAGGCTATATAGAATCTAAAGATTGTGTAGATTCTATGCGAGATTCTACACAAAACCAGAATCTAAACCCCATGCAAGATACGCTACACACGCAAATCACCCTAAATACTCCAATCACTATACATTTGCATAAACACAAATACAGCACAACTTTGGGCGAGTTTTTGGCGGTGCTTGCTGTGCCTGCGGGGCTTGATGGGTTTGATGATAAGCTATCAGATTTGCTTGATATAAATTTACTTTCTAGCACTTCATCTCTTCACGCATTATCTCCTTATGCTTCATCTCCTCACACATCATCTTCTAGCGCATCATCACAAGCCAAAGAGCAAAACCACGCAATAAAAGAGTCTTTTGAAGTGATTATGCAGAATCTCCAAGAGATTCCAGAAAATAATGGCGCGATGATTTTTCTCACACATATCGCACCAAATGTATTAGAATCAAGCCAAAATTGCCATAATCCAAAAGATGCAAATCAGAGCCTAGCACAAGATATGGATAAAAATATGGATAAAAATTGCGTAGAATCTAAACTTTTTGTAAGTAAGCAGTTTTTGCTTGCGACAAGACTTACTCACAATGCAATAATAAAGCTCAAAGTCTATCATCAGACATTGCTTTGTCGTATAGAGTTTGTAGAATCTATCAAAGGTGTAATTGGGATTTTATACACGCGAAAAGTTTTTGCCAAATACCCCTTTGTCAAAGCAGATTTTGAGATTATAGAGTCAAAAATTCTCACGCAGAATCTAAATCCAAATCAAAATACCAATAAAATCTCTAATGAAAATCCAAAGCGCAATCTCACAAAGCATAATCCTAGTGGAGAGTCATAATGTATTTACGCATTTCTATTTTTATGGTTCGATTCTTGTTTGATTTTTGAAAGGGCAGAGTGTGTATAAATTAGGCATGTATCAATTCAAAAATTTTAATTTTGTAGCATGGCTTTATGGGCTTATTTGCTTTATGTGCGTATGTTTGCCACATTTTGTATATGCGCTTGAGATTTCTACGACTTATGGCAAAGAGGGCGGAGAGAGTTTTTCGGTTTTGACCTTGAAAAACGATTGGGAATTTGCATGCACGGATATTACAGATGTGTATGAAAATAGTTTATCGATAGAATGCGTGATTGATAGGATTCCAGATCGTGGATTTGCAGGATTAGAAAATAACTTTTTCTCTCTTTCTTACAAAATGATTGATGGGCATTTTTGGCTGTATATCTATCCTAAATACCACCAAAAACTATTTGGGATCAAAAAAGATCCAAGAGGGGATTTTGAGATCGATAAAGCTCACCCCAAAAAAGCTAAGATTTGGCAAGTGATCGGCTATAAAGAGCATATACCATTTTTGTCGCAAACCCAGTCAAAAAATGGTCTAGATTTTCCTGTCAAAATCCAATCTGCACAAACGCCATTTATTCCGGAGCTTAATACCAACAATAGCCCGCTTAAAATGACAAAAGATAAGGATTTTGTCGTTTATTCAGAGATACAAAAACTTATGCAAGAGCAAGATTATGCAAGGGCATTGAGTCAAATCAATGAAGCAATTGCCACAAATCCAAATTCCATTTTTCGTCGCGATTTGTCATATCAGAGGATTATTGCGATGACGCATTTAAATCTCTCCGATCAAGATCCGCTCATTAATGCAGCACTTGAGTGGATTAAGCTTTTTGCATCAGATTTAGACATACCAGAGGTGCTGTATATTTTGGCTAATGCTTACAAAAAAGACGACACGCAAGCAGAGGCGGATTATTATTATCGCAGAATCATGGACGAATACCCACAATCAAAATACGCCCCGCTCGCACAAATGCAGCTTGCCAAAAGTTATGAAGCCAAAAATGCCCCAACACATGCAAGTTTGTATTTCCAAAAAGCATATACAGAGGCAAAAGATTTGGATAGCGCGAGCGAAATCGCGATAGAATGGGCGTTAGCAGAGATAAAAAATAAAGACATAGAAGATGCGCTTGAGCTTATAACAAAAGTTTTAGACGCATATCCAGAATTTTTCCTCACATATCCAGACACACAAGAGCTGATAGCCACACTTGGCAAAAATAATCTATTTGCTGAAGCTGCTAAAATTATAGATTTTATGGCAAAAAATTCCAAAGATGAAGCGCAACAAGAAGAATACATGTATGCGCTCGGGGCGTATTATTTAGAGGCTAAAAATATCGATTTGGCTCATAAGGCAAATGAGCTATATATCCAAACATACGGAGATAAATCCAAATATTCAGAAGATGTGAAGAAGCGCGATGATAAGATTTTGTTTGATGTGAGTGGTAGTGATGATGAAAAAATCACTCGCTATGAATATATCCGCTCAACCTATCCAAACACAAAACAATCCCAAAAAGCCACAGATTTGATCGCTCAAATATTACTCAAGCAGCAGCAATACCAAAAAGTGCTTGATTTGTTTCAAGATTCTGCCCAAAGTCCGTATAAAAATAAAGCCCTAAATGAGCTTGCCAAAGAAGCTTTAGGCGCGCATAATTGCGCTCAAGCAAATACTTATCTTATCAGGCTAGATGATTTTGATTTGAGTGCGGAGCAAAAGCTTGTGGCATTTGATTGTCTCACTCAAGCAGGATTACACAAAAATGCGCGCGAAATCTCTAAAAATATGGCTAAAGACACGCAGGATTCTAGGCTTAAGCTTGAATGGCTCTCTCGAATCGCCAAAAATCTCTACACACTAGGAGATCCCAAAAACGCCTCTCTTGCCTCAAGAGATGCGCTTAATCTTGCGATAGATTTGAAAACAAAATATGATGTGGCATTTGATACATTTGAGATTCTTTATACTTTGCGCTCCAAAAACGAAGCCAAAAAAATATTTACATTTTTGGAGCAGCATTTCTCACAAGATGAACGTATGCTTCCTGTATATGCAAAAATGCTTGAATACGCAAATGATGATAAAGATCTCACCGCAATACAAATTTATGCGCAACACATAATCGATATGCAAAAAAAGTTTAAAACTGATCAATTCACGCCTTATGCGGATTTTGCGCTTGCTTCTGCCTTGTCTCAATCAAACAAAAAAGAGCTTGCGATTGGGGTTTTGAAAAATATAGATTCTAGCAAGCTTGATGAAGAAAATCAGCAAAAAGTGCTCTATCAAATCGGAAATCTCTATAATGAGCAAAGCAATACACAAGAAGCATTGACATATTTTGGGTATTGTTTAAAGATCACAAAACAAAGTGATTGGAGATTGCTTTGTAAGCAGGCAAGTGATTTGCTTGCAAAGGAGAATCCAGAATCTAAAACCATAGAATCTATGAGTACAGAATCTAGCAATGTAGAATCTAATCAACCAAAACAACAGGAGTAACTTATGGATATGAGTATTTTTAGAGAATATGATATTCGCGGAATCTATAACCAGAATCTCGTGCAATCAAGCGTGTTTAAAATCGGTTTTTTGCTTGGCAAAAAAATCAAAGCTAACAAGCAGGATTCTGTGGCTATTGGCTATGATGCGAGGGTGCATTCACCAGTGCTATTTGAATGGCTTAAAAATGGGTTTTTGCATAGTGGTTGCGAAGTGCATTTTATCGGTATGATTCCTACACCTGTTGCGTATTTTGCGACATTTCAAGAAGATATCAAAAACTCTGTGATGATTACAGGAAGCCATAATCCACCAGAATATAATGGATTCAAAATCACGCTCAATCAAGAGCCTTTTTATGGTGAGATGATACGACAATTAGGCAAAGAGCTAGCAGGGCTTGATATAGAGTATGTTTGTAGCGATAAAAAAGTGCATACACTCAATGCTTTAGGGCTTTATCAGGATTATTTTGTATCGCATTTTAAGCATTTAAAAA
This sequence comes from Helicobacter fennelliae, assembly GCF_900451005.1. Lineage (NCBI taxonomy): Bacteria > Pseudomonadati > Campylobacterota > Epsilonproteobacteria > Campylobacterales > Helicobacteraceae > Helicobacter > Helicobacter fennelliae. Next base: position 1,393,503 of record NZ_UGIB01000001.1, read on the forward strand.
ATTTTCCTTATGAGGTTGTGTTTGATTATGGAAATGGCGTTGGGGCGATTGCTTTAGAGGAGATTTTGGATAGATTAAATATCAAGCATATCAGTCTTTTTGAAGATCCAGATGGCACTTTTCCAAACCACCACCCAGACCCTAGCGAAGAAAAAAATCTCAAAGATTTAAAAGATTCTCTCACATCACATAAGCTTCAGATTGGTATTGCATTTGACGGAGATGCGGATAGGATTGCGCTTGTGACGCCAAATCACAGCTACAAAGGCGATGAGCTTGCGATTTTATTTGCGCGAAATATCGCCAAAACAATAGCAAAGCCAATCATCATCGGAGAAGTGAAATGCTCACAAGCAATGTATGATGAAATCGATAAAATCGGACAATCTGTAATGTATAAAACAGGGCATAGCAATCTCAAAGTCAAACTCAAAGAGCTTCACGCTCATTTGGCAGCAGAGATGAGTGGGCATTTGTTTTTTAATGACAGATATTTTGGCTATGATGACGCATTGTATGCGGCTTTGAGGGTGCTTGAATTGTTTTTAGATTCTACGCCACAAGAGCTAGAGCAGCAAATTAGGGTATTGCCACATTATTTTTCTACTCCTGAAGAAAAAATCCATACCACTGAGGATAAGAAATTTACTCAAATTGAGAATCTCAAGCAAAAACTCAATAACCCCCCAAAAGACTTTCCACCGATAAAAAAGCTTATCGATATAGATGGGATACGAATTGTGTTTGAAGATGGTTGGGGGCTTGTGCGCGCAAGCAATACAACGCCAGTTTTGGTTACTCGATTTGAAGCCACAACAGAAGAAAAACTTAATCTTTATAAGACAAAAATCCTTCAAATCCTCCAAGATTCTTAAAGGATTACGGGCAGATTTAAGTAAATGCGCTCAAAATGCCTAAAAATGTCGCAAAAAAGCATAAAAAAATTAAAAAATAGTTGCTAAACCCTTGATTTTGGGGGATAAAGTGTGTAAAATAAGCCTGCTTTAAAATCAATACAGGAGATAACCATGAATAAAGCAGAATTTGTAGAATTTGTAAAAGATGCTGGAAAATACTCTAGCAAAAAAGACGCTGAAACAGCTGTAAATGCTTTTGTAGGTGCTGTTGAAAAAGCACTTAGCAAGAAAAAAAGTATTGAACTTGTTGGATTTGGAAAATTTGAGACAGTTCTTCAAAAAGGTAAATCAGGAAAAGTTCCAGGAAGCAATAAAACTTACAAAACAAGTGATAAATATGTTCCTAAATTCAAACCAGGAAAAAGCCTTAAAGATCTTGTAGCTAAAAAATAACACAGATCTTCCCCCCATAACTATGGGGTTTGTCCCCGTAGCTCAGCAGGATAGAGCGTCCGATTCCTAATCGTAAGGTCGTGGGTTCGAATCCCGCCGAGGACACCAGCTTTCAACTTCATTTTGATTCAATTTTAATTCATAATAGCTTTTTATCACGATTTATACAAGATGATTTATGCGATATGGTTTGATTTAAATAAAAGCACAAAATGGCGATTTTTGATGAGAATCTAAAGTGAGATCTAAGTTTGGCATTTTTTTTGCTTGATGCAAGTCAAGGATAACAAACAAGAATCTAGAATCTAAAAGAATCAATATAAACTCATTGACATGGAAGGAAAAAGGTATGCGTATTACATTTGGGACAAAATACAACCAAATGAATTATTATCAAAACGCTCTCCAAAGTAAATTAAATGATTCTAATACAAAAATTGCCTCAGGACTTAAAATACAATATGGCTATCAAGATGCAAGTGCATACAACCAGAATCTAAAATTTGAAAATGAGATTAATACATTAGCACAAGGCATTGATGTCGCCAAACACGCCCAAACAGCGACACTCAACACTGACAAAACTCTAAATGATCTCTCTCAAACAATGGTGCAATTTAAAACAAAGCTTATCCAAGCGGCAAATGACATTCACTCAACTGCTTCAAGAGAGGCTATTGCTAATGACTTGCAAAGTCTCAAAGAGCATTTTATCAGTTTGGCAAATACTTCTATTGGTGGCAATTTTCTTTTTGGCGGGAGTAGGGTTGATAAACCGCCTTTTGATCATAGTGGAAATTATTATGGTAATGACGAAAAGCTAAGCGTTTTGCTTGGATCAAGCAATCTTGTTCCTTATAATATCACAGGACAAGAGCTATTTTTTGGGCGAGATTCTGATAAGCAACGTATGATTACAACAAATGTCCGAATGCTTAATCAAAGCAAGCTTCACCCCGGAATCATGGATCAAGCAAATAAATCAAATCTATCAGAAGAAGTGTATATAAAATCCACAGATACACTGCGGGATTTGATAGGTGATAATGATAGCAATCCTGCAAATGATTTACAGGAGTTTTTTTATATACGCGGTGTGCGCCCAAATGGCTCTGTGTTTAAGACAAAGTTTGCGCTTGATAAGGGGTTTGAAAACGAGGCGACAGCCACACGCGTTCAAGACTTGCTTGATCGCATTGGCAAAGAGTTTGGCAATACTGCGATTAATAAAGTTGTTGATATTACGCTCAATCAATGGGGACAAATAGAGATTAAGGATTTGCAGCCCGGGCGATCGGGCATTGATTTTCATATGATTTCAAGCGATGTTGATGTCGATAATATCGATGAGCTCATAAAATCAGGAGCTAGAATTACAGCATATAATCAAAGTCCATTCCTTACAGAATCTGCCACTTCGACAATTACAGGCGTTACAGATAATTACGACTTCAGATACACACACATTCCGACAGCATTTATCACCAAAGACAATAAAGCCGCAGAATCTAATACAAAACTCGAAGATATATTTCCGCCAAATGTCTCATCGCTTCTCATCGGTGGCACACGCCCAAATACAAGTGATGGCAAGGTAAATGAAGATTCTGAGAATCCATTAGGATTTTTGAAGTTTGATATTAAAAATATGCAAGTTTCTGATTTGGTTCGGGCGATAAAAGAGCATTTTGGTGGCAATATCGATGTGTCATTTTCAAAGGGTCGCCTAAGCATAATCGACAATAATGTAACAAATCAATCTCATGATTTTAAAGATCCGCCTTTTAATGGCGAGCATGGATTCTCGATTTCGCTCACAACACTTGATCATGATGGCGCACAAACCAATGGCATACCGACAGATTATGGTATGGAATACGATCGGACATTTTTTGAAAACAAAGGCTCAAAGCTTATTTCAAATGTATCCCAAGTGCTGGCTGATGGAAGCGGGTATGCCTCAGGTGATACAAAGCTTTCAGATGTCGTTGGTGCGAGCATTGAAGGGCAATCCTATGTGCTTAAAGTCAATGATATAAATGGAATGATGGTTGAAGCAAGGATTGTGTTTGATCCCAAGGGGGCTTATTTGCTACTGCCAAGTCTTGAAAATGGCGAGGATTACACAATTCCACTTTTTAATCCACTTGATGATCCACCCGGAATCACCGTTACGAAGCCAGATGATGTAACATATAGGCAGATTATGGATGCTATGAGTATCGCGCTAAATTACAGCAATCAAGATGATGCATCATATAGAAGTGTGCAACCTCCAATTGGCGGGGTAGTCCAAGAGACAAAAAATGCGTATTTGGCATTGCTAAAAGGTACTCAAGGTATGCTTGATGTCAATATGAGTGCTGATGGAAAAATCGAGATTCAGGATAAAATCCGATCTATAAGCAGAATGAAAATAATGCTGTATGATTCTACGACTACTGATTTTTCAAAAAACAAAATCCAGCGAGATACAAATTCGTTGCGATTTAATGCAAATGATGCGCTGACTATTGATACTCCAGAGATAAGCTTTTTTAAAGAGGTTGATGAGATTATAGATTCTGTGAGAAGAGGCATATATAGAGCTGGGGCTAAGGATACATATGGAGAGGATTTACGCAAAAAAGGCATACAAAATGGAATTGTGGCTTTTGATCATTTGAGTGATCATATTGAGCGAATCATTGCCCTAAATGGCTCTCATGGAAAAACTTTTGAAAACTCCATACATAAAACAGAGATTTTAAAAACACAAATAGAAAGCCTTAAGGGCGAAAACATAGGGACTGACATTGCTGATACTTATAATAAATTTTCAAATCTCACGACAAATCTAAGTGCTGTTATGAATTCTACAAGCAGAATCAACCAAATGTCGCTTGTGAATTATTTATAACACATACCACAATCACTCAAAATTAAAATACATACAATATTGTTTTTGGATTTTTGTTTGGATTAAGTAAGCCCAGATTCTAGGAATCTAGGCTATTTTATGGAGTTAAATTTAAACAAAAAGGAGAGCAACGCACAATGAATAGATTTAAATAAGGTGGGAGTTACCTTGTAATTTTATGCGTTTAGCCGAGCTACTTATATGAACTCGGCTAAGTAAAGTTATAACAAACAAAGATAAACAAAAAATAAACAAACTATTTTTGATTTCTTCATATAAAATTAACTTTTATATCTATTTGTGAAGAAAATTTTTTTATAAAAATCACAAATTTTTGGTAAAAGTTTATGCTATAATCTTTTTTTAAGTTTTATAACAAAGTCTTGATTTGAAATAGATTTCATAGAAGAAAGGATTTAGATGCGTATTCTAGTAGTTGAAGATGAAGATCTAAAGAATGATTTAGGAGCTTTTCTTAATAATAGGGGGTATCAAACAGATATTGCCGAAAGCTTAAAAGATGGTTCATATTACATTAGCATTCGAAATTATGATCTTATCGTGGCAAGCATAAAATTAAAAGATGGCTATGGGACGGATCTGATAAGTGAAATTAAGGCAAAATCTCCGCGTGTTCCTGTTATTATCCTTGCTCATAAGCCAAAAGCAGAGCAAGAGATTCAGACATTTCGACTTGGGGCTGATGATTTTTTGGCAAAACCTCTTGATTTGGAAGTATTGTTAGCAAGGATTGAGGCTCGTTTGAGATTTTGGGGTTCAAGCACTATTGAAATCGATGATCTTATCATTAATCCTGACGAAGAAAAAATCACCTACAAAGGCAGAGAGATTGAAGTCAAAGGCAAGCCATTTGAAGTTTTGACTCATCTTGCGCGTCATCGTGATCAAATCGTCTCAAAAGAACAACTTCTTGATGCGATTTGGGAAGAGCCAGAGCTTGTAACGCCAAACGTAATCGAAGTGGCTATCAATCAAATTCGTCAGAAAATGGATAAACCACTAAATATAGCAACGATAGAAACCGTAAGACGCAGGGGTTATAGATTTTGCTATCCTAAAGCTCCTTCTGATAGTGAATAATATTTACATTTGGATTGGAGGAGAATATGGCAGAGAGCTTAAATGGTTCTCAAATGCTAATTGAGGCTTTGCATTTAGAGCAAGTTGAAGTGATATTTGGTTATCCTGGTGGGGCTGTATTAAATATCTATGATGAGATTTACAAGCAGACATATTTCAAACATATACTCACTCGCCACGAACAAGCAGCTATACACGCAGCAGATGGCTACGCAAGGGTTAGCGGGAAAACAGGAGTGGCTATTATTACAAGCGGTCCGGGCTTCACAAATGCAATCACTGGAATCGCAACTGCTTATATGGATTCTATACCTCTTGTGATTATAAGTGGGCAAGTGCCTATATCGCAGATAGGCACAGATGCTTTTCAAGAAGTTGATGCTGTCGGTATTTCTCGTCCTTGCACGAAGCATAATTATCTCGTAAAAGACATTCAAGATCTTCCGCGCATTATCAAAGAGGCATTTTATATCGCCAAAACAGGAAGAAGCGGTCCTGTTCTTATTGATATTCCAAAAGATATTTCCGCAAAAATTGGTGCATTTACCTATTCAGAATCTATCGAGCTTAAGACTTATAAGCCATGTTTTAAGGGCAATCAAAGACAGGTTAAGAAATTAATCCAAGCATTACAGACTTCAAAAAAGCCTTTGATGTATATAGGCGGAGGTGTGGTGCTAGGCAATGCATACCATGAAATACGAGAGTTTATCAAGTATTCACAGATTCCAGCTGTTGAGACGCTTATGGCAAGGGGTGTTTTGGAGTTTAATAATCCTCAAAATCTCGGTATGGTCGGAATGCATGGTAGCTATGCTTCAAATATGGCGATGCAAGAGTGTGATTTGCTTATATCCTTTGGGGCAAGATTTGATGATCGCGTTACAGGAAAAGTCAGCGAATTTGCTAAAAATGCCAAAATAGCGCATATTGACATTGATCCTAGCTCTATTGGAAAGATTATTGATGTTGATTATCCTATTGTCGGAGATGTGAGAGAGGTTTGTTTGGAGCTATTGGGCTTGGCTCAAGAGATTGATCCAAACGCGTATGCGGATTGGAGAGAGCATTTGCGCTCTTACCAAAAACGTTATCCATTGAGTTTTGAGGATTCTGATACGATTATCAAGCCACAATGGGTTATCCAGCAAATAGGAGAAATCACAAGCAAAGATGCCATCATCTCCACAGATGTGGGGCAACACCAAATGTGGGCGGCACAATTTTATCCATTTATGCGCCCAAGAGAGTTTTTGACAAGCGGAGGATTGGGGACAATGGGATTTGGCTTTCCTGCCGCCATTGGTGCGTATTATGCAGAATCCAAAAAAACCATTATCAATATTACAGGCGATGGAAGCATTTTGATGAATATCCAAGAGCTTATGACTTGCGTGCAGTATAGGATTCCGGTGGTTAATGTGATTTTGAATAATAATTATTTGGGTATGGTGCGACAATGGCAAACTTTCTTTTATGAAGAAAGATTTTCGCATACAGATTTGAGCCTCCAGCCAGATTTTGTCAAGCTTGCAGAATCTTTTGGTGGCGTTGGTTTTCGAGTAGAAAATAAGCAAGATTTTATACCCACGCTCAAAAAAGCTATTCAATCACAAAAAGTTTGTCTTATCGATGTTGTGATTGACAGATATGAAGATGTCTTACCAATGGTGCCGGGCGGATCTCCTCTTAATAAGATGATTTTAAAGTAGGATACGATAATGCAAGAACGAAAAATAATTGCTGTTACGGTTGTGAATGAACATAGCGTTTTGGCTCGAGTTTCAGGACTTTTTGCGGGTAGGGGATATAATATAGAATCTCTCACTGTCGCGCCAATTCCCAATACTTCACTCTCTAGAATCACCATAGCAACGCAAGGAGATTCTCGGGTTTTAGAGCAGATTATCAAGCAACTTCACAAGCTTATACCTGTCCTTACCGTGAGTGAAGATGGCGATTTTTTGGAAAAAGAAAGTGTATTAATCAAAATCGACATCAACGAAGAGCTTGCCTCAATAGAAGCCCTTGCAAAAGCTTATAATGGCAAAATAGCTAATGCAAATGAAAAATACATCATCGTTGTCGCGACAGAAAAGCCCCAAAGAATCACAAGCCTTATAAAAGCTATGCAAAAATTTAAACCAAAAGAGATATTGCGTAGTGGTGTCATCGCAATGGAGCGGTATTAGCGATTAATGATAGCATGGCAGTAATGAAGGCATTTATGCGTATTTTTGATTATAAGGATTCTCAAGAAAGTAGAATCTTATTTGTTTTTTTATTGTGTCATTTTGTTGTGTGGTCTTTTTTGCCTTTTATGCGTGGAGTGATTCCACTTGATTGTGTGGAAGCTCTTTCTTGGGGCAAAAATTTTGTTTTTGGCACAGATAAGCATCCACCACTTTCAGGTTGGTTGGCGTATTATTTTTATGTATTATGTTTTAAATTACCAGAATCTGTGTATATTTTAAGTCAAATTTTTGTTGTGCTTGGGTTAGTATATATCTACAAAATAGCTCAATTCTTTCTCTCTTATAAATATGCACTATTTGCTACAATCATTCTTGATACGATTATTTATTACAACTTCACATCGATAGAATACAATGTCAATGTTGTTTTGTTATTTTTGTGTCCAGCTTTTACTTATTATTTTTATAAAGCTTTTTTTGGTGGTTTATTAAGGTATTGGATTCTGACTGCTATTTTTGCTGCATTGGGTGTTTTGGATAAATATTATATGTTTTTGATTCTTGCTTGTGCGTTTCTTGCGATGTGTATGCTTCCGACAGGACGAAAGGCATTTGGCAAAAAAGAATTTTATATCGGGGTTGTTGTTTTTATAGTTCTTTTGACTCCGCATATACTATGGATGTTTGATAATGATTTTATGGCTATTTCTTATATTCTTAATCGAGGTGGCTTGCAGGGTATTTCAAGTGTAAATACTGATGGTTTTTTGGTAAAGCATATTGGTTATCCAATTTATTTTTTCCTTTCTCAATTTATACTTGTTATTCCAGCATTGTATATATTTTTTATCACACGATATAAAAGTCTTGCATCAGCCGAACAAAATTTTCTACATTCAAAATATCATCTAATCCCCCCCCCACAATGATATTAAGGTATATTCTACACCTGAAGAGCAAAAGTATTTTCTCATTATAATGGCTTTTGGTCCTATAGCTCTTCTGATGTTTATCTCTTTTATAAGCGGTATTTTTTTGTTGCCAATGTGGGGAACTCCATTGTTTTTTATGTTTGGCATTTGGCTTTTTTATACTTTTTGGATTCCAGATGAAATCTTTAAGCAAAGATTCTTTGCTATTTTTGTAGTAGTTATACATTGTTTATATATTATCGCGTTTATTATTATGATGCTATTTACAACATCTTTAAGAAAAAATTTAGATAGTGAAGCATTTATTTTTCAAGTTAAAGATATTTGGAGTGCTTATATGTATGATACTCCATTGTTATTTACAGGTGGAGATATGTGGCTATCATCTATTATTGCTATTTATTTTGAAGCAGAATCCAAAAACAAAATAAAAACCTTTATCGACATAGATCCAAAGAAAAACTCTTGGGTAGATGAAAAAGTCTTGCAAGAAATAAAACAAAAGGGCATATTGATTGTAAGTGGATCGCCTAAGGAGCTACAATCATATGCTGATGTTTTTCCTCATTTGCAATTTGTCAAAGAAATCAAAATTAGCTCTTCAAATATCTTGCACCAGAAAAAAGAACAATCCGTTTTTGTTGGAATCGCAAAAGATCCATAGAAAATACGCGTGGATTATCGCAATGGAGCGGTATTAGTAGTATCAATAGCAGATTATTAAGGCTTAATTTAGCTCAATATTTTCAAAACTTTGCTTTTTTGTCTTATTTTCTTGCCTTGTTTTTGTAGAAATTACTTCCTAATAAGCCTAATGCGTGTAGAAGAGGTTTTTTCTAGCTTATAGGCTCTAAGTTTATTTAGCAACGCTACACCCACAGATATGCTTCCTGCAATTATCGCGATAATTATTAGGCTGATGGTCGCATTTGTGCTGAAGGCTTCCGCATCAGTGGGCGTAGATGTTACAAATGCAGAGATGAGCGTATGAGTTCCACCTGTGGGGATTTTGAGTATTATGATTCCCGCAATGATACCAATAGCACCAATAGCGACAGCCCATGCCACTTTGCCCCTTGCTTTTATCCTTATGACTTTATTTGCCAAATCACCCTCGATTTCTATTTCGCTACTTTCGTTTCTAAGAGCCTCTGTAAGCTCTTTTTCATTTGTAACTTGCGTTGCCATTTTGTCTCCTTAAATTTTGCTTTGTATGCTTTAGATTTGCATTACTCTAGAATCTAAATCGCGCTTTTTAGCCTTAGATTCTCGTTTTGATTGTATTTTTTAGCATATTTTTTGCCTCTAGTAGCGAGCTAAATGCGCCGCTTTCACCAAGCCTAAGCCCGATTCCTAGCATAAGTGCACGCACCTCTAATGCTTCTTGGATAAAGGCTTGCTTATTATGCGCGCTTGGGTTGCGCTCCTGCTGCAAAATCCCAATGTGCTTTGGCAACATTGTGTGTAGATAGAATCGAAGTGGCGCGTTATAGCGCGATTTTATAAGCTCTTTTATCCTTTCATTACGTAATAGACTGACAAAATTGCCAAGATTATGCGGTTTGACTCCTAGCAAGTCCTTTACAAAAAGCGCCTGCCCACGCGTATCATAGGCAATATTTATAATCTCCTTATCTTGCTTGCTTAAATCTCGCACAAGAGTCTTGCAAAGCTCCCAAGCCTCCCACTCAAAAGCCGAAGCATAGTCAGTCATCGCATTTGAGAGGTCATTTATATCTACCTTCAATGCTCTGTGCTTCTCAAAAATCATTTCAGCCTTTGTAAGCTTCTCTAGTGTGCTTGTAAGTGCTGCCCTCTCAAAGTCCGCCCCTAAGCACACATCAATAAGCCTCTGCTTTGTGGTGATAAACTCCTCACTTTGCAAGGCATCGATATAGTGCTTTGTGCCTTGCGAAAAATAAAATTCTGGCTTGTTTTGGTGTATCTCTAGCGGGTAAGTGTAGGGATTGCCATATATGCTAAAGGTGTGATTGCCAAAGTCTGGCGTAGTGAAGTTGGCAAGATACACATCACGCACCTTGACAAAGTCGCCCTGCACAAGCTCGCGCAAATCCTCGATGATAAACCACGTTTCAATATCAAGATTCTTTTCTGCATAATATTTAGGCGCGATATTTGAATCTTGTAATTTTGATAAATCCGTGCAAACTTTTTCAACCTTTGCTACAAAGAGATTCTCATAATTTGTGAGGAAAAGCTGGAATGGGCAAACAAAGCGCGCAAAGTCAAAAGATAGGGCGTCAAAAGGCGGGATGTCATTACGAGTGTTAGCATGGCAATCTATTTTTACTGCTGGATTGCTTTGGTCGCTCTGCTTGCTCGCAATGACAGAGGGTGCAAAATCTACAATCACTTCGCTTTGTGTAAGACGTAGCTTTGAGCACACCTTGCCAAAGGCTACTTTGCCTTCAGACTTTAGAATCTCAAGATGCTTTTGTATCACGCTTTGGTCGTAGTAGGGATTATAAAGGATAAGATAATTTTGCATTCATGCACTCCTTTAAAGTATTTTGCAAATATGATTACTTGTTTTGTGTGTATCATACGATTGAGTGGCTTGAGTTTTGTTTAAAGCTTTTAGAATCTAAGTGTCATTGCAAGACTTCGAAAGAAGTCGTGGCAATTTATAGAATCCACATTGTCATTGCGAGCCTCACAAAGTGAGACGTGGCAATTTATCTATGAGGCAATTTTTAGATTCTGGATTGCTTCGGTCGCTTTGCTTCCTCGTAATGACACATACTAGATTCTTTGCCTAAAGGCTCGCAATGACGCAGGGAAACCTCGCAACGACACAGATTCTATATCTTTGGCATTTTTGGCTTGCCTGAAAATGCGCCTTTGAGTGTGTTAAGCGCAGTATCTAGCACTGAATCTAGCACGTTTAACTCCTCTCTGCCCTCCATTAGCGTTTTGCACTTTGGGCAGATAGCAAAGCTATCCGCTCCTAGCGCATCGCTCTTTGGGGCTACTATCTTGCTTTTCCCGCAGGTCTTACAGACGGCTTTGTAGGCTCTTGGCTGTATCATTTTTTCTCCTTTGTAGTTGTGTTGTTTGCGTATTAAAGCGTATCTATAAGCGCATTAATGTCTGTCCCAAGCGCACCCGCGCCAAAGCTTTTTCATAACTGCTCCTTTATGGATAATTTATAAGCCTTAGGCTTATATAATGAAAGCTTATCTACTAGCTATGATACCAGCTAATAAAGTCCAAAAAGAAGGCTTGAATTTGCCTTATTTATAGGATTTGGGTTTGTATAAAAATCTAATCCACGATTAAAAATCTTATCTATTTCAACTAATGTTCCTATATTGATAGGTTGTGTAAAATCAATGGATTTTTTTAGCTTTGGCTCTATGATAGATTTTAGGCGCAATTCGTCCATTTTAAACAAATCTAAAAGATATTGCAAACGCTCAATGTTGATTTGTATTGTCTGCCTTGCTCCCATAAAACCCTCTAGTTTTTTACTAAATTAACTTAATATAGATTGATTAGTTGCGAATTGTAAGGCAAATTTAAGTAAAATGAGATATAAAACTTTAAAAGGATTAAAAATGGAATTTAAGCCAGAGAAAATTTGCATAGCTAAGTTGCTTAGCGAAGATGGACAAAAATTTGTAATCCCCGAATATCAACGCCCTTATCGTTGGGGCGAAGATGAGTGCGAAACGCTTTGGAATGATATTATAAGTGTTTTTGGTGATGGTAGCGATATTGAAGAGTATTTTTTAGGTTCTATCGTTACCTATAAAAACGATAATGGCGAACTTGAAATTATCGATGGGCAACAAAGAATCACTACACTTACACTACTTTATAGAGCTTTTTATGAAACATTCAAAACTGAGGAAGAAAAAGCCAAAGGGGATTATCCAAGAGATTTTGGCAAATGTGTTTGGGATTATGAAAGAGATAAAGGCTTGCTTTTTGAGAATTGCCATTTAAGCAGTCAAGTTATAACAGATGCCGATGAAAAGATTTTAAAGCAACTTTTAAGTGAAAATTGTGAAGTTGAAAACAAACATTCAAACTATGCTAAAAACTATGATTATTTTTATGGCAAATTGTTAAATTTTAAACAAGAAAAAAGTTTGGTTTGGAAAGGTTTTTGTGAGATGTTTTTAGGCAGAAAACTTTTTGTTTTGCTCGTTGTTTGTGATAGTCAAGAATCAGCAATGACTATTTTTAACGCTTTAAATTCTCGTGGCTTACCTTTATCAAATGCTGATATTTTAAAGGGATATATTTATAAAAAAGTGAGTGCAAAAACAGAATTTGCAAATGCTTGGAAAGATATTGAGTCCAAAGTGGAGGATAGCGATAATATCAAAGATTTAGATTTTCTATTTATACAATATATGTACATTATTCGTGCTGAAAATGAGGATATTGACACAACAACTCAAAGTATGCTTAATTTCTTTACCAAAAAAGACAAAAAGAAAAAATGTTTTGGGGCTTTGCAAGATTGGCTTTATAAAGAAGAAACGATACCTTTTATTTCAAATTTAGCTGATTTTTGGATAAAACCTGAAAACTACCTAAACGATACTTCTAGTCGATACATTAGCGTTTTAAATTTGTTTCAAAATGATACTTGGAAAATTTTTGTAAGTTATTTGGTGTGGCGAAATAAGGATTATTTTGCTAATGAGCAGTTTGACAAAGATAAATTTAGCGTAGAGTTTGATAAACATTTGCGAAAACTTATCAAATTTTGCACACTCGCATTTTTAAATAACAATGCCACTACAAATGTGATTAGGGAGATAGTTTTTAAAATGAATGTTGAACTTTTCAAGGGGCAAGAATTTTCAACTAAAAATACTTTGCCCTCAAAAGAAGTTTTCTTTGAAAACACTTTTAAGTTTGATTCAAGAAAAGCAAAGTATCTTTTGTTTTTATATGCTTGTATTTATAGTGATTTTAGTGAGGATATTAACCCTAAAAACAAAAAGTTAGAAGTGGAGCATATTTTGCCTAAAAAATGGCAAAATGCAAATTTTAACGGCTGGGATGAACAAAGTCATAAAGAGTATTTAGAAAAAATAGGCAATAAGATTTTACTTGATGAGCAAAGTAATATCAAATGCGCTGAGAACTTTTTTGCACAAAAACAACAAAAAGAATACAAAAATATTTATGATAAAGCGAATTTAAAAGAAGTGTATGATTTAGGTTGTAGGGCTAAAAACATTTGGGATAAAGATGATATAGATGAAAGAAGTGGGGAAATTTATAATAATTTGGCAAAATTTTTGCAGTAAGATTTTAAAAGACAGCTTATGACTTTCTCCAAAACAAACTCGCCTAAACGCCCTTTATGAGCGACTTAAAGGCGCAAATGGCGAAATTTTAGGGCGCAAAGCTTATGTGAGTTTGCAAGAAATATTGAGCGATGAGACTTTGAGAGAGTGCAGTGGGGTTGTAGCAGAAAATATCTTAATGTCGATGTTTGCAAAATCTTTGGATATAATTACAAAAATATAAAAGATGTGATTTTATGGAGTAGATAAGTGGCAGATTTATCCAGCGATTTGAGGTGTTTGACAAGGCATTTTTAAATTTAGATGAGTTAAAGGCGCGTGATTTTAGCTCTTTTTCGACACTTGAAAAAGAGGGAATTATCCAGCGATTTGAGATTTTAGTCGAGCTTTCGTGGAAAGTGCTAAAAGATTTTTTGGAGAACGAGGGATTTCTCATAGCAAGCCCAAAGGACGCTATTCGTCAGGCATTTAGTAGCAAACTTTTTGGCGTTGATATAGCGGATAAATGGCTAGAATCGCTAAATATTCGCAACCTTACAAGCCATACATACACGCAAGATGCGCTAGATAAAAATGTGCGATTTATTTTAGATGAATTTTTGCCACTTGTGAAAAATCTGCAACAAATATTAAAAGGCAAACTATGCGATATGGGCTAAATGAGCGGGATTTGAGGATTATCACAAAGATTTTAGCCAATCAAGGCAATGTTAAAAATGCACTAATTTTTGGCTCACGCGCTATGGGTACTTATAAAATCGCTTCGGATATAGATATTGCTTTGGTGGCTAAAAATGGCGATTTTAGCCTTGCAGAGATTGCGAATCTAAAGGCAGAATTTGATGAGAGCGATTTGGCGTATTTTGTGGATTTGATAAGCTATAATGACGCAAATGACGCGCTAAAAAGGCATATTGATACGCAGGGCAAAGCTATATTTTTGCGCGATTCATAGCCCCGCGCTTAAGTTGGAAATGCTAGTAAAAATCCCTGCGCTACAAGTGCGAATCTGCTCTTTTGTAATATCTTACAATATCGCATAAAATCCGCAAATACGCTCTATATGCGCAATTATTGTATTAAGCACCGTCCGCCTGTGCATTGATTGACAAATTCTAATTGAAGCGGACTTCTTGTGCCGTGCCTATCATCGCCCTCGCCCGTGCAGTTATTGCTAGATAGTGTGCTATTTAGCGGATTTTGATAAGTTTCTTCAATTTGCATACTAAAAAGCAAATACACATTTTGCGTATATCGTGAGCTAATGATAGAATATGCTTCATTTGCATTGTGTGCGATAGAGCTTTGCAAATAGTTTGCAAATCGCTCATAGCTTGGGCTTCCTGCGACATTAGTTGGTAAAAATGCCACGCCCTCTTGCAAACGAATCACAGGCATCGCGTGTCCGTTTTGTCTGCCACTTCTATCAGTGCGATAAATATTTACAATCCACATAGAGCCAACAGGTGCGCTAAAAAATCCATTTATCATCTCACGCACTTGAGAAAGTTCAGAGGCAAATCTCTCGTTGCGATATGCGCGAGAAGGATACATAGTAAGTGCGATTGAGCGATAGATTTGCTCACTTTGGGCAAAAGCTTCTTGTTGCGTTAATCCCTGCGGGAGATTCAAAGTAGAGTAATTTTCAAGCTGGTTAGCTAAAAGCGGATAGCGCGAACGAAAAGAAACAAAAGGATTTTGCCCTACTTGTGTATTAAAGAAATATCCACCTTGCGTTAAAGGCGTGTTAGGGTGCTCATTTAGCTCGGCTATGATTTGATAGCTATGTAGCATACATACGCCACAATCGCCTATCCTTACGGCTTGTCCATCGGTTGTAGTTGCGATTTGCCACAATCTGCGCCTCCATTCATCGTTGAGCGTAAAAGTAGGTGGCAATGGAGGGGCTTTAAGCAATGGCGGACTTTGGAGCGTTGGCGTGGTTTGAAGCAGTGTTTGATTGCCACTTGCTGGGCATTGCGGCAAAGAATCGCCCAAATTTGCATTATAAAAGCGCACAAAATTTTGCACATCATTTGAGAATCTAAAAAACGAAGTGGGGGCGTTTGTCCTATCTGTGGCAGCATATTTTTTCGTAGCAGTGTAAGGCACTCCATAGTGAATCCCATATTGCGGGACGCGCAAAATATTCCCCGCATAATCGCTTAAAAGGCTAATATTATTGCTTCCAAAAAATTCTAAATTCCACGATTGCGTGGATATGATTTTCCTAGATTCTATCACATCGCATTTTGTAAAAAATGTCCAATTCCAATCCTGTCCCCGCGCTTGATTTGAAGTAAGGCAGATAGTATTTCCATTGCCCTTGTCATATTGTGATATTTGCCCATTTAGCGGATTGTAAGTGAGATAAATAGGGTCGTTTTTAACAGATTCGTTATTGTGTAGATAGTAGCTATCAAATGTCCCGCGTCCCGTAGCAAAATCCCACGCGATAAAGGTGCTAATAGATAGATTCACAGGCGTTGCTATGGTATTTAGCCATTCATTCATACCGCTTAGGGCGTGATTATTTGCTTTTTTATCGGCAGATAGGACAAGAAAGCCATTTGAATCCTGCACTTGCAAACCCATAGAATGCGAAATAAAAGCATTGTTTTGTGTGGTAAAGACTTGCGATTTGTCATTTATCACGCAAGGGCGCAAGATGAGATTCTTTGTGGATGCGCCTAGATTTTGTGGTGCAGTAGCACAAACCCAATCTCTCCCCACAATCCACGCGATTCTACCAAATACATCATATCTAGCGGGTGGAGATTTGGAGCAGTTTTGCAAAGAAATATAGCCCTCTCCGTTTCTAAAAGTAGGCGCGTAACAAGCGATTACGCCATTTTTTAACAATACAGAGATGGGTTTATCTTTTGGCTTATCGGCAAGTTTTTGCGGGATTTGCGTATTTAGTGCATTTAAAGGGGCAGAGCCTAGTTGAAGTGATTTTGTTTGTGTTGTTTGTGGATTTTGGTCGTCTTTGTTTATCTCATAAGCAGTTAGTAATAACGCATTTACAAGCAATGCTATTTTTAAAAATACTGCACCTTTCATTTGTCGCTCCTTATTTTAAATCCGCAGATTCTAACAAGTTTTTATATAAATTTTTATTAAGTCTGCTTATAAAATTTAGATTTACATAAATTTTGTTAGAATTGCGGTTTTGAATCTTAAACTTAAAAGGCAAAAACAATGCAAGGCAATCTAGCACAAGTAAAAAGCGACATTTTAGATGAGCTTAAAATGCGTGTAGAGGACAGAATTTTAGAGCCAAACAACTACGAAGTGCTTTGCAAACTCATCAACAAGGCAGACAGCATAAGCGAGGCACAAGCTATCGCCGCACTAGGCACGACTTACAAAAAAAACAGGTTTTCATTTTGAACAGGTTTTCATTTTGATACGCGTTTAGAAAATTTAAGCAACGACATACATTTTTTAGCCAAAGATAAAGCTTTGAGCTTTGAAAATGACAAAAATGCCATTACGCACAAGCTCATCATAGGCGACAATTACCCCGCACTTTTGAATTTGCTTATCACTTACCGCGAAAAAATCAAAATGATTTATATCGACCCGCCTTATGGTAAGGACGATTTAGGTGAGTTTGCCAAAACCAACTACGAAAACGCCATTACGCGCGATAATTTGCTTTCTATGTTAAAGCCACGCCTAGAAATCGCTAAAATGCTTTTAAAAGATGATGGCGTCCTCTTTTGCAGTATAGATGATAGAAATCAAGCGTATGTGAAATGCCTTTTTGATGATATTTTTGGGGAGAGAAATTTTATTTTTTCTGCACCACGAGTTGTAAAAAAGGGCATCATCACCTAAGAAATCATTTAAAAGCGAGCTTTTACTCGCACTAAAGCCTCCAACCACTGGCACCAAAAGCTCTTGGGCTGCTATCTGCTTTGTAATACCCGCAGAATCAACTAAAGAAAGATCTTTAGCACCTGAAATAAGAGAATCCAATTTGCCTAAATACTTGAGATAGGACTTCTGTGTCGCTAGCATACGCGCTCCTTAAAAAGTTTTGTATTACCACCTTGCGTTGTGTTTTGGGCGCATTGCTAAAGTGGCAATATCAAGCTTTTTATTGCGCTTTAGTCATCTTCTTGCTTACTCTCTTTAAGGGCTTTTATAAGCAACCATACAAAGCCAAAGATTAAGCCAATGGCTACAAGCATAGCCCCAAGTCGCGGGATAGCTAGGCAGATAATGCCAACTAGCACACAAAAGAGAATCTTTGCATTTGGCAAGCCTGAAAAGAAAAGATAATAAAGCATTACCGCAGCGATAACCCCGCAAGCTAGAATAAGCATATTGCCTCCTTATAAAAACTTCTATAAAAACTTTTTGGCGATTTTTAGCATTAGTGAAGATTCGCGATTCTTAGCGATGTCGATAATAGAATCTAGCAATTCATCAAAGCGCGCTCTATCTTCATTCCTATATGCGCCGATTTCTTCGAGTATTTTGAGCGCACTTTTGGCTTTTTCATAATCGCTAGAAAAGCTTGAATTAAGCGTGTTTATGGGGGATTGAAGCTTGTCTTTATAAAGGCTATAAAGTGAGCGGAATTTCAATAACTTCAAGATTCCAAGCGTGCCGACAATCGCCCCAATAATGGGGATAAATAAAAGCAAAAACTGCATTGTGCCTCCTTAATCCTAAATCAGTCTAAAAACTTCTTTGCAATCTTTAGTGCCCCTGCCTTTTTGCTACTTGCCACTTCATAAAGTGAATCTAGCAGCCCATCAAACTTATCTTTATTTTTTGCCCGATACGCGCCCACTATCTCTATACAATCAAGCGCGCGCTCTAACTTGCCATCATTGCTTAGAGAATTTAGCCCGCTTAGTTTCTTTTTTAGCTTTAGCCCTAAAGAGACAAGGCGACACATCTTGCCTACCTCCCAAAACTTAAAGCTTTTTGCTAGACTAAAAATCGCGGTAATAAGCTGCATTAAATCCTCCTCGCTTAGGTTGTCTATGCCTTTTTGTGTGCTTTGGCTCTCTAGCTGCTTGCGATAAGAAGCACTAAAAAAGCTTATTATCGAATTAGGTGCAGATTCTGCGCGCTCGCGGCTTTGACTAGGGCTAGATTCTGCGCCCTCATTACTTTTGTTACTCTCGTGGCTTTTGTTACTCTCGTGGCTTGATTCCACGCGCTCGCCTTCACCCCAAGCAAATTCTCTTTTTTCTGTGTCTTGCATTGTTACTCCTTTGTGTTAGATTGCTCGCTTAGATTGCGCGCTATAAGTGCCTCTAATGCGCCCTCAAAGTGTTGCAAATCGATTGTAAAAGCCTCAAAAACATTGCCCGCTACCTTGTGGTGCTCAAAATGCGCGAGGGCAGATTCTAAAGAAGTGTTTTGTGCGGTGGTATCAAAAGGATTCTTCATTGGCTCTGTGGGCTTAGATTCTGTGCTCTCATTACTTTGCGTATCTCTCCATACTCCACGCCCGACAAATGGCGTGGCACGCGCGGGCTTTTGCACAAGGAGGGATTTTTGTGCGACTTTTGGGTTTAGGGTATCTACGATAAATTCATCGCTTAGCTTTGGATAGAGCGAATCAAGCGCGCTACGCGTGCGGATAGAATCTTTGGTTTTCTTTTGTGTGGTTATGTTTTGTAGTTTTGGAATATTTATGGTGTTTATCTGGATTTGATTTTTTCTGCTGCATGCTTTTTCCTGATTATTATAAATCCTTACAATACAAAAAAACGATTTCAATAAAAATTAAAAGAATAGGGCGTTTTGGCTAAAAGAATGTTTCAAACATAAACAAAACATAAACAAAGTGCAATGTGCTTTATTTATTGTTTAGATTCTGTGTTTTAGCCTCTTATCACATTTTCAAAAAAGCCAAAAAAATTGCGCGTTGCAAAGAATTTAGCATATAGAATGATTATTTTTAGATATAATCAAGATTTTAGTTTATTTAAGCTTTAGAGGGCATAATGAAAATTATATATGGCTTAGTATTGCTTTGTGTAACTGCATTAGCAATCGACAAAGACACGATAAAAATTATTCAAACATATCGAATGGCAAATATAGAGCAAACAAAAGAATTGCTTGAGTCCTACCTTCAGAAACGGGATTTTTGGCTGGGGGTTTTGGGTGATTATGATACAAATTATGGCTATTTTGAGGGGTATAATTTTTTATTTATATCAAACAAGCAGATTCCAAATTTAAGTCTTTATGAGATTAATCCTAATGGAAAGTTTCGCCTTATCCGTGAGATTCCGGCACTTGTCGCAGCAGGGAAGGGCAATAAACGACTTGAAGGCGATAAAACAACGCCCATTGGCGTGTATGACTTCACAAAGAAGTTAAGTGGTTTGCCTCCATATTATGGACCTTTGGCGTTTGCTACGGATTATCCAAATAATTATGACAAATCGCAAAAACGAACAGGCTCTGGAATCTGGATTCATGGATTACCACTTGATGGTAATCGAGAAGAGCTCAATACAAAAGGTTGTATTGCGATTAAAAATGATGTTTTGGCAGAGTTTGGTAGGATTGTTGATTATAAACAAGCGTTGATTATCATTTATGAAAAAGACTTTAGAGTGCCCAAAAAAGAGGAGATAGCTGATATATTAGCTACGCTTTATGCGTGGAGAATGGCTTGGATTAATAATGATCTAGAATCTTATCTTGGATTCTACTCCAAAGATTTTATCCGCCCAGATGGTATGAAGTTTAATGCCTTTTCTGAATACAAAAAACAAGTCTTTGCCAAACGCGAGGAAAAAAGCATTATTTTTAGTGATATAAGCGTTGTTCCGTATCCAAATGAAGAGGGGCGGATTATGTTTCGGGTGAGCTTTAATCAAGATTACAAAGCCTATAAAAATGGCAAAAATACATACTCTTCAAATAATTATAAGATTCTCTATATTTCTTATGAAAATAATCAAATGAAAATCATAAGTGAGTAGGCGCAAAAGGTGCAAATGCAAAATATGCGAGTGTATATGGCTAGATTCTGCAAATATTTGGCGTATAGCGCGATATTAATCTTTGCATTTGGTATGCTAAGTAGCCTTAATGCCGCTCCGACAATCCCTAGTGTCAATCTCTCTTTAAGCGCGCCTGATACTCCAAAACAGCTTGTAACATCGCTCAATGTTGTTGTTGTTTTGACGCTTTTGATTCTCGCGCCATCTCTTGTGCTTGTGATGACAAGCTTTATGAGGCTTATTATTGTTTTTTCGTTTTTGCGCACAGCGTTAGGCACACAGCAATCCCCGCCGACACAGATTCTGGTATCTTTGGCTTTGGTGCTGACTTTTTTCATTATGGAGCCAATCGGCAAAGAAGCGTATAATGCGGGCATAAAGCCATATATCAATGAGCAAATCGGATATGAGGAAGCTTTTGAAAAATCAAGCGAGCCATTCAAAAAATTTATGCTCAAAAACACACGCCAAAAAGATTTGGCTTTGTTTTATAGAATCCGCGATCTGCCAAACCCACAAACCCAAAATGATGTCCCGCTAACTATCGCAATTCCTGCATTTATGGTGAGTGAGCTTAAGACGGCATTTATGATAGGGTTTTTATTGTATCTGCCATTTTTGGTGATTGATATGGTGGTAAGCTCGATTTTGATGGCAATGGGTATGATGATGGTGCCACCGGTTATGATTTCTTTGCCATTTAAGATTCTGATTTTTGTGCTTGTCGATGGGTTTAATTTACTCATCGGCTCTTTGGTGCAAAGCTTTAAGTAAAACTTAAAAAAGCTTAAAATCCTTAAAGTAGATTCTAGAATCTAAATTACATAGAATCTAAGTCCTCTCTTTTTTGTATATTTCAGGGAGTTTGAAATTTTTAGCCTGCGATGAACTTCAATATTACACTTTTTTGTGTTTTTGCTTGTCTAAAATTTCTACACAACTCCAAAATCTGCCTAAAAATAGAGGATTTCTTTACACCTCTTTGTGTTTGCATAGATTCTACTAGAATCTATCATTTTTGTTGTCATTGCGAGCAAAATTTTCAAATTTTGCGTGGCAATCCATAGAATCCACTTTTAGATTCTAGATTCTAGGACAAAATACTTTGCCACTTTCGTTATGTTTTAGGTTTACTAAAGAATCCAGAATCCAAACTAAAATCTATTTTAGATTCTGTATTAGATTTTTTTCTGGATTCTTCGGTCGTGCATACGCACTCCTAAGACATGGCGACAAAGCTAGAATCTTATTGGCAATTTTTGAAGTATTTTTAAAGTATTTTTGAGTGATATAAGCGTGCTTAAAGTTGGCTAATCAAGTCAGCGCAGAAGTTTGATATAAGCGCATAAGCTCTATATAAAAATCTTGCTCGTTTTTTTGCGTGAGGATTCCGTCATTTAAAGGCACGAGATCATAATAGAGCTTTTGGAGATTGCTGAAGCGATTGGGGTATAAAGAAGAGAGGATTATCGCTGAAATCTCTGGTCGCACTAAAATAGCCGGTGGCAAAAGCCCTAATTGATAAAATTCCAAAATAGATTCTGTGTTGTAATTGATTTGATGATGATGCCCATGCGAACAGGTGATATTGTTGATAAGCATTTTGCAGACATTGCAATACGCATAATTTGGCTTGATTTTGGTTTGGATTCCTTTGATTTCATCTAAAATAGAATGCGGTATGTTTTTGTGATAAAACATTGATAAATTAGGCTGTGCCTCATTGGCGACGAAATGCGTGCAGCCATAATTTTTGGCGATGATTGCATGAAGGAGGATTTTGTTTTGGCTCATAAACAAATATGTATCATCAAGCGGAATAATACACACTCTCTCATTGATAAGAAAATGCTCCAAAGCAAAATCGAGGCATTTTCTTCGCAATTCATAATCAATAATCGTATCAGTGTATGGTTTGAGTAAAAAAATCACCACCAAATCAGAGGATTCAAGCTCATCTCGTATCAGCTTTTCGTATGCTCTATGAAAAACCGATCCATCAAGAATGATTGCTGTAATTTTTTTGGCTTGATACTGCTTGATTTTATCTTGGAGATTTTGTTTGGGCTTTTTGACATCATCGCATTTGACTTTGTATTGACCATAGATAGCGTATTCACCGAGTCGATTCTGGATTTTTTGTATGGCTTGAGTTTGTGTGGTGCCTCCGCCGAGTTGTTTGATTCTGTCTTGTTTATTGATCGTAAATACTTCTTCAACCTGAATATATCCGACAATATGATTTTCTACGACAATATCAAGTATTTGGTTGGTTTGGGCTGATTGGATCACTTCTTGGTTTCTTTTTCCGGAGGGGTTTAGGACAAAAGGACTTGAGAAGTAAGTATCAGAATCTTTCATTGTCTGAAAAATCTGTTTATTTGCAAGCCCCTTTGTGGGGTATAAAAGCCCCTCTTGGACTAATGCAAGCGAATACAGGGCTTCTTTGTCGATATGAAGTTGTTTATTTTTTGCGTAAGATTCCATATTTTTTTCTTTTTTCCCATAAGCTTTTTCTACTCATTCCTAATTTTCGCGCTAATTCAATATCAGGATAGCGATTTTCAAACTTCGTGATAATGGTTTTGACATAATCTTTCACAGACATAATTTCTCCGCCTAACTCTTGAGTATTAGGAATATCAGAAATATCTATAACTTGAGGAAAAGAGATTTTGTCAGTGGAGATAAACGAGATGATGAGCGGATATTTGCTGGCTAATTCTAAGAATTCTTTTTTGTCTTGTTTTTTGAGATCTTCAAGATTGGTGATGTAGTAAATTTTATTTTTTGGTGGCGGATTTTTAAATATATTTTTGTAATTTATGGATTTAAGCGTTACAAAATCAAGCAAGATGTTTTTTTCTTTGGCGTATTTCATAGCATAAATATCTGCGCTTCGTTGAGATGTGCTTTGAATGATAAATGGCGGATTGTAGGGTAGGGGAGCTGGAATATTGAGCGCGTTTTGGACAAAGTCAAAATACGAATTAAAAAAATCAAGCGTTTTTTTGGTGAGGTGGTAATTATGATAATGCGTTATTTTTCTCACTAGCTCATCAATCATAAAAGGCTTTAGCACATAATCCTTTGCCCCAGCCAAAATAGGCTTACTCACCGTATCATCGCTAATGTAAGAAATCATCATAATGATAATAGAATCTGAATGGTTTTTGATAAACTGCTCGCAATATGCATCATATATATTTGATGAAATTAAAATAGTCTCATAATCCACTTGCTTATTTGGGATAGTTTGACTAATTGTGCATTCATATCCTACATCACTTAATTTTCCTGCGATACTTTGTGCGAGATATGTTTCATTCTCTAGAATTAAAAGTTTCATTTATAATCTCCTTTAGATTGATAGTTTTTAGACTTACGCTACTTAGGACACATACCCCTTCTTCTCGCCCTATAAAGCCAAGTTTTTCAGCTGTTGTGGCTTTGATATTTAGAGCAAAAAGAGGAATCTCCAAAATCTCACTCAAGCGAGATTGGATAGCTTTTTTGTAAGGTGAAATCTTTGGGGTTTGCGCGAGGATCGTTACATCAAGATTGAGGATTTTAAACCCGACACTTTTGGCAAAATCATAAATTTGCCTTAAAAGTATTGCAGAATCTGCATTTTTGAATGTCTCATCTGTATCAGGAAACCACTCGCCAATATCACCAGCTCCCATAGCCCCAAGGATAGAATCCGCGATACTATGGAGCAAAACATCACCATCACTATGAGCCTTGAATCCGACATCACTTTGGATCTCCACGCCACCAAGCATCATTTTTTTGCCTTTTTCAAAGCCATGTATATCAATACCATTACCCACATATACAAAAGAGTCATTATCAATAAAAGATTCTAATGCTTGTAAATCTTGCTTAAATGTGAGTTTGGCTAATTTTTCATTGCCTTGTATGTAGCCTACTTTTCCGCCTATTTTTGCGATAATCGAACTCTCATCAGTGCTTTGATATGTATTTATGGCAAGTTTAAGGATTTGTGTTTTGGAGAGTTGGGGGGTTTGGATTCTTAGGAGTTTGTCTCGATTGATGTATTCTGTATCATAATAGATCGTATCTGCAATGCCTATGGTTGGTGCTATGCAGTCATATTGCTCTTGTATCATAAGAGAGAATAGGGCGTCAATGATTTCTTGTGAGACATTAAAACGCGCCACATCACTAACCAGCACATGTTCTGTTTGCACCTGTTCTAAGGCGTTGCGTAAGGATTCTTGACGCGTGATTCCGCCTTTGATTATCTGGTAATCGCACATTTTACACATATAGCGATAATCAGATTCTGAAGCGGTGATGATGATATGCTCAAATGGATACAATCGCGCGAGTTTATCAGCTACAAAAAGCCACAATGGTTTATTTTCTTTAAGACGCAACCATTGTTTTTTGATTTTGTGCTGCTTGGTTTTGATGTCTTGCCTAAAGCGAAGAGAATCCCCTGCTGCCATCAAAACAAGTGTCGTTGGTAAAGTATGAATGTTTGGCAATGTATTGCTGTGATTTTTGGTTTGTTTGAGCATATTCTATCTACCAATTTTGCATAATTTTTTAGAGATTATAAGATTTTTTTCTTAATTTTTAGACTAAATGCAAATCATTACACAAAATTACATCATTATGGAATAAAGAATGCTTTTTATTTGAAGTTTTAATCTGTATGGAGAAAATATGCTTAATGGTAAAAATATCCTCATTACCGGAGGAACAGGAAGTTTTGGTAAAAAATTTGTCCAAATGGTTCTCAAAAACTATAACCCAGCAAAAGTTATCGTATATAGCAGAGATGAGCTGAAGCAATATGAAATGAGTGCCGTATTTAACGATAAAAGAATGCGATATTTTATAGGAGATGTTAGAGATTTGGAGAGATTAAATCTCGCTATGAGTGGCGTGGATATTTGTATCCATGCTGCCGCGCTCAAGCATGTCCCCATCGCTGAATACAACCCCACAGAATGTATCAAAACCAATATTGATGGCGCAAGTAATGTCATCGCCGCATGCCTTAATCACAGCGTCTCACACATCATCGCCCTATCCACAGACAAAGCTGCTAATCCTATCAATCTCTATGGAGCGACAAAGCTTTGTAGCGATAAGCTTTTTGTAAGTGCAAACAACATCAAAGGCGCAAAAAAATCTAAATTTAGCGTTGTGCGATATGGAAATGTCGTAGGAAGCAGAGGAAGTGTTATTCCGTTTTTTAAGAATCTTATCCAAAATGGCGCAAAAGAGATTCCAATCACTGATGAGCGAATGACAAGGTTTTTTATCACGCTTGAGCAGGGTGTTGATTTTGTGATTAAAAACCTTCAGAGAATGCATGGAGGAGAGATTTTTGTGCCTAAGATTCCGAGTATGAAAATGGTCGATTTAGCCCTAGCTCTCGCCCCAAATCTACCGATAAAAATCATAGGTATTCGTCCCGGAGAAAAGCTTCATGAAGTGATGATTCCAAATGATGATTCTAGACATTGCTATGAGTTTGATGATTTTTATCTCTTGGAGCCAAGCATTTTGTTTCAAACCCCTATAAATTATGGAATCACTGCAAATGGACAAAAAGGGGTAAAACTCAAAGATGAATTTGAATACTCAAGCGATAAAAATACGCTATGGCTAAGTAAGGAAGAGATTCTTGAGATGGCTTCTAGAATCTAGATTCTAGTAGAATCTTAACTTTTGCTATCAGGCTCGCTTGATTCAAGCAATGCTTGGTTTGCAAAACAAAAATGTGTAAAAATGAGAATCTGAAGCAATGGTGCAAAAAAATTAAACACAGGAATAAATCCCAAAGCATAAGCGGCAAAGGCAATTTGAAGTTTATTGTTTTTTTCTTGCATAAAATGTTCGTAATTTTGCTTGCCTAAAATCTCTGTGCCTACATCAAACAAAGTCGCCTTATAAAAAAATATAAAATGTGGTATTAACATCACGATTGCCCCGACAAATGGCATAAACAAAAAAGGGATACAAACCACAAGCCCCGCACAAAATAGCACAAACATCTTGAAAAATGCCTTCAGAGAATCAAACAAAGAGATGCCCTTGGGCTTGGGAAGAGTAGGGTAGTGCTTAGAATAAACATACCGAACAACAAGTGGCGTATAAAATAGCGAGACAAACATATTGCCAACGCACGCAAAAACCACCACAAAAAACCCCAAAAACGCATACAAAATGACATAAATAGTGCCTTTCATAATGTTTGTTAAAAACGAATCGCTAATAAGAAGCTGATTTTGCCACGATATTGGAAAAAACCGATTGATAAAGCCCAAAAGATTGTCTGAAAAATAAAACAATATCACCGCCCAAAACACAATTCCAAACACAACAGGTAAAACATTAAGTGCAATCATGGCAGGACTTAAAAAATCACGCCAACTTTTTTGAATAATAGACATTTTACTCCTCCGATTAGATTTTATTTTTACTTATGAAAACTATAATTTTCAAATTTTTATCCAAACTTTTTATCTGTGGTATCTCCTATTTTACGATTTAGATTCTAGTTTAGATTCTGATAAATACGGCAACTTCTCTCGCAAAAAACTATAAGGAGGAAGCTTGCATGGAAGCATAATAAAATTTGTATTGCCACTATGGATAGATTCTACCTCTTTACCATTTTTAAGCAAAATCTTGTCAAATCGCATAAAATATTTATCATTTTGCTTATAGATTTCTCCATTTTTGCCCTTGCATTCAGTAATGACAGAATCTAATGGTGCGACAATCTCTTTAGATTCTCCTATGCGTATGGTATGTCTGCATAATGCCCTCTCACCGCTTTCATCAACTTCAGCACTCACTTGATAATCGCCATCACTGATAGCACTTTTGTGGTTTTGTGTGTCAAGTCGCTCAAATGGACGACGCACAAGATAGCCATCTGTAAAGCCCCTATTTTTCAATGTATGAAGCTCTGCTTGGTAGTGTGCGCTATCGCATTCTTTGCCTGCGTAGTAGTCATTAAGTGCATTTCTGTAAGTGCGCGCAGTGATCGCAGCATAATACACGCTCTTTGTGCGCCCTTCTATCTTGAGCGCATCGACTGCACCAGAATCTAAAATCTCTTTGATATGGCTTGCGAGATTGAGATCTTTTGCATTAAAAATATGCGTGCCTACACCCTCTTCTTCTTCAAGCCGCAACATCACGCCATTATCGGGATTTCTCACATAATATTCATAATCAAATCGGCAGTCATTCGCACAGCTTCCGCGATTTGGCACGCGCCCATTTTGGAGGCTTGAGATAAGGCAACGTCCAGAAAACGCAAAACACATACTTCCATGCACAAAAATTTCAATCTCTAAATTTGGCAAAGCTTTTTTTATCTCTACTGCGTCTTTGAGGCTAAGCTCACGCGCTGCGACTATGCGCTTCACGCCCATTTCATAAAACACTTCCGCATCAAGAATATTTAACACATTTGCTTGCGTGGAGAGGTGGATAGGAATGTGCGGGGCGATTTTTTTGGCAAGCCTTACGACACCCGGAGCTGCCACGATAAAAGCATCAGGATTAAGCTCTGCCATTTTGGCGATGTGGGATTCTAGAAGCTTGAGTTGATTATTAAAAGGAAAGCCATTAATCGTTACATAAATTTTTTTACCTAAAGAATGCGTGTATTCCACACCTTTTGCAAAGTCCTCATAGCTAAAATCCTTGCCCGCACGATTGCGTAATGAAAAATGGCTCACGCCTCCATACACAGCATCTGCGCCATAAGTAAGTGCTATGGTGAGTTTGTGTAGATTTCCTGCTGGAGAGAGGAGTTGGACTTTTTTTGTCATTTTTGCCCAAAAGAAGCGATGAGATTTTCTATCTCTTCAGAATTTGCCATATTGTCGTTTTTGTCGCCGGGGATAAATACAGCTGAAGCCACGCGTTTCGTGTCATCGATTTTGCTTTCAAAAAGAGAGTTCATATATTGTGAGAGCGCGCGCATTACATTGATTACGCGTTCAATTCTCTGTCGGTTAATATCTTGAAACTGCATTATATCCATAGCTTGCATTGTCGCATCTAGGCAAGCTTGGGCATTGTTTATGATATTTGTTACAGAATCTTTTGCTTGAGTGGTGGAGCTAAGCGATTTTTGAAAGGTCTGAATGTGCGGAAAACTTTCGCATAATTTCTGAAACATACTTTCTTGATCTTTGAGGTATTTTTCTATGTTTTTTGCAAGCTTAATTATGTCATTCGAATGAGAATCCACAATATCAAGCTGGTCAAACACCTCCCCTGCTTTGACTTCTGTATCTCTTGTTACATCATCAAGTTGATGCACAACCTTGTGTTCTTTGTTTGGTGGCGGTGGCGGCCAATCCTTAGAGGCATCAACGCGAAAATTTTGAGGATCAAAATCCGCGGGCAATTCAATATTGCTATCATCTTTACTTTGGGCTACATTATCTTTGCCGTTATCTTTATTGTCGTCATTGTCTTGATGTGCATCGGATTGTTCTGATACACCATTCATAAGCGCATCTAGTTCTTCTTGCGTCATAATGTATATCTCCTTGAATCTAAGCGTGAATTATAACGATTTTTTTTCATTTTTTTGCTTAAGTTTTTTAGTTTATTGTATTTTGATAGACAAGCACATCTTCGATGATATTGTCTATATCGCCATCAAGTATAGCCTCAACATTGCTATATGCTTTGCTTGAGCGCAGATCCTTTACCTGCTGATAGGGTGCGAGCACATAGGAGCGGATCTGATGCCCCCAGCCAATCTCGCTCAAATCTTTAGAATCCACTTCGCCCTGCTGTTTAAGCCGCTCTAGCTCATAGAGCTTGCTTTGGAGCATTTTTAGCGCAGTGGCTTTGTTTTTGTGCTGAGAGCGGTCATTTTGGCACTGCACGACAATGCCGGTTGGCAAATGCGTGATTCTAATGGCAGATTCTGTTTTATTGACATGCTGTCCGCCCGCACCGCTGGCGCGATAGGTATCTATGCGGATGTCTTTATCCTCAATCTCTACTTGTATATCATCATCAAGCTCAGGGCTTACCTGCACGCTTGCAAAGCTTGTGTGGCGCTTAGCGTTTGAATCAAAGGGTGAGATTCTCACCAAGCGATGCACGCCATTTTCTACCTTTGCGTAGCCATAGGCATTCTCGCCCTTTATGAGAAACGCAGCACCCTTAATGCCCGCCTCCTCGCCATCTTGATAATCAAGCAGCTCGACTTTGAATCCCCGCCGCTCGCTCCAGCGCAGATACATACGATAGAGCATACTCGCCCAGTCCTGCGATTCTGTCCCGCCAGCGCCGGGCTGAATGGTGATAATCGCATTTGCGCCATCATGCTCGCCACTTAGCATTACGATAAGCTCTAGTTGCGTTACGCTATGTTCGAGCTGATGAGATTCTTGAAATAGCAACTCCAAAGTCGCATTATCTTCTTGACTAAGGGCTATTTCAAAAAGTTCAGAACAATCTTTTAGATTCTGCTCTATTTTTCGATATTCTTCAAGCATTTTTAGCAGTATTGACTTTTTTTTGCTAGTCTCTCCAGCCTGCTTGGTATCTTCCCAAAATCTCGGATCTTGCTCGAGTGCTTCTATCTCTTTGAGTTGCTGTTGTATGCTTTCAGGCTGAATGATTTTTTGTATATTTTCGCATTTATTTTGGAGATTTTTAAGCAATTCTCCATACTCATAAGAATCCATTTTTGTCCTTGTGATAAAAATAATGCGTAATTATAGAATAAAACCCCTTGATTATGGTTGAATAATTTTTGATGACTTTTTGGAGATGTCAGAGATGATAGTGTATAATGCACGATAAAGTGTATGAGAAAAAGTTAGGAGCAATCTTAAAATGACCTTTCCGCTAGAATCACGCGATAATGTCGAGAAAAATTATCTTTTTTGGTTGATTAAATTTTTTGCATTCAAAATGACTACACTCTCTAATCGCCATATCCACAACCCAGAATCACTCAATCAAAGCCTAATCCAAATCAAACAATCGCGCACTATGGAGGATATAAATTCCGCGCTCAAGCAAGCAAGAAATGTCGGTATGATAGGGATTAATACTTATGCTACACCGCTTTTAAAGCTTGGAGGCTATATCAAAACTTCACGACTTATTAGCCTTAAAGAAATTGATGAGGAGTTTTTGAGCGAATTTATCACTATCCACACTGCTAATCTCTCAAATGCTTCTAAGCGCAATTATCGTATCGCACTTATCGGGTTTTTTGGATTTATCGACAAAAACAATCGCAGTGAAAATGGAGAATCTTTTATTTTTAATATCCAGCTTAAATTTCTTTCAGGCACTCGTGGCAAAAGCGGGGTGAAACTGCCAACTTTCCTTAAAGAAAGCGAGCTTGAGCGGTTTTTGGGGGCGATAGATACAGCCCCGATGTCAAACCAGAATCAAGCGCGAGATAGGCTCATTGTCAAACTCATCGTTTATACGGGTATGCGGGTGAGTGAGGCGATCAATCTCACATATCCAAATATCATTCCAGAAAACGAAGTTTTTATGCTTAATATCCAAGGCAAAGGCGATAAATATCGAGTCGTGATGATAAAAAAATCTCACATTCAAAATCTACTTAATGAATGGCTCTCACACCGCAATACAATTTTGCATATACAAAATAATCTCTTGTTTTGCAATAAAAATGGCAAAGCGTTGAGTCAGCCTTATATCTATGGTATCGTAAAAAATATTTTGCGAAGTATTGGGATCAAAAAAGAAAAAATGGGCGCGCATATGTTGCGACACTCTTTTGCCACCCTACTCTATCAAAAACACAAAGATTTGGTGCTCGTGCAAGAGGCATTAGGACATGCCGATCTCAATACAAGTAGAATCTATACGCATTTTGATACAAGTAAGCTTATGAAGGCTGCAAACTTAATGGACGATTTGCAAGATAAATAAATTTAGGTTCTATAAATATCAAGGAAGGAATTGCTTAAACGCAATTACGCATAATTTGATTTGCCAGCTTAAAGGGAGGGGCAAAAAGCCCCTATACGCTTACCGCTTGTATTTTACTTTGATTTTAAACCCAAAGAGTCTAAAATTTTAGGTATAATCTAAGCGTTGGGCGTTTATGCGTTTGGCTTCGCATAATAGCCCCCTTTTTACTGGATTTGCCCCCTATCTTTCTGATTGGGGGTGATTAATTATAGCATAGATTCTCTGCGACTCCCTACTGCATTTACTTTCAGCCCATACTAACTGTTAAAGCTATATAAAAATTAAATCAAGATTAAAAATAATAAAAATTGCATTGATGAATATTTAACACAAGCTTTGGAGGAGATGATAAATAACCCCCTAGAATCTAAGGGGTGAGAAAAAGATTTAAATTGTGATTAATAAGCTTTAGAATTTATACGCACAAGAAAGCAAAATTGTATTGTGTGGAGTTACAGCAAGTGTGCCTATTTTATTAAATTAGAACCACCATTAAAATCTGTTGTTTTTATATCCATTGTTGAACTATTTCTATAAAATCTATACTGATAAGTCAAAAAGAATTGATGATGAATCTTATAAAAATAATGTAACCCAACACTATAAGTTGTCGCAAATTGTGTATAACCTGATGTAATCATATCTAGATTTGGGCTATTTGAATTCGTAGTTTTAACATTATCTGCCCCAAAAATACTTGTCAATTCAACTCCAAATCCAATATCACCACCAAAGGTATGATTCCCTCCATGAACTATATCAAGCAAATAGCTCAAATTAACTCCATGATTACAAAGCATGCACTGTTGAATCTATCTCCCGAACCATTGCCATACGCAATAAATGGAATCTTTGTATTATAGTTTGCATAGCCTATATTTGCTTTAAGTCTCAAACCTGAAAAACTATGAACACTTCCTTGATAATCGTGAAAATACCACTTGCCACCCAAAGTTAAGATTTACAGGAAAGGCTATGCTTGATTTTGATCCATAACCACCACTTCCAAAATCAAGCCAAAAACTATTATCCACAAATGCTAATCCCACTTCCGCACCGATAAAGCACCCTGTGAGCTGATATTTGCCTTTGCAAAACCCTAAGAATCCAGATTTAATGATTTTTTCATTTTCTTTTTGTTGTTTTCTAAGTGCTTTATTTTCATTTTCTAAGCTTTGAATTTGAGCATCAAGATTCTCATCATTTGTGTTTTGAGTCTGTGCGATACTCACTTAACTCATCGCACCCATAACGCATAATCCACAAAGTAAATGTTGTAACTTTTTCATTTTTTACTCCTAATTTTTGTTATTTTTTGTTTTATGATTTGTGTTGAAGCCAAATAAAACTCATTTATAACGTTTTTTTAGTTTTGTAAAAAAACGCATAAAATAGCGTGAAAAATTGCGATTTTGTGTAGAAATTACTCAATTTTTAGTCTTATTATGTTTTGCAAAATAAAATATTTAGATTCTAGAATCTAATTTACATAGATTCTAAATCCTCTCTTTTTTTGCATATTTCAGGGAGTTTGAAATTTTTAGCCTGCGATGAACGCTTAATATTCTATCTTGACTAAAAATTTCTACACAACCCTAAAATCTGCCTAAAATAGAGGATTTCTTTACGCTCTTTTTGTGTTTGCATAGAATCTAGTTTTGCTATAATGCAACTTTCATTTGCCCACTACTCAAAAAAGGATTCTGATGTTAAAGAAAATTTTTGCACCTATTGTGTGGATTTTAGATTTTATCACGAAGTATTTTAAAACTTTTGTGTTTTTGTTTATCGTGGCACTTATCGCAGTAAGCATAAGCGAGCCTATCCAAACTCCAAATCTTGCAAAAATCCAAATCAAAGGTATGATTTTAGATTCTGCCCCATTGCGCGCGCAAATCGAGAATCTCAAAAAATACCCCTCGATAAAAGGCGTGCTACTTGTGATTGACTCGCCCGGTGGCGCGCTTGGCGCGAGTGTGGAAATGGCTGATATGATTAGAGATCTCAACGCGCATATTCCGGTTGTAGCTCATGCTGAAGGCGTAATGGCGAGTGGTTCGTATTATGCGGGTGTGTATGCAAGCAAGGTTTATGCTAATCGAGGAAGTTTAGTTGGAAGTATTGGTGTGATTTTTAGCGGGTTTAATATCGAGGAATTGCTTGATAAAATCGGCTACAAATCGCGCGTCATCAAAGCTGGGCAATACAAAGAAGCTGGGGCGTATTATCGAGAATGGACGCCACAAGAGCACGCATATCTTCAGAATCTCATCAACGAAGAGTATCAAATGTTTGTCTCTGATATTGCAAAAGAGCGGAAGCTAGATATAAATAATGCAGATGCATTCGCACAGGGCAAGATTTTTAATGCTTCGCGCGCGCAAAAAATCGGACTCATAGATGAAGTTGGCTCAAGAGATGAAGCCATAGCTAAGCTTAAGGCACTTAGTGGCGTAACTCAAGAAGTATGGCTACAAAAAACAAAATTTGAGGATTATTTTGATGGAATGCTAGAGTCAAGTATGAGCTTGATTCTAGGGAAGTTTCATTTGGATTTGCGATAATGTGGGCTAGGATTGGGCGATAAACAATAATAAGCGATACAAGTGAAAATAACATGACATATACACTACTCATAAGCACTGATGATACAAAGGGTTTGGTCTATAACATCTCCTCAATCCTCTATCAACATGATCTCAACATCGAAAAAAACGATGAATTTGTGGATAAGGAGCATAATTCTTTCTTTATGCGCACAGAGATTGTCGGCACGCTTGATGAGGCAAAGCTTCTTTCACAAATCAAGCAAGCCCTTCCGCAAGGAGCGAAAGTAAAGCTCATCACAAAGCGCAAAAAATCACTTATCCTCCTTGCTACAAAAGAAAATCATTGTATCGGGGATTTGCTTTTGCGGTATGAAAATAACGAGCTTAACGCTGATATTAAAGCTGTAATTGCTAATAGAGAGAATCTAAAAACTCTTGTGGAACGATTTGGGATTCCTTTTTATTGGGTTGATTCTGATAATAAGCCAAAAGCGCAATATGAGCGCGAAATGATACAGATTATCGACTCATTTAAGCCTGATTTTTTGGCTTTGGCAAAATATATGCGTATCCTCTCGCCTGATTTTGTGCGGCATTATAAAGATATGATTATCAATATCCATCATAGTTTTTTGCCTGCTTTTGTCGGTGCAAATCCTTATAAACAAGCCTATGATAGAGGTGTGAAAATAATCGGAGCGACCGCGCATTTTGTAACACAAGATCTTGATGGCGGACCCATAATCGCTCAAGACATCACCCAAATCAATCACACATACAGCTGGCAAGATATGCAAAAAGCGGGAAGAAATATAGAAAAAAATGTATTTGCTTTGGCGCTTGATTTGGTGCTTAATGATAGGGTGTTTTTGAATGGGAATAAGACAATTATTTTTTAGATTCTAGAATCTCATTTGTATGGAATCCAAATTCTAACTTTTTGGTAAATTTTGCGGATTGCTTCGGCTCTCTTAATTAGCGACACACGCACAAGTGCGACCCACTCGTTCGCCTTGCAAAACCCCAAAATTTATTCAAAAAATCTGGAATTTCTTTACATTTTTTGTGTTTCCATAGAATCTACTAGAATCTGTCGTTTTTGTCATTACTTAAGCTTTCGCAGAAAGCGAAGAATCCAGAAAAATCGTTATTGCCAGCAGTTGTAAAACTGCGTGGCAATCCATACGATAAGTTTTAGATTCTCTTTTGCTTCGTCCTGTCATCCTCACAATGACAGATTAGGCTTGTCATTGTGAGCAAAATTGAAAATTTTGCGTGGCAATCTATAAAGAATCTACTTTTTGATTTTTATATTCTAGATTCTATGTAAAATGAGAATCTAGATTCTAAAAAACCTTGCAAAACCTCAAACACATAAACACATAAAACCCTACCGCGCACAAAAGCATCATAATATAGATTTTTTTAGAAAATATAGCCCCAAGCCCCAAAGCTACATAACCTATCGCTAAATACCATGGCAAATAAAAATCAATATTTGGAATCTCTAATCCTAGCACCATATCTAAAAACCGATCAAATAACCCACCAAAACCAATAATATGAAGCACAATAATAAGCGGAAAAAACACCACAAACGCCAAACTCACAAGAATGGAGATAAGCTGATATGGCGAAAAATACGGAAAGAAATAATGCACAATGGGCGTTATACTCAAAAATACAACAACATTAAAAAACATCCAATACATAGCCAAACTGCCTAGAGTGCTTTTTTTGTCGCGTTTGTAATGCGTAATAAAAAGAAAAATATAAAACACACCAAACATAGAAAGCACAAAACCAATGCTAAGTAAAACATTAGGAAAAAACGCTATACAAGTAAGCCCCACAAGAAGTAAAAGCCCAAAATTTATGATATTTAATCCGCTAAAATACAGCAAAAACCCAAAAGTAGCCATGATAAAAGCCCTCAAAAAAGAAGGCAAAAAATCCAAAAATACCAAATACAAAAACATCACACAAATAATCATAAACCCAACATCATACACTTCATTGCGATAGCTAAAATACCGCCTTTGAAAAAAGCGATATATCGGCGTAATAAGCACAAATAAAAACGAACTTAGCACTCCAAGATGAAAACCGCTAATAGCTAAAATATGCGCTAAGCCTAAAAGATTTGAAACATCGCGCCACTGCTTATCAAGCGTCTCACCAAAAAAAAGCGTCCGAAATAAGCTCGCATTTTGCGGGTTTTGGTGCTGGTTATTGATAAAATCTACATACCATAGATTTGATCTTTCTTGTGGCAATACAGAAAAAGTGAAATTAATAAAAAAGCAACTTCTTAAAAATTCAAAAAAAGAGCATTGTGCCTTGCCATAGATTCTGATGTGGCGGTTTTGAATGGGCTTGAGATCCTCTTTTGATGTGGTATAAAAAATATGCCCTTGGCTGGATTTGAGCTTAAGCACAAAGTAAGTTTTATTGTCTTTTGTTTTGGTGTATTGTAAGAGAATCTGCGCGGTGATTTCTCCGGGCTTATCCATTGGCAAGTGTTTGTATTGATAAAATTTCACACAAAGCATTATGACAAAGACAATCAACAAGCAAGCAAAAACTCCAAACCATTGCTTTTTGCCCTCGATAAAATTGATATGATATGGAGAAAATTTGGATTTTTGAGACATCAGAGCTGGACGATTTGTATCGTTGGCGAGTCAGCAGAATCTAGCTTTGTATTTGTCGGTGTGTAGTCTTTTTCATCATTTCTTATGCGCTCTTCAAAGCGCGTATAGGGCTTGTTAAACTGAATGCGGATTGTGCCTATTTCACCATTGCGGTTTTTGGCTACGATGATTTCTGCGGGCTCGATTTTGTTTCGTTTGTCTTGCTCATACATTTCTTTTTCGAGTTTTTTGGCTTCATTTTCTTTGCCATCTCTTTTGAGCTTGGCAATTTTGTCTTTATCAGCCCTTTTTCTGTATATATCATCTCGATACAAAAACAAAATCACATCAGCATCTTGCTCGATTGATCCAGATTCTCGCAAATCAGAAAGCATAGGTCGCTTATCATCGCGCGTCTCAACTACGCGATTAAGCTGTGAAAGGGCTATAATTGGGATATTAAGCTCTCTAGCAAGTGTTTTTAGTCCTCGTGAGATTTCTTGGATTACGCTATGTCGCTCTTTTCCTATCGCACCTTTTGATTCATTGCCACCGCTCATCAGCTGCAAATAATCAATCACTGCGATTTCTAAATTTGGATCTTGAGATTTGAGCTTTCGAAGTTTAGATCTAAGCTGCAAAATCGTAAGAGAGCTTCCATCATCAATATACAGAGGTTTTGTAGTCATTGTATCAGTTGCCACACTTAGCCTCTCCATTTGCACATCATCAAGTCGCCCGATACGCAAATCCTGCAATGGAATCGAGGTTGAGGCAGAAAGCATACGCAACATAAGGTGCGTTGAAGGCATTTCAAGGCTAAAAACAGCCACACCTTGATTTTTATTAAGGATTGTTTGGATCATATTCAAAAAAAACGCGGTTTTTCCCATTGAAGGACGCGCGCCGATGATGATAAGCTCACCTTTATTAAATCCAGTCGTCATTCTATCAAGATCTTCAAAGCCTGTTGCAAGCCCTGTGAGGATATTATTGCCTCTTTCTTTGAGGATTTTTATGTTTTCAAGTGTGAGCTCTATGATCTCGCGACTTGTGAGAAAATCGGTTTGGGTGCTTTTTGTCGAAGAGATTTCAAAGACTTTTTGCTCGATTTCATCAAGTATGCTCTCGCTTGTGAGTGTCGTATCAAATGATTTTTCTCTCATCATATTGGCAAGTTTTGCTAGCTCTCGCTTGATTGAGGCGTTTTTTATCTCTTTGATAAAGGCTTCTATATTGGCTATCGGGCTTACGGATAGAATCTGTGTGAATTCCTCTTGAGAGACTGATCTTTTGCCTACTAGCCTGCTAGCAATAAAATCAGGCGTGATTGGAAGATTTTGGGTATGAAGCTCTTTGCAAATATCAAAAATATGTCGATGCGCAGGATACAAAAAATCACCCACTTGAAGCTGATCGCTTATATCATCAAATCCGCTTGGATCAAATATAATCGATGAAATGACGCTTTTTTCCATATTTGCGATGTAGGTATTGAAATCTTCCATAATGTATCCTTATGTATCCTTGATAATCCTTAAATAAAAGTAGAATCTAAACATAAAAGCTTTTAATAGCAAATAAAATACCAAGCAAATAAATAAAAATCGCAAAAAACAAAAACAGACTAAATAGCCCAAAATGCTGCACGATAGGCTGTGTAAGCAAAGGAGAGGAAAAATGCCCCAAAAACACAAATGAGCTTAACCCACCAAGTGCCCTTGCTCGGATAGAATCTTTGGCGATTGAGAGCAAAAAGGAGCTGTTATTAACAATCATAAGCCCACACCCTGCTCCCAAAAACATAAGCCCAATAATCACAGCAATATATGAATGAAACACATAAATAATCAAAAAGCAGCTTGCCATACTTATAAGTGCGAAAGTGTAGATTCTGTAAATATTAAAGCG
Source organism: Helicobacter fennelliae (assembly GCF_900451005.1). Lineage (NCBI taxonomy): Bacteria > Pseudomonadati > Campylobacterota > Epsilonproteobacteria > Campylobacterales > Helicobacteraceae > Helicobacter > Helicobacter fennelliae. The sequence continues at coordinate 1,432,299 of NZ_UGIB01000001.1, forward strand.
ATTGCGTAATCGCTGATAAAAAAGCGATGCTGTGCCATAGGCAATAGAAGAGGCAGTCATAGAAAATCCGATAATCTTTGGATCTTGATGAAGATAATCAGTGATAAAAAACGGAATCTGCGTTGGTGAAATATAATAAGTAACCATTGTCCCAAATGCAAGCAAATAAATAGGCAAAAACAAAAAAAATGAAAAATGCGATTGCGATGAAGTCTGCGCTGCAACCTTAAATCGCGCTTCAATGCGTGGCTCAAAGAGATAAAAATACGCAAAAATAAACACTAAAAATCCAAGTAAATACACAAAAAAAGGAAATCGCCAATCAAAACTTGAGAGATACCCGCCAAGACTGACAAAAATAGCACTTCCGCACGCTGTGCCAAAGCCTTGCTTGCCTAATGCCCTCTGTCGCTCTACCCCGCTATAATAATCACCCACAAGTGCGCTCGCACATACCATAACAAACGCTGTGGCAATGCCAAAAATCGCCCTTGAAATGAGGATATGATACACATTATCAAGCCAGAATCCAATCGCTCCTGCTACACTCCAAAATACCATCGAAGGAAATAAAAATTTGAGTTTGCCATATTTATCCGCTAAGATTCCAGCTATCGGCGAAAAAAGCACGACAAAAAGTGCGGGAGTTGTAAGGATTAGAGGTATAAGTATATCAATATGTGCAATGCCTAAAAAATGAGCTTTCATCGCCGGTAATGACGGAGAAATCACCACACTTCCTAAAACCGTCATTGAGGTTGTCGAAAAAAGCGCGAGTTGGAAGATTGGATTTGTTGTGTTATATCGTGATTTTGTATCGCTCATTGTGCCTCCTTTGGCGGACTTTTGCTATCTCTTTGAGGTGAAAGATGATAGAATGAAGCAAAGTTTATACGATAAACATAATCCTAATATCCTAAATTTATTTACACCCTATATCACAAAATAAATTGCAAAATAAATCACAAAAACAAAATATTGTAGCAAATCCAACTTTAAAGAATGCATGAGAACTAAAGAATGAATTATTTATAATTTTGTTATAATACAAACTTTTATAAGGCTTGCAGAACTTTATAATCACAGAATCTAAATTTGCGTAAAATCTAAATTATGATAGAGGAATTGGCATTTAATGATACATATAAAAAAACGCTTTTTACACAGCTTTTTACACAAAGGATTTATCGCATTAAGTGTGTTTTGTGCTTGCAGTGTGCTTGTATCTGCTATGGATTTTTCGCATTGCAAATCCTACTACAAACAAGCGACAACCTCGATAGATTCTGCCCTACTCTATGCAATCAAATACCAAAACAATCAGTATCTCATCGCGTTTTCAAAAACCCCGCTCACCTCGCCATATATCATCAAAAAAGATCCATTTCTTGGGCTTTATTTATTTAAAGGAAGCACACCGCTCTCTTATACGCTCAAGCCTCTTGATAATTTTTCAAGGACAACACAACTTGCTGCAATCAATCAAACCCAAATCACCACAGGTAAGGTATTGAACTTTGAACGCGGGATTTTTGATCTTGGGAAGTTTTCAAGCACCCTACCCCAAAATAGCGTCATCAGCAATATTTGCTATCAAATTTATGGAATCGCGATAGATTCTCATACATTCATACCCAAAAACCTTATCGATAGATTTTTGTCTCAAAAAGGCGGTAAATATGGAGATATAGGCATTAGAACCACAGAAGACAAAAAAGGATTTGTCATTGTCAAGCAAGTGGATTTGTTTTTTGATAAAAATCCATTTTTACCTGAGGATAGGATTCTAGAAATCAATCAAAAGCCTATCAAATCGCTTGTGGATTTTGAATGGAGTGTGGCAAATCTTGAAATCGGAAGCACAAGCCATATCACCATATCGCGCGGAGGCAAAAAACAAACCTTCCACATCAAAGTCGATAGACGATATGGTGGCGGACTCATCACAGATAGTTTTTTGGAACGTTTTGGGGTGGTGATAGATTCTGATATGGTGATAAAAAAAATACCAAAACCTCTGCCATTTGCACTCTCTCAACTTAGTGTCGGCGATAAGCTGATTTGGATTAATAAAACCCCTATCCAAAAAGATTTAGGTTTTTGGCATTTGCGCGAGCTTTTGTCAAAAGCAGGACTTAAAGGCGAGGCTGAATTGCTTGTGCTTCATCAAGGCGTTGAGATTTTTATCCATTCCAAACTTAAATAAAAATGCTTGCAAGACAATCCAAAAATCGCACAAAAACCACACAAAAATCATAAAGGAGGAAGCGCTATGGCAAAAGAATCTAACATAATAGAATCTCAAGGCATAGAATCTACACTAGAATCTTACTTGAAAGCTTGCAAGGATTTTGAGGATTTTTTGCAGCATTATAAGCCAGAGATTGACGGATTCCACCCGCATTTCAAAAAGGCATTTTGGGAAATGCTTGAAAATGGTGGCAAGAGATTCCGCCCAAATCTTTTGTTCGCCGTAGTAGAAGCGCATAATCCTCTGCTTATACCAAATGCGTTTTTGCCAAGTTTGGCACTTGAATGCCTGCATACATACTCACTGATACATGATGACTTGCCTTGTATGGATAATGCCACTTTAAGGCGCGCTCACCCTACTTTGCATACGACTTATGGCGAAACTACGGCTGTTTTGGTCGGCGATGGGCTCAATACTTTTGCGTTTTATCTTTTATCAGAATCTAAGCTCGCTGCTTACACAAAAGTCGCCCTCATCAAAGAGCTTGCCTTAAATGGTGGCATTGGCGGTATGATAATCGGACAAGCTATGGATTGCTTTTTTGAGAATCAAAAACTTGATAGGGAAAAACTCCAAACAATCCACACCAACAAAACCGCAAAACTCATCGCCACAAGCCTAAAAATGGGTGGAATCATCATTGATGCTTCACAAAGCTATATAGATTCACTTGAGCGATTTGGCTTAGAGCTTGGATTGTTTTTTCAGATACGAGATGATGTGATTGATGTGGTTTTGGATTCTGCAAAAGCAGGAAAGACAACCCAAAACGATAGCGCAAAAAATAGCTATGTCAATCTTTTGGGACTTAATGAGGCAAAAGAATTGCTTGCAACTTACAGACAATCATTACTTAGTCAGATTCAGGGCTTTTCACCAAAGCTAGCGCGCAATCTTGAGTATGTATTGAGAGATTTTTTTGAGGAGATATGATGAAAAATATTTTATTGACAAATGATGATGGGTTTGACTCCAAAGGACTTTTGGCACTCAAAGATGCACTATCACCGCTAGGACGGGTTTTGGTTGTCGCTCCTGCGAGTGAAAAATCTGCTTGCGGGCATGGATTAAGCATTACAAAGCCATTGCGGTTTGTGCGTATCGATGATGATTTTTATAAGCTTGATGATGGCACGCCAACAGATTGCGTGTATCTTGCTTTAAATGCGATGTATAAAGAGGGCAAACGACCAGATTTGATTGTCTCTGGCATTAATATAGGCTCAAATATGGGCGAAGATGTAACCTACTCCGGAACCGTCGCTGGAGCTATGGAGGGTGCTATTGCTGGGATTTCAAGCATTGCGATCTCACAACTTGTCTCGGATAAAAATCTCGCCCAAAGCAATGACTTCACATTGGCAAAAAAAGTGATCGCTGATTTGGCAAGTAAGATTCTAGAATGCAACCCGCTTCCACCGCGTAGATTTTTGAATGTCAATATTCCAAACACAACGACTTTCAAGGGCTACAAAACCACAGAATTAGGCATTAGATTATATGGCAATGACGCAAAGCTAAGTCGCAATCCGCGAGGCGAAGAGTATTATTGGCTTGGGGTGCATCCGCTTGAATGGGAAGAAAGAAGTCGTAAGATTCTCTCAGATTTCAACGCCACAAAGCAAGGCTATGTCTCAATCACCCCTCTAAGCATAAATCTAACAAGCTATGATGATTTAGATAATGTTGCAAAGTGGCTAGGATAGAAGAATTAGAGATAGAAATACAAGTTAGATTATAGATTCTATTTTCCATGAGAGCTAAATTCTCTCTTTTTTGTATATTTCAGGGAGTTTGAAATTTTTAGCCTGCAAACCTACAATGAACGCTTAATGTTACACTTTTTTGTGTTTTTGCTTGTCTAAAAATTTCTACACAACCCTGACTAAATCTGCCTAAAAATAGAAGATTTCTTTACGCTCTTTTTGTGTCTGCATAGATTCTAGATTCTAAAATAGATTCTGCTAGATCTTCGCTTAAGAATAACGATAAAAAGATAGAATCTAATTTTTTTGCACGAGATTTTCGCCTTTGAAATATCCATAAACTTCAGCACTTCCGTCTTTTTTGAGGATTAGCACGGGGTATGTTTCTTCATATCCTTGCTCCATACCCGGACTTCCTTGAGGCATCATAGGTGCAGAAACGCCGATAACATCTTTTGGCTTATTTTGCACAAGCCACGCGACAACACTACTTGGCACATGCCCTTCTATCGCATAGCCTTGTATGAGAGCTGTATGGCAACTTTGATATTCAGGCTTTATGCCGAGTTTGTCTTTGATTGTGTAAAAATCGTTGCTTTCGTGTATTTCAAGCGTGTAGCCATTTTTTTGCATATATTTTGCCCATAATTTACAACAGCCACAAGTTGGGCTTTCATAAAGCTTTATCAGTGTATCATTAGCATACAATCCAAGTGTCGCCACAACTAAAGCACTAAAAATTTTTTTCATCATTTTACCTTTTTGTAAGATTATCCGCTTTTGGCGCGATTAGTGTAACGCGCGTAACTCACGATTGAATTGATATAGCGCGTGAGTTGTTAATTTATCCAAAACACAAACCAAATCCAAATCACCAACGCAATAACGCGAGACATTATGATGCAAAGTTAAAAACCTAAAATAAATGCACATAACTTACAATCAAAATCGGTGTGCGCGTAAAGGTAATATCTTTTGATACCAATGCCTGCTGACTAACTACATTGCCATTGTTATCTTTAATCGCATAGCTCGCTGGCTTTTCTATGCCTAAGCGCAATTCTGAAGGTAATCCTATATAATTCATCGGTATCTTTGCGCCAATCTCAATTTTATCGCGCTCCAAAAAAGTGATATTAAAGCCAAGATTAAATCCATAATCTACTTGAAGCTGGTATTTCCATAGCACATCTTCGCTTGAGTATTGCTGCTTGTCAGATTTCATAAATTGCTTGATATTACCACTTGTATCGGGAGAATCAAAAAGTAGCATAACGCCAATATTAAGCCCTATATATGTGCCAATGGTAAATTTTTTCCAGAATCTTTGCTGTGTAAAGAGGCGAAATGGAAGATCAAAGAGCAAATCAGCATTCATTCCGCCCAAAATATAAAAAAGCTCGCCGACTTTTGTGCCATTGATTTTTTCACTTCCTGCGCTTATGAGCCCATCGCCATAAATGCGACTTCCAAAGTATGGATTAAAAAAGCTCTGATAGCCAAATCCTCCGCCAAAGCTTATGAGATTTGATTGGATATTGAGCGGATTAGCAAATGAGGAGTTAAAAAGTCCTGTAATCTGACAACCACTTTTATCAGTATCTGTGCAGATACTATTTCCGTCATTTGCTGGGACATTATTTGCGCGATTGTATGTTCCATCAGCATAAGAGTTTTGGATACTTCCAAATCCAAGCATAACACTTCCAAAAGCTCCCTTTTTTCTATCTGCATAGCTATAATACTTGCTTAATTGTTGTTTTTTCTCTTTGTCTGCGTTTTTGAAGCGGTATTCGATATAGTCAGATTTTGGGTATAGGAGTATTGGATCTAAGCCATTTTTTCTAAGCAGTTCTTGGTATTGCTGGATTTGTCTATCAATTTCACTTATATTATCTTGATTATATTCTTGATTTTGGGTGTATTCTTGTGTGTCTTGCATATCTTGCGTGCTAGAAGTTTGGTTGGCAGACAAAAGTCCAAATACGCACAATATATTGAGATATTTTTTCATACATTTGTCCTAAAATACATATTGATACCCTGCAAGATAGATTGTTGAAAGTGAATAATTTGAATAAAACACTGAAGGTGGAAATTTGACTCCAAGCTCGAAGCGATGATGATATTTAAGAGTCGCTGAAAGTCCGAGATTTATCACAGATCCAACAACAATATCCTCAATTTTTTCAGAAGTGCTATGTTGATTATAAAACAATGCCCCTGCGCCAACGCCCATATACATACCGACAAAATACCCTTTCTCATAGCCGATAGCCAAATCTCCTGCTACATCAAGATTAAAGCTCAATAAATGCGAATTGACAGAATCTTGTATATCAGCAGCAAAGCTAAATGCCCCTAGATACTGCCCATACGCACGCAATCCAATTGATGAATTATTAATAAAATGCATATATCCGCCACTTAGCCCAAAAGCCACAGGATGGATTGACTGCGGAAGTTTGCCATCTGTGGTGAGGCTTGAGCCTTTATTTATATCAATACTCATCGTTCCGATATGAACCCCCACAAAAACCCCGCTTCTTTCTGTGTTTTCTTTGTTTTGCTCTTGCTGTGCTAACACTTGATAATGATATTGCCCTTTGAGTAAATATAGTTCTTTTTGCTTGTTTGGCTCATTAAATTCATCTGGCTCTGTGCTATTATCTTGCGACCATTTTTGCGCGCGATCTTGTTTTTGCGCGCTAGAAGTAGTATCAGCATGGAGTGCAATGCTTATGCTACAACTAAAAATAATAAGCCATATATGTTTAAAACACATAGCTATATCCTGTCATTGGTATCGCACCAAACCAATCAAGATTGTTATTAATGATTATTTTTACCTCAAGCTCGATTCTGTGTCGTTTTTGGAGCACAAAATCAAATCCAAGATTAATAAGCCCGCCAAGTGAAGAATTTGGGCTTTTGTCATAAACCAAACTCAAAAGCCCAAGTCCCATAATCGCACCTGATTGAAAATTGCGCGTTATTGGCATATCTACCAAAATATCAGCACTTACACCAATTCCACTCAATCTATAATCAGAAAACGAAAGCTCTTTTGTATTGCTTCCAAGGTATTGCAAATAGATTCTGCTTCCTACGACATTGGGGATCACAAGCCTATCATACAAAGAAGGAAAAAAGCTCTGATAGCCGACTTTAGCCCCATAGGCAAAAGTATTTGTAGAAGTGTAGTTTGGATCATTTGTCGCGTTGCTAAACGCCCAGCCTCCATATATTCCGATAAAAATACCTGTTTTAGAACTTGAGGCTTCAAGGCTATTAATAAGTGTAGCGATTTCTTTGTCTGTCGTCGCGTGATAGGCGATGATATAAGGATAATATTTGAGATTAAGCTCTGAATAATCAATCGGCTCTGAAGGATCAAGAAATGGCTGATTACTTGCAGCATAAAGAGTATGGCAATACACACAAAAAGCCAGACACACATACAAAAAATCTTTTAAAAAATTTTTCACTTTTTTCCTAATACTTTTCCAAAATCTATAAATAAGCGTTTATTATAGCTTTTAAAACTTAAAATAAGAATTTATGGATATAATTTTAAACTTTTCTTAAAAGGAGATGTGAAATGAAGATCACTCTTGATGTATTGCAAAAAAGAAAAAACACCCAAAAAATAACAGCTATAACAGCGTATGACGCGTTGTTTGGAAGGATTTTTGATGGCGAGGTTGATGTAATTTTGGTCGGCGATAGTCTCAATATGAGCTTTGGTGGCAATGCTGATACGACAAATATCAGTCTTGAAGCAATGATCTACCACACACAAGCAGTTTGCAGGGGCGTAAAATCATCTTTTATCATCGCTGATATGCCCTTTGGCTCGTATGCCTACACAAAGCAAGCACTCAAAAATGCGATCAAAATGATAAAAGCCACACACATCGATGCGATCAAAATCGAAGTAAAGCCCGATAAAATCGACATTGTCAAAGCATTGGTTGATGAGGGCATAGCCATAATGGCTCATATCGGGCTTATGCCACAATTCATCAAAGCTGAAGGCGGATACAAAATCAAAGGCAAAACCGCCACTCAAGCTGATTTTCTTTTAGATTCTGCGCTTGCGTTTGAAAAAGCCGGTGCATTTGGGATTTTGCTTGAAGGCATACAAGCTGATGTCGCCAAAACAATCACACAATCTCTTGAGATTCCAACCATTGGCATAGGCTCTGGGCGACATTGCGATGGGCAGATTCTGGTATGGAGCGATGCATTTGGGTTTTTTACGCAATTCAAGCCAAAATTTGTGCGGAGGTATTTTGAAGGTGAGGCACTGCTTAAGCAAGCTGTGCGACAATATGCCAAAGATGTCACAGAATCTACATTTCCAAATGAAAATGAGAGCTATTAAATGGAAAAATTTACACTCAATGGAGAAAATGACAAAAACGACAAGAGTGAAAGATTTGTCTCGATTGAAAGAATTGATTTTGAAGAAAAAGTCGAAAACTCTTTGCGTCCGCATATTTGGGAGGATTATATCGGGCAGGAGCAAATCAAAAAAAATCTCAAAATCGCTATTTTGGGCGCAAAAAAACGATCTGAATGCCTTATGCATACGCTTTTGTTTGGACCGCCCGGACTTGGCAAAACAACCCTAAGCCATATCATCGCCTCTGAAATGGAAGCCACAATCAAAGTAACCGCCGCGCCAATGATAGAAAAGCCCGGCGATCTCGCAGCAATCCTTACAAATCTCAATGATGGCGATATACTTTTTATCGATGAGATCCACAGGCTAAGCCCAGCGATTGAGGAGATTTTGTATCCGGCTATGGAGGATTTTAGGCTTGATATTATCATAGGCTCTGGTCCTGTGGCACAAACCATAAAAATAGATCTGCCAAAATTTATGCTTATCGGTGCGACAACGCGCGCTGGAATGCTCTCAAACCCGCTTCGTGATCGATTTGGAATGGATTTTAGACTGCAATTTTATACAATTGAAGAGCTCGCACTCATTATCCAAAAAGCAGCCACAAGGCTTGAGCGCGAGATAGAATCTAGTGCAAGCTACGAGATTGCCAAACGTGCAAGAGGCACACCGCGGATTGCGTTGCGACTTTTAAAAAGAGTGCGCGATTTTTCTGATGTGGGCGATGAGGAGCTTATCACACTAAAGACGACCAAACACGCACTTGATGAGCTAGGTGTGAATGAATTAGGGTTTGATGAGCTTGATTTGCGCTATCTTCAAGCCCTTACCAATGCCAAAAAGCCAATGGGACTCAATACAATCGCTGCAATCATTAGCGAAGATGAGGACACAATCCAAGATATGATTGAGCCGTATTTGCTCGCTCAAGGGTTTTTGGAGCGCACAGGCAAAGGCAGAATCGCGACAAGAAAGAGCTTTGAGTTGTTAAAGCTAGATAGTCAAGCCCAAAATACGCTTTTTTAGTGTGTGCCACTAGAATCTAAAATCTAGCTTTTAAACGATTTTACGGGAGTTTGTTTTTTGCTTCGTCGATAGGCGACTAGCCTTATCTCCTTGCTCAAAACCGCACAACCCGCAAACTCATCTTAAAATCTAGAATCTAAAAATTAAAAAAAGTCTAGAATTACTTTACACTCTCTTGTCTGCATAGATTCTACTAGAATCTATATCATTTTTGTCGTCATTGCGAAGCCCTTTAGGGCTGTGGCAATCCATTTTGACTAGATTGCTTCGCCCTATCGTCCTCGTAATTGATTGGACAGGCTTGTCATTGCGAGTGAGTGAAACGAGCGTGGCAATCCATAAAATGAGTTCTAGATTCTAGATTCCACAGCCAAACAAACCAAATAAATAGCTCAAACACATCAATGTACTTTTTGATAAATCGAGGTGGCTTGCTGCTTTGAGATGACAGCAAATTGCGTGGTTTTATTGAGCTTTGTTTTTTGTGCATCTTCGATGAGTTGTTTTGGATTGCCCCTGATAAATGGATCGATGTAGCCTATCTCAAAACTTTGAGCATTAATCTGTGAATAAAACTCCCCATCTGTTTTGACAACCACCACGCCATATTGCTTTGAAGCCGACATAATCTGAAGCTTTATATGCATTTCAAGTTTGGCATTTGCAGTGTAGATCAAAAATAGCTTTTCATTTTGCTTTTTGTATTTATGATAGTAGTTGTATCCCATTTTTTCGCTATCGGCTAATTTATTTTTGTCAAGCCTTTTGAGATACTGCCCATAAAAAGTCATCGTGCAATATGGGCTATTGATGTCGTGTTTAAAGAAATTATTATGCACAGCGGTTGAAGCCATCGCGATTTTCCACATTTTATTGTCTAGGTTTGAGCATACAAGATTAAGCGTGGATTTGGTTTTGTCAAACAAATCAGCATGGATTCTCTTTAGTTCCTCGCCAAACTCCTGAAAATGACTCTCTTTAAATGTTTTTGTAAGCATTTCAAGCTTTTCTTGGCATTCGCTAAGCACTTTTATCTCTTCCTCAGCTTTGGTGGCAATTTTTTTCTGCGTTTCGAGCTTTTGGGTGAGGACTTGAGCTTCTTTTTTGTTTATCTCTATTTGATTACGCAATTTTTTCATCTCATTAATACAGAATTTAACTTTATTTTTAAGCTGTATGATTTTTTCTTTGATACCCAAAATCGCCTTAATCGCGCCACGATAATGAAGCTGCTTTTCCAAAAATACTTCAGTATAAATGCTATCTGGCTTTAGATTTGCGCTTTGGATCAAACCCCTGTAAGAATACTCAAGAGAGTTTATTTTTTGCAGATCGCTTGCAAACATATCAGGCGTTACATTTTTGTCGCAATAAATCAAATAATCAATCGCTTTTGTCAAAAATCTACGAACGATAAGATATTGCAACTGGCTATCTAACGGTATTTCTTCTATATCTACAAGCGCGGTTTTTATCGTGCTAGATTCTGAAGTAAAATACTCTTGCAAACACTCAGTAATCGACATCGATATATCAATGTGTGTTATCTCCAAGTAATTTGTCTTCTTGAAAATATCTTCGGCGATCTCATTACGCAAATCTTGTTCTTTGGCTTTGAGCTCCTCATCTGTTTCTGTTTTCCAAAAATCTATCTCTTTGATGAGAGAATTCTCGCCAAATTCTTGATAAATCGAACTATGCGCATCAACAATAAATCCATTTGCATCAAGCCTGCATTCTACATATAATCCCGCCGCTGGTAGCATTTTTCTACCATGCCATTGCTCCTTGCGTAATTCAAAAATCTTTTTGGAATAATTTGTAACAACCCCAGAACCTGTTATCATAGAATATCGACTAATTCTTCCGTGCATAACTGCCCCTAAGTTTAAGTTTAAAAACTCGTATGCTATAATATAATTCAAAAAAATCTGCTTAAAAAAGGAAAAACCATTAAAAAAACATATATATTTATTGGCTGGTGTTTATTATTTATCATACTCACATTGGCGATTATCTTTGGTCAAGAAGGCTCTATGGGCAAATGGGGCAGAGGATTTGCTTCACTCAATTTGATGTGGTTTGGGTATTTGGGATATATTTATCTTTTATTGCTGATTTATCCAGCGTATGGAATCTACAAAGATTCTAAAATCTCAAAAACAAGGCTCAAAAATTGTATCGCGATTGTGCTTCTTAGCCTTGGAATCTTAATGCTACAATACATCGCTTTGCAAAAAGGTGAATTAGGCAAAATCATCACAGAATCTATTTTTGTGTATTTTGGCACTTTTGGCATTTGGCTAAATATTATTTTGTGTGTATTTATCGGGCTATTTTTGCTTTTTCCGCGCAGTATGATATATCTCAAAACAAAAATCTACACACTCACTCTTAAGCTTTTTGGCTACCTCAAAGAAAATTTTATCCAAGCGTATTTGTATCTTAAGCCAATCACTTTGCAATATTATCATGCTTTAAAAACCAAATTGCGTTCATTTTTTGCTTATCTTTCTGCAAATCCTAAATCCACGCATTCACTCAATGCCCCACTCAAAGCCCCATTTTCTCAAAGTCAAAAAGACAGGGGCGATACTTTTCTAAGCGATACAACAAGCCAAAATCCAAATAACACAAGCAGCGCGCCAAATCCGCAAACTCAAAATCCGCATAATTTTGATGAAAAAAATATCATCATCACCTACACTGATACCCAACAACATCTCCAAAATCTCATCAATCAAGAAAAAAAATACGCCAATATGGTGCGTCTAGTCGGTAAAGATGAAAATGGCGAAGTGCTTGATGTCGATCTCAATCTCCTGAAGCAGCGACTCAAAAAGCACGAAGAATCAACCCAAGAGCTAGATTCTGCCCCAAGCCATGCATTTACCAAACTCTCGCCCACTTCAAGCTCGCTTGAGGATTCTCATATGTTAGATTCTCATGCCACTGATTTGCATGCTATGGATTCTTATGCGATAGATTCTCACTTAGCAGAATCCAAAACCGCAGAATCTAGCGCTACAAAATCCTCCACACAATCCATTATGGAGCCTCTCATTGTAGATTCTCACATTTCAAAGAATCCAGAATCAAACTCATTGGAAAAAAGACAAATAGAAGAGGAACAAAACGCGATATTCAATCCTCATATCAGCCAAATTAGCCAAAAGCAAAACACGCAAGAAATAACTCATATTTTAGATTCTAGCGCGCAATCTCAAGCACCACAAATATTGCAACAAAGCTCGCAAAATTTACAGAATCCGCAGGATTTGCAAAGCTCGCAAAAAGTCGCAAAAGTAGCGATTATCAAAGAGCTTGATGAGACAAATATGCTTTTGCAAAGCCTTGAGCAAGGCAGTTTGGAGCAGCCAAAAAACTATATCCTACCGCCACTCTCTCTCCTTCAAGAAGCGCAGCCACAAAAACTCAACTTCGAGGAAGGCGAGATCGATACCAAAATCCAAAATCTCCTTACAAAACTCAAAGTGTTTAAAATCGATGGTGATGTCGTGCGGATTTATTCAGGTCCTGTGGTAACGACTTTTGAGTTCCGCCCTGCCCCAAATGTCAAAGTAAGTCGCATCTCTGGGCTTAGTGATGATTTGGCAATGGCATTGTGCGCGAGCTCAATTAGAATCCAAGCACCAATTCCCGGAAAAGATGTGATTGGCATTGAGGTCCCAAACTCTGAGAGTCAGACAATTTATCTAAGAGAGATTTTAGAGAGTGAGGTATTTCAAAACTCATCGTCCCCGCTTGCTTTAGGGCTAGGCAAGGACATCGTAGGCAATCCATTTGTAACAGATCTCAAAAAGCTTCCTCATCTCCTCATCGCCGGAACAACAGGTAGCGGAAAAAGCGTAGGTGTGAATGCGATGATTCTCTCACTTTTGTATCGCAACTCGCCTGATAATCTCAAACTCATTATGATTGATCCCAAAAAAGTAGAATTTAGCCTATATGAAGAGATCCCGCACCTCCTTACGCCTATCATCACGGATTCCAAAAAAGCAATCATTGCGCTTGGAAATGTCGCCAAAGAAATGGAGAGGCGATATGAGATTATGAAAGAAATGAAGACAAAAACCATTGATAATTACAATGCCAAAGCCAAAGAAGAAGGCAAAGAGATTCTGCCATTTATTGTTGTAATCATTGATGAATTAGCGGATTTGATGATGACAGGTGGCAAAGACGCAGAATCCTCTATCATCAGGATCGCGCAAATGGGGCGAGCAGCCGGACTTCATCTCATCGTAGCGACCCAGCGTCCAAGCGTTGATGTCGTTACTGGACTTATCAAAACAAACCTCCCAGCAAAAATCGCTTTCAAAGTCGGCTCACGCACGGATTCTCGTGTGATCCTAGATACAGAAGGTGCGCAAAATCTCTTAGGTCGAGGTGATATGCTTTTTTCTCTTGGCGGTGGAAGCAATATCTTGCGACTTCATGCGCCATGGACGAGTGAAGAAGAGATTGAAAAAATCGTCGAATTTATCCGCTCACAGCGAGAAGTAAGCTATGATTCTAGCTTTTTGGCTGATGATGCTCAAACCAGACTTCAAGAAAGCGACTTTGAGCTAAGCGACAGCGGAAGTTTGCTTGATGAAGCCAAAAAAATGATGCTTATGGATGGCAAAACTTCAATCAGCAATCTTCAGCGCAGACTTGGCATAGGCTACAATAAAGCTGCAAGCATCGTCGAAGAGCTTGAAAGACAAGGCTTTCTCTCTGCGCCAAATTCAAAGGGTATCAGAGAAATCATAGGATAGCCAAAAATAAATCTGCTAGCTTAAATTATTTATAATCTAATTTCCATGAGAGCTAAATCCTCTCTTTTTTGTATATTTCAGGGAGTTTGAAATTTTTAGCCTGCAAACCTACAATGAACGCTTAATGTTACACTTTTTTGTGTTTTTGCTTGCCTAAAAATTTCTATACAACCCTGACTAAATCTGCCTAAAAATAGAGGATTTCTTAATGCTTGCTTTGTGTTTGCATAGATTCTAGAATCTAAAAATCAAAAAATGGATTGCCACGCAAGGCTTGCCTGCTTGCAATGATAAATGAGAATCTAGATTCTGCTTTTTATTATCTTTTATTTCTGCTATTTTGGCAATTTTTTACATTGAGCGGTTTTATCATTTTTGCTTATTTTGGTATTTTGTCTTACCATTTTTCGCCAATGCCAATAAGCAAGCAGCGATTCACTAATGGCACAGCGCATAGCGCATAAAACTCCCTACTCTCGCCTATTGTGAGTAAATCACTCAAATAGCGACCATCAAAATTAAGATATATTTTTTGGGCTTTTTTATCTTTGGTATCTTGCGCCAAAATAGCATGCACGCTCACTCCTCCTAGCTCGCTATATGTAGGCTTGGATTGCAAAATCCCACGAAAAAATATCAATGGCTTTTTGATATTTTTGCGCTCATTTGGCGACATTTGTTTGTAGATTTTGTAATCAACAAGCTCATACCCACGAAAGCGCAAATAGTTTTTTTGCAACGATCTTTGTATGATAATGCGATGAGATTCTTCCAAATTCTCCTTAAACAAATCCAAAAAATCATTTGCATCGGGCAAATCTTTGGATTCTGCGCCAATTTGACTAATAAGACATAATATGAAGAGTAATTTTTTCATTTGGGCTTTGCGACTTGATTAAGCCACACAACAAACCCAATAATCACCACAAAAACGCCAAAAACAACCATATAGGAGTATTGACCATATTTATCGATAAATATCTCGATAAATTTTGAGCTATAAAACGCCACAATCCCAAGACTTGCCGCCCACACAAAGCACGCGATAAAATTTAGCACCATAAATCGCTTGATATTGTATCGACTTACGCCAATAGCCGCTGGAACGAGGAATTTAATGCCATATAAATATTTATTGATCAAAATCAAAATCGAGCCATATTTTTTGAGCCAAATATGCATAAGGGCGATTTTTCTGCGATGTTTGTTGAGGTATTTTAAAAAGTCTTTTTTCTGATAACGCACCAAATACACAAGCAACGAGCTTCCGACAAAATTCCCCATTGCTGCCACCACAATGCTTAAGCCGATATTCATACTTCCTAACGCACTCAAAACCCCAGCAGCAACAATCCCCACATAACCGCTCCCCATACAATACAAAAATAAAATAACATACCCCCAAGTCTCAAAGGAATCTCTAAATGTCTCAACCATTGCATTCATATTCTGCCTTTTTTTGGATTTTACTTATTCAAAAAATGATAATTATACCTAAAAATGAGTATTTAACTCCATTACAAACTCAAATAAATAATATGCCACAAAACACATAATCATACCCGTAACACAATCCAAAATCCTAAAAGCATAGCGACTTTGAAACAATGGAAGCAAGATCCTCACCCCATAGCCAATGCCAAAATACCACAAAAACGAGACACTCAATAATCCGAGCAAAAATAAAGATTTCTCTACCGCACCCAATGTCGCTGCAACCCCACCAATAATCACGAAAGTATCAAGATAGAAATTTGGATTAAGTAATGTAAGCGCAAATGTTGCAAGAATCGTTTTTTTGAGCGTGAGGGTGAATTGTGCGTGGTGGAGATTAAGATTTTTTGTTTTGGGTGCTATTGCGTTTTTGAAAGACAAAAATGCATAAAAAAGCAAAAACAAGATTCCAATCACGCCGATGACAAGATGAATAAGTTTGTTTTTTTGTAGCATTGCGCCAATCCCATAAACGCTAATCCCCATTACCACAATATCACACAGCAAGCACACGCAAATCACAGCAAAAATATGGTTTTTTAACAATCCTTGACGAATCACAAAGGCATTTTGAGGACCAATGGCAATAATCAAACTCGCACCTAGCGCAAAACCCCTTACAAATATCCCAAACATTCTTTATCCTTAAATCTATCAGAATCTAAAATCTTAAAACCCTGCTATTGTAAGCCACACAAAACAACCAAAAATCTTAGAATTTCATTTTAATGTATTTAGATTCTAGAATCTACTTTATTTGCAACCTTTAGCCTTACGCCTAATTTGCTCATTTAACTTACCTTACGCTTTGTTTGTTACAGTATGATTTCTTGATTAATAATGTAAGGACACATTATGCAACGTAGAGGTTTTTTGAATGGAATGGCTTTAGGTATCGTTGCGACACTCTCGCCATCAAATGTTCTTTTTGGTAATACAAAATCACCCAATACCACTCACCCCATACATGCAAAATTTTATCAAGACTCAGCCTATCCGCCCTCACTTCTTGGACTGCGAGGAAGCGATAATGCAAGCTATGCAAGCGCACATTTACTCCGTGATGGCAAAAAGTTTGAGCTTGAAAATATCCCTGTGAGCGAAGAGTATGATTTGGTTGTCGTTGGAAGTGGCATAAGCGGGCTAAGTGCTGCTTGTCTTTACAAAGAAAAACACCAAAACGCTAGAATCTTGATTTTGGATAATCATGATGACTTTGGCGGACATGCAAGACGCAATGAATTTATATTTGAATACAATGGAACGCATTATAAAATCTTAAGCTATGGTGGAAGCGAGAGTTTGCAATCTCCAAAAAGCCTGTATTCTAAAGAAGTTGTAGATTTTTTGGAGCGATTTGGATTAGGGATTGATAATCTTGCAAAAGGATTTGATGTAGGATTTTATCAGCGCAAGGGGTTAAAAAGAGGTGTGTATTTTGATAAAACTATCTTTGGAGAGCACAAAATAATCGTAGGTAACCCTTCAAAAATGGTTAGTGATGATGTGCCACAAGAGCTCCACAATACAATCTCATTCAAAGATTTTGTTAATCAATTTCCACTCTCTGCTCAAGATAAAAAACTCTTGCGACAACTTTTTGAATCACCAAAAGATTATCTTGCTAAACTCACCAAAGCACAAAAGCAAACATACCTTGAAAAAACAAGTTATTTGGAGTTTTTGGAGACAAAAGTCGGGCTTTCCAAACAAGCACTCAAATATTTTGATGGCATAAGCGATGATTTTAGTGCATTAGGCATTGATGCGATTAGCTGCGAGGAAGCACGAGAATCTTTTTTGCCCGGATTTAGCAATCTTGGCTTAGATGATGAGGATTTGGTTTATGGAGATTTGTATATTCATCATGCCCCTGATGGCAATGCAACAATCGCTAGACTTTTAGTCAAATATCTTATCCCGCAAGTCGCCCCAAACGCAAAGCAGAATCTAAATGACATTATCTTGGCTCAATTTGATTATTCAAAGCTTGATCCTGCCAATATATCCAAACACTTTACGCCTACATCAGAGCACAATGTGCGCTTAAGACTCAAAAGCACAGCAATACATGTCATAGATTCTCAAAATAGCGCGCAAGTGTGCTATATCAAAGATAATGCCCTGCATAAAGTGCAAGCCAAAAAAGTCATCATGGCAAATTATAATAGCATGATCCCCTACATTATCCCCTCACTGCCACAAGCGCAAAAAGAAGCATTAAGCCAAAATGTCAAAACGCCATTATTATACGCACGAGTGATTTTGCGCGATTGGCAAAGCTTTATGAAGCTTGGTGTTTATGATTTTTATGCGCCTTCAATGCCCTTTGTGCGCGTAAGCCTTGACTATCCTGTAAATCTTGGTGGCTATCATCACCCCATAAATCCAAATCAGCCAATCTGTATCAATATGATCTGCTCGCCTGTGGCATTAGCAAGAAGAAATATGGATTTGCGCGGAATGAATGCAAGAGATCAAGCAAGAGTAGCGCGACATTTGCTCCATGATATGAGTTTTGCAAGCATAGAGGAGATGATGCGATCGCAGTTGCAAGCTATGCTAGGTAATTATGGGTTCAAACAAGATGATATTTTAGCTATCACACTCAATCGCTGGGCGCACTGCTATTCATATAGCTTTAATCCGCTCTTTGATGACAAAGATGAGTTTGAACGCACAATGACGCTTGCTAGAAAGCCATTTGGTAATATCGCGATTGCAAATTCAGATTCTGGATATGGAGCATATATCCATACTGCCATAGAGCAAGCTATGCGCGCTGTCCAAGAAATATCATAAAAATATCTCATAAAGAGATCATAAAATATCACAAAACATCATAATAAGATTATGATAAAATACCGCGATAAACGCTATAAAGCAAACAACAAATACTATTAGAGTTTAAATAAGAATCTAAATGAGAATCCAACAATGAATACCACAATACACAAAACAATGATCCATCAAAGTAGCTTCATCGATGAGAGAGTAACAATCGGTGAAAGTGTGCGTGTTTGGCATTTTTGCCATATTTTGAGCGGATCGATTATAGGTGATTGTGTGAATATCGGGCAAAATTGTATGATAGGACCAAATGTAATAATTGGCTGTGGGTGCAAAATCCAAAACAATGTCAGCATATATGAGGGTGTAAAACTAGAAGAAGATGTGTTTGTAGGTCCTAGCGTGGTGTTTAGCAATGTCATCAATCCACGTGCATTTATCGTGCGCAAACATCAATACAAGCCTACACTACTCAAAAGAGGCTGCTCAATTGGCGCAAATGCAACCATTGTCTGTGGTGTTGAAATCGGAGAGTATGCGTTCATAGGTGCTGGCGCGGTGATTACAAAAGATGTGAAAAATTTTGCTCTTATGGTTGGAAATCCTGCGCGACAAATTGGCTGGGTGGATAAAGCGGGTATAAGATTAGAATTTGATGAGAGACACAGAGCGCAAAGTGCGTATGATGGAAGCATATATGTGTATAAAGATGAGGCTGTATATCTGCTATGAAACCAAAAAATCCAAAATCTGCCCATACAAGCAATATAAAAAACACTCATCAAGCAAATCACCAAATAAATCACCAAATAGACAATGCCACAAATAGCGCGCGTACTGCAGAATCCATAGATTCTATTCGTATCGCTGTTTTGGGGCTAGGATATGTTGGATTGCCTTTGTGTTTGGAATTTGGCAAAAAATATCGCACCATAGGATTTGATACAAACCCTCAAAGAATCGCCGAACTTCAAGAGCATATAGACAAAACGACTCAATGCCAACCCAACGATTTTTTAGATTCTGTATATGTGGTATTTTCAAGCGATACAAAGGCACTCAAATACGCAAACTTCTATATCATCGCTGTGCCAACCCCAATCCACAACGACAAAACTCCTGATATTTCATTTTTGCTTCAAGCCTGTGAGATCGTAGGCAATGTGCTACAAAAAGATGATATTGTCATTTTTGAATCCACAACCTACCCTACTTGCACGATGAATGATTGCGTCCCTGTGCTTGAGCGCGTAAGCTCTTTGAAGCTAAATTGCGACTTTTTTGTGGGGTATTCACCTGAGCGGATAAATCCAAGCGATACCTTGCATACCCTCACAACCATAAAAAAAATCACCTCTGGCTCTACTCCGCTTATCGCGCAAAAAATAGATTCTCTCTATGCATCAATCATTTCTGCTGGAACATTGTGCGTCTCAAGTATCGAAGTAGCCGAAGCGACAAAAGTCATAGAAAACGCCCAGCGCGATATAAATATCGCGTTTGTCAATGAGATGTATATTTTGCTTGATAAGCTTGGAATCGATATTTTTGAGGTTTTGCAAGCAGCGCAGACAAAGTGGAATTTTATGCCATTTTATCCCGGGCTTGTTGGCGGGCATTGTATCAGTGTCGATCCTTACTATCTCTCACATATCGCCCAAAAAATAGGCTATGAGACAAAAATCATCTCCGCAGGAAGAATGATAAATAACACAATGTCAAGCGTATTTGCCCAACAACTCCTCAAAAAAATGGCTCAAGCCAAAATCGAGATTTTAGATTCTGATGTGCTTGTCGTAGGTGTTGCGTTTAAAAAAGATTGCCCTGATATACGAAACTCAAAAGTGCCTGAAGTCGTGCGTGAGCTTGCAAGCTTTGGCTGCAATGTCAGCGTGTGTGATCCATTAGTCGATAAAAACGAAGTCAAAAAGGCATACAATATAGAGCTTTTAGATTTGCAGGATTTGCAAAGATATGATGGAATCTTGATTGTGCTTTGTCATAGCATATTAGAATCGTATGATTTTTTGGCATTGCTGAAAAAAAATGGCGTGATTTTTGCAATAAATCCTTGACTTTATTGTGATTTTTTCGTAAAATCTCGGTTTTATTAGCACATACTCCTAAGCTAAATAGATTCCGGATTAGCTCAGCGGTAGAGTAGGCGGCTGTTAACCGCTTGGTCGCAGGTTCGAATCCTGCATCCGGAGCCACTTCAATTTACTTTTTATATCAGTTTAGATTCTCTTTTTTATTTGCTAAATCCTCTTAATTTTCTCAATATTTTTTATAGAATCAAGTATAATGCCCTTAAAGTTTTTCTAAGGAGATGATTATGAAACGTGTTTTACTTCTTGGTGCTGGATATGCAAATATATCATTACTAAAGTCATTGCCTCTTATGCAAGATACCACAATCACCCTTATAAGCAATAATCCATATCATTATATGAGTGTGCTTTTGCATGAAGTGGCAAGTGGCGAACGTGGCGAAAATGTGCTTTTTGGGCTAAGCGGTATGTTTGATGAATACATAAACATCATACAAGATGAGATCCTTGAAATACAGCACGATAAAGTCATAGGCAAAAAAAATGCGTATGAGTATGATATATTGGTTATAGGGCTTGGATTTAGTAGCGATACATTCGGGATTCCGGGTATCAAAGAATTTACCCTATCGCTTGTAAATTACAAAGAAGCACTTGTGATTTATGAGACTTTAAAGCAGAATCTAGCAGCATATAAGCAGACAAAAGACAAATCAAAACTCCAAATCGCTGTCTGTGGTGGTGGATTTAGTGGTAGCGAATTAAGTGCCTCGCTCGCGCAAGAGCTTCCCAAAATGTGCGCCAAAGAAGGTATCGATCCGACTTTAGTCAAAATCTATTGTATCGAGGCGATGCCAGAGATTCTGCCGATGTTTCCAGAACCCTTAAGCAAAGCCGGAAGAGCTTATCTTAGCAAGCTTGGCGTGGAGGTTTTGAGTGGAAGCAAGATTTTGGAGTGCAAAAAAGGCGAAGTGATTATCCAAAACAATCAAGGCACACAATCAATTTTTGCAGAGACAATCATTTGGACAGCAGGCGTCAAAGGCAATGAAGTGATAGAAAAATCTAGCTTTTTTGAGTCCAAACGATCGAGGCTTGAAGTCGATGGATTTTTAAACCCAATCAATCAAAAAACCCCGATGGATCATATTTTTGTGGCTGGAGATTGCGCGGCTGTGCTTGATAAAGCGACACAGAGATTTTTCCCACCAACAGCCCAAATCGCGCTCAAACAAGGCGAATACCTTGCAAAAAGCCTTAGCGCAAAACTCAATGACGAGCCATTTAGCGAGGAGTTTCACTTTGAGTCAAAAGGCACTTTTTGCTCTCTAGGCAAATATTATGGCATAGGTATGACATCAAACAAAACATTCAAAGGCAAAATCGCTATTTGGATTAAAAGATTTATCGAGCTTAGGTGGAGTTATAAAATTAGCGGCTTAGGAGGGATTTTGAGATTTTAGATTCTATTTTCCATGAGAGCTAAATCCTCTCTTTTTTGCATATTTCAGGGAGTTTGAAATTTTTAGCCTGCGATGAACTTCTATGTTACACTTTTTTGTGTTTTTGCTTGTCTAAAAATTTCTACACAACCCTAAAATCTACCTAAAAATAAAGGATTTCTTTGTGCCATTGTGTTTGCATAGAATCTAGATTCCAATTTGTCATTGCGAGCAGTTGCAAACTGCGTGGCAATCCAATAGAATGAGTTTCAGATTCTAGATTGCCTTCATCCTATCGTCCTCGTAATGACGATTTTAGATTCTAATCTAAAATCGCTTTGATGATAGCCACACAAAAAGCTATTATCAAAGGTTTTTATATAAATCAAGCTTATTTAATCTGATCCCAATCTGTGATCTTGCCGTTAAAGATTTCTTTGACTTGTTCTTTGCTTAAAGTCTCTAGGCTATTGCTTGGATTGATGATGACAGCAAGCCCATCAATAGCGATCACGTTTACTTCTAGCCCCAAATCAAGCTCACCCTGCTTCAACTCTCTTGAAACCATACCAATATCAGCGATACCTTGATTTGTAGCGTTGATACCTGTTGTAGAATCTGATTGTTGGATCTCAATCACTGCTTTTGGATTCTGCGCGACATAGGCTTCTTTGAGCTTTTCGACTAATGGTGTAATTGAGCTAGATCCTGCGATTGTGATTTTGCCACTTGGATTTTTGGGTGTGTAGCTTTTGGATTCTACGGGAATGTATCCGGCTTTGGTTATGATAGAAGAGGCTTCTTCAGAATGTATAAACCCGATAAAATCGCTCGCAAGCTCATTGTGCTTTTTTGTTACGATATTAAATGATCGTGAAATGGTGTATTTTTTGTCTTTAACATTTGCTACACTTGGCTCGACTCCATCGATTTTGAGTGGCTTGATAGACGCATTCAAAGAGCCCAAAGACACATAACCGATACTATTTTTATCATTAGCAATTGTTGTTAGCATAACAGCAGTTGAGTTTGTGATTTCTGCGCGCGGTGTGGTCGTATCTATTTTTTTCTCCCCCACTTTTTGCAATAACCCAAAAAGCTCAACAAACGCTCCTCTCGTTCCTGAACCTTCTTCTCGTGAGATTGGGTGTATTTTGGCAGCCCAAACTGTGCTTGTGAGTATCCCTGCGACAAGTATCGCACCTAAGATTTTTGTCTGAAACTTTGGTGTTTCGAGTTTTGTTGTTTGTATTTTCATAGTATTCCTTTGTTTTGGTGTAGTGGAAGTGTAGAATTTTGATGTAAAGTTTAAAATCACAAAATGTAAAAACAATGTAAAAGTTTATTTACACGAGTTTTTGATAGAGACTTCTTACAAATATGGCATAATTTTAAGATTTTTTCAAAAGAGTAAAAATGTCTATTACATCATCTTTATCGCCATCATCTATACCGCCAAAGCAGCCCAAAAGTCTAAGAACTAAGATTTTTTATTCTATTTTTGGTGTTGCTACATTGATTGAGATTCTCGTGTTTATTTTTCTTGGCATCGCCTTTGATCGCATGCTCGAAAAGCAAGCGTTTGAAAATCTCAAAAACGAAGCCCTGCAAATCAAACTCCAAATGCAAAATAGCAATTATTTAAATTTTTGGTCGCATTATCCATATCGTATCACACTTGTAGATTCTAGTGGAAAGGTGCTTTATGATAATCGTCTCTTAGCCGAAGATTTGCCAAACCACCTCTCACATCAAGAGATACAAGAAGCCCTATCGACAAAGCAAAGCGCAAGCTCAAAGCGATTTTCACAATCGCTCAACCAAAAAACTTTATATTATGCTATCTTTTTGCCAGAATATAATCTCATCTTGCGCGTCGCAACAAGCCAAAACCAAATGTATCAGACACAATTAGATTTTGTGCCATATATGCTATGTATTATTTTTATCACGCTTATTGCAAGCTTTGGCTTTGCGTGGTATTTCACAAAATCTATCATCAATCCAATTAACGCGCTCGGATCGCTAGAATCCAAAGAAACACTTTTGCAAATCCCATACATAGAGCTTTCCGGCTTTATCTCCAAAATCTACACACAAAAGAAAAAAATCAAAAAACAACTCAAAATTATCTCACTCAAACAGCAAGAATTTGAAGCCATAAGCCAAAACATAGATGAGGGATTTATGCGCTTAAATGCGATTGGCGAGGTGCTTTCATTCAACCACAAAGCCCAAAAAATCTTTGCGCAGACAGAAATTGGTCTTAATGTTACTTTGCACGAGGATTTTTTGAAGTATTTTAAGCATATCGACTTCTCCTCGCCACAAATCCAAACAAGCGAGCAGCAAATCAATGGGCTTTATATCGAGATGATTACTTTTCCGATCCACTCCAAAAGTAAATTTAATGGATTTGTCGTGCTTTTGCTTGATAAAAGTGCGGATTTCAAAATCCAAAATCTACGCAAAGAATTCAGCGCAAATGTTACCCACGAGCTAAAAACCCCGCTAAGCGTGATTATCGCAAGTAGTGAAATGATAAAAAATAATATGATTCTGCCGCAGGATTTACCAGAATTTGCAGACAAAATCTACCTTGAATCCACGCGCCTACTTGACATTATCAATGATATTTTAAAGCTTTCGTTTTTTGATGAGGGGACGCAACATCTTGAAAAATCTCTGATTGATTTGTATGCGCTCTCAAAGCTTGTCCTCAAATCGCTTGAAAATCCAGCCCAGCAAAAAAACATCTCACTTCGCGTGATAGGCGAGAAATGCGAGGTGCTAGGGATAGAGAATCTACTTTGGGATATGATTTATAATCTATGTGAAAATGCGATTAAATACAATATCGAGGGCGGAAGTGTGGAGATTTGCACATCAAAGCAAAACAACAAAGCAATTTTGAGTATCAAAGATAGCGGGATAGGCATTCCTAAAGAGTCGCTAGATAGGGTATTTGAGCGATTTTATCGTGTGGATAAAGGCAGGAGCAAAAAATTTGGTGGCACAGGTCTTGGACTCTCAATCGTCAAGCACATCGCATTGTATCACAACGCCAAAATCACCCTAAATAGCGAAGTAGGCGCAGGAAGCGAGGTGATTGTTACATTTGATCTCTAAGGCAAGATTTTGCATTTATTTTGAGTTGTCATTGCGAGACTTCGCAAGAAATCATGACAATCCAGAATCCAGTTTTTCGTCATTCTGAAGGAGTGCATAGCACGACTGAAGAATCCAGAAAATACATTAAGTAAAAAGAAAAGAGTAGATTCTGTAAATATTACAGAATCTAAAAATATAAAGCTTACAAACAATACAAATACTGCATTTGATTTTGTTTTAGATTCTAGCTTGGCTGGATTCTTCGGCTTTTGCAAAGCCTCAGAATGACGGAGTGGGTTTGACTCAGGGTCAGAATGACGATTTGCTTTTGGCTGTCGCTTAAGTAATGACGAGGTGGATTCTGAGTTAGATTCTCTTTTGCTTCGCAGTTTTGCAACTGCTCGCAATGACAAAATATTTTAGAATAATGAAGTAAAAATTACTACGTTTTCAAGCCTCATCAAATATCATCAAATCCATTAGCCCAAATCCAAAAATCCATCAAGCCAAAAACCTTGTGATTTCAATAATTTGAAGCTGTGCTACAACTTCAATAAATATTTATGACTTCAAAAAATGCCGATAAATCAGCAATGCCACCACAATCACTCCAAATACAATGCCCTCAAACAATAGCCCTGCTATATTTTCCATATCTGCGCCCTACTCTACTTCTCTATTTTACGCCTTGTTTACGCTTTATTTGCGCCTGCCTTACTTTGCTTTTATCTTTTGTTTTATTTGCCTTATTTGTCATATCGCTTGGCATTTTGCCTACACGCCACCATTGTTTTGGAAGTTGAGCTGCTGTTTTTGGCTCTCTTGGCTAGTTTGATTGTCTGCATTGTCTTGGGTTGGCTTATCTGTATTGGTGGTTTTAAATGGCGGTCCTTTGGTGATGACTTTGGTTAGCTCTGCGGCTCGCTTTGGATCCATTTTGGCAAGGATTTTTGCCATTTCAGATGGTGCAAGCGAAGTGAGAATCTCGGCTGCCTCGCTATCTTCAAGCTCTGCAATAATGGGTGCAGCTTTGGAATCCTTCATACCCGAAAAAGTCTTAGCTACTTTGTTATTTGAAGCAGTTTGTATGGATTTAAGCAAGGCTTCATTTTGGGCGATGAGATCTTGGATATTTTTTTTCTCCTCTTCAAGTCGTTGGGCTTCTTTTTTTTGGACGTCTTGGATTTGCTTTATTTTCTCCTCTAGCGCAACTTCTTGGCTTTTGATTTTGGATTCTCTTTGGTCTAAGAGATTTTGCGTGGCATTTCTATATGCTTCAAGCCCCTGCATACGCTCATTAAGCAAAGTAAGACTATCTTGTATCTCACTTTTTCTAGCTTCAAATACAGCATTGCATTCTAGAATCTTGCTTGGATCTGGCTCTTGCTTTTCTAGCGCGGATACAATCCCATATCCACAGAGCAAAACCGCGATATACCGCATAATCAAAAATTGTATTTGAGTTGTTTTCATTATTTTTATTATAGTCATAGATTCTCCTTTATGTAGAGTAAAGTTCCCATTTCATCAAGCATTTTTTGCTCTTTTTGCTTGAGTGCTTTTAGGATATGTTCTTGCTCTTTTTCTTGAAGGTATTTTATCTTTTCAAATTCCATATATATATGCTTATATTCTTGTTTGAGCGTGCGGACTTCTTGCTTCAGCACTGCAAGCTGTATCTGCTGAGATTGTATATCATTAATCTGTGATTTTTTCATCGCCCGAATCTGCAGCAATGTCCCAAAATCAGCACTTTGCGGAATCTCAATCTGCGCTGCCTCAGCGACCATCGCATCGATAGCACTTTGCAAAGCTAGAGCTTTGGCGTTTGTCTTGGCTATTTTCATCTCGCATATAGAGAGCTTTTGCTTTTGGGCTTTGAGAATAGCGTCAAATTTTGTTTTCATCTGATTGTATCGCTTAAATACACCTGTCGTTTCATTGAATCTAAGCTTATCGATAAATGGTTTGGCTTCTTTCAGCACCAGTAGAGATGATTTTGATTTTGACACCAATATGATCCTCGATAAACTGAATGTAGTTTTTTGCATTCTGTGGCAAATCATTCCATTGCGTGATACCAGCACTTCCCTCCCAGCCTTTGAGCGACTCATATTTGGGGCGGACATTTTCTAGATCTGTTGGCACATAAGTGATGAGTTTAGATTTGTATTCATACGCCGTGCATACTTTGATCTCATCAAAGCCATCAAGCACATCAAGCTTCATTAAGGCTATTTCATTGCAGCCATTAAGCCTGCTTGCGTATTTTGCCACGATCACATCAAAAAACCCACATCGCCTCGCGCGTCCTGTTGTCGTGCCAAATTCATAGCCATTTTTTTGTAAGATTCTGCCCTCTTCGCCAAAATCCTTACTTGGAAATGGTCCATTACCCACGCGCGTGCAGTAAGCTTTCATAATCCCTAGCACATTATGTATCTCTTTTGGTGGTAAGCCACTCCCATTGCACGCGCCAGAAGCGATCGTTGTCGAGCTTGTTACAAATGGATAAGTGCCATGATCAATATCAAGCATACTGCCTTGCGCGCCCTCAAGCAGAATCTTTTGATTACGATCAATGGCTTCCCAAAGCAGTTGTGTCGTATCAGTTGCGTATTTGAGAATCTCATTTGCAATCGCATTAAGATTCTCTAAGATTGTCTTTGGATTTGGTAATGTCTCTTTTTTAAGCTCCATAAAACACGCGATTCTTTCAAGATTGAGGCATATTTTTTCCTCCAAAGTAGCTTTATTATACAAATCACAAACACGAATCCCAACCCGTGAAGTCTTATCTGTATAGCTTGGTCCGATTCCCTTTCCCGTAGTGCCTATGGCTTTTTTGGTGTTTTTTTCGTTTGCAAGATCGAGCATTTGATGATATGGCAAAATCAAATGCGCCTTATCGCTAATAAAAAGTCGCCCTTCAAGATTGCTAAACTGCGCGATCTCTGATACAAACGCATTTGGTTCTATCACCACGCCATTGCCGATGATGTTTTTGCAATGCGGATACAAAATGCCTGATGGAACGAGATGAAGTGCGTATTTTTTGCCATTAACAACAATTGTATGCCCGGCATTATGCCCGCCTTGATAGCGCACGACATAATCATAATCCCCAGCAAGCGCATCAACGATTTTGCCCTTGCCCTCATCTCCCCATTGGATACCTACTACTAAATCTGCCATTTTTATCCTTTATCTTTTGGATTCTTTATTTTCTTAAAGATTACTCTTAGGATTCTTGCAATATCAGATCAACGACATTGTCTGTATAGATTCCAAATCCGCAACACTCATATCCTTGAAGATTATAATTTCCTCCAAGCATTAAAGTGTGATTTGCATTAAAAACCTTAAACACCATATCATCATAATAATCCACCACAGGCTTTGCAAGCGGGGCGATTATAATGCGATTATGCTTACACATTTTTGCACTCTCAATCAGCCGCTCCACTTCAAAGCGCAAAAACATAGGTGCAATAGACAAAAAACGTTCCAAACTCTCTATATCATTTACTTCCAGAATCTGCTTCATAAACAACGCTTTTTGCTCAACTTCCTGCACGCATAACGCATTATACGACTCGATATTGAGCCCGATTTCATTGATACACAAATGCAAAATCTTTGCATTGCTAATCTGAAGATAGGCATCAAGAATAAAAGATGACAGAATCTCAAGTCCTACATTTATGATTGTGCTTAATTCATTCATATCCAAGCATTCAGCACCGATTTGATAAATCTCACTTGTAGGGTAGCTAAAAACCGGCTGGATATAAAACCATTTTTGATGGTTTGTGCTTCGTCCCAATCGCTTTGTAATGATACGAATCGTATCAATCGTAGAATCATAGCGCAATGAAATTTGATGATTATTTTGACTGCTTAGGCGGATAATGTGCCGATTTGAAAAATTTTGCTGATGCTCAAAATACGAAAATGATGGCGTGATAATCTCCTCAAACCCATTGTGATAAAAAATCTCGCACGCTTTATTTTCGATATTGCGCTTTAGTCGCGCGCTTTTGCCAAAGTGAAGCTTCGTGCCTTGCGGAATCTCGTGTTCAAATACCATAATCAAACCACACCAAACTACATAAAAAGTGAATTAACACTTTCATTATGACAAATACGACGTACAACTTCAGCAAACAATGGCACAACATTAAGCGTCGTAATTTTGGCGCATTTTTGGCGCAAAGGAATCGAATTACTCACCACCACTTCATCAAGCACAGATTCTTGGATTCTCTGTATTGCATTTCCACTCAAAATCGCATGCGTCCCCAAAGCCATTACAGATTCTGCGCCTCTTTCTTTGAGCTTTGCAGCAGCCTTACACATAGTCCCCGCGGTATCTATCATATCATCAACCAAAATAACATTTTTACCATCAACATCACCGATGATATTCATCACCTCACTTTCATTTGCCCGCTCGCGCTTTTTATCAACGATCACAAGATCTAATCCAAGCTGATTTGCAAAATACCTCGCACGCGCAACGCCCCCTATATCAGGGCTTGCGATGATTGGAGCTTTGAATTTTTTGGATCGCACATAATCCCTAAAAATAATCGAACCATACAAATTATCCACCGGAATATCAAAAAAGCCCTGAATCTGCCCGGCGTGTAAATCCATAGTGATGACGCGATTGATTCCGGCGTATTGGATAAGATTTGCCACAAGCTTTGCGGTGATTGGCACTCTAGGGGCTGCTTTTCTATCCTGCCTTGCATACCCAAAATACGGAATAATAGCCGTGATAGAATTTGCCGAACTGCGCTTAAATGCGTCTGTCATCACTAATAATTCCATAAGATTGTCATTTGTAGGCGAGCAAGTAGGCTGAACGATAAATACATCTTTGCCACGCACAGATTCATTGATTTGCACGCCGATTTCTCCATCGCTAAAGCGATTTACAGAGATTTGAGAAATCATCACATCAAGTCGTTGCGCAAGCTCTCTGCCAAACTCAAAATGAGCGTTGCCACTAAAAATTTTAAATCCCCTCATATAGATTACCTTCGAGATAGAATTAAGCTAGCATTATAAAAAAAACTAGCTTAAAATTTTTGGAATACAAAGCGATTATCTCAAATCTCATCAAAGACTAGAATCTAGACTTAGATTCTGCATAAACTGCACGCAATCTCCCCAAATAAGCAATGCATCAACACAATAGCTAATCCCCTCTTCATTGGCGTTAAAATCGCCTTGAAGCCACTCATTGCAGGCAAAAGATTCTGACAAAAACACTTCTATGCTTTGATAGATTTTGGAGAGTTTTTTAGGTGTGATTGCATAGATAGGATTTGATGTTTGATAGCATTTCACCTCGATAAAATGCAAGACATTATCCTTATGCGCGATAATGTCAATCTCACCAAAGCGCGCAAAAAAATTACACTCAAGAATCTTAAATCCATGAGAGATAAGCCAAGAGCGCGCTATCTTTTCGCCCCTCAAGCCTTTTTGGCGCGTGTTTGGGGTAGTTTTGGCATTTGGCGGATTGTTAATATTTGGCGTGTTTGTGGATTTTGGCGTATTTAGTGTATTTTTAGATTTTGACGTGCTTAATGTGTTTGACGTGCTTGGCGCATTTGTGAAATTCGCAGAATCTAAAGTATTTAGCGTATTTTGCGCGTTTTTAGCATTTTGAGCTTTTGGCAAGCTTACGCCTCGATCCTAATGATTACAGGCTTTGCGCGCACGACTTCTAAAGATTCTAGTGCCTTTAGTGCGTTTTGGATAGCATATTCTGTCGTGGTATGCGTAGCAAGCAAGATTTTTGCACTTCCGCCCTGATTATTTAGATTCTGCTTTGGATTTTGGTTTAGATTCTGATTATTTGGCTTTTGCAAAAATGTGCTAATTGAGATTTCATTATGACTCAAAATCGCTGCGATTTTTTCAAGCACACCGGGCTTATCATCAGCAAGTATGCGGATATAATACCGACTGATGATCTGCTCTTGTGG
This sequence comes from Helicobacter fennelliae, assembly GCF_900451005.1. Lineage (NCBI taxonomy): Bacteria > Pseudomonadati > Campylobacterota > Epsilonproteobacteria > Campylobacterales > Helicobacteraceae > Helicobacter > Helicobacter fennelliae. The sequence continues at coordinate 1,463,367 of NZ_UGIB01000001.1, forward strand.
TATCAGCCCAAATGATTGACTTGTCTTAAATCCTAGCATTTGGCTGCTTTTGCCCCGAGCGATCTCTATCAAATCACTAATAACCGAACTTGCCGTCGCATCGCCCCCTGCGCCGGCTCCATAATACACACTCTCACCCACACAATCTCCCATAACGCTAATAGCATTCATCACATCATCGACTTTAGCGATCAAGCGATCTTGCGCGATCATCGTAGGGTGGATTCTTAGCTCTATGGAGTTGTTGATTTTTTTGGCGATTCCAAGAAGTTTGATTACATAGCCAAACTCCTTAGCAAACTCCATATCCTCAATCGCAATATCTGTAATGCCCTCTACCAAAATCTCTTCAGGACGAGAATCTATCCCATATGCCAAAGACGCAAGGATAAGCAATTTGTGCGCTGCGTCTTTACCATTAATATCTAAGCTTGGGTTTGCCTCTGCGTAGCCTAGATTCTGGGCGGATTCTAGGCTTTGCTGAAAGCTCCAGCCCTCTTTTGTCATTTTGCTTAAAATATAATTACTTGTGCCATTTAAAATCCCATAAATAGCCTCAATATGATTTGCACTCAAGCCATCTTTGAGTGCCTTAATGATAGGAATCCCACCGCAAACGCTCGCTTCAAATCCAATAGGCGTTTTGGCAATCTGCTCTAATTCATAGCGATGGTATGCAAGCATAGCTTTATTTGCCGTTACAAATGCTTTGCTTTGGCTAAGGGCGATTTGCGCAATTTTGTATGCTTGATCTATCCCGCCCATAAGCTCGACAATCACATCGATTTCATTATCATAAAGCACTTCATCGACATTATCTGTCAAAGCGATATTTACATTGCGCTTTTTGCTTAGATCTTTTACCACGCCTTTTTTGACTACGATTTCAACGCCTGTGCGCGCGGTGATGATGTCTTTATTGCGCTCCAAAATATTTGCCACACTGCTTCCGACCACGCCAACGCCAATAATTGCTACTTTTAATTGTTTATGCATTTGCCCTCTTTCAACTCTAAAATAAAATATTCCATAACCGCCATTCTGATTGCTACACCATTTCTCACTTGCTGTAAAACCTTACATCTAGGATCTTTGAGTAAATCATCTTCTATATCGATATTATGATGCACAGGTCCTGGGTGCATAATCACAATATCGCGATCGCGTATTATAGACTTTGTCAAGCAAAAATTATGCGCGTAATCTCGCAAAGAGCCATAATTTTGCTTGCTGTGCCGCTCAGTCTGCGTGCGAAGTGAGATAATCGCATCAAGAGAATCTATCACTTCACTAAGATTATGCGTAAATGGAAGTTTGGTAGATTCTGGCAAAAAATGCGGAGGCGCGATAAGTGTGATATGTATGCCAAATCGACTAAGCAGCTCGATATTACTATTTGCTACACGCGAGGATTTTATATCACCGATGATTCCTACGCGCTTTTTGCTTAGATCTTCTCCCAAACACTGCCGAAGTGTCAAAAGATCAAGCAATGCTTGTGTAGGGTGAGCGTGTGCGCCATCACCGCCATTGATGATAGGACAAGATACGCTTTTGGTTAAATGCACGGGCGCGCCTGAACTTTGATGTCTTATGATGATTGCTTCTGGATTCATTGCATTGAGATTTGCCGCAGTATCTGAAATCGTCTCGCCTTTTTGCGTAGAAGAGCGACTGACATCAAGTCGCGTTACACTTCCGCCTAGATTTTTGATAGCACACTCAAAGCTACTAAGCGTGCGCGTGGAGTTTTCAAAAAAAATCGTAATAATATTTTTACCATGCAGACTTTGATTTGGAGGCAGATTTTGGCTTGAAGATTGGTGATCCAAAAAATATGTCGCTTTTTGCAAAATATGCAAAACTTCATCTTTACTCAAATCGCTTGTCTGTATAAGATGTCGCATACTCTTATCCTTTGTTATTTTTGTTTTGTTTGTTTGGCGCAATGGGCTTTTTAATGTGCTTTATACTTAGAGAAACTTTTTTGATTGCCAGAATCTTAATATATATTTACTTAAGTATGAGTTATAATGCTAGCTTAATTTCTGATTCTAAACCAAAACATCAATAGAAATAATTTAAGACATTTTAAGACAAATGACTTTTAAGTAAGCGCAGGGGGATTTTTTGAGATTTTTTCTAGCATTGTTGTTTGCGATTTTTTTAAGCAGTTGTAGCAATTATCTCCAGCAAAATCTACACCCAAGCGTGCTTGAAGAAAAAAAAATCCAAGCCACACGAAAAGCCGAAATTATCAATGATAATAAAGTCGAGATACTTTTTCTTGCGACTTATCTCAATGAAATCGAAAACTCTTTTTATCAGAATCTTGAATATTTTTTTGTCGAAATCTACACGCCAAATCACGAGCCAATCAATCTTAAAAGAATCCACTTTCAGCTCACAACAAACAATGCTAATAATAACTCCATAGATTCTGATAATTCTATAATAGATTCTGCTATTGCAGGCACAAACGCAAGCACAAAGCCATTTTTAGAGCCACTATATATACGCCAAATCAAACCAAATGAATACGACTCTGTGCTAAGCCCTACAAACAAATGGTCTTCATGCTATCTTGTTGCATTCCAAAAAACAAACATAATCGATACAGAAAAAATCGGGCTTAACATTATCTATGATGAGACGCCACTTAAATTTGACTTTAGTATCAAAAAAATACCTTTCCAAATCTTTTAATGCGACTTGATGTTTTTTTGGTGGAATGTGGCTTATTTGATAGTCGGCAGAAGGCAAAAGAAGCCATACAATCGCGCATTATAGAGCTAAATGGCACAATAACACAAAAGCCTTCATTTGAAGTCTCGCTAGATTCTACCCCTCAAATCACAATCCTAGAGCCACACTATGTCTCAAGGGCAGCTTACAAACTCAAAGGGTTTTTTGATGAGATTGACTTCAAAAAGCAGCATTTCAAAGCGATAGATGTCGGCGCGGCGCGAGGTGGATTCACACAGATTCTGCTTGAATATGGCGCGCGCGAAGTTTGGAGTATTGATGTAGGAAGTAATCAGCTCCACCCACTTTTAAGGCAGAATCCAAATGTAAAAGTTTATGAACATTGCGATATTAGGGATTTTGCAAAGACGCACGCACAAATAAATCCACAAATGACCCCAAAAACAATCACGCAAGCGCGTACACACGAAAATAATAGTTATGTTCAATTTGACTTGCTTGTGTGTGATGTGAGCTTCATAGAGATAAGCAAAATCTTTGACGCGCTCCAAACCCTAAGCGATGAGATGATCTTGCTTTTTAAGCCTCAATTTGAAGTAGGCAAAGGCACCAAACGAAACAAAAAAGGAGTCGTGCAAGATAGAAAACTCATAGATGACACACTCGCTACATTATGCAAATTTATCCAAACTCAAGGCTTTAGAATCCTTACTATCACACCATCAACCCTGAAAGGAAAAGAAGGCAATGAAGAATTTTTTATCCATACCAAAAAACAATAACATCACAAATATCGCGATAGGCAAATTTGATGGAATCCACTTAGGACACCAACAAATCCTTGATTCTCTGCGCGAAAATAGCGCGATAATTATCATTGACAACCACACCAAAGACTTCCTTACTTCAATAAATGATCGCTTTTTGCGCCTCAAAAACACCTACCCCAATCTCTATCTCTTAGAGCTAGAATCTATCAAGCACCTTGAAGGTAGCGCATTTATCGCTATGCTTTTAGAGCTACTTCCAAAGCTAGAAACCATTGTCGTGGGCTATGATTTTCGATTCGGACATAATCGTGGCTTTAGCGGAAATGATATAGCAAATTTTTTCAAAGGCAGAGTTATAATCATTCCACAAGTCAAATACAATGAAATCCCCCTGCACTCAAGCACGATTAAAGATCTAATCCGACATGGCGACATCGCTATAAGCAATGCCATGCTTGGCTGGAACTACACAATCAAAGGCGAAGCCATCAAAGGTCAAGGCTTGGCAAGCCAAAAGCTATTTGCCACACTCAATATCCAAACATCTGGCTATGTCCTACCCTCTAGCGGCGTATATGCAAGCCTCACTGATGATGAGATGAGCGTGAGCTTCATCGGCAATCGCCTAAGCACAGACAAGCAATTTGCAATCGAAACGCACATCATAGGCAAAGCCCACATACCACACAAACATTCCATACGCATTACTTTTCTCAAAAAAATCCGCGACAACCGCCACTTCTCAGATCTCCAAACGCTTAAAGCGCAAATACGACAAGATATAGCGCAAGCAAAAGAGATTCTAGAATCTAGTTTCCATAAGAGCTAAATCCTCTCTTTTTGCTTCTTTTTGCGGATTGCTTCGTTTAGGGCTTATCTTGTATTATTTTGGCGACGCACGCACAAGTGCGACTCACTTGGTTTTGTCTTGCGCCAAACTCGCAAAACCACAAAAATAAGCTAAAAATAGAGAATTTTTTACACGCTCCTTGTGTCTCCATAGAATCTATCTTTATCGTCATTGCGAGACTTCCGCTAGGAAGTCGTGGCAATCCACTCCTTAAAAAGAAAAACATAAAAAATTACAAAGCAAATCAGGTTAGATTCTACACATAAGAATTCAAAATTATGAGAATCTAAATTTTTTAGATTCTTATGGATTGCCACGCAAGGATAAACCTTGCTTGCAATGACGATAAAATTTCTATATTTATTACCTAACATTGCAACACTCACGGCAACACTCACGCTTAATGCCTAAAAATGACATTGTATATTACAAATCGCTTCACTTTGTTTGCAATGACGCACATTTTAACCCGCGTTTTTTTTATTTTTGTTATAATGACAATTTTTAAGATTTTCTAAAGATGCGTAAGCGATTGTGAGCGATAATGAGAGGATATTTGAGAAGATATTTTAGTTTTTTTGCTTCTTTGTTATTTATTATGCTTTGCGCGCAGTCTCTTTATGCTAATGGCTTCAAAATCCAAGAGCAAAGCCTCAATGCCACAGCACTAAGCTCTGCGTATATCGCGGGTGCGAGGGGTGCTGATGCGAGTTATTATAATCCCGCAAATATGGGGTTTGAAAATGATTGGGGTGAGAACAAAAGCGAGTTTGAGCTAGCCACAAGCCTTATCAATATCCCCGGCTTTAACTTCGATGTCGCCACGACTAATCAAGGGTTGTATTCGAAGACAACACTGCAATTTAATAAAAACCCAGTTATTGATTTGGGACCTTTGGGCAAAATGGATATAGAAGGTTTAATCAAATTAGGCGCTGGTATTTTTGATTCTTTAAATGATTTGTTTAAACCCATTATCCTAGAGCACTCTACCCCAGACTCTCAAATTGTAACCGGTGGCACCGGTGATACCGCCCTAGTAGTGCCAAAGATGTTTTATAAATCCCGCACGATGCACGGCATCACCTTTGGCGGGAGCTTTGTAGCTAGCTCTGGGCTTGCTATGCAGTGGGCAGGTAAGGGTGGGGAATTTTTACAAGATGTGTTTATCATGATGGTAGAGGCAAACCCTAGTGTCTCCTATACGATTAATAACCGCCTCTCTTTTGGATTTGGCTATCGTGTAATGTATGCGATGGGGAAATTTAATAATGTCGTCTATGTGCCACTTGACAAAGAAGGAGGTGGGATTTCACTTAATCAAGAACAAATTATCAATCTTGCCAAGCACCCCGAAGCTGTAAATGCGCTTATACCAGAATCCATAAAAAATCAAATAGGACCAATTCTTAACAAACTTGGTACATTGAGTTCAAGTCTTATAATCCCTGGTTGCAATACAAATGGCGTGGAGTGCGTAAATTGGGGTGTATTGATGGGCAATGTCGATGGGGAGAAAACAAACCTTTTTGGCACTTCTAAAGTTTATCAAAAATCTGAAGGCAAGGATCTCTCAACCGGATTCCGCCTCTCTGCCTCGCTTAGAGTGTTTGATAATGGTATGCTAAGTGTGGTGTATAACTCGCCTGTGAAGTTTGATATGGCAGGCAAAGTCGAGGCGCTCACTTATGTAGGCGGGGCTATGGGAAATGTGCTTACAACGGCAAATCTCAATATCGCAGTGCAAATGCCAGAGATCCTAGCCCTTGCCTACGCGCAAGAAGTGTTTGACAAAAGGCTGCGGATTGAGGGCGTGTATGAGCGGACATTTTGGAGTCGTGGGTGGAAATTCAATGTTACGCCGGATTTTGAAAACGCCACTTATACGGGCTTAAGTGGGCTTGTCGCACTCAAAGATGTGTTTAGCTCTGAGACATTAAAGCAAATGGTAGGAATCGCAGATTTTGGCGTGGTGAGTAATATGGGTGCGGGCTGGAGGGATACAAATACATTCCGACTCGGGCTCACTTATAAGAGTAAAAATATGCGCCTTATGGCAAGCACAGCCTATGATGCTGCGCCTAGCCCGCAAGATAAAGTCGGGATTCCGGATTCTGATGGGTATATGGTGGGTGCGGGCGCAAAGTTTAATCTCAGGGGGTTTGACTTCGGGCTTGCAGGAAGCTGGACTTTCAAGCAATCGATGAGCTCGCTATATCACTCTGGCGGACTTGGTGGGCTATTTATCTATACTGCTTCGCTTGGCTATCGGTGGTAAAATCTATGGTAAATACTAATGAGTAAGCAAGGTGGATTGTGGATTCTGCTTTTTGTGAAATCTAGAATCAAAGTGGATTGCCACGCAAATTTTTATAAATTTGCGTGGCAATGATAAGGTAGGCTTGTCATTGTGAGGACGATAGGATGAAGTAATCTAGAATCTAAAACTTATCGTATGGATTGCCACAGCCCTAAAGGGCTTTGTGATGACGACAAAAATGACATAAAACTAGAATCTATGCAAACAGAAGTGAGCGTAAAAAATTTAAATTTTGAAAGTTAGAGGATTTGAAATGAAATATTACAAAATCACCAATCTTGATTGCGCAAATTGCGCAAATAAACTCGAGCATGAATTGCAGAATCTACAAGGCGTCAAAGAAGTGAGAATCTCGTTTGCGACAAATATTTTGCAGATTGATTGCGCGGATATACAAAGTGTCAAAGACAAAATCGCTAAGCTTGAGCCTAAGGTGCAGATCTTTGAATGTCAAGATGAAAGCAATAAAAATAATTATGAAAATATGGAAAATGCGACAAATACAACCCCAGAAAACAACTCAAGATTCTGGTATCTTAATGCTGAATTTTGGCTACTTGTCGGGCTTATTGTAGTGTTTGTTTTGAGTTTGTGCGCGAGTCATTATTACATTCCAAAGCTACCAAACAACACTGAAATATGGATTATGATATGCAAGGCTCTTTGGATTGTGATTTATCTTATCGCAGGTAGAGAGGTCTTTAAGGGTGCGTATAGGAGCTTTAGGAAAAAAGAATTTTTTGATGAAAATCTCTTAATGCTTGTCGCAAGTATCGCGGCTTTTGGTATCGATGCGTGGGAAGAGGCAGTAAGTATTATGCTTTTTTTCTCTGCTGGCGAATACTTGCAGAATCTAAGCCTCAATCGCTCAAAAGAATCAATCAATGCCCTCTCGAATTTCGCACCGCCAAAAGCGCACAAAATCACAGAATCTAAAACCGCCACACTAAGTGATGTCGCGCCAAATGAGCTTCAAACAAATGATGAGATCATCGTATATGCCGGCGAAATGGTGCCAACAGATAGCGTGCTACTTGATGAGGAGGCAAGCCTTGACTGCTCTGCGCTCAATGGAGAATCTCTACCTATGCAAGCATACCAAAATCAAGAAGTCTTAGCCGGAAGTATCGCTCTAGGCAAAGCGATAAAGCTTAAAGTATCGCGCCCTTTTGAAAAAAGCCAAATCGCCAAAATCACAGAACTTATCCAAAACGCGACCACGCAAAAATCCCAAACTGAAAATTTCATTACGACTTTTGCGCGCTATTATACGCCTATTGTATTGCTTATTGCCGTTATTATCGCGATTTTGCCACCATTGGCACTTGGGCAAGATTGGAATACTTGGATTTATCGCGCGCTTGTTGTGCTTATGGTGAGCTGTCCTTGCGCGCTTGTGATTTCTGTGCCTATCGGGTATTTTGGTGGATTAGCAGCATCAAGCAAACGCGGTGTGCTTATCAAAGGCTCAAATTTCTTAGAAGCATTAAGTCAGCTCTCACTTATAGGATTTGACAAAACAGGCACGCTGACAAAAGGTGTGTTTAAGGTTGTAGAAGTGATCCCTCAAGCCCCATACACAAATGCTGATGTGCTAGGCTACGCACTATGTGCGCAGAATCTATCAACCCACCCTATCGCACAATCTATCAAAAACGAATACCAAAAACTAGCACATTCTCACCATATCAGCGAGTTTGAGGAATTATCCGGGCTTGGCGTGAGGGCGGTTTGTGATAATCATGAGATTCTGGCTGGAAATGATAAGATTTTGCATAAATTTAATATCGCGCATAATACCTGCGATGTGCAAGGTAGCGTTATACATATCAGTGTCGATAAAAACTATATTGGCTACATTCTCATCGCCGATGAGCTCAAAGATGAAGCACTTGAGGTGATCGATAAACTTAAAAAAATGCATATACAGCCTGTGATTTTGAGCGGTGATGGGCAATATCCATGCCAAGTTGTCGCTAACAAGCTTGATTGTGAATATTATCATTCTTTGCTTCCGCAAGACAAAGCTCAAAAATTTTTCGAACTCAAAGAAAGGGCAGGCAAAAAGGTAGGATTTGTCGGTGATGGCATAAATGACGCACCAACGCTTGCATTAGCAGATGTCGGGATCTCTATGGGAAGCGGAAGTGATATAAGTCGTCAAAATGCCGATGTGATCGTGCTTAATAATTCTTTGCACTCGCTTCTTAAAAGTATCCAAATCGCTAAAAAAACCAAAATTATTATTTATGAAAATATTATTTTTGCACTTGGTATAAAAGGTGCTTTTATTGTGCTAGGGCTTTTTGGTGTGGCGACAATCTGGGAAGCGGTATTTGGAGATGTGGGCGTGGCTCTTTTGGCTCTTGCAAATGCGATGAGGACGCTAAAAGTGAGGTGATTTGAGATTTGGCTTTTCGGATAGATAGTCTTAAAAAATAAAACTATATCAAACTAAAAGAAAAAAATGCGATATAATAATATACAAAAAGGCGATCAGGGGGATTGTATGTCATTACCAGAATGGAGTGAGGAATTCAGTATCCACAATGAAATGATTGATATGCAGCATAAAAAGTTATTTCAGATAGCGCATAAGGCTGGATTGCTGATATACAAACAAGTTGATGCTGGCGAGATAAGAAAGATTCTAGCGGAATTGTTTGACTATATGAAAGAGCATTTTCACGACGAAGAAGCGTATATGGAGCAAATCAAATACCCTGACATCGAAAGACATAAAAAACTCCACAAAGAAATCATAGCCAATATGTGCGACCTTATCCAAAACATAAAATATGACTTCAAGCAAAAATTAGCCATCATCACAGAACAATGGCTCATCACACATATCCTCAAAGAAGATATGCGAATCGAACAATACCGCGCAGAAAACGAACAAAGAATCCAAGACTTACTTAACTCGCAAGAAGTCGTGCATGTGTATAAATGCAAATGTAAAGACAGCTTTAATGTCCTTAATACAATCCATGAAAAAATCCAAAATGGGCAGAAATTTCACTGCAAGAAATGCGGAGCTACGATTGAATTTATAGGTGATAAAGCCAAGTAATAGAGTTTAGATTCTAGATTCTGCTTTGCATAGATTCTAAATTCTAGAATCTATTACAACTCCACAAAAGCTATTTTTGCGATGTCGTATCAGTTGTGTTTAAAGTAGATTCTAGGGTTTTCTCGATTGTGTGTAGTTTTTTGCTCATTTGTGCTGTCGCTGTGATTTGATTGAGTAATACATAGACATTAATCATCAATAACACAACAACCACCATTCCCACAAAAATCACTATTTTCATCGCTCTTTTTGCGGTAGAAAGAGCAAGATTCTCGTTGTTTTTATTATTCATACCTTATCCTTTGCATAAGAGATTTGATACACATAGCCACGATAAATGCACCCATAGCACACAGCACGATACACGCACCAGAGGCAAGCTCATAATAATATGAGATAAAAAATCCCACCCACATAAACACAAGGCACAAAAGGGTTGATACCACAAGCTGCCATTTGAAATTCCTTGTCATCATCATCGCAATATACGCAGGTATTGATACGATTGAGATAATCAAAACCAACCCACCAGATCGCATACCCAAAACAATCCCAATCGAACTCAGCACAAAAATCATCGTGATAAAAAAATGTGTCTTGAGATTTTTGAGAGTGCAAAACTCTTGATCATACAAAATCCCCAGAATCTCACGATAATACATCGCCACAAGACAAACTAGCACAATATCAAACCCGATGATAAACCACAAATCCTGCCTTGTCGTAAAAATCAAAGAGCCAAAAAGATAACTCTCGATATTGATTTTGTATCCTGAAGCCATATCGATAAAAATAATCCCAACAGCCATACCAAACGCCCAAAAAGCAGCGATAAAAGTATCAAGCCTGCCACTATGCTTAAAGCTTGCATACACCATAAAAAGCGACATCAAAACAGCCGCAATCATCGCTCCAAATAGCGCATTAACCCCAAAAAATAATGCCACGCCAACCCCGCCAAAAGCCGAATGAGCCACGCCTCCAGCCATAAAGACATTTTTATTTGCAACGATAATCGAGCCGATGATCCCAGCACTTATGCTTAGGAAAAATGAAGCAATAAGCGCATTTTGGACAAAATAAGAAGCAAAAAAATCCACTATAATTCTTCAGGTGAGAGATCTTGCAAAAATCTTGTCGTATCAAAAGTAGCATTGAGATATTTAGTGATTTCCAACGCATCAATATAGGCATTTTGCAGGCAACTTGTCGCCCCCGGAGATGGCGTCATATTAAATGTAATGCCTTTATTTGTGATGATTTTTTTCTCGCCAAGCTCTAGTTTTTTGGCACTTCTATCGACAACTTGAGGACGCACTTCCCCATAGCCTTTTGCGTATTCTAAATCCCCAACTCGAAGTGATGGTATAAGCTTTCTTGCGTCTTTTAAAAATTCGCGTTTGCCAAAAAATGGAATCTCAAAAATAATATTTTTAAGCACATACGCGCGGATTTCTGGATCTTTTATCAGATCAAGCAATACCCCAAAAATCTCTCTATGAAAATCCACCTTAGCCAAATCCGTGCTAATCCCGCTAAACCAATACTTACTTCTCTCAAGCTTTGGCATAGCAATAGCCGTAGGTCCAATCCTTGTGCGATTTGCCACGCCTATATCTGGATCGCCATGCACTGCGGCAAATGGTAATTTTGGATTCTGCACCATATAGACTTTTCCACGCAATAAATTTGGCACAAAATAAAAACTCCCAGCCACAGGCAAACAGCCTAAATTAAGCCCATATTGCATAGTTTGAGCCAAAACAAGCGAATAAGAGCCCGCATTGACAAGCACAAATTTTGCATGCACGACTTCACCACTTTTTGAAGTGAGCGTATAGCCATCTTGTGCGTTTTGCTTGATACTTTTAACCCAAAAATTAAGCAAAACTTGGTTGTTTGGATTTTTTTCTTGAGCTCGATTTGCAAAGTCCTTGCTTAAAGCTTCAAAATTCATCGCGCACCACGCCTCACGATACCCCGATCCGACAATGTTTTCAGGTCTATCGTTTGTTCTATCTACCCCCAAAATGATATTTGGCTCAATTTGTTTGATAGTCCCCTTATCAAACCATTCCAAATCAGGAAAAACCTCCAAAAACTCATGATGTCGTTTCTGTATAAATTCACATTCTTTATCGCCAACCCCAATCGCCATTTTTTGTGTTTTATAAATCACTTTATTTTGTAGATTGTGCTTGAGCGCGTAATTAACGACTTTTTGCGCAGAAAGTTTGACTTTTTTTGCTTTTTGGGCTGTATAATTTGTCTCTATTGATCCATCATGCACGGTTTGCGAATTTGCCCTTACATTTGAGCTTACCATTGCCAAATCACTGCATTTTTCGACAATCGCTATACTTTTTACATTGCTATATTCACTCAATGTCCAAAATGTAGCACAACCAGAAACCCCTCCACCAATGATTACAACATCAAAACTCTCATGATCCATTTATTTTTTCTCCTTATCGCCAACACCAAAATGACTTAAAATAGTAAAATCACTCATATTGTCTTTGCTCTCACCCAATCGTGCCATATCCCTTAAAGTTGCCTTTTTATCGATAAACAATACCCGATTTGCATAGCCAAATAAAACTGATATATCGTGACTGATTGCTATTATAGTATGAAACTTATTAATCTTTTTTAAACTCTCATAGATTTCTTTTTGGATTATTTTATCAATGCTTGAAGTCGGCTCATCAAGCACGATGAGCTTTGGATCACCACAAAGAGCGCGAGCTATCAAAACCCTCTGCCTTTGCCCGCCAGAAAGCTCATTCATTTTTTTGTATGCAAGATTTGCGATACCAAGCTTTTCAAGATATGCAAATGCTTGCTGTTTTTGGTGAGGATTTGGACGAAAGCCAAACCATCTTCTCTCAAAAAACCCCATCAATACAACATCAATAACTTGAATCGGAAAATCACTATTGAGATTTGTATCTTGTGGCACATAGCCAATTTGCGTATCTATATAATGTATGATTTCTCCGCTTTTAGGCTTTAAAAGCCCAATGATAAGCTTTATAAGCGTTGTTTTGCCTCCTCCATTTGGTCCGATAATAGCCAAAAAATCATTTTGATATAGCTTAAGATTGATATGCTCTAAGACTTTTTCTCTCTCATACCAAAAGCTCACATCTTTTAATTCTAGAATCTGCTCTTGTGTTTTATGCATTAGATAGGCTCACTGATAGGCGATTTTTCTTGCGATCTCATACATATTATCCGCCCAATCCGCTCTCAATGGATCTAAGATCACCACTTCTAGTCCTAGCATAGAGGCGATTTGATTGATTGTAGCGGGGTCAAATTGCGGCTGTGAAAACAATCGCTTTATATTTTCTTTGCGGATAAGGCGCACAATCTCATCAAGTCGCTTTGTCTTTGTCTCTTTGCCATCAAGTTCCAAAGCGACTTCCCTAAGTCCAAATTCTTTGGCTAAATACCCAAAACCCGGGTGAATGACAATAAAAGTTTTGGTATGAGATTCTAAAAAAATCTGCTTAAAATCTGTCTGCATTACTGCAATTTGCGCCAAAAAATCATTGAGATTTTGCATATAGAAGTCTTTGTAAGCAGAATCTAGCTTAATAAATACATCACAAATCTCTTGTGCTTGCATTTGTGCGAGATTGAGCGAGATCCAAATATGCGGATCGTGATGAGTGTGAATATCGCTCTTTGTGTAGTTCTCGTTGTTTTTGGAAAGTATTTTATCAGCGAGATTGATATAGCGCAATGACGCATTAAGCGTGCTAAATCGTTTTATCCACTCTTCTTCATAATCCATTCCCACACCAAAAAACAAATGCGCTTTTTGAATGATTTGCGCCTCTTTTGGCGATGGCTCAAAGGTTTCTGGCACGATTCCTTGAGGCACCATAATGCTTACTTTTGCCCGATCTTTGGCAATTGCTTTGATGAAATACTCTTGCGGAGCCACACTCACTACGACATTAATCTCTGCTAGCATCACACAAATACCAAACGCCATACCCAAAAAAACTCTCATAATCCCTCCATATACATATATAAATCAGACATTCCCAAAATCCGATCAACTAGCAATGTATGCGAGAATCTACCATTATTTTCTGCTCCTGCATACAAAGTAGAGATCACAACCCCGCCAAACATATTTTGGGTTTTGCTAAATATCGTAGAAGTGCTGACACTCCAAACACTATGAGCGACAATGGCTTTATTATTGTATGTCCCAAGATAAATCATAATATGTCCCTTAAGCCATAAAATAGTCGCAAATGGCGTGGCGTTTTCTATGATGTATCGCTCTTTTTCTTCGCGACTTTTTGTGCGTAAATCAATCATATTTTTTGCATAATGAGCTTGAGCTTGAGAATTCCTAGGCAAATACACACCAAAATACCCAAAGCTATCTCGCACAAAAGCCGAGCAATCACGATTACCCAAATATCCACCCCAACCATATTTATCGCCTATCATGGTATTGAGAATCTCTGCCATTGCATAAGGGGTGAGCTTTTGTGGAAATTCGCTAAAGTCAGAATCCCTCACTTGAGCCAACGAGATTTGCAATGAGCCATTAGATTCTCTTGAAAACACATATACAAGCTTTGTGTCTTGATGTGATTTTGGCTGATTAGTAGCAATCCTAAAAATCTGTCCGATTCGAGCCAATCCTACAAAATCACCCTTTTGACTATAAAGCCCTATATTATCGGTATTTGGCGTAATGTAATGCAGTGTAGTGCTTTGCTTTGTATCCATAAGAAGTGCGATTTGATCATCGCTAATATAAGCAAGATCATCAACCCTCACCCAGCCATACACGAAATTTGTCTGAATATGCGCCCATTGTTTTGTGCTATCAAAAGCGTAATCAGCACGGGCGTGCCTGCAAAAATCCTTGAATTTTGCCAACGATCAAATGGATAGCCATCTTTTGACTTGAAATAAGGCTTATCAGTAGGCACAGCGCGCGCATCAGATTCTCGCACGATAATGGCTTTTGTCTTGGCATTTGGATAAGTATCAATCTCCATATCTTGATAAATGCGCTGTGTAAAATCAAGCGAATTTGGCAATAGATTCTCGCCAAAACCAGGATTTTTAAGCAAACTATCAAGCATCCAAAACACTTCATTTGTGTGCGGATTTATCTCCATATCATTCCAAGGCTGGGACCAAAGCTTGAAATACAACTCCGCAAGCTTTGCGCTCTGCTCTTGCGAGATTTTATAGCTTTGAGAGACATACACGCGCGCATCTTGAGAGAGTTCTGTTAAATCTTGTGGAATTTTTGTCGTGGTGTGTTTTGCGCACCCTGCCAAAACCCAACCCACAAAAGCATAACTCGCCAAAACATAGCAAGTAGCAAGTAAAAAACGTCTTTTTGTCCTCATTGATTATCCTTTCCATTTTGTTTGTATTGACTCGCTCACATTTATTTATTTTTGCGTGAGTTGATTATTTATATCTTTTGCATATTTTTATTGCTTACCCAAAGATATTTTGGTAATGTATTTCATCAAATCCAATGATTAGATTCTCGTTGTATTCGATGACTGGGCGTTTGATAAGAAGTGGAAATTCAGACATTTTTTGGATTTTTTGCTCTTGTGTGAGGTTTTCTTTGGCAAGTGAGAGTTTTTTATATGTCATTCCTTTTGTGTTAAGCACGACATCAACGCCTGCTTTTTTGACCCATGATGTGATCTTATCTATATGTGGTGGCTGCTTTTTTAGATCGATAAATTCATATTTGATATGCCTAGAATCTAAAAAATTCATCGCTTTTTTGACACTTCCGCAATTTATGATTCCATATAATTTCATGCAAACTCCTGTAATAGATTTTTGATTCCTGATTCAAGGAGCTTATACACCTCCTCAAATCTCTCGCCCCCAGCATAATACGGATCCATAACCTCCACTCCACCCAAGCCAAAATCTCCCAAAAGCTTAATTTTTTGAGGTTCAAAGCCAAGTCGTATGAGATTAGCAATATTTTGTCTATCCATAGCAACAAACAAATCCACATCACTATGCCCATATACGCTCACTTGCTTGCTTGTGTAATGCGAAATGTCAATATTATGCGCCTTAGCCACTGCAATCGATCGAGAATCTACACTCTCACCATTATGAAATCCTGAAGTCCCAGCCGAGCTAAAGACAAGCTTATCGCCGCTATACAAGTGCTTTGCTATCCCTTCAGCCAATGGCGAGCGACAAATGTTTCCAAGACACACAAATACAATCTTCATTTTTTCCTCTTCAATATATGAAATATATTTTTATTACCAGAATCTAGCTTTTTGAGATTCTGCTCTTGATTATTTAGATTCTGTATATCTTGCATTTTTGGATTCTGTTTTTTTAGATTCTGCCATTTTGGATTTTGTTTGGGTTTGGATTCTCTTTGCATACTTGCGCTCATCCAGTCTCCACACCAGCCCATAAGAGCGATGATGATAAAAATCATTCGTGTGGTATTGTAATTGGTTTGAGAAATCACCTTTGATGAAAAAATAAAAATCAACACCCCAATAATCAGCCACAATACATTTGCATATTCATAGAATCCAAATGCTTTATTGTCGCGATAAAGCATAATCACTAAAAGCAGTAGCCCAACATAAAAAGTCCATAAATCCAGATATAGCCATAAATTGTTTTTGTCATAAAATGGCTGAATCCCGCACGCAAACAACATAAACAACGAGACATTAAGCGATGGCTTATAAAATTCAAGTCGCTCTCCCCATTTATTAAAAATATTGAGCCTCCACTTCAACGCCCCAAGCAACAACGGACACAATATAAAAAAGATATACAACAAAATAAACACACAAATAAGCAATAAATTATCTAAAAAAATCCCGCTTAATTTATTACTCAAACCATAAGTGATATTGATCGTTTCTGTGGCGTGATTACCTAGAATCCGCGTGATAAACACAATAAAAACAATAAGCCCAATCCCGCCTGCCAAATAGCGATCAAAAAGGTTATTGATATTGTTTTGCAAGGATTTAAGGACAAAT
Organism: Helicobacter fennelliae; assembly: GCF_900451005.1. Taxonomy (NCBI): domain Bacteria; kingdom Pseudomonadati; phylum Campylobacterota; class Epsilonproteobacteria; order Campylobacterales; family Helicobacteraceae; genus Helicobacter; species Helicobacter fennelliae. Next base: position 1,480,126 of record NZ_UGIB01000001.1, read on the forward strand.
ACCACACACATAATCACCCAGCCTAGCAATAAAATATTATTGACAAAATCATACGCCCGATATGGCGCAGAAAATACCAAAAAAAGCTGCGCGAAAGTATCGCTCAAACTCGAGACAATCAAAGACAAAAAGACAAAAATTGCCATAAAGAAAAAAATTGATGAAAACACGACTCTACTAGAAATATTGCTTGAGATATTCATAAAACAATCCTAATAATTCTTTGCGATAAATCCATCGACACCATTTGCGATCCCGATTGCCAAAAATCTTTGATATTTTTCATCATTGAGCCTGACTGATTCTATTGGGTTAGAATTATACCCTATTTCTACCAATACCGAAGGCATTAATGCGCCTGCCAAAACCCAAAAAGGACCTTCCCTTACCCCGCCATCAACAATTCCTTGATAATTTTTTTTTAATTCATTTAAGATTCCGTATTGAATATCGATTGCAAGCTTATTTGAAGCAAGCAAGCGATGAGAATTTAGCGAATTCAAAAAAGTTTGCTTTGAAAAAAAATTCATCACATCAATATCATCTTTGTTCTCCTGCTCGGCGACATCTCTAGCCCTATCGCTCCTTGCTGCAGAGAGAAAATATGTCTCTACACCTTTTGGCGATTTGCTCGAAGTCTTTGGCACAGAATTTGCGTGGATTGAGATAAATAAATCCGCGTTTTTGGAGTTTGCAAAATCTGTGCGCTCTTTGAGATTGATATACACATCTTTATCGCGCGTCATATAGGTAATATAGCCTCTTTTTTTGAGTTCTTTATTGAGGGCTTGCGCGACTTTTAAGACAATATGCTTTTCGCATACTTTTGTCTCTCCTATGGCTCCACAATCCTTTCCTCCATGCCCTGCGTCAATAACAATTTTGTATTTATTTTTGGTATGTGAGGAAGTGGATATGACTTGAGTTGGCGCGGGTTTGGGTGGATTTTGTGCCTTAGTGCTTGTAGTGCTTGTGGCAGTAGTTGTGGGTTGGGTAGGCTTAGGAGTTGATTTAGGTTGTGTATTTGTTTGGTTTTTGGGTTGAGATTGGGCGGTTGATTTGGGTTGTGTTTGTGGATTTGACTTGGATTGATTTGGGGTATTTGATTGGGCTGGTTTTGTGATTTGTTTTGGGCTAGGAGGTTGCGTAGCAGAAGGATTTGTCGTGGTTGGCTTTGTTGTAGGCTGTTTAGATTCTGGAATCTTATCCATAAAAGAGATATATATATTTTTTTGGATAATTTTTATCTGATGGCTCATATAATTTCCATTATCAATCACAATTCTTGTGGTTTTGGGCGTGTTTTGCGCGATTGTGATTTGAGCATGGCTTGGAAAATAATATACCTTTTTGCCATTATCAAGCACTGCATTTATATCGACATAAAGGCTTGTGTTAGAGATTTTGCGCGTGATAATCTCAACATCACTCATATCATCTGAAAACACTATCTTAAGACTACTTGCGCCAAATGCCACTGAATTTGTAATATGCACTTGCGCGTTTAGCACAACTGCAAGCACAAACAACAGCAGGAGACGCGACACCATTATCCTTGCGTGAGCTCTTCTATCAATTCTTTTACACTTATGATTTTTTTGACTTTGTAGCCATTTGCTCCACTAAAATAAAGTCCCTCTCGTATATCTCCTAAATGTCCTTTACCTAAACTATCAGCGATACAATACCCAACTTTTTTGGCTTCTACACCACGATGACATGGTGCGACACAATTACTTATACATTTTATTTTTGGTGCATTGCCTTCTTGAATGCGCTTCAATACCCCAATACGCAATGCTCTAGCAGGATAGCCAACAGGCGATTTGACAAGCTCAATATCTTCTTTTTGGATATGAGGCAAAATCTCTTGATATGCTTTTGCATCGCATTCTTTTGTGCCTAAAAATCTCGTCCCCATTTGCACGCCACTTGCACCGAGATTTAAAAATTTATCAATATCTTGCCTATCCCAAATCCCGCCTGCTGCGATGATTGGAATCCCGCCCCATTGCTGCGATTCTTTAGCAACTTGAGGCACGATATTTTCAAGCTGAAACTCCTCTTTGAAGCAGTCCTCATACTTAAACCCTTGATGTCCGCCACTTAATGGTCCCTCAACCACGACAGCATCAGGAATTCGCTTAAATCGCTCTTCCCATCGTTTGCAGATAATACGCAAAGCCTTTGAAGAAGAGACGATAGGTATAAGCGCGACATCTGGAAAATCTTTGGCAAATTCAGGCATATTTGTAGGAAGTCCTGCGCCTGTTATAATCATATTTGCGCCCACTTCGCACGCATCTCTGACAACCCTACCATAGTCATTAATCGCATGCAAAATATTTGCACCAAGCGGATTCTGCCCACAGATTTTGCGTGCATTTTTAAAAATCTCATTCAACGCCACTTTGGAATAAAAATTAATCGCCTCAAAAGGCTTGCTTGAAACAATGCGCCCTGCAAATTGCATTTTTTTGTAATACCCTGTCCCAACAGCAGAAATAATCCCTAATGCTCCCTCTTTAGAGACATTGCCTGCTAATTCGTCCCAGCTTATCCCAACTCCCATTCCACCTTGAAATATCGGAAACTTGATTGTATGCTTGCCTATTTTTAATGGTTTTAAAGTCGTCTTCATTAATTACAAATCCTTACTTAATAATTGCTTTTAGGAATCTACGTTTGCCAATTTGAATAATATATTCGCCAGCTCCTAATGTTAGATTCTCATTCATTATCTTTTCCTTATTGATCTTGAGCGCACCTGCGTTAATATCTCGTCTAGCTTGAGAAGTTGAGGGGCAGAGTTTTGATTCTTGAAGCAATTTGCAAATCCAAATATCTTTTGAAAATTCAAGACAAATAATATCACTTGGAATCTCATCTTTGCTAAATATATTATCAAATTCTTGCTTAGCATTATGTGCTTGTTCCTTTGAATGAAATCGTGCTGTTATTTCTAAAGCAAGCCTTTCTTTTGCTGACTTTGGATGTAAAACACCATTTTCTACATCATGTTTGATATGTTTTATATCCGTAATTGATTGAGAGCTTAAGAGTTCATAATATCTCCACATCAATTCATCAGAAATACTCATTATTTTAGCATACATTGTATTAGGATTTTCTGTAACGCCGATGTAATTTCCTAGACTTTTACTCATTTTATTAACCCCATCAAGCCCTTCAAGCAATGGCATTGTCAAAACAGATTGTTCTTTTTTGAGTCCATAGGATCGCTGCAAGCTCCTGCCTACAAGAAGATTAAATTTTTGATCATTCCCGCCAAGCTCAATATCACAATTTAGCGCGACAGAATCATATCCCTGCAACAAAGGATACAAAAATTCTATAATACTAATTGGTAAATTTTTGGCATATCGCTTTGCAAAATCATCTCGCTCAAGCATTCTTGCCACAGAGAAGTGAGAGCTAAGATGCACAAGCCCGCCAATCCCCAAAGCATTAATCCACTCAGAGTTAAAGCATATATGTGTAAATTTTGGATCAAGAATCTTAAAAACTTGATCTTGATAGGTTTTTGCATTCGCTAAAACTTCCTCTTTGCTTAATTGTTTGCGCGTTTGGCTTTTGCCACTTGGATCGCCTATGGTCGCAGTAAAATCCCCAATCACAAACTTCACATCGCCACCATATTGCTGAAAAGTAGCAAGCTTTTGGATAAGCACTGTATGTCCTAAATGCAAATCCGGTGCTGTGGGATCAAACCCAGCCTTAACAATAAAACGTTCATTACGCGTAAAAAACCGCTCAACTAATGAAGCGATGTATTCTTCTCCTATAAATTCACTTATCCCGCGCTTAATCTCTTGCATGGCTTGATGTGTGTGGGTTGTGTAGGTTTGTGATGTATTCATTATGCGATTCCTATTTTTGATATGCGTCTTTGAAATTTAAAAATTCAATGATTCTGAATTTCTCGCTTAATTTTTCTTTTAATTTTTTATTTTCGTTTTCGACTTCAAAAACAACCTCACAATACGAAGAGGTTTGGCTATTATCAAAGCCACTATATGATATAGAGATGACATTGCAGTTTTCTTTTGCCAAAAGCGTCAAAAATGCCGCAAGAGTGCCTTTTATGTCCTCTAATGCGACAATAACTTTAAACGCTTTGTGATTTGTTTTAGCCCATTCTACAAATACCACAGGATTACTTGCTTTGATGTCTGCACTAAATTTATCGCATAATTTATGATGAATGATAGCTTTTTGGTTTGTCAAAATCGCACCAACACTATCTCCATATTTGGGGCGACAACAATAATCAAAAGCCACGCCATTAATATTGCGATTGCTTACAAAGATAAAATTATCAAGATAAATTTCTTTAAGTTTAAACATATTGAATCTAAATTTTGCAAATAAATTTGTCTCGCCAAAACTTTGCTTGATTTTGGTGCATATATCTTGCAGATAGGTTTTTTCATTGACACATCGCACCAAATCTATACCAAATCCTTTAATCAAAAGATAGCGGGCAAAAATAACAGGATCTTTGCCAAAAATCGTTGCCAAAATATTGACTGCTTCTTGTTTTTCGATTTCTTTGAATCGATTTTGAAGCTGGATTCTGAGATGGTTTTTGGCTCGTGAGGTTTTGACTGCATCAACCCAAGTGTATTTTGGAGATTCTCCCTCATCACATACAATCCGCACAATATCGCCACTTCTAAGCGTTTGAAGCAATGAGGCTTTTTGGTTATTGATATAAGCAGTTTTTGCTTTATCGCCAAGCTCGCTATGTATAGCATACGCATAATCAAGCGCAATCGCTCCTGCTGGAAGATTGAAAATATCGCCGTCTGGCGAAAAAACAACAATATCTTCGCGATACAAATCATTTTTAGCAAGCTCATAAAATTCCTCAATGTCATTATTTTGGTATTGGAGATTATGAAGCCACTCAAGGCTTGGCACAATGCCTATGTTTTTATACTTCCAATGCGCTGCCACACCGAATTCTGCGTTTTTATGCATACTAAAAGTGCGGATTTGTATCTCAAATACTGATGATTTATCAAAAATCGTCGTATGGATTGTTTGGTATGCGTTTTCTTTTGGCAGGGCTATATAATCCTTAAACCGCGATACAATAGGCTTAAACTCAAGATGAATAATGCCTAGAACTTTATAGCAATCAAGTGGGTTTTTAACCAAAATACGAATCGCCAATAAGTCCAGAATCTCATCTATGCCTATGCCTTTTCTTTGCATTTTGAGATAGATAGAATATGGTCGCTTGATTCTGCTTTCAAGCTGAAAATCATTCTCTTCAAATCCATTTTTTAGCATAAGCTCTTGGATCTTGCGTGCAAAATCATTGAGCTTGAGCGAAAAAGACTGATTATTTTGCTTGATATAGTCTTGAATCTTGTGATATTCTTGCGGAAAAATATACAAAAAACTTTTGTCTTCTAATTCATTTTTAATACTAGAGATACCGAGTCTATGCGAGATTGGAGCATATACGACAAGCGTTTCTTTGGCTATTCTTTGCCGCTTCTCCTCTCTTAATCCCTCAAGAGTTAGCATATTATGCAATCTATCGCTGATTTTTATCACAAGCACGCGCGGATCATCTACCGCAGAGATAAGCATTTTGCGAAAAGTAAGTGCCGCTACTGCCATTCGTTGGTTTGCAGTTTTTGGTCCTAGCTCTTCTTTGCGTATTTCATCAATCTTTGTCAATGCATCAACCAATAAAGCAACCCCTTCTCCAAACTCCTTTCTCACCTCATCTAAATCACATTTTGTATCCTCAACAACATCATGCAACAAAGAAGCGCAAATCATCGCCTCATCACCCCCATAAAAAGCCACTAAACAAGCCACACAAAGAGGATGGACGATATATGGTTCGCCTGTTTTGCGAAACTGCCCTTCGTGGTTTGTTTGAGCGCAAAGTATGGCTTTTTGAATATCTGGGGTGATTTCACATAAAGACGCCAAAAACTCTTTTGCTTGCGTGAAACTCTTTATTTTTTGGATAGTATTAAAAATTTCCAAAAGTTATCCTAATGATTGATGCTCTCTTCGATTCTCTCTAAGGTCAATTTACCTTCTGCGATTTCGCGCAATGCAATATCAGAGAGTTTTTCTGTTTTTCTATTTGCATCAACGAGAATCTCCGCTCCATTTGTCAGTTGTTTGACGCGTTTAAAAACTATATTTGACAAAATATATCTATCGTTATTTACTTGTTCAAGGGCTTTAGCCACTATTTGTTCGGTTCTCATAATCTGCCTCCAAATCTAAAAAAATAGCTTTATTCTATAATGATCCACCTTTTATATCGATTAAATTTTAAAAATTATATAATATCAGAAAAATAAATGGCACAACCACAACATGGCAAAAACAACACATCACATACGCACTCCACAAGAAGTGCTTGATATTATCAATATCCTAGAATCTCATGGCTTTGAAGCATATATTGTCGGGGGTTGTGTGCGAGATAGTCTGCTTCATATCACCCCAAAAGATTGGGACATCGCGACAAATGCGACCCCTTCTGAAGTGATTGAAGTGTTTAGATTCTATACGCATTTTCGCATTTTTACAATGGGTATAAAATATGGCACAATCAGAATCCATAATCCACGCACGCAGCACACACAAACACACACAAATACACACAAAAAAACTTGCAAAAACTTGCAAGCCCATCATAGCACAGCCCATAAGCCTAAACCTCAAATCATCGAGGTTACGACTTTTAGAATCGATGGGCGATATAGCGATTTAAGACACCCTGATGATGTGTGCTTTGTTTTGAGCTTGGAGAAAGATTTGAGTAGAAGAGATTTTAGTATCAATGCCCTAGCCTATAGTCCCACACGCGATATGTTTTTTGATTTTTTTCAAGGAGAATCTGATTTAAAAGCGCGCATTATCCGCTGTGTAGGCGATCCTAGTAAGCGATTTGAAGAAGATTGTCTAAGAATTTTAAGGGCTTTGCGTTTTAGCGCGAGTTTGCCTTGTTTTTTTCATATCGAGCAGCATACTAAGCAAGCTATTTTTTCGCTTTATCATACCCTTATCAAATGCCCAAAAGAGCGCGTCCAAATAGAATTTAATAAAACCTTATTAGGAGATTTTGTTTCTGAAGTATTCAGAGAGTTTTTTTTTGTATTTCGCACACTTTGTCCATTATTACCCAATCTTGCTACCCCAAACAATCCGCATTTTGAGGATTTGTGTAAGGCTTTAGATTCTGCGCCAAAAATCCTTGAAGTGCGTATGGGGCTATTTGTGTATTTTTTGAGTTTAGATTCTGCCACACAAAGCCAAAACCTAGCTTTGCAAACCCTTATATCGCTCAAATATAGCAAAAAAACAATAGATTCTATTATGACTCTTTTGCGATATGCAGATACACAGATACAAGCAAACAAACCAAGCATTAAAGCAATTATTCATGCCACAAGCACGCAATCATTTGCCCTGCTCTTAGAGTTTTGGAAAGCCCAAAATAAAAATAAGAGCAAAAGTGGAGGCAGAAATAAAGCCAAAATATATGAGAATCCCTATCATATACGCACCCTCCAATCTCTTTTTCAAGATATTCTTTTGTATGATGAATGCACGAGCTTAGCGCAGTTAGCAATAAATGGCGATATGATTAAGCAAATCGCAAAAGAAGAAAATCTCACAATACAAGGCGCACAAATAGGCGCGATACTCAAACGCCTTTTAGATGATGTGATTAATGATACATTACCAAACACCCCAAAAGCATTGCAATCTCAAGCTAGACAAATCCTTAACTCCTAAAGCTTATTATCGTGCATTGCATTATTGCATTATTATTTTATCAAGTATGTCATATCACCCAAATCACCCAAAGCGTATTGCAACGCTAAGCTAAAATTTATCATTGTTTTTTTATAGTTGCAGCTTTAGATTCTGTAAGGTTCAAAGGTTATGCAATGGATTATCATCATTTCTATTCACACATCGCCAAATCAGCTCGCCCATCGCCTGTAAGAGAGATCTTAAAAATCCTTGACAAAGAAAATATGATCTCATTTGCAGGCGGAATGCCCGATCCAAATGTCTTTCCGATCGAAGAATTCGCACAAGGAAGTGAAGTCCTCAAAACAAAAGGCGCGCAGATTCTGCAATACTCAATCACAGAGGGCAATCCACAATTACGAGAATTTATCGCCTCATGGAGTGCGCCAAGAATGGGCGGTGCTGTAAGCAATGACCAAATTATGATTACTTCAGGATCGCAGCAAATTATTGATTTATTGTGCTGGAGTATTATTGATCCACAAGATATTGTCATCACTGAAGATCCGACATATTTAGCCGCGCTAAATGTTTTTTCTAATCATCAAGTCCAAATCCAAACGGTTGATACTGATAAGCATGGAATCAAAATAGATGATCTCGAAAGCACTTTGCAAACACTCAAAAAAAATGGCAAATCACCAAAGCTTTTGTATAGTATTGTGAATTTCCAAAACCCCTCAGGAATCGTTATTTCAGAAGAAAGACGACAAAAAATCGCCAAACTTGCTGATGAGTATGATTTTTTGATTTTAGAAGATGATCCTTATGGGTATTTGCGCTATGAGGGCGAACATTTGCACTCTATATATAGCTATAATAATAACCGCGTCATTTATGCTGGAAGCTTCTCCAAAATCCTCTCTCCTGCTGTACGGATCGGCTGGGCTATCGGGGCAAAAGAAATTATTAGACAAATGATAATTTTCAAACAAAGTGTTGATATTTGTCCAAGCGCAATCACGCAAGAGCTTGTTTTGGAATACTGCAAAAAAGGCTATCTTGAATCCCATCTCCCTAAGATTCTTGCTTTGTATAAAGCAAAAAGAGATGTAATGCAGCAAAGCTTTGAGAGTGATTTAGCACCACTCAAAGTCAAATGGAATACCCCAAAAGGTGGATTTTTCTTTTGGCTTGATTTAGAAGATACGCACATAAATGCCGATACACTCACCCAAAAAGCACTACAAAACAACCTTGCTGTCATTCCTGCCAAGCCTTTTTGTGTCAATCAAAACAATAGCGTGCGCTTTATCCGCTGTAATTTTTCTTATCCATCGACTGAAATCATACAAGAAGGCTCTCGCAGAATCGCGCAAAGCATTCAAGAGCTTCTTTGTTAAAGAAAAAGTGTATGATTACACTTATCTTGCAATGAGATATGCGCTTATTATATAATTTAACCAAAAAAGGATTTGCATGTCATACAAAAAGATTAAAGAAATTGATGAACAAAGTTTAAAAAACTATCGGTTTACGCGTCTTTTTGGAATGACTGCGCGCCATATAGAAAATTACATATACAAGCTTCTTCAGCCTTATGGTTTGGGATTTGAGCAAACTGGAATGCTGTTTTTGCTCCCTTGTAGAAAAGACCTCCAACTCAATGACATCGTCAAAGAAAGCCTCAAAGACAAAACAACAATCTCACGCGCCATCTCATCGCTTGAAAAAAAGGGCTTCATCACCAAAACCCATAGCCACAGAGATAAGCGCATTGTCTATATCAATATCACACAAGAAGGCAAAGACAAGCTCCAAGAACTCACAGATTCTACGATTTTTTCCGAAGCAGAATCTATTTTTACAAATGCGCTCACCACAGAAGAGCAAGAAATATTCAAACAATGCCTCACAAAAATCCTCAAAGGTATGCTATGATCCCACACCGATGGATAGTGTGTGTATGGATTGCGCTCTTTTGTGTATTATGGCTTCCATTGTGGCTTACTGCAAAATCCGCAGTAGAAGTAACTGAAGTCAAATACGGCAATCTCCCGCATATAGAATCTTTCATCGGTAGTTTGTATTTCAAAGAGACAAGCTCTATTGCCTCCTCATCAGATGGTATTGTCAAAAATATTTTTTTTAATATCGGGCAGAAAGTCAAAAAAGGACAAAAACTCTTAAGCGTAGATTCTGACTTGCTCCTCCAAGACATCACAATCAAACAATCCAAAATCACCGATGCGCAATACACACTTGAGCGGCAAAAAAACGAGCTTGAACGTTACAAAAGCCTTTTACAATCCCAATCTATCTCTATCCAGCAATACGAGAATCTACAATACGAATTTAAATCGCAAGAAGCACGAATCACCGCACTCAAAGCAGAGCTTGAAATCTCAAAAACAATGCTTAAGTACAAAACCATATACGCGCCATTTGATGGAATCATTGTCGATCAAAAAATCCACATCGGTGAATGGGTGCAAGTCGGACAAGCTATTTGTCAGATCCTTAACTCCAAAGATACAGAAGTCATCATCGATACACCAAGCGCAGTCGCTAAAAATCTCAAACCCAATCAAAAAGTTTCACTTCTTATTGACTCCAAAACATACAATGGCATAATCACAGCCATAATCCCAAAAGCCGATATGCTCTCTCGCACATTTCCTGTGCATATCTCACTAAGCAATGATGGAAGTTTCTTAGATGGTATGGCAGCGCAGGCTTTTATCGATATTTCGTGGAATCAAAAAGGCTTTATTGTCCCGCGAGATAGCATTGTCTATCATGATGGCAAACCGTTTGTATTTATCATGCGCGATAATAAAGCCATAAGCATAGAGGTTACGCTCATCTCGACACAAAACTCGCTTGCACTCATTCAAGGCAAGCTCAAAGAAAATGATCTCATTATCTCGCGCGGTCAAGACAATCTCAAAAATGGCGCAGAAATCGAGGTCAAAAATAAGCGATGAATTTTATAAGATTTTGTCTCAAAAATCCTGTTTTTGCTAGTGTAGGCGGAATCTTTATCTTGCTTTTTGGCTGCATTAGCTGGTATAAAATCCCCTATCAGCTCCTTCCGCAAACAACGCGCCCTGTAATTAGCATTTATACAGCTTGGAGCGGTGCTTCTCCTTATGAGATAGAAAAAGAAATCACCCAAAAGCAAGAAAAATATCTCAAAAATCTCCCAAAACTTGTCAGTATGACTTCAACCTCGCGAGATGCAATGGCAATCATTCACCTTGAATTTGAGCTTGGAACAGATCTCAAAACAGCATTTCTTAATGTCAGCTCAAAGCTTGAAGAAGTAGGAAATTATCATCAAGACATTCAAAAACCAATCATTAAAACAACGGGTGAGAGCATACCCATTGCAGTGTATTTATTTGCCAAAACAAAAGATCCAAATCAAAATATTGATACTTACAAAAACTTCATTCATGATAATATTTTGCAATATTATGAGCGCATAGAAGGCGTGGGTGAAGTGTATATGTCTGGTGGCACAACAAAGCAAGCCCAAATTTTTCTCAATGTCCAACAGCTTGCATTTAATAACATCACAATCTCTGAAGTCATCAAAGCTATCAATGCGCAAAATCTCAATATTTCATCAGGTAATATTGATTTTGATCAGCGAAGTTACAGAATCCAAACTATAGGCAAATACACTTCGATTGAAGATATTTTAAATACCTTTATCAAAGTCCAAAATGGCAAAAGTGTGCGCCTAAAAGACATCGCTGATGTCAAAATGGGCTATGAGAAAAAAACAAGCTACAACATACATAATAGCGACAATGTAATCTCAATCCAAATCCGACCAAGCGCATCAGCAAATATCCTTGATCTGACAAATAAAGTCCGCGATCTCACCCAAAAACTCAATGATACACTTATGGCAGAGCAGAATCTAAGTATTGATTGGGGGCGCGATCAACAGGGTTTCATACTTAATGCAATCAAGCAAGTTAAGCAAAGTGTTGTGATAGGTATTATTCTCTCCATTGGAATCTTATTTGTATTTTTGCGTAATATTGTCTCGCTTTTTATTATCTCGCTTATCATTCCATTAAGCATTATCGGAACTTTTGTGGTTTTGTATATCTTTGGAAGGACACTTAATGTAATCTCACTTGCAGGTATTTCGTTTGCGATTTCAATGGTGATTGATTGTGGAATTGTCGTGCTAGAATCTATCATTAGAAATCAGCACAAAAGAACAAATCCATTTGAAGCGACTTTTATCGGCGTCAAAGAAGTCGTTGGCGCGCTATTTGCCTCAAGTATCACAACCATAGGTATTTTTATCCCCATTATTTACCTCAAAGATGAAGCTGGGCAACTCTTTGCTGATATTGCGTTTGCTTCAAGTGGCGCGATAATTATTGCATTTATTGTGTGTATTTTTATCATTCCTGCACTTTTACTCATCGCCCTTCCTAAGCACAAAACCCAATCAAAACTCAGCCAAAAAATAGGCGACTTTGGAGAGATGCTTGCTACGATTATCTTAAAACTTGTTTGTTTTTGTATCAAAACTCCATTCCACAAAATAGCGTGCATTGTGATTTTTCTTGGCACATGTATAGCATTTAGTATCATGACTTTTCCAAAGCTTGATTATATGCCAAAAGGCTCTCAAAACTTCATCATCTCATATCTTTCAACCCCGCCGGGCTTATCGCTCAATGAAAAATATTATATCGTGCATTTAATCCAGCAAGAAATCGCGCCATTTTTAGAGCAAAATGGCTATGAGCAATCCTTGCCCTCAAATCCACCTGTAATTGAGGATTTTTTCATTAGTGCGGATAATTCGATGTATTTTTATCTTGTCGCCAAAGACCCCAAAAAAGCCAAAGATCTTATCCCTTTTGCAAAGCAGATTATCAATAAGATTCCAAATGTATCAGGCGTTGTATTGCAGCAAGAAATCTTTAGCTCCCAATCAAGCTCAAGTATTGATCTTAACATCAGTGGCTACAATCTAGAATCTATCGCGCAAGCTGCGCACAAACTCCAAACGCTCATCTCACAAAAATTCCCCGATATAAGTGTGCGAGTAATCCCAGCACTCACAGCCAATAATCGAGAAATCAACCTCTATCCTAATTCATTTGCGTTTTTGCAAAACAAGCTTGATATAGACAGCTTTGGAGATATACTCAATGTCGCGCTCAATGGTAAAACATTAGGCGATGTTAGGCTCAATAATGAATACATCGATTTAGTGCTTAAATCCTCTCAAGCCAAAAATCAATCGCCCGAAGATATTTTATTTACGCAAATCTACACACCAAGTGGCAAAATCGTTACACTCGGATCCTTAGTCAATGCCAAAAACAAGCTTGGTATCTCAACTATCCGACATTTTGAGCAAAAACGAAATATCCTCCTTATCCTCAATCCAAGCAGCACCCAACCTCTTGAATCCATTATCCAAACACTCCAAGATGAGATTCTCACGCCCGCGCACGCTGAATTTCCATATCTGACATTTAGCCTCAATGGCAATGCTGATAAACTCAGCCTCCTAAAAAGCAATCTTTCTTTAGGATTTTTGCTTGCTGTGATGATTACTTATCTGATTTTGTGTGCGCTATATGAAAGCTTTATTTATCCATTTTTTATCATCTTAAGCGTGCCATTTGCAATCACAGGCGGTTTGATTGGGCTATTTATCGTCAATCGCTATATTGATATGCAGAATCTTGATGCAATCACTATGCTAGGCTTTATTATTTTGGTCGGAAGTGTGGTAAATAATGCGATACTTATCATCTACCAAGCACGCATTAATTATAATGAATACAAAATGCCATGGCAAACAAGCGTGCTAGATTCTACAAAAACACGGCTTGCACCAATTTATATGAGTATGCTTACAAGTGTTTTGGCATTATTGCCATTAGTGATTTTTAGCGGTGATGGAAGTGAGATATATCGAGGATTAGGCGCGATTTTAATCGGAGGATTAGCTTTTTCCACGCTTATTAGTGTATTTATTATTCCTGTATTGCTTTTGCTTTGGACGCCAAAACGAGCGATGACATACAAAAATGATACAATCTCATCATATAATAAAACACAATCAACAAACTAAATTAATAACACATCTATAATAATAAAGGGGGCAAAATTGAGACATTATGGATTTGTGTTTTTTGCACTCTCTTGTGCCTTTATACACAGCATTGCGCCAAACCTCTATGGACTTGGAATGCAAGAATGCATTAATAAAGCCCTTGATTATTCAGCCAGAATCCAATCTCAAAGAGAATACTACTCAAGCGCGACTTACCAACGTTACGCTTCATTTTCGGCATTTATGCCAACGCTTCAAACAAGCTATATTTACAGCTACAATGCTCCAACTGCAAACATAGCATATTCTCTCAATACTTTTAATCTCACAGGTAGAATCAATCTTTTTCGTGGATTAAGAGATTATCTCAATACCAAAGAAAGCGCGCAGAATCTCACAAGAAAAAGCCTTGATCTCAAAAATGCAATCGCTGATATTACGCTCAATACAAAACTTGCCTACATCAAAATCCTCCAATCAAAAGCCCTGCTCCAAACAGCCATAGAATCTAAAAACCTTCTTAGCGAGCAGCTCAAAAAAGCAAACTTATTTTATCAGCAAGGATTGCGCGCCAAAAATGAAGTCCTCACTATGGAGCTTCAACTCTCTAATGCCCTCATCACTTACGAAAACGCAAAGCTCAATCTCCAATACGCCACGCATCAGCTTAGCAATCTTGTCGGCGCACCGATTAATCCGGACGAAATAGAAGAGATTAGCCACATTGATCTTATTAATTATCAAGAACACGAGCTGCTCTCTCTTGCGCTCAATAACAATCCAAGCTATCTTTTTATCAAATCACAACTAGAATCTGCCAAAATAGCACGCAAAAGTGCAATGGGTGCATTTTTGCCACAGCTTGATATAAACGGAATCAAATATTGGTATATTGATGGAGCCGGGGCTACACGCTATACTTACGGGCTTCAAAGCCAAATTGGTATTAATGTTAGTTTAAATCTTTTTAATGGATTAAGTGATGGGCTAAATTACCAAATCAAACATTATGATTTTTTGGCTATTCAAAATACGCTTTTGCAATACTCACGAGATATGGAAATCAATCTCCAATCCCTGCTAAAAGATTATGAGAGTGCCAAAAAACAGCTAAATATCTCTGAGGATTCTCTCAAAAAAGCCAAAGAAAACTACACAATTATCAATAACCGCTACCTCCAAAATCTCTCAACCTACACCGAGCTTATCAATGCCCAACTTTTGCTTACAAACGTGCAAACAAACATCAATCAAGCCCGATATAATATCCTAAGCATTCAAGCCAATATCCAAAGAATCACTAATCCTTAAAATTGCTAAAAGTAACATTTATACCCTTAATTCCACGCAACCCATTGCAAAATCTAACTTTTAAGCCGAATCTTTTTATAATACACTCGTTACATACAAAAAGGAGCGCACGATGAATGCAGAAATAGTTGCACTCAATACCCCAATTATCATTACTTTTGTCATATACGCACTTTTAATGCTAGGCATTGGTTTTTATTTTTTTAAGAAAAACGAAACAACTGAGGATTATTTTTTGGGTAATCGCTCAATGGGACCTATGGTAAGCGCACTTTCAGCCGGTGCTTCTGATATGAGTGGCTGGCTTTTGATGGGACTGCCCGGTGCTCTTTATGTGGGCGGATTTATTGAGGGGTATATCGCCATTGGGCTAACCATTGGAGCGACATTAAATTGGGCTTTTGTGGCAAAGCGACTCAGAATCTATACAAGCGTTATTGCAGATTCTATCACTATTCCTGATTATTTTGAAACGCGATTTTCTGATGATAAACATATCTTGCGCCTCATTTGTGCGTTTGTGATATTGATATTTTTTACCTTTTATATTTCAGCAGGACTTGTTGGCGGGGCGAAGCTCTTTGAGGCGACCTTTTTGCTCAAATACGATTATGCGCTTAGTATCGGGACATGTATTATTGTAGTTTATACATTTTTTGGCGGTTATCGTGCTGTGTGCTGGACAGATTTGATACAGGGATTATTGATGATGAGCGCGCTCATTGCTGTGGCTGCTGTGATGCTTATCAAAATCGGCGGATTTAGCGAAGCAGTGCATTATATCGCACAATCTGATAAAGCAAAATCTCATATCACAACTTATCAAGCCCAGATTCCAGACATTATCCAAGAAATCAGCACCAACAAAGCACTCACACACCAAATACTTGCTCCACTTGTTATGGATTTGGAGCAAAGCAGAGATTCTATCATCTCTAAAAACCCGCCAATCCTTGCCAAAGATCTCGCCCAAAAACTTCAAGCTGCTATTATCTCATATCAGCAAGAAGGCAACATTCAGCCACTCAAAGAGCTTTTACTTATACTCAAAGATGCCAAAATCAAACCACACAACCGCTTAACTTTTTTTGAAGGTACTTCAATCATTAGCATAATATCCGCACTTGCATGGGGGTTTGGCTATTTTGGACAGCCACATATTTTGGTGCGCTTTATGTCTATTAGATCGGTCAAAGACATCAAAACAGCGACAATAATTGGCATATCATGGATGAGTTTGAGCCTTATTGCTGCGTGCTGCATAGGATTTTTAGGAGTGGCATATATTAATAAATTTGAGCTCTCTTTGTATGATCCTGAAAAAATCTTTATTTCAATGAGTCAGATTCTCTTTAATCCTTGGATAGCTGGAATCTTGCTTAGTGCGATTTTGGCAGCGATTATGAGCACAGCAAGCTCACAACTTCTTGTATCAAGCTCAACAATCGCTGAGGACTTTTATCGCAAAATATTCAAAAAAGAAGCTTCAGAAAAAACCGCGATGTTTGTAAGCAGGATAAGCGTTTTGCTTGTCTCAATCATCGCATTTATAATATCCACAGACAAAAATTCTAGCGTGCTACACATTGTCGCGTATGCATGGGCTGGATTTGGAGCAAGCTTTGGGAGTGTGATTTTATTTTCACTATTTTGGGGGAGAATGACTCGAATGGGCGCAATCGCTGGAATGATAACTGGTGCTGTCGTGGTTGTAACATATGAGAAATTTTTTGCCAAATGGTTTGACTTTCCGATTTATGAGATTGTGCCGGGATTTATATGCGCTAGCATTGCTATTGTGATTGTGAGTCTTTTGCAGCCTGTGAGAGCTGGCACAAAAGAAGCGTTTGAAAAAATGCTTAAAGAAGTGCATAAAAAATGAGCCAAAAAGAGTTTTTTGCGACCTTAGAGCCGATTCTTTTTTCAAAGGATTTCACGCACAAAGCAACTCTCCTTAATGATATATACCAATCACTTCAAAGCGGGGATTGTATCTTTGATCATATGCACATCAATGCAAAAGATTTTTTTACATTTACACCTTCAGTTGCCCTGCACCCCACGCGCATCCATCGCCCAAAGCATGCCAAATCAGGCATCGCACTTGCTAAGATTCTGCACTCTATCGCCCATATCGAATACTGCGCGATCACATTAGCTCTTGATTCTGCTTATCGCTTCAAACACTTGCCATTGCGCTATTACATAGATTGGATAGAAGTCGCCAAAGAAGAAATAGAGCATTTTTTGCTCTTAGAATCTTTACTGAATGAGATTGGATTTAAGTATGGGGATTTTGCCGTGCATTTGGGGCTATACGATGCGATGAAGCGTACGCATAGTAGCCTCAAATATCGTATGGGAGTAGTCCATAGAGGGCTAGAAGCGCGCGGATTAGATGCTAATCCATTTGTGCTCCAAAAACTCTCTCTCACTCCACACCCACTCACAAGCAAAATCAATGAAGTTTTTGGGATTATTTTGCGCGATGAGATAACGCATGTCAGCAAGGGCGATCACTGGTGGCGTTTCGCAAAAGAAGCAAATGATGATTTTCTTGATCTTTGCAAGCAATTTCAAGACTTCAGTCTCGCTGGCAAGACGCTCAATAGTAACGCAAGACTCCAATGCGGATTTGATGCTAGCGAGATAAAGAGGATTGATAATTTTTATAATGCTAGAATCTAGAATCCAAAAGTGGATTCTTATAGATTGCCACACAGCTTTGCAACTGCTCGCAATGACAAGCCTACTCCATCATTGCGAGGACGATAGGACAAAGCAATCTAGTCAAAATAGATTGCCACAGCCCTAAAGAGCTCCGCAATGACAAAAAAAATGATAGATTCTAGTAGATTCTATGCAGACACAAAAAGAGCGTAAAGAAATCTTCTATTTTTAGGCAGATTTTGGGGTTGTGTAGAAATTTTTAGACAAGCAAAAACACAAAAATGTAACATAAGCGTTCCATAAGCGTTCATTGTAGGTTTGCAAGCTAAAAATTTCAAACTCCCTGAAATATGCTAAAAAGAGAGGTTTTAGCTCTCATGGAAAATAGAATCTAGATTCTAGATTCTATACAAAAAGCTTCTCACTATGGCTCATCAAAAAGCGATGGCACAAGCCTTATCTTAAAATTCTTTCCAACCAAAGTAATACTCTCCTCATCGCCCATCACCACAAACCCACCGACAAAATGCTTTGTAAAAATCGTCTCGATATTCATAGCGATTCCATCGCACATTTTTTTACTCAACACCCCGGGCAGTATCGTTATATATTTGCCATTGCCTTGTATCTCAAAAGAGCTCAAATAGTTATTGCAGCCCACAATCCCAGAGATATTATTTTGCCCAGAGCCACTTTGAGAGAATGTGAGATAGGCGTTTTCTACATCATTTGGAATGACAAATTCATACTCGCCCATTTGCATGGATTCTACTTCCCAGCGACTCTCTGACATCAGAGAATACGCATTAATAGCGACAAGACTTTGAAATGCAAAGCCAGAATCTAGGCAAAGTGCAAGAGCGATAAGATGAAAGATGAATTTTTGGAAAAAATTTTTCATATTGCTCCTTTATTTTGGTTTTTATGAATTAATGCCAGATAAATTTGTGAAAATGCAAAGAATACAAACTAAAAGTAGCGATATACAGACAAATACTAAAGATAAAATTGCGATATACAAGAGGCGGAATCTTTTGCTTTTTGCGCCAAAAATACAATAAATCAAATGCGCTAAAGAGCAAAAACGCCCATACAATTTGCTTGGCATAATAAGCAAAAACCATAAAGTAATGTTTGTCTTTGATAAACATTGCCACTTCTAAGAAGTTTGAAAAAAAGTTTGGCAAAGTATCATTTAGCAAAAAGCTTGGATACGCACAGAGCAAAAACAAAACAAATAGCACGATGTATTCACGCAAGATAGCAAATCTCAAACATCCACAAAAAAGCAGCACAATAAAGCCCAAAAAATTAGTCGAAAAAAAGTATAAAAACCACAATAACGGAAAAAATGGCAAGAGCAAATACGCATAAAGTGGCGACTGGGCATTTGCTAGATTCTCCAAGACTTGAGGCAAAAGCACGATAAATGCGATTATATAGCTTAAGATTACAAAAAAAAATTTTGCGCTTTGGTTGGTTGCGGTGGCTTTGGTGATAAAGTGCTTAAGTGAGAGAAAAAACAATTTCATAAATGCTCCTTTAGGGGTGAGTAAGCAAAATGGATTCCTATATTATTGTTTTGATATAGAATTTAGATTCTAAAAGTGGATTCTTATGGATTGCCACAGCCCTAAAGGGCTTCGCAATGACAACAAAAACGACAGATTTTACTAGAATCTATGCAAACACAATAGCACATTAAAAAATCCTCTATTTTTAGGCAGATTTTAGGGTTGTGTAGAAATTTTTAGACAAGATAGAACATAGAAGTTCATCGCAGGCTAAAAATTTCAAACTCCCTGAAATATGCAAAAAAGAGAGGATTTAGAATCTATGAAAATAGATTCTGGATTCTAGCATCTTGTTATTTTGAGCTAGTGTAGCAAGAAAAATCCCAAAAAAGAAAAAACCGCCAAAATATTTTAAATTATCCAAACTATCCAAGCATTGTGCCATTGCTAAGATAATTCACCATTTGGAGTTTGTGTATAAGCTGGGCGATGAGATCGTGCATTTCATAGCTTAGATTCTGGTTTTTTAGCACAGCATTAAAGTTTTGAAAACTTATGTCGGGAGCCTTTTTGGCGAGAAAATCAACTGCTAGCATATCATCTTTATTGAGGATACCATTGATGTTGAGTTGTTGTGCCATCGCTTTGAAGGCATTGACATCTGCCATTCCGTTGGTTACATAGTCTTTGGCTTTGAGCGCGGCGTCAAATTCTTTTGAAAGCGATAGAGAATCATTGATTGGCTTTGGGTTGGTGGAGAGATTTGTGATTGTATTTTGGCTATTTGTATCTATTTGATTGAGTGGATTGAGTGGATTGAGCGCATTTATAGCATTTGAATGAGCGATTTCTTGGGCTTTATTTTCTTGATTGTTTTTATTTTCTTTGGTATGGGTTGTGTCATAGCGATTGGTAAATAGCTCGCTCAATGCTTTCATATTTTCTGTTTTGCTATCGATTTTCATATATTATCCTTTATGTCTGCTTTGCTTGTATCGTATTGTTTTGTTTATCTGCAAAACTTGATAAATCCTAAGCAAAAAATATTCCTTAAATTATTTTATTACTATTTTTGCAAGCACGATAATAGCAAGACAATATGATAGATAGTTATGGTAGGATAAACGATTTAAGCACGCGCGCCACAATTCTTGCTATCACATACATCTTTGAAGTGTTTAATGGATTTGTTTGATAATTTGCTTAATAAGTTTGCGAAAATCTGAATCTATCACGCTAGATAACATGCGATAAAATATGACTTTGAACCAAAAACATATACCCCAATGTCCCACCAATCACAGCCAAAACCCCAAATCTCGTAAAAATATACAGCAATGCAGTGATGATGACACCTAGAATTTCATTGAGCCCAAATGGAGCATGCTCTAAATCCATATCTTTGAGGCAATACACAATCAACATTCCAATAAGGGCTGGTGGTAGGATTTTGCCTAATTGAAGGAGGGATTGCGGAATCTTGTCTTGAGAAAAAATCCAAAAAGGCAAAAATCGTGTAAGCACAGTCGCTACAATCACCACGATAACGATCAAAAAACTATCTAACATATAAAACCTTTAAATCTCTCGCATAAGCCTTAGAGATGAATTATTTTGCATAAATAAAAAATATTAATCTACAATATTTTTACTTAAATAATTTACTTTTTAAGGCTAAGATAGCACATACTACCAAAGAAAAGGAGACAAATAAATGAAAAAAACAATCGGTGGTTTAAAAAAATTACAAGCAGATAGTATTGTGCTTTATATGAAAGTGCATAATTACCACTGGAATGTAAAAGGTGCGGATTTCCCGCAAGCACACAAGGCATTAGAAGGAATCTATGAGGATTTTGCCGATATGTTTGATGATTTGGCAGAGCGAATCGTCCAACTTGGTGAAGTGCCTGTGGTTACGCTTTCTGAAGCACTCAAAACAAGCAAAATCAAAGAAGAGACAAAAACTTCATTTTCTTCAAAAGAAGTGCTTAAAGAAGTGCTTAAAATCTATCAACATTTGCAAGAAAGCTTTATAGATCTAGCCAAATCAGCAGACAAAGATGATGATAGAGTTACAGCTGCATATTGCGATGAGCAATTAGCAAAACTTGAAAAATCTATTTGGATGATCAAAGTCCAGCTTGCTTAAAAGCTGGAGCTGTTTTTACTTCTATATTTTTATTTTCCGATTCGCATTTTTTGTTATATAATACAAATATTATTCCACGATTTATTTAAGAATGAAGTTTGCATGGGAGGCATAAGGCTAATGATAAAGATTCTAAACACCCAATCTCGCGACTTTGATACATTATTTGAGCAAATATTGCTTCGAGGAAAGCAAGATATTGAGGGCGTTACACACAAAGCAAGTCAAATCCTACAAGAAGTCGCAAACCATAAGCAAAGCGCGATTTTGGAGCAAGTGCGGTTATTTGATGAGTGGAATCCAAAAACAATCAATGATCTATTTATCACACCACAAGAATGCCAAAAAGCCTATCAAGCACTTGATAAAGATCAAGCCAAAGCCCTTCATATCGCGTATGAGAGAATCTACTCATTTCACCAAAAGCAAAAGCAACAAACTTGGCTTGACATCGAAGATAATGGTAGTATTTTGGGGCAGAGGTGGAGTCCAATTGAGCGCGTGGGGCTTTATATTCCCGGTGGCAAAGCAGCCTATCCTAGCTCTCTTCTTATGAATGCGATTCCTGCTATCGTGGCTGGATCACAAAGTATTGTTGTTTGCACGCCTACACCCAAAAATCAAACAAATCATCTCTTGCTTGCAGCATTACACATCTGCGGAATCAAAGAAATCTACAAAGTCGGTGGCGCAAGTGCGATTGGCTTAATGGCGTATGGTATTGAAAACATCAAAAAAGTGGATTTTATCAGCGGACCAGGCAATATTTTTGTAGCCACCGCCAAAAAAATCGTGTTTGGAGAAGTTGGTATCGATATGATCGCAGGACCTAGTGAGATCGCTATAATCGCCGATGATAAGGCTAATGTCGAGTATTTGGCATATGATCTGCTCTCTCAAGCCGAACACGATGAAATGGCAAGCTCATTTCTCTTTACTACTTCTTGTGAGAAAGCCAAGCAGGTCGCCCAAACAATAGACAAAATCCTTCCTACTTTGCCAAAAGAAAGAATCGCCTCACAAAGCATCAACAATCGAGGGGCAATCATTGTATGCGATACTTTAGATGAGGCTATTCATCTTTCAAATCAGCTTGCTCCTGAGCATTTAGAGATTCTAACTGAACGTCCATTTGAAGTAATGCCAAAAATCAAGCACGCAGGGGCTATTTTTTTAGGTGAAAATACGCCAGAACCTATTGGAGATTACCTTGCAGGACCAAATCATACACTTCCGACAGGAGGAAGTGCGCGGTTTTTCTCACCACTTGGGGTTGAAAACTTTATGAAACGTTCATCTATTATTAGTTTTTCAAAGCAAGCTATCCAATCTCTTGGTAAAGACTGCTCTTTGCTCGCGCATTTGGAGAATCTTGATGCGCATAAGCAGGCAGTTTTGGCAAGACTTGATACAAAGCAATGAAACAAACAAAAACCAAAGGATATGTATGTGGGAAGATTTTAATAATTTAGAAGTATTGCAAGGCGATCCTATCCAAAAATGGAGCGAAATTATGCTTAATGCCTCACCAACGCTTGTTACACAAGAGCTTGAGCGATTGCTTGAGCTCTTGGCGACTTTTGAGGTGGCGTTTGAAGAAAGCGGAAATGATTTGCGTAAATTTACCCACACGCACAAAGAGCAAATACAAGCGCAAATGCAAAATATCGCTATTGAATCTATGGCAAAAATTTTGAGCGAAAATGAATAGAGTTGCAAATCATTACACAGGCAATTTTGTGGCAGATAATTTTTCTGGCATTTGGTGGGTAATTTTATGAGTATGGGACGATTTTTTATCTGTATTTGTATCATTTGCTCGTTTTTGTCTGCGGCAAAGCCTACATGGGATTTCACGCAATCTCTCACACTCAAAAAAGATGAAGTTTATACGACAACTTTTTCCATAGCTGGAATGCCAAAAGAGCTTAGATTCTATTGGACTTTGTATAAAAATTATGGGCTTGTTATTAATCTCAATTACGATAAATTTCCATATCAATTTATCCTTTATACAGATTATAAAAGAAAAAGCTTCAAGATTCCGCTCTCACAAGGCAACGACAGAGATAAAGATGCGTATTTGCTTATTAGCTTTGAGCATTATGATGAAAAGGCAAAAACAGCGACATTGTGGCTTGGAATGATGATGCCAAAGCAGCTCTCAAGCTAGCAGGCATAATAAGCAAGATGAAAAATGAGGGAATCAAGCTAGAGATGAGTTAGAAAATGAGTCAAAAAAGCAAAAGATAAGGCAAACAAGAAGGATAAAATATGCTAGAAAAAGTCAAAAATCGTTGTGATAAATGGATAGCGCAATTACAAAATCCACACATTAGCACAATGTATAATGCAATCGCTTCGGGCAAAATGTTGCGTTCCAAGCTTATTCTTGCGATTATTCCACCAGAATCTAACCCACACAAACACGATCAAATCATTGATTTGTGCGCTATTATCGAGCTTATACAATGCGCTTCATTGCTTCATGATGATGTGATTGATGATGCTTTGGTGCGTAGAGGCAATGAAAGTATCAACGCATCATTTGGTAATAAAAATGCCATTATGCTTGGCGATGTGCTGTATTCAAGCGCGTATGCTAAATTATGCGAGTTTGATAAACAAATCGCCCAATACATCGCGCAATGTGTCAGCGATCTTTCAATCGGAGAAGTCAATGATGTCTTTTATGCGCACTCTTTTCAATCGGATTTGGAGATTTATTATCAGATTCTAGAGCAAAAAACAGCCGCGCTCATCAAAGCCTGCACCAAATCCGCCGCCATTCTAGCCAATCTCAATCACGCGCAATATGAAGAATATGGCAAGAATCTAGGCATAGGATTTCAAATCATTGATGATATACTTGACATCACGCAAGATTCCCAGACTTTAGGCAAGCCAAATATGAATGATTTGCGCGAGGGCAAAAGCACATTAGCATTTATTTTGCTCTATCATAAGCTTCCATTAAATCAGCGACAAACTTTTTTAGATGCGTTCAAAAGGGCAGATTCTAGTGATATAGAATGGTTTAGATTCCAGTTTAAGACGCACAATATCATACATGAGTCAAAGCAAATCGCCAAAGATTTTATCAACAAAGCAATCAAAGCCATTGAGAATGAAAATAATCCCAGACTTATAGAAGTGGCGCATTCAATGATTCAAAGGAGTTTTTAATGGATATACAATATTTAACCTTAAGCTTTTCGCACAAAAGCACGCCAATTTCTGTGCGTGAAAAACTCGCCATAGAATCCCAGAATCTAGAATCTTTCTTGCTTCAGCTGAAGCAAGAAATCACTGCTATTGATGAATTGATGTTTATCTCAACTTGCAATCGCGTGGAGTTCTATATCACGACGCACGCCCCGCAAGAATGTATCGCTGGAATCTTAGATCATCTCTGTATAATACAAAATCTTGAGCTTTCCCAAATAGAAAAATACTACCAAATCGCGCTCGGACAAGAAGCCGTGCATTATGTCTTTAACGTGGCAAGTAGTTTGGATAGCGTAGTGATTGGCGAGACGCAAATCACGGGGCAAATTAAAAACGCCTACAAAATGTGCTTTGATTTAGGCATTTGCGGGCAAAATATCACGCGTCTTATTCATTTTGCCTTCCGCTGTGCTGCACAAGTTCGCAACCAAACCCAAATCTCTCAAAGCCCATTATCCGTGGCTTCAGTAGCTGTCAAAAAAGCCCTCACTTGCAATGCCAAAAACAAAAATGCCCTTGTGATAGGGCTTGGAGAAATAGGCAAACTCACATCGCGACATCTTTTAGATTCTGGCTTTAGCATAACGCTTGTAAATCGCAATCCACAAAAAGCGCTTCACTTTGTAGAAGAGCTCAAACTCAGCAAAAAAGACATCTCAAAAATCACGATCGCGGATTTTACAAAGCTTGCAGAGATTCTCAATGATTTTGACTTTATCTTTAGCTCGACTTCATCAAATCTACCAATCATCACGCAAGATATGGTTTGTGCTATGCCATTTGAGCGGTTTTGGTTTGATTTGGCGGTGCCACGAGATATTCAAGAATCTATCCACACGCAAAATCTTATGATTTTTTGCGTTGATGATCTAAAAAGTAAAATAGAAGAAAATCTCACGCAAAAAAAGATCCAAGCGCACCTTGCGTATGCACTCATCGGTCAAGCGACACAAGATTTTTTTGTATGGCTACAAAATCTCAATGTCCAGCCCATTATCAAAACAATGCGCCAAAACGCCAAAAATGCTTGCTTGCAAGAGCTTAATCGCGCCATAAAAAAGGGCTATCTGCCAAAAGAATGGGAAGAAGAGGTCAAAATTATTTTGCATAATGCGTTTAATGTGTTTTTGCATAATCCAACCCTAAATCTCAAAAATATCACCAACAAACAAGAAGGCGATAGTATCATCGAAGCGATTAAGGTTATTTTTGGAGAAGAGCAAGAAGAGGAGGCAAAATTTTTGGATTATTATAAATGCGAATATAAAACACCCCTAAAATCCTAAGCAAAATCCTAAGGAGCAATAATGCTATTTTCAAAAACGCTTATCCCTACAAGCAAAGAGAATCCAAAAGATGCGGTTTTAAAAAGTCATCAATTTTTGGTGCGCGCAGGATATATCCATCAAATCGGAAGCGGAATCTATAATTTTTTGCCTCTTGGCAAAATCGTGCTTGATAAAATCATTGAAGTTGTCAAAACCCGAATGAATGAAGCCAACGCACAGCATATCACTATGGGGTTTGTGATCCCAGCAGAATTATGGAAAAACTCCGGAAGGTATGAAAAATATGGCAAAGAATTATTGCGATTTCAAGATCGGAAAAATAACGAATTTGTGCTAGGACCAACACACGAAGAAACCATAACTGAAATCATCAAAGCATTTGTCAAATCCTACAAACAACTTCCACTCAATCTCTATCAAATCCACTTAAAATTTAGAGATGAATTACGCCCTCGGTTTGGACTTATGAGAGGAAGAGAATTTATTATGAAAGATGCATATAGCTTTCATAGCAGTGTGGAGGATTTGGATAGAGAGTTTGAGCTTATGCGCCAAACATATATCAAGATTTTACAGGATTTAGAGCTTGATTTTAGAATCGTTGATGCAGATTCTGGGGCGATTGGCGGAAGTGGAAGCAAGGAGTTTATGGTGCTTGCTGATTGCGGTGAGGATACAATTGTAATGTGTGAGGAATGTCAATATGCTGCAAATATCGAGGCGGCAAATCGCCAAAAACGAACCCCGCCAGCTCCGCCGATAATGCCACCAAAAGCGGATTTTGCGCTATTTAGCACGCCAAATGTAACGACTATTCAAAAGCTGTGTGAATTTTTTCATATCCACGCGTATTGGACGATAAAAGCTGTGGTCAAAAAAATCATTCTTGATTCTAATAAGCAAGATTTTGGAGTGTTTTTCTTGCGCGGTGATGATAGTTTGGAGGAGACAAAAGCACTCAATGCGTTAAATGCAAATGGTATGCAAGCCATTGAACTTCAAGAAGCAAGCGCGCAAGAAATAGAGCAAATAGGCTTGATACCTGGATTTATCGGCGCGTATGCACTAAGATCAATCATCGGGGATCGCCCGATTATTTTTGATATTGACTTACAAGATGAGGCTGATTTAATATGTGGAGCAAATCAAATTAATCATCATTTTGTCGGCGTGGATTTAAGCACTTTTGAGAATCTCATTTACGCAGACATTAGCACAATCAATCAAAACGATAAATGCGCACATTGCGGAGGTAATCTCATCTACAAAAAAGGCATTGAAGTTGGGCATATTTTTAAGCTAGGCGATCGCTACTCAAAAGCCCTTAATGCGGAGTTTTTAGACGAAAATGGTAAAAGCAAGCCATTTATTATGGGCTGTTATGGGATTGGGATCACGCGCTTAATGCCAGCTATCTTGGAGCAAAAAGCCGATGAAAAAGGCTGTATATGGGGCAAAGCAAGCACGCCATTTTTGATTCATATCATTATCTCAAATACCAAAGACAAAGAGCAAAGCGACTTTGGGCTGTGGCTCTATAATACACTTCAAAGCAAAAATATTCAAGTGCTTTGTGATGATAGAGATTTGCGATTTGGAGCAAAGATAGCAGATTTTGAACTCATCGGAAGCTCGTATTGTGTGGTGGTTGGTAAAGAGTTGCAATCACAAAAAATAGAATGGATTAACCGCCAGAATCTGCACAAAAAAGAGTTCTCCACTCACAACATCATAGAATCTATTTTGCGCGAGCTTGATAATGCGGATTAGCACATTATTAATTGTTGGTTATATCGCGATTGAAGTGCTTGGCTTTAGCCTTGTGGTGAGTGATTTTGGGTTTGTGGCTTTGGTGCTTGAGATTATTGGTAGTGCGTGTCTTGGATTTTGGCTTTTATTGCGAGGTGATATAGGGTTTTCACGACTTATCAATACCATAACTAGCGTCAATGCAAGCGATATTTTTAGCGGATTTCTTTCAACCTATATGTATTATATCGGGGCGATTTTGCTGATTCTGCCCGGAATCTTTAGCGATAGTATTGGCGTGATTTTGCTTATTTGCAGCCTCATCATACAGCCCAAACAAGCCCAAAATAGCCACACCCAAAACAACTACACTCAAAATAATCATTCAGCACCAAAAAATAGCGCAAGCACAGAAGATGATGAGATTATTGATGTTGAAATAATCCAAAAAGAGGACAAATCATGAAGCAAATCATCATAGGAACTCGCGGAAGCCCTCTTGCGCTTTGGCAAGCCAAACATATCCAAGAAAGACTCAAAAACGAATTAGATATAGATTCTGCATTAAAAATCATCAAAACCAAAGGCGACAAAATCCTTGATGTCCCGCTTGCCAAAATAGGCGGAAAAGGGCTTTTCACAAAAGAGCTAGAAGAAATGCTACTCTCAAAAGAAATCGATATTGCCGTGCATTCACTCAAAGATGTGCCGATACAATTTATCAGCGATCTTGGGCTTGCTTGCATCACAAAAAGAGAAGATCCCAGAGATTGCTTTGTAAGCCATATTTATCCATCATTGCAATCCCTGCCACACAAAGCCAAAATCGGCACGACTTCATTGCGCCGATCAATGCAACTAAAAGCCATTAGAGCGGATTTTGACACACTAAGCCTAAGAGGCAATGTCCAAACTCGACTCAAACGACTTGAAAATGGCGATTTTGATGCGATTATCTTAGCGACTGCTGGACTCAAACGACTTGACATCACAGAATCTCAAATCAAATACATCTCGCCAATTCCAACAACTACGATGATTCCGGCAATGGGGCAGGCAGCACTTGGAATTGAATGTAAAATGGATCATACAATCGCGCCAATACTTCGCAAGCTTCAAGATGAGCCAACGGCACTTTGTGTCAATGCTGAACGAAAATTTGTCGAGATTTTGGAAGGTGGTTGTCAAGCCCCAATAGGCGTGCATTGCGAACATATAGAAGAAGGCAGAATCCAAATTAGCGCAATGGTAGGCTTTGCTGATAGCTCAAAAACACTCAAAAGCTCCATACAAGGCAATAGTCAAGATTCTATCGCGCTTGCGATACAATTAGCTCATGAGATGATTGCAAATGGTGCAAGAGAGATTCTCGCTGAAGCGATAGAATCTTATAGGCTTTCTTGATTGCCCCGATTGTCCATCTTGATTGTCTCTTGATTATGCTTTTGATTGCTCTTTTTTGATTATTTTTCGCATAATTTTTAAGGCATTGAAGCCTTAAAGTCTTATGAAAACTAGCGCGTATCTTTTGCTAAATTCTCAAGCATGATAGGATTTGGAAGATTCTCGATATACACACTTTGAGAAGGAAATGCAAAACTCAAATGATATTTTTCTACAATCTTCATAATCTCCAAAATCACTTCTTGCTTTGTCTGCAAATATTCTCCTAGCGATGTGGCTTTGCTAAAGCAATAAACCAAAATATTAATAGAGCTATCAGCAAGCTCATCAACCACGACAAAAACACTGCCTTTGTAACCCAGCAAGTCATTCATAGAAACAATGTCTTTTTTAAATGAAAGCTGGTAATTCATTTCTTGTTTGCTTTCAGAATCTTTAGCTATTTTTGGATTCTGCAAAAGCATATCTTTAATCTCTGTGGCACATTTTTGTAGCTGCTCCACAGAAGTATCATATGAAAGTCCGATAGCCATTTTTATGCGTCTGCCCTCTTTGCGCCGACTCCAATTTGTGATTGATTTATTTGATAAATCCGCGTTTGGAATCATCACCAAGCCATTATCAAAAGTGCGAATGATTGTTTTGCGAAGTCCAATTTCTACGATTGTCCCCTCAATTCCACCACATTCAATCCAATCTCCTTGCGAGAATGAATTATCAAAAAGAAGCATAACTGATGCAAAAAAATTCGCTAACATATCTTTAACCGCTAGCGCAACTGCCAATCCACCAAGCCCTAGTGAAGCGATGATAGCAGATACATTAAATCCTAGCGTTTTTAGCACCATTAAGCCCCCGATAATGATAATAATAGAATACATAATTTTTAAAATAAGATTGACAACTTCTTTGCGCAAAGTGCCTCCTGACTTCTTAGCCAAAGTCGATACAAAGGCGATACCATAGCATTTGAGCGCGATAATCAAAAACCACACAAAATTGACAATATAAATAATCGGAAACCACACTTCAAACTTTGGAGGCGTTAGCGATGGATAATACAAAATATTGAGCGAAATATCAAAACTCAAAAACAGCAAAATCGATGAAATGGGCTTAATAATGTCTTTTTGGATTTGGCTATGGATTTGTCTGTCATGCTTTACAAATCGCACAGCAATATCAATACACTTAATAAACCCTAAAGCAATCAATCGCCTACACAGCCAAAGCGCGATAAAAGCGCATAATGAAAGTATGATTTTTGAGATTAAAATATTTGAATGATTAGTCGGAAGTATTTTTGCGATTTTGTCTAAAATATATTCTACGCTGATATTTAAAAACATATTTTGGGGCAAAATACTTTGTGCGTGCTGGCTGATATAGCCAAAAACTTCAATATAAGTGGCTATTTTTGATGAATAGGCTTGATTTTCTTTGTGAAAGCTTGCTTTGCGCGCGCTAGATTCTGCGTTAAGATTTACTTCTTCAAAGCTATGTTTAAAGCCATTTATCGCATCTTCGTATGGCTTGATAATCTTTAGCACTTTGTCTTTGGTGGAGAAAAAATCGATATTTTTACGCAATGCTATGATGGCATTATTGATGTTTTCATCAAGCTTCAATGAATAGAGGTGGATTTTGGCAAGGGCTAGGGCGAGATTATCATGCGTGATTTCAGATTGTATCAAAAGCACTTCTTGAACTTCTTGGTCTTTGAGATTTTTGGTAGAATCTATGCCTATTGGCATTGCATTATCCATAATCCCAGACAAAAACGACTGCAAAGCCACTTCTTTGTGCTTAAGTAAAGATTGGATATTTGGATTCTGGGTGGCTTGAGATTTGGCGATTTCTTGGTTGATTGCACTCATTTCCTCAAGCAGACTTGCAAGGCTTTCTTGAGATATTGCCTTTGTGTTAAGGGTATTTTGACTCAAGTTTGCATTGCTATCAGGGCTTATGTTTTCGCTAAAGCAAACACTAAGGATTCCTACCCACATACAGAATCCAAATGCCACATATCGCCATATTGCTATATCTTTTTTTGTTACTTTTGTTTTTGTCATTCTTGCTCTTTTTGTTTTGGTTTGGCAAGGCTAATAAAGCCAAAATCCTAAATACAATAATAAATCAACAATTTTACAGGATTCTTCATAAAATTTGCTTTATTGTGAGCTAGATTTGCGAGACATCACTATCTGAAACATCACTATCGCAGAATCTACAAATAATAAAAATAATTTAGCCCCGTCATAAACACTGGAGTGCCATTTTGTATATAATTTTTTCCATTGTCATTGACTTCAAATCTCGAAAGAAAGCTATAACCGACGCTAAATTCAAGCCGATGATGTGCTTTGATATTCATACCCATACCAATCTTTGTCCCAATATCCAAAGTATTGAGCATTACATTTTGCTTTTTGTAGATACCATTTGTGCCAAACAATCCAGCCATAAACCCCCAATCAATCTTGGTGTGATGAAAAACATTCCAAATCCATATCACATTCGCGCCATATTTAAATCCATTTGCTTCTTCAAAATCCTTTTTATGTGTATTCTCATATATTCCAAGCTTTGCAAACCCTACTTGCAAGGTATAACGCAATGCGTGGCTTTTATTAAACGCATAGATTCCGCCAAAATGGATTCTAAGATTTCCACCTTGCGCGTAGTATTTTGTAACGTTTTGTTTGCTAATATTCTCTTGATTTGTAAAATTTTCTGTTCTAAATACACGCTCGCTACTTGAGAATCCAATCCCAAACACAAAAGAATTTTTAGAGGATTTGGGTGGATTTTTTGTCGCGCTTTCTTGCGTTGTGATTTGCGGTGTTTGCGTATTTTGTGGGGATTGCATATTTTGTTGCGTTGGTGTTTGTTGTGTTTGTGGATTCTGCAAAGACGTAGTTAAAGCAGGATCACTAAGCTCTGGCTTGCCCTGATTGTTTTGATCGCTTAGATTTTCGCCAAATAATGCCGTGCCACACAATACCAACGCAATAAATATAATTTTTGTATTTATCGCATTTATTGTATTTGTGTAGTTGATTCTTGCGGTTTTTAATCGTAATCTCACTTGCAATCCAATCTATGTGATGATATTTCTATGATAATTAATGATAAAAATAGCCTGACATTGTAGCATTAATTTTAAGTAATGATTTACTTTTTTGACTTGATTTTAGATTCTCATAATTGCTAAGAATCTAAAAATCATAATGCACCCACACAAACGCATGGCTTCTATCAGCGATATTTTTTGACGTGGTGGAGGTTGTAGTTGTCGGCTGATATGGACCATTTGCAGCAGTATTATCGCCATTTGAGCCGACCCTATATCCTTCTTTTGTGATGTCATTATAATACTCAATCTTCGCACCCACTGATAATCCCCCCTCAAACTTATACTTAATACTTCCAGCGATACTTTGCTCTTGGCTTCGCCTAGATTCGCTAAATCGCCCAACAATCCCCCAAGCTACTTTGTCTCTATAATGCACCCCGCCGACAAACAAAAACGGCGTAATCGCGTCTTTACCGATCATATCACTAATTGATCGCCCTAAATCATACGAGCTTGCCGTCCAAAAATCAAGCACACTTTGCAATGGATTCCCATTTGTCCCTATCCACGCGTTTGCATTGCCAAAGTTTTTGTAGATTCCAAGCCCAAAATTATAATTATTATAGTTGAATTGCTGCTTGATAAAAAGATTCTGCGTATATCGCTCAACCAAATCCCCATATCTGTATTTGCCGATTCCACGCTCATTGATAGGTGCGATGAAATTTATAAAAGTTTGCGATCGGAATCCTTGATTGTTAAATTCGCGATTTGTATCATACACAAACCTAATGGCAGGAGCAAGATATGTCCCGGGCGAAAAATACACATAAGGAATCACATCAAGCCCGCCAAAGCTATATGTGGCTTTAAATGCGTGGATTCCGTTATTGATAAACTTTCCATTTGACATATATCCCCTTGGCGAATAAAAATCTATCAACCATTGCCCAAACGCAAAAGCCCTGCCATACGAGCTAAACCACCAGAGATTTAGACTTTGTGTATCACTAAATTTTGCGCGAAAAGCGACTTCAAAGCCTTGCGTATAGCCACTCATATATTCTGCACTTGATCTGTATCGCCCGCCTTTAAA
This sequence comes from Helicobacter fennelliae, assembly GCF_900451005.1. Taxonomy (NCBI): domain Bacteria; kingdom Pseudomonadati; phylum Campylobacterota; class Epsilonproteobacteria; order Campylobacterales; family Helicobacteraceae; genus Helicobacter; species Helicobacter fennelliae. The sequence continues at coordinate 1,513,485 of NZ_UGIB01000001.1, forward strand.
CCGAAAACTCAATGTATCATCTGCAAAATTACCTAAAGTGTAGTCAAGATAGGCATTATTAAACACATAATAATGTCGCTTTGTAGCAGGATCACCTTGGAGATCATAGCCTGACCACATACCGACATATTCGCTATTTACGCTATTTGCACCACCCGGGTATTGCTTACTTGAAGAATCTACAATCATACTTCCACCTGTAACACTAAATCCATAAAACAGCTTGTGATTTTGGATAGTAGCAGGAAGAATATTTCCTAAGAATCCAAAACTCCCAATGACATTGACAAATGTATCTGTGGGGTATCTTCCGAGATTGACATCAATAGGCTGATTATTAAAGCCTATTTTACTAAAGCTCTCAAGCCAGCCATTATATTTAATATCAAATGCTTCTAAAGTTGCAAAACTTCCAAATATCATTAATATTACATAAGACTTTTTCAAACTAAACTTTTTCATTATCACTCCTTAAATAATAACTCACATTTCAAATGCTAACATAAAAAAGAGCTATCCGCTCTATAATAAAACAAAAACGAGAATCTATAATATAAATACAATGTGTGTTTTTACAAAAATAATATAAACACGATATGTATTCTATATAAAAATTATTAAGATTTGTGTAAATATCCTTAAAAATATTGAAAATATCACAATTTTTTATAAGCTTTTTTCTCTTGTCTGGAATCTTTTGTGTGAAATTATATGAATCTATAATGATAAATTTTAATCAAAAAAACAAAAAAAAAAAAACGCGTAAAGTTTTTGTGCTATAATTCCATTTCACAACAAAACTTACACACAAACCAAAATCTAAAAATCCAACAAGGAGAGTATTTTATGAAATTGTTTAGCAAATTAAATATTGGCACAAAAATCGTGTTTTTTGTCGGAATTACAATTATTCTAGGGGTTAGTTGCATTGTCTTTATCGTCTCAAGCAAGGTCGAAGATAATATCCGAATACAGACTGAAAAAATCCTCACAGATTCTTCTAGTATGTACGCTGAACGTATATCTCAAGTCTTTTATCAGATTTCATCTTTGACTTCAAATGCTTCAGGCATACTTAGCGAAACATTGAAAAACACTTCTATACAATCACTTGATCCATCATTATTTGATACTATCATCAAAAACACACTTGATTACGCAAATCTGATAGAATATGGCTTCATATACATACCAAACGCGCCACAAAACTTTAATAGAAATAGATTCTACAATACCCCAAATGGAAGATTTGTCATCACCTATCATGACGCTTCACCCGAAACAAATGGCGGATCAGAACTTATCCAATCACACGATGAAGTCATAAATTTCCCAATTGTCAAAAAGCTTTTAAGCGAAGCAAATGGTAATCCAGCAGTATTAGCGCAATTTAACAAGCCAGTCCAAATCACCTACGAAAATGGCAAAACATTTCTCGGATTAAATCTTGTCGCGCCATTTTTTGATAGCAATAACAAAGTTATCGGGGTTATTGGCTTAACGATTAATCTGGATTCATTAGCGAAACTTTTTACAAAATCAGAAAAGAACTTTGAAGGCGAGGTAAAAACCCTTGTATCACAACAAGGCTTTATAGCTACACATACCACACCAAAATACATAGGGCAGATGATGAATGATCTCAATAAAAGACCAGAAGCGGCACCTGTTGTCTCTGCCATAGATAATAATACTTCTGTCTTGGTTCCTGATTATATCGCTTTAGATGGCGATCCAAGCTATGCGAGCGTTACTTCATTTAAGACTGCTGATGGCAATGGCTGGAGTGTCTTAGTAACAGCACCCAAAAGCTCTATGTTTGCACCTTTATATAAGCTTCAATATTTAATTACTTTTATAGGTCTTATATTTATAGTTATAAGTTTAAGTATTGTGTATGTATTTGTCAGATTCACAATCGCCAAAAGATTGTCAATTATTCTCAAAGCACTTGATACATTTTTCAAATACATCAATCACGAAACAGAAAAAGTGGATAGAATCACCATTCGAGCGCAAGATGAATTAGGGCATTTAGGAATGATGATTAATGAAAATATCGAAAAATCTCACAAATCCCTCCAAAAAGATCAAGAACTTGTCCAACAATCTCTAGCTGTTATAGAACACACAAGAGAAGGACATGTAGATCAAAGAATAACACTCACAGGAAGTAATTCAGAGCTAAATACACTCAAAGATTCTGTCAATAAACTTCTAGATCTTCTCTCAAGTGCTATTGGAAATGATTTACCAGAGCTTAATCGTGTATTTGATTCATTTGCAAAACTTGATTTTTCAACGCAAGTTAAAAATGCACAAGGAAGAGTAGAAGTGATTACAAATACTTTAGGTGAAGAAATACGAAAAATGCTCTCTGCTTCATCTGACTTTGCAAATACACTCAATACCCAAAGCAATAAACTTGAAGAAGCAGTCAATAATCTTACCCAATCCTCTCACTCTCAAGCAAGCTCATTAGAGCAAACAGCCACAGCAGTAGAAGAGATCACTTCTTCTATGCAAAATGTCTCAGGCAGGACTAATGAAGTAATCCAACAAACAGAAGATATACGCAATGTCATTGGTATCATACGAGATATAGCTGATCAAACAAATCTCTTAGCACTTAATGCTGCGATTGAAGCAGCAAGAGCAGGAGAGCATGGAAGAGGATTTGCAGTTGTTGCTGATGAAGTCAGAAAGCTAGCAGAGCGCACAGGAAAAAGTCTAGGAGAAATAGAGGCAAATACAAATCTACTTGTGCAATCAATCAATGATATGGCAGAATCTATCAAAGAACAAACAGCAGGTATTACCCAAATCAATGAAGCCATTTCAAATCTAGAATCTGTTACACAAAATAATGTAACTATTGCTAATACTAGCGCAGAGATTAGCAATGAAGTCTCATTGATTGCTAAGGCTATCTTAGATGATGCAAAAAAGAAAAAGTTTTAGGATTTAGATCCTAATATTTTTGCATAGAATCTAGATTCTAATTTACATATTTCCATAGGATCTAAATCCTAGCTTTTAAGCGATTTGAGCTGCGAGTTTGTTTTTCGCTTCGTCGATAGGCGACTAGCCTTATCTCCTTGCTCAAAACCGCACAATCTATCAAGCTCTTGCAAACTCATCTTAAAATCTCTTTTACGCTCTTTTTGTGTTTGCATAAATTCTAAAATCTAAAAATTAAAAAAGTCTAGAATTTCTTAATGCTTGCTTGTGTTTGCATAAATTCTAGTAGAATCTATGTTGTTTTTGTCGTCATTACTTGAGTGAGTGAAACGAACGAAGAATCCAGAAAGAATCGTCATTGCGAGCAAAATTGAAAATTTTGCGTGGCAATCTATAAGAATCCACTTTTGATTTTTAGATTCTAGAATCTAAATCGTCATTGCAACTTTTGCTTTATCATTCTTAAGTGTTTGCAAAAAACTATAAAAAATATAAAAAATAAAATGCAATTTTTGTAGAATCTAAATTCTACATTTTAAGGTAGTTTTAAATGTTTTTATCATAAATACTCAAACTTAATCACAACTTTTTAAGGATTTACAATGCAAGAAAAAATCAAACATATCCTCTCACAAGTCATTTACCCAAACTTTCAAAAAGACATCATAAGCTATGGATTTTTAAAAGACATCAAAATCCAAGACGGCAAAGCTCAAATTTTTATCGAAATCCCCTCGAATGACAATGCAGTCTCTCAAGCCCTTTATGATAAAATCGATAATCTTTTGCAAAAAGAGCAAATCAGAGCAGAGATTTATATCAAAACACCCAAAGCACCTGCTCAAGCCACACAACCTAAAAAGAAAAATCTCGTGCCACATATCAAACATTTCATCATGGTAAGCTCTGGAAAAGGTGGTGTAGGCAAATCAACAGCTTCAACCAACCTCGCCATAGCTCTTGCGATGCAGGGCAAAAAAGTCGGAATCCTTGATACTGATGTCTATGGACCAAATATCCCTAGAATGTTTGGCTTACACGATCAAAAACCACAGCTTGATCCTAGTGGTAAAAAGCTTCTCCCGCTCAAAGCATTTGGGGTGGAAGTGATGAGTATCGGCGTGCTTTATGATGAGGGGCAGAGTCTTATATGGCGCGGTCCTATGCTGATGAGAGCCATAGAGCAAATGCTTAGTGAAGTTGTGTGGGGTGAGCTTGATATATTGGTGCTTGATATGCCTCCTGGCACAGGCGATGCGCAACTCTCCATAGCGCAAAATGTGCCTATTAGCGCAGGAATAGCTGTGATGACACCACAGCAAATAAGTCTAGATGATGGGCTAAGAAGTTTGGATATGTTTGACAAACTCTCCATTCCAATTGCTGGAATCATCGAAAATATGAGTAGCTTTATATGCCCTTGCTGCCATAGCGAATACGATATTTTTGGCAAAAATACGATTCTACCATTAGCCACAAAATACAACACAAAAATCCTTGCTACAATCCCATTAGAGCCTGAAATCCGAGAAAGTGGCGATAGTGGAAAGCCTATTGTGTATTTTCAACCAGAATCTAAAAGTGCGAAAGAATATATCAAAGTCGCTGTGAATGTTTTGCAATTTCTTGATAAAGTCGATGAAGAAAACTTGGCTGATAATTCTGCAATTCAGCCACATTAAAGCAATCAAAGCCAAAAAGGCTTTGATTATCTAAACTAAGATGGAATAATCCAAGTCATATAAAACGCGATAAGATAAGTAAAAATCCCTATACCAATAACAAGCAATATAGAGTATTTGACGGTGAATCTAAAGAGTTCAGATTCTCGTCCTACCAAGCCCACAGCAGCGCAGGCTATGGCGATACTTTGTGGGCTTATCATTTTGCCGACAACCCCACCTACTGAATTTGCCGCGAGGAAAAGCACTTCAGGAATATTAAGCTGCTGTGCTGTAAGCTGCTGAAGTGTGCCAAAGAGGAGGTTTGAGCTAGTATCACTTCCTGTGAGGAATACCCCAATCCACCCAACAATCGGCGAAAAGAATGCAAATGCATTGCCTGTCTGCGCAAGCGCGAGAGCTAATGTCGCTGAGATACCACTATGATTTGAGATAGATGCAAATCCTAGCACAAGCGCGATTGTAAGGATTGCAAACTTCATTTCATTGAGCGTCTCACCAAAAGTCGCCACAGCCGTGCTAACTTTGACTTTCAAAAGCACCATTGTGATGAGCGCAACGATGAAAATCGAAGTTCCAACGGTATTGATAAGCGGAATCTTAAATACGGATTCTACGGCTACATCTTTGGCGACAACTGGCGTAGTTTGAATAATATTTGCAAGATCAGCAAAGCTAAATCCAAACACAAGAGAGCTTAAGACTCCAGCCTCCTTTACCACTTCACCATTTTTGACAACAGCATCTGCAAAGAGATCTTTAAACCAAGGTTGTGTCCAAATCACAATCACAGCGATAAGAATCACAAAAGGTGCCCACGCAAGCACGATTTGCTGTGTGGTGTATTTTTTTGCTTCTGTTTTTGTGCTTACAGAATCCTCATCAAATTTAAAGATATTTTTTGGCTGCCAAAAGCGCAAAAAGATAGCTACTGCTGCGATAGAAGCGACTGCTGAAGCAATATCGGGCAATTCTGGTCCTAAGTGCGTAGCAGTGATAAACTGCACGATAGCAAAGCTCCCGCCTGCTACCAATGCCACAGGCCAAGTTTCTTTGACACCTTTAATGCCATTCATCAACAAAATCAAGAAAAATGGCACAAAAAGCGAAAGGGGTGGAAGCATATGCCCTGCCATAGCCGAGATTCTCGCTGCTTCTGTGGCTTGTAATTCCGAACCATAAACAGCCCCAGCCATTGCGATAATAGGAATCCCAACCGCGCCAAATGCCACAGGAGCGGTATTTGCAATCATACAAAGCCCTGCTGCATAGAGTGGGCGAAGTCCTAGCCCCACAAGCAATGCCGCAGTAATCGCCACAGGACCACCAAAGCCGATAGCTCCCTCCAAAAACGCACCAAAACAAAAGCCGATCAAAATCACTTGTATGCGCTGATCGGGCGTGATAGCAATGATAGATTCTCGTAAAATATCAAAATAGCCAGATTTGACCGTGAGCTTGTAGAGGAAAATCGCTGCGATGATAATCCACGCAATAGGCCACATACCATATAGCGCACCATATACTACGCTCCAAAGTGCCTTTGTAGTAGGCATATCATACACAAAAATAGCTATAACAATAGCAGACAATAGCGTAAGAAGCCCGGCTGCATAGCCTTTGAGCTTAAACACCACCAAACATAAAAAAAACAACACGATAGGCAAAAATGCGACTAAAGCACTCAGCCACATATTGCCAAGCGGATTATAGTTTTGTATCCATTCCATACACTCTCCTTATTTTTATTCGTAGATGTTAGATTCTACAATATTTTTTTTGTAAAGCAAATTTTTGATTATTTGGAGATTCTGTGTATCAATAAAGTGTTTATTTTTTAAACACTTTATTTTTTTATGTTTCTTTTGGTAATTATTTTGCGGATTTATTTAGGCTTTAAGCAGAATCTAGTTTGATTTACATTTTTGTTTTGGCTGTTATACCAAGAAGTTCTAAGCCCTGTGTGAGCGATAAACTCACCATTTTACAGACTTTAAGGTATTGTGTCTCTTTGGGGCTCTCTAAGATTCTTGTTGCGTTATAAAACGCATGGAATTCTGAAGCAAGAAATTTAAGATATTCGCATATTTTTTGCAAGCTTTTTTCTTCCCAAGACATCTGCACGACACGCGGAAGCTGCAAAGCCAAGAAAAGCAAATCAAGTATTTGTTTTTCAGATTCTAGCTTTGCTTCTAGTATATCTTCCTCTTTACATCGCGATTTTTGTATGAGGGTGTGGATTCTAGCATTAGCGTAATTGATATAAAAAACAGGATTTGAATTGTCTTGTTTTTTGAGATCATCAACATCAAATTCCAAATGTGTATCGGGCTTTTTAGACAAAAACACGAATCGCAACGCATCACTTCCAATATCAGCCACTACATCGCGCATAAGGATAAAATTTCCAGCTCTTTTGCTCATTTTGTATGGCTCACCACCACGAAGCAAGCTCACCATTTGCGTAAGCAAAACCTCTAGCTTTTTATCATCATACCCCAAAAACGCGATTGCCGCGCGCACTCTAGCGATATATCCGTGATGATCAGCGCCCCAAATATTGATATAATGCCCAAAATCACGCACAAACTTATAGCGATGATACACAATATCACCAGCTAAATATGTAGGCTCTCCGTCCTCTCGGACGATTACGCGATCTTTTTGGTCGTTGTGTTGGCTTGAAGCAAGCCAGATTTTGCCATCTTTTTGGTATGTGCCATTGTTGCTTTTGAGGATTTTTAATGTCTCTTCCCATTCGCGAAATAAGCTTTTTTCACTCACAAATTGATCAAATTCAATGCCAACATCTAAAAGATTTGATTTGATTTCCTCTAGCATTAAATCTTTGCCAAATTCAGCAAGCACCAAGAGATTCTCATCACTCCGAAACACATCTTCGCCAAAACGTTCCTTTGCAAGATTAGCAATCTCTACAATATATTCTCCCTTATAATAATCCTGCGGATAATCCACTTCCATATGCAAAATAGATTCTCGTCCAGCAAGCATAATAGACAGCCCAAGCATACCGATTTGCGAGCCTGCGTCATTAATATAATACTCTGTCTGTATGTCAAAGCCCAAATATCTGCCAACTCTTCGCAAGCTATCGCCAAATACAGCACCTCGCGCATGTCCTATATGAAGCGGTCCTGTCGGATTTGCGCTCACATATTCAAGCAAAATAGATTCTTTTTTGGATTCTGTGTTGGGCTGATTTGCAGAATCTTGAAGTGTGTGGTCTAATTGGTTTGGCTCTGTGTGGCTTGAGGTTGTATGATTTGAAGTTGTATGGGGCTCTATATTGGGTTGATTTGTATGTGCCAAATTAATGTGAGCTTGGGTAGATTCTCCACTTTGTGGCTTTGTAGGTGATGTTGTGAGCGATTTTATGAGTGCTTCTGTCAAAAATGTATCCAAAACATCGCTATGCAAAGTGAGATTGATATAACCATTCATATTTTCGACTTTTTCAAACGCCTTGTGAGCTTGCAATTTGGCGCATAACTCATCTGCGATTTGCTTTGGTGGCTTGCCTAGTTTTTTGGCTAAAGAAAACGCAATAGGCGTTGCATAATGCCCAAAATCTTTATTTTTTGGGCGCTCTAAAATGATAGATTCTTGTATCTCTTGCTCTAAAAGCGATTTGATATAATCATACATAAGCCCTATTCTGCCTTTTTAGTTCGTGTTTTGGTTGTTTTTGATGCTTGGCTTGCTTTAGATTCTGCTTTTTTAGATTCTGTCTTTTTTGCTTTAGTTTTGCTAGAATCTGCCTTTTTGGATTCTGCTTTTTTAGGTGCTACTTTTTGAGTCGTTGTTTTTTTGGGTGGTGATTTTTTTGTTGTTTCAGATATTGCTTTTGCTGTGTTATTTGGTGCAAGCTCTGATTCTTGGATCTCTATCGTCTGCATGGGTTGTACTGCTTGCTCTTCTTGCTCATCATCTTCTTTGACTGCTTTTTTGAAGCTCTTTATACCTGTGCCTAGCCCTTTCATAAGCTCTGGAATCTTTTTGCCCCCAAATAGCAAAAGCACAACTGCCAACACTATTAACCAATGCCACCAGCTAAATCCGCCCATTTTTTCTCCTTTATTTTTGATTTTAATAAGATGTTATTGTAACTTTTTTTGATTAAAAGCTAATTAAGTGCCCAATCCTCAAGCAATGTTTTGTATGAATGATCGGGGATAAACTCTAATGATGTAGCAATGCTTAAAATCGCGCGCTTTGAGACTTCTATATCATCATTGACAATCACATAATCAAAATGCTCGATGTGCTGCATTTCTTTGTATGCGTGCAATAATCGCAACTCAATATTTGCATGAGAATCTGTCTGCCTTGCCATAAGTCGCTCTCGCAAAATCTCCTTGCTTTTGGTTGTGATAAACACAGATTTAGCTTTTGGATATTTTTCTTTGATACTTTTGTGCCCTTGCACATCGACATCAAAAATTACGATTTTGCCTTCTTTTAATGCTTTTTGTATCGGTGCTAGCGCAGTTCCATAATAATTATTATGGACTTCCGCCCATTCCAAAAACATATTATTTTTGATATTTGCGATAAATTCTTCTTTTTTCACAAAAAAATAATGCTTACCATTGACTTCTCCGTCTCTAGGAGGGCGCGTGGTTGTCGAGATCGAAAAATATGTCTTGGCGATATGCTCTTGGATCATTTTACATAATGTTGATTTGCCACTTCCACTCGGTCCAGAAAGTATCAAAATCCTACTCATTTTTGGCTCGGAAAGTTGATGTTTATCGTTACTTGCGCTCCATGAAGTAGCGCGCGAATCTGATCTTCTGATTTATTTGCTAGCAAATGCGCCACGAGATCTTCGCCATGGATTGAGGTGTCTTTGATCTGCGCAGAATCTGATTGTGCGAGAGGTGATGGCACTTGAGTAGAATCTGATTGGACAGAATCTAATCGTGTAGAAACTACACTATCACTTGGTATGCTTGATTCTTTATCTGAAGCATTGGCAAATGTATCTTGCGCATCGTGCGATTCCTCTGGGATCTCCTCACCTAATGCCATTCCTATATCTCTCTCGCTAAGGCTCAAGAAATCATTTGTAGATTCTGTGGATTCTGTTTGGCTTGATGTAGAATCTGATGCAAAATCTGCTGATGAGTGCGATTTGTCTGCTATATCTTGGCTATTTTTAGCATTCTCGCTCTTTTTGCCATCACTACTTGTATCACTCGCACTAATTGCGCTATTTGAATCATCTTCACTACTATCATCTCCGCTGCTTGCACTACCTGCGCCCTCTTCCAAATCCCCAAAATCTTGAATATCCTGAATGTCTCGTGTTTGTTGAGATGATGAATTTTGAGATTCTGCGCTAGATTCTGCTTTGGAATCTATTGTGGATTCTGCTTTAGTCTCGCTTATGTCGCTATGTTGGTCTTGCGGCTCTGTGGGCTCATTATGCATTGATATATGCAAATCATCAACGATCGGCTCACTAAGATTTTTATCCTCTGGTGGCACATCGCTAAAATCTAGCCCTTCAGGCATAGATTCTGGGGTAGAATCTAGATTCTGGCTAGATTCTTGCGATCCTGTATCAAATACATCAAAATCTTGTGAATTTTGCACATCTTGCGATAAAGTTGCTTGGTCGTTTTGGCTATGTTTGTCATCTTGCACCCGTGATTGCATAGAATCTGATTGTGTCCCTACCGATTGTGTCTCTTGCAAAAGTCGCTTCACCTCATCAATGTCATTTTTATCCAAAATCCCAGATTCTGTGGCTTTAGATTCTGTAGATTCTGCTTTATGTGGCACATCATCAAGTGTTTCTTGTGGTGTGTTATGAGATATATCATCAAGCGCAGCATGAGAAATATCACTTGAAGTATCATCATGCAAGGTGCTTGGCTCATCTGAAGACTTTTGCAAAAGCTCTGATGAAAAATCAATATCATCTAAATTTATATCTGCGAGATCACCCAAATCATCAATACTTGGCTCTGTTGTTTTGCCTGTTTGGCTCGCTTTATCTGCTATTTCATCTACCTTTTTATCTTCTTTTTCGCCTATATTTTCATCTTTATCTGCCCTATTGACTTCGTTACTTATGGTTGCTTCCTCATTTGCATTCGTATGCCCTACATTAGAATCAATCTCTTTAGCTATATCAACCTGCTTCAAATCCTTTGTTTTTTCCTCAAGAGAATCTAGCATTTTATGCGTCGCCAAATCCAAATCCTCACCTAAATCTAAATCTGTATGATTTATCGCATCTTCTAAGCCCTGCTGTGTGTCCTCTTCAAGCATTTTATCCTCAAGCTTGTCTTCTTGTGTACCTTCAAGTTGTGTTTTTGCAAGTTGCGTTTCTGTAAGTTGCGCGTTTGCGAGATTTTCATCAAATTCACCCTCAACCAAATCTGACATATCATCTTCATCATCGGTCTGTTCTAGCTTAGATTTCTCAATATCTAACATCATCTCTTCATCACTTGTATCGCTTGTATTCTGCGCGCTATTCATTTTATCTAGATCTGCGCTCTCAAAATTAAGCATATCAAGATTTGGTGCAATATCGCCTAGATCAAGGCTATCATCATTATTATTTGTATCGCTTGTAGCTTGGGAATCTTTCAAAAAATCCGCCTCATTGAGATTAAATGAATCCAAATCAAGCGATTCTTCTAGCGCGCTCTGATTTGGGGCTTTGGCTTTTGATGATTCTTTTGCGTCTGTTGTTATCTCATCTTTTGTGGCATTGGTTTTATTGTTGGTTTCATCTTGTGTAGATTCTGCTTCTAATGGCTCAAGATCATCTTGACTCACCTCACTTCGCAAAGTCGGATCGTAATTGAGCTGCTTTAATTCATCTTGCACAATATCTAGAATCTGCGTTGGCAAAAATGGCTTTTTGATGACATATTTAAACCCATCAAGCTTTGTTTTGGCATACAAAAAACAACTCAAAAAACTTGAAGCAATCTTTTGTGCTAGCTCTTCTTGCCCTGCTATCACTCCCTCATCAATAAAGAAAAAACAATCTTTTGAGATTTTGGTAGGATCTAACTCATCTAAACTTTTGTAATTCAAAATCGGAATGTCTGTCCTGCGCGCTGTCGCTTCGACAAGCTTAGCGACCATTGGGTCTGTATTGACTAAAACTATATGTATCATTATTGCGTCCGTTTGTTTGATAGAATCTTGTAATTATAGCAATTTTTTGAATTTATTGGAATTTATTGATTGTAAAGTTTAGTTATTTTGTTTTGCTACACAAAACCATATTTTTAAAACCAACAAAAAAATCGCGGTTTTGTGTAGAGACTTAACAATTTTAGATTCTATATCTAATATAAACCTTAGAGCCACTGATACGCCTACGCCACAAGTCGCACACATAAGACATACCAACAAAACACAATAAGACAAATCACGCCAAAGATAAAGCCAATCTCAAACAAAATCTGATACAATACACAAAAATTTCATCTTAACAATACAAAGGAATCAATATGCTAAAACACATAAGCGCATTGCTTTTTTGTTTTTGCTTATGCAGCGCAAGAAGCGAATTGTTTATGATGCCATTTGAGCAAAATGAGGCAATCAAAAACCTACAAAATGCCCTCAAATCCGCGCAAAAAACCATTGATATTTCTATTTATAGCTTTACAAATAAAGAAATTGCTAAAGCCTTGCGAGATAGCGCAAAAAGAGGGGTAAAAATTCGGATTATCTTTGATTCAAGCAACAAAACAGATCCGCACTCTGTCATCGGCTATCTTGACAAATACAACAATATCTCAACCTGCCTACTCAAAGGGCAAAAAGCCCAAAATGGAAGATTTTTTGGCATAATGCACCAAAAAATGGCGATTATCGATGCAAAACTGCTGTATATCGGCTCTGCAAATTGGAGTAAAAACGCGTTTGAAAACAACTATGAGACATTGTTTTATGATGATGATTCATACCTTGTCAATAAGGCATTAAAATACTATAATAAAATGTTTGAGCAATGCACGCCATATTAATTTAATATTGAAAGACAAAATATGATCACACTCAATGATGTTTCAAAATCTTTTAAGCACATTCAAGAATACCTATATAGCATAACAGGCATTTATCTTGATAATAATTCCAAACAAACCATGGTCAAAAATCGCCTAGATTCTCTTAGACAAAACCAAATCTTTAGCCAAGCCTCAAATATAAATGACATTATTACAATTGCTATGCGATCTCCTCAAGCCAAACAGCTTTTTATCAATGCTTTTACGACAAATAAAACAGATTTTTTCCGAGAGAATATACATTTTCAAGATATGCTTGATCGCGCATTGCCACAGCTTTTTCAAACTCAATTTAGCACTAAAATCTATTGTGCTGCTTCTTCGACAGGTGAAGAGCCATACTCAATCGCCGCGACAGCGTTGTATGCGCAAGAAACTTGCAAATCCTCATCAGAGGTGATGATTTATGCAAGCGATATTGATACAGATGTGCTTCAAGTAGCAAAAGAAGGGATTTTTAACTTTAATCCACAGCTAAATATACCCGAGTGGTTTTGTATGGAAAAATACTTTCATATCCTGCAAAACAATAGCAATGGCACAAAGCAAATCCAAGCCAAAAAAGAAATCAAAAATATCATTAAATTCTTGCCATTGAATTTATTTGACAGCACATATCCTTTTGCAAAAAATGAGTTTGATATTATTTTTTGTCGCAATGTTTTAATCTACTTCAAAGTCGAAGATCAAGAAAAAATCCTCAAGCATCTATTTTATCATCTCAAAATCGGTGGGGCATTTTATATCGGTCATGCTGAAGATCTTATCGGGCTCAAAGACAAAGTCGAACGGCTTGGCAATAAAACCTATATAAAAATAAAAGATTAAACACAATGCAACAAATAGAACAAAAATATCACCCTGATGTCTTTCTCAAAAGCTCTCCTTGCTCGATCACAAGAGAAAAACTCATCGTCATAGGCTCTTCGACTGGCGGACCAATCGCTTTGGAAAATATTTTGACAAAACTTCCACTTTGTAATATTCCACCAATTGTCATCGTTCAGCACATTCCATCGCATTTCTCCAAATCGCTTGCAGAGAGGCTCAATGCCAAATCACAAATCAACGTGTATGAAATCGATCGAAAACTCACGCTCAAAAACGATAGTGCGTATTTGGGCTGTGGGGGCTTACAAACACTTCTAGGATATGAAAATGGTAGATATTATGCCTATCCTACACAAGGTCCTAGAATCTCAAGGCATTGCCCAAGCGTAGATGTTTTGTTTCGAAGCGCAAACAATATAGCTGGCAAAAATACCTTAGCCATTATCCTCACAGGAATGGGCGATGATGGCAGTATTGGTATCAAAGAATTACACAATAATGGCGCAAAAACAATCGCGCAAGATGAAAAAAGTTGCGTTGTGTTTGGTATGCCAAAACAAGCTATTGTAGTCGGAGCGATCGATGAAGTTGTGGCACTTTCTGATATTCCAAGTAAAATCTTAAAATTCGCAGAATCTAGAATTTAAATTCTCATTTGCATAAGATCCAAATTCTCTCTTTTTTGCCATGCAACTTTAGGGCTTTGCTTGAAAAGTCATATTTTAGGGAGTTTGAGATTTTTAGCCTGCAAACCTACAATGAACGCTTATGTTACACTTTTTTGTATTTTTGCTTGTCTAAAATTTCTACACAACCCTACTGAATCTGCATAAAAATAGAGGATTTCTTAATGTGCCATTGTGTCTGCATAGAATCTACTAGAATCTGTCGTTTCTGTCGTCATTGCGAAGCCCTTTAGGGCTGTGGCAATCCATAAGAATCCACTTTTAGATTCTAAATTCTATGCAAACACAAGTGAGCGTAAAGAAATTCTAGATTTTAAGATGAGTTTGCAAGGGTTTGATAAATTGTGAAGTTTTGAGTAAGGAGATAAGGCTAGTTGCCTATCGACAAAACAAAAACAAATCTCGTAGCTCAAATCGCTTAAAGGCTAGGATTTAGATTCTATGGAAATTAGATTCTAGCATTCCCTATAAACCCCAAAATCTCCTCATAAGTTAAATTACTCAACTCTCCAATAAGCCTTGCGTGCGAGTCAAGAAGATACAAAGATGAACTATGCGCAATAGAATAATCTAGCGCAGAATCATCAAGCAAAATCCGCTGATATTTGACACCATAACGCGCGGTTACCACATCAAGCTCATCTTGACTTAGTGATAATCCATAGGCGTTTGGATAGAAATATTTTGCATATCGATCAAGGCTTTTTACATCATCTCTTTGGGGATCAAGACTCACAAAAAAAAGTGCAATATCATCTGCCCTACTCTCTTGCAGTGCAAGAGACAAAAGCGTGAACGTCATCGGGCATACATCAGGGCAAGACATATAGCCAAAATACACAATTTTTCGCTGATTTTTAAAATCGCTCAATTTGATTGTGCCATGTATGCTTTGTGCGCTAAAGTCAAATTTAGAAGAATTTTTGTAGCAATAAAAACCCCATACCGCCAAGCCCAGCACGCAAATCCCAACAACCATACCAAAAAATTTTTTCATCTACAAATCCTCTCATATCATTTCTATAATAAACCCTATATATCCGCAAACTGCTTAAAAAGTGCAAAATTATTTGAGCTCATAAAGTGGATTTTATTATGGATTTTTTGAAGTGCTTTAAAAAGCTGAAGCGAGAGATCAAGCCCTACTTTATGCTCCTCATCTTTGCCTATTTGGCTTGCTTTTTGCAATCTCTCAACCCAATCATCAGGAATAAACACGCCCGGAAGCTTATCACGCAAAAACAACGCCGCCTTATAGCTCATCACAGGAAAAAATCCAAGAATAAGTTGTGCGCTTTTACCTTGCGCACTCTTTCCTGTGCTTGCATTTGCCCTCTGTATATTTTGAAGCAACATCTCCGCGCTTTCTGGCGAATAAACAGGCTGACTAAACAACGCCTCACAACCACTTGTGATCTTTTTTTGGATTTTAGATTCTAGTGTTTTGGGGTTTTGGGCGTAAGAGCTTATCGTGCTAAAATTATAAATCCTTTGCACCGCAGAATCTAGTGGCTTGCCGCTTAGCGCGTAGCCGGCGTTTAGCTGGGAGATGATTTGTGCGAGTTTTAAGGAGTTAGATTCAAACACGCCCTTAGAATCCGCGCAATCCCCAAGCTTGATAGGATCGCCTGTGAGGCTCAAAAATGCGCGCACGCCAAGCTCATTAATCGCTAAGATCTCAGCACTTAGGGCAATGGAATTCCTATCGCGCATTGAGAGCGTGCAGATGACAGGCTTGCCCAGCGCGTTTTGCAGCTTGAGCGAGCTAAGCAGCGAGCTAGGCTTTAGACGCGCTAATGGGGAATCTGTGCAGACAAAGGCGTGCGCTTTAGTGCAATCTTTAAGCTCGCTAATAAGGCTACTTGAGAGATTAGCGCCTAAATTGGGCGTGACTTCAAGGCTTAGAAATGGCTTATTAGAGTGAATGTGGGTGATAAGAGAATCTAACATTTGATGAATTACCTCTATGACTGCTAGTATTTTTGAGCGAAATTTGGCGATTGCAAAGCGAGGCGAGGGAGCTACCTTAAGCGGTAGTGACCGAAGCCAAGTTTTGCAATCGCCAAATTTCGCTCAAAAATACTACGCATTTATTGTGTGCCAACAGAAAAAATTTAAAACTTATAAGCACAAACACCGCAGATTCTCTAAATTAGAATCTGTTTGCACTTATTTTGGTAGCAAACTGCGCCCTAATGCGCTCAATGTTTCTAAAGAAGCTACACTTTGTGATAAATTTATTGTTTTGCGAGCCGCAACCAAGGGAGTTACCTAAAGCGGTAAGTGAGCGCAGGTTGCGCGATGCAATCAATGAATTTAGCTAAAAAGGGAGCGCATTATCTAAATGCTCGAGTCGCCTCGACCATATTCTTAAGGCTCGGCTTCACCTCTTCCCATTTACGCGTCTTCAGCCCGCAGTCGGGGTTTATCCATAGCTGCTCTTTTGGTAGCACCTCTAGCAGCGCTTTTATCTGCGTTTTTATCTCTTCCACGCTTGGGATTCTAGGGCTATGGATATCATACACGCCCGGACCCACCTCATTTGTGTAGCCCACGCTCTTGAAAACCTTTAGCAGCTCATTGCCACTGCGCGCAGTCTCAATGCTGATGACATCCGCATCCATCGCCTCGATAGTTTTGATAATGTCGTTAAACTCGCTGTAACACATATGTGTGTGGATTTGTGTCTTAGATTCTGCCACGGCGGTTGAGAGCTTAAAGCACTTGAGCGCGTAAGCTTCATAGTTCTTGATATTCTCGCTCCTCAAGGGATAGCCCTCTTTGAAAGCCGCCTCATCGACTTGGATAATCCTAATTCCGCCCTTTTGCAAGTCATCAATCTCATCGGCAATGCCAAGGGCTATTTGCTCACAGACCTCCGCACGGCTTAGATCATCGCGCACAAAGCTCCAGTTTAGGATGGTTACAGGACCTGTGAGCATTCCTTTCATTATTTTTGAAGTCAAGCTTTGGGCAAATTGGCTCCACTCCAGTGTCATAGGCTTTGGGCGAGACACATCACCAAAGATGATTGGCGGCTTCACACAGCGTGAGCCATAGCTCTGCACCCAGCCATTTTGGCTAAACACAAAGCCTTCAAGCTGCTCACCAAAGTATTCGACCATATCGTTGCGCTCAGGCTCGCCATGCACGAGCACATCAAGCCCGATCTCTTCTTGGAATCGCACGCAGTCGGTGATATATTCTTTAATGCCTTTTTCATACTCTGCTTTATTGATTGCGCCCTTTTTGTAGTTTTGCCTCAAAGCGCGTAGCTCTGGCGTTTGGGGGAAAGAGCCAATAGTCGTTGTCGCCAGATCCGGATAGCCTAGCTCCTCTCGCTGAATCTTTATACGCGCTTTGAAGTCTTGTGCGCGCTTTGTGAGTGTGTTTGCCTTTACGCGATCGCGCACTGCTTTATTATTTGTCTTTGTCGAGCTTTTGCGCGTGGCATTTATTTGCTTATTAGATTCTAAAAACTTCTTTGACTCCGCGCTCCCGCCACTCTTAAAGAGATCCTCTAGCACAAGCAATTCTGTAATCTTCTCACTCGCAAAGCTAAGCCAGCTTAGGATCTCACCCTCTATTTTGCCCTCGTCTGCTTTACCAAATGGCACATGTAGTAGCGAGCAGGAGCTACTTGGCACGATCCTATCCTTTGGCACCACGTGCGCGATAGAATCTAGCAGTGCGAGTTTAGATTCTAAATCCGCCACCCAGATATTGCGCCCATCAATCACACCCGCATACAGCACCTTATCACTCTTAGCGATAGATTCTAGCGCGTCTTTATTTTTAGCACCATGGATAAAGTCTAGCCCAATGCCATGGATTGAGGTTTTAAGCAGGACTTCGGTTAGCTCGTTGCTATGCTCAAAAAATGTGCTCACAATGGCTTTTACGCCCTTCTCAGTCATATTATTATAAATACACTCTATCGTGCTGCCGCCCTTACTACACTCTAGCCCAAAAATCCCCGCATCAAAGCCTTTGACAAAAATCGGCTCACTGAATTCAATCACAATGCCCTTGCCAAGCTTTGTGATAAGCTCATCGATGAGATCAAAATACGCGCTTTTTACCTTCTTAAAAATCTCCTCTGGCGCGCCTTTGGTGATCTTGCTGAGTGCTAAAAATGTAAAAACCCCAATGAGCGCAATTTTTGGCTTGTAGCCTAGCACTTTAGCCTCATTATACTGCGCGATAATGTTGCTCGCATCAGCTTTATACGCATCATCAATGCTGAGCTCTGGCACGACATAGTGGTAGTTTGTGTTAAACCACTTTGTCATCTCGCACGCCACGCCTTCCTTGCTCCCACGCGCCATCGCAAAGTAGCCCTCAAGCCCGCTTAAAGATGCAAAGCGCGCAGGCTTGGCATTCAGCGCATAGGCGAGATCAAGCACATTGTCATAGTAGCTAAAGTCATTGACGCAGACATATTCTAAATCTTTTTGCAGCGCCCAATGCTTCGCGCGCAAGGCTTTTGCGACGCTCTCTAGCTCACTTTGTGGAATCTTATTTGCCCAAAACGCCTCAAGCGCCTTTTTGAGCTCGCGATTTTGCCCAATGCGTGGGAATCCGATAATGTTACTCATATCCTGTCCTTTTTGATGAAATTTAATGTGTTATGATATGTGTATTGTGGCATAAATTTTTAAAAACACAATATGTGTTTGTAAAAATTTAGCGAAATTTTGTAAAATTTTCGCATGGCACTTTGCAAGTTTCTCACCAAAAGCCCTATTTCACGCATTTACACCAAAATCTCCCAAATGTTACAAAAATTAACAAACACAATATGTGTTTTGGATTAAGCACAAAAACTTCAATTCTCAATGCTAAGAGAATCTGATTCTGCCTTTTGAAGTCGCGACAAAAGCTCATTTGAGCTTTTCTCAAGATTCTCGATATTTTGGATAATGACAGCAGAATCTTGAGAAGTAACTTCTTTTTTGAGCCTAGAAATAGCCTCACTAGTGTAATGCTGGAGTTTGCGTTTGAAATCCTCAATCTCTGACTCACTGATTGTTTTAAAGATTGTGCGCTTGCTTGCATCATTTTCCAAAAGCCCAGAGATTGGATTGCGTGTTTCAAGCTCTTGATTTTTTTCTTGTGTATTGAGAGAAAAATACACATGAGATTTATACAAAATATGATCAAGCTTTGCCACAGAAAGCACGAGCCTATCAGAGAGTTGTGAGAAAATCTCATCAAGCGAAAGGCTATTTGACTCCATTTTGCTAAACACGACATTAAAAGCATGGACTTTAGAGCTAGAATCATTCGCGATTTTGGTAACTTCTGTGCTTCCTGTTTGGATCGTATCCATTTCTTGCTGCATTGTTTGGATAGAAATGGCAATTTGATTTGTGGCTTCTTGGGTTTTTTCGGCAAGCTTTCGCACCTCATCAGCCACAACAGCAAACCCTCTCCCATGCTCGCCCGCTCTTGCAGCTTCAATAGCAGCATTGAGCGCCAAAAGATTAGTCTGATCGGCAATATCACTAATAATCCCTACGACATTTCCAATGTCTTTGGATTTTTGAGCAAAGCTCTCCACTGATGTGTTGTTTTGATCGATAAGCCCCAAAAGCCCATTGATAGATTCTATGATAATCGTTACATCTTGTTTGCTTCTTGAGGCAGAGTTTTTGATTTCATGGATATTATCCTCGACTTTTCGCATAAATGTAATATCTTGGTTGAGATCATGGGCGATAGATTTAAGGTTTGTGTTTTGGTGATCGAGATTAAGATTCATAAGGTTTTTAGACAACGCATTTTTGATACTTTCTTTGGCGTTATTTTCGATTTGCATCAATGCAGCATTGATATGTGTGAGGTTTTTGGCAAATGTGCCACTCAAGCCACCGATGATAGGCTTGCGATAATAATTTCCTTTTTGAGAGCTTTCAATCGCAGTTTGAGATTCTCGCAAAAATGCCTCCAAGTGATCAACAAAATCATTAAGATTCTCGCATATTTCTACAAGCTTTGGATTTCCTTTTATATGGATAATCCTCCCTTCAAACTCCCCTTGCGCATATTTGTAAATCTGGCTATGAATGCGATCAATTATCGCACGCTCTTTTCCCCTAAGCACAATTTGGACAATCACCCCCAAAGCCACAAGCACAAACAAAATCCCAATAAGTATATGACCCCCAAAAACACTCACTCCTGCACCCACAAACGCCACAAACACGATACCTATATCAACAATAACATTCATTACAAATCCTTAAAAATCCTTAAAATTGCAAAGATGTATAATAACTTAAATAATCTTTTTATTTGCAATTTTTATAAAATTATTGTGAATTTTCTAAAAACTCTGGAATCTAAAATAAATTCTGGTTTGATTCTTCTTGAATTCTTCGCTAACACTTAAGATATGACAAAGTGGATTCTGGTTTATGGTTTAGATTCTGGATTTGCTGGATTGCCACGCAAAATTTTTAATTTTGCTCACAATGACAAGCTTGCTCCATCATTGCGAGGACGATAGGGCGAAGCAAAAGAGAATCCAATTTAGAATCTAGATTCTATGGAGATAAAAAAGAATGTAAAAAAATTCTAGATTTTAAGATGAGTTTGCAAGGGCTTTATAGATTGTGAAGTTTTGAGCAAGGAGATAGGGCTAGTTGCCTATCGACGAAGCGAAAAACAAATCTCGTAGCTCAAATCGCTTAAAAGCTAGGATTTAGATTCTATGGAAACAAAATGGTATATTAAGAAATCCTCTATATTTTAGCTTATTTTTGTAGTTTTGCAAGTTTAGCAGTGAGTCGCACTATATCGTGCGTCGCCAAAATAAAACAAGATAAGCCAAACGAAGCAATCTGCAAAAGAAGCAAAAAGAGAGGATTTGGAATCTATGGAAATTAGATTCTAGATTCTACACAACCTCCGCACTCCTCGCATCACAAAGCGCAATCCCAAAATGCACCCTAGCCCCAGATCTTTGACACACATCAATCGCCTCACCAAAACTCGTGCCTGTGGTGATAATATCATCAACAATCATCACATCTTTGGCTTTTGCGCTATAAAGCAAATCGCGCTTGTTGTTTTGGCGATACTCAAGCGATTTGCCCGCATAAGAGATCACATTTTGAGCGCGCAGTTGCCCATAAATCGGGCGGATTCCGCTTTGGCAAAAATGTTTCAAAATCACGCCTGTGTGTGAGTAAAAACTCCGCACATAATCATCAATCCCCACGCCATAGATTCCGCTAAAATCAGTTTTTTGCCTGAAAAAATACGCACTTGCTATGCGCGAGAGATGTGTAAATATGCGACTGCCGATTGCATAATACTTTGAGCTAAGTAAAAAATCTATATCCTCATACGCAAAAAATGTATAAATCGTAACACCCGATACAACGCGCTTTCTAGGAGTGAGTACAATAGAATCCAAACACCCTTCACAGAGCACACCAAGGCAGAATCTAGCACATATCAAGCATTTCATAATGCTTTTTCAATCTCTTTGATTATGGTTGTTTGGATCTCTTCTCTACCATAACTCGCATCTACAATTACAAGATGTTTGGCTAATCTCTTAGCATAGAGCTTGATTTTTTCTTGTATGTCAAGCAGATAGGCTATGCCTCTTTGCTCGATGAGATCTTGCGTTTTGCTCCCTAGTCTATCTTTTAGGCTAGATTCTGAAAGCTCGAGCATAACGCACAAATCAGGCATAATATTAGAAGTAGCAAACACATTCATCACAAACGCTAGCTCTTGCTCGTCTTTCTTGTCAAAAGGCACATACGCTATACCGCTAATGAGGCTTCTATCACTAATAATGAGCTTTGAGTTGTGATTTGGCATAATCACAGAATCTATATGCTCGGCTCGATCAGCCAAAAAAAGCAAAAACTCTGCACGTGCGCTAAATTTATGGTGAAGTTCAAGATTTGTTCGTATAAACTGCCCGATCGCGCTATCGCTTGGCTCTTTGGTAAAAATCGCATTAATAAAATGTCTTTTAAGTAAATTTATCTGCGTGGATTTCCCGCAAGTATCAATCCCTTCTATCACTACATACATTGTCGTTTTCTCCTGATGTATTCAAATACTTCTTTTGGAATCAAATGTGAGATTTTGCCCTGATGACTCAAAATATCGCGCACAATCGATGAGCTAATGAAAGCATTTTGCAATGTCGGCATAAAATAAATCGTATCAAGCTTAGGATTAAGCGAAGAGTTTGTATAGCCCATTTGGATTTCGTATTCAAAATCACTCACGACTCGAAGCCCGCGGATAAGGATTTTGGAGTTGTTTTCTCTAG
The DNA here is from genome assembly GCF_900451005.1 of Helicobacter fennelliae. Lineage (NCBI taxonomy): Bacteria > Pseudomonadati > Campylobacterota > Epsilonproteobacteria > Campylobacterales > Helicobacteraceae > Helicobacter > Helicobacter fennelliae. Next base: position 1,536,013 of record NZ_UGIB01000001.1, read on the forward strand.
CAAAATCTGCCAAAAGCCCGCTAAAATCCTTGCAATACACATTGCTAAATTCTTTTGTGGCTACTTTTGCTATCTCAAGCCGTTCTTTGAGCGTGAAAAGCGGATTTTTGGAAGCTGAATGGGCGATAGCAACAATCACTTCTTCAAAAATCTCACAACTTCTTTTAATAATGTCTAAATGCCCATTTGTAAGCGGATCAAAAGTCCCCGGATAGATTCCAATTTTATGCATAATCATTCTCCCCAGCGATGATAAAGCGAATTTGATATACCCAAACTATCAAGCCATTTTCCAAAAATAAAATGCTCCATTTCTACTAAATTTGATGGCTTAGCATAATACCCCAAAATCGGTGGCGCAATAATCACGCCAAGGTTGGCAAGTGTTGTCATATTATTGCAAGCTATTGCGCTAAGTGGCATTTCACGAGGTGCTAGCAAAAGCTTTTTGCCCTCTTTTATCATCACTTGCGCTGTGCGTGTAAGCAATGTATCGCTTATCCCGCAAGCAATCTTTGCCAAACAATCCATACTTGTAGGAATAACTGCCATCATATCCGCCCCAAAGCTTCCTGAAGCAATGGGCGCGTCCATTTCAAAATCTTCATATATTTGAGTCTGCATTTGAGTTTGGATTCCGCTACTTTGGCTATGGCTTCTCGCATTTGTAGTTATATCTAAAATCTTATGTTTCAAATCCTCTAGATTAAGCTCAGATTTAGCGCATTGTTTTGCGCCATTTGAAAGCACAACAAAAAGCTCTAGATTCTGCCCAAGATCTTTTAGCACCGCCAAAAACCCAAGAGCCAAAGATATTCCACTTGCCCCACTTATGCCTAATACAAATTTCACTTTCATTCCTTATTAATTATTCTGCCTTATAAATTATTTTGCCTTTAGATTTTTAATCTTAGATTCTCTGCTTTAGATTCTGCCTTTTAATATTTATCATTATCGCAAGATTCTACATTACACGACTTTGCATTATAAGATTCTGCATTATAAAATCTCTGCTTTCTGCTCACCGATCACTCTCACGCGCAGAGTTTTTTTGGAATGCGGATTAAGCGCTTTGATGATCTGCCCTTGCGCGCCATTTTCAAGTGCTTGAAGATCGGTTTGGACCTGGATAGAATCCTGCCAAAGCACCCCTGCAAACATTTCGCCTTTTTTAATCAGAATCTTACTTTGTGTTTTTGATACAAAAATAATCGTATGAGCGCTGATGATGGATTTTGCAGAGATTTGATTGAGGTATTTTGGTGCAAGCGGTATGCCTTTGAGATTCTCGATAGGGATTGTTTGGATTTTGGCGTTTGCAGCAGTGATGTTTTGATTGCTTTTGATAAGCATTGTCGCGCGTAGCACCTCAATGCTCGCATTTATCGTATAGGCGATAGGATAAGAGATTTGGGTGTTGTTTTTTTGGATAAGTGCGATGAGATTTCCGCTATTACGTTGCAATGCGCCTTTTTGGATTTCAAGATTGAGAATCTTTGCGTCTGTGATGTCGATATGAAGTGTAGGCGAGAGTGAAAGCGCGCTATAAGTGAAGTGGAGATCTTTATACTGCTCTTGATAGCTTTTGATGATAAAATCCTTGCATTGCTTCTCAAATGCGCTATTTTCAAACGCATTACCAAAAGCAAGCACCGCCATAACGCACAAAATAAAATATCTCATCTTTTATTCTCTTTCTTTTTTATATTTTTTTGACAAAATCTGACATAATCATTCTGATATTGCCACCAAAATTAATCATAAGCTTATCATCTTGGACTTCTTTAATCACCCCACTTCCAAAGATTTTGTGAAGCACGACATCGCCTTTTTGAAAGGAAGTTTCTTGTGGTGCTGTCTGAAAGCTATTTTTGGATTGCAGCACTTGGGATTCAAACAAAAATCGTGATGGAGTAAGCTGCGTGCGTTTGCCATTGCGAAATCGAGAATCTACGCTTGAGAGGATAAGCTTTTCTTTTGCTCGAGTAAAAGCCACATACCCCAATCGCCGCTCTTCTTCGATATTGACACCATCATAATTCAGCGGAAACACATCTTCTTCAAGCCCTATGACAAATACATACTCAAACTCCAAACCCTTTGAGCTATGCACACTCATCGCACATACACTCTCATCAATAGGAGAATCTAAATCCGATGAGAGCGATAAATCATTCAAAAAATCCTCCAAACTCGCATCAGGATTATGGATAATATAATCTCTAAAATACCCGAAAAATTCACCAATATTTGCCTCTCTATCGATTTCATCATGTTTATTTTTTTTGCCATTATTTTTGCCTAAAACATCGATTTTGGCTTGGAATTGTTCGAGGAATTTTAATGTGCCACTTTTGAGTAAAAGAGCCAAATCCTCAATATCTTGAAACAATTTTTCAAGGCTTTGCTTTTGTGTGGGCGAAAGGATAGAATCTAGCTTGCCACATCTAAGTGCTTCAAAAACGCTCAATGAAAGATGAGTCGCAGATTCAAAGATTCTAGATTCTGTTTGTTTGCCGATTCCTCTTCGTGGTGTGTTTATGATTCTTGAGAGTGAAAAGTCATCATTGATATTTAAAACCAAGCGAAAATACGCAAGCACATCTTTAATCTCCGCGCGTTCATAAAAGCGAGTCGTGCCGATGATTTTGTATGGAATATGAGCGCGATTAAGCCCCGCTTCAATCCCCCTTGAAAGCGCGTTAAGGCGAAATAAAATAGCAATTTCTTGTGGCTTTGTGCCTTGAGCTATGAGCTTTTTTATTTCATTTGCGATTGTATCAGCTTCTTTGTTTTCATCAAAGCTAGAAATCACCGCAACAGCTTCGCCCTCGCCTCGCACAGATTCTAGCTCTTTGCCAAGTCTTGAGTGATTGTGTGCGATAAGTTTATTTGCAGCCTGCAAAATCGGTGCTTTGGAGCGATAGTTTGTCTGAAGTTTGATGATTTTGGCATTATCAAAGCTTTGGGTAAAATTTAAAATATAGCCAATATCCGCACCCCTCCAGCTATAAATACTCTGATCATCATCGCCCACGACACAGATATTTTGATGTGTGCTACATAGCTTATGCAAAAGTGCCACTTGCAATAAATTTGTATCTTGATATTCATCAACCATAATGTATGAATATTGCTGTGAAATTTCTTTAGCTAGATTCTCATTAGATTCTAGAATCTGATAACTTAATAGCAACAAATCATCAAAATCAACCATATTATTGCTTTCCAAAAAGTTTTGGTATTGCTGATAGATATGTGCGAGCATTTTTTGGGGGGGACATTTGGCGTTTTGAAGTGATTGAGCAGGCGTGATGATCGCATTTTTTTGGCTTGAGATAAAGCTTACAATATCACTTGTAGGAATTGTATCATCGATTTTTCTAATGATTTTTTTTTGATCATCAGAATCTATAAGCACAAAATTTGCCTCGCGTCCTAAATGGTGAATATAAAACTTCAAAAACAATAGCCCAAATCGATGAAAAGTGCATAAAAGCGGTGGTGTGGTGATCTCATAATCCTCAAGCAAACTTAAGGCTCTTTGGCGCATTTCATTGGCGGCTTTGTTGGTAAAGGTAAGTGTAAGCGTGCTACTTGGCGGAATGCCTACTTCTTTGATGAGATATGCAAGGCGACTTGTGAGGGTTTTTGTCTTGCCACTTCCAGCACCCGCCAAAATCAATAACGCCCCATCAATATGCATAAGAGCTTGCTGCTGAGAGGGGTTAAGAGATGAGAGAATCTTACTCATTGCTCTTCCATATCTTGATGTTGCGTGTTTTGAAGCTCGTATGAGTAGATTCTATCAGTATCGATTTGGAAGTCAAAAAACTCCGATCGAAATGGGGTTGTGGAGATAAAGTGATAATTTGATGTTGCGGCTTTGAAATTTTTGGCGTTTTGATAGAGCAAGCCGAGTGCATATCGCGCTTCATAAATGCTTGGAGTCTCCATTTTGGTAAGCTGCAAAAGCACCACCGCATCTGCAAAATTTCCAGCCCCAATCGCACTCACAGCTGCCAAAAACTTTGTATGCCCATCATTTTCTTTTATATCATCAATCAGTGCATTATAGATGGCATAGGCTTTTTGGAATTCTTGCTGATAGATATAAATCAGCCCCAATGTCTGTAATGTGCCATTTGGAGATTTCTCTTCTGCTACAAGATGATCTTGCATAATTTTTGCCTGCTCCTGCAAAAATCCCGTAATAAACCCCGAATACACATATAATTCTCTAGGAAGTGCGCCTGCATAATAAATCGGACGCAAATCAATATCTGTGGATTTAAGCACACTATGCATTGTTAAGGTTATATTTTGGAGATTTTCATTAAAGCTTTGAGTAAGCAACTCTAAAATATTAACAACAAGATCTTCTGGATAAATGCTTTTTAATCCTTTGATATATAATGCCATTTGGGCTTTGTCTTTATTGCGCAACGCATAAGTAAAGCCAAGCGCATAATAAATAGGCTCTTTCATTGTGGCTTGCGCGATCCAATCCTCATTTTCTATGCGATTATCATTGATATAATTTAAAAAATTTTTAATAAAATGCTGTGTTGTATCTGAAGTGAATGTCTCTTCTTGAAAGCTATGGAGCAAATCATAATTTAAGCGCGTGGTGTCTTTATGGCTGAATCGCCCTGCCAAAATCGCAAAAATACCTGACAAATAATCGCTTGGATCAAGATAATAGGCTTTAAGAAAATATGTATAAGCATCTTCGTATTGCCCAAGTTGCGCATATATTAGCCCTAGATTATAAAACAAAATCGAATGATTTGAATTGTGATTTGCAAAGGTTTGGAGCTGCTTTAATGCACTTCGTAAATCCTTTGTCTCAATACGCACAAGCCCATCGATGATAACTTTATCGATTTTTGAAGTTGTCGCACTTCGCAAAAGAATATTTTTGCCCTCTTGAATATTGATTTGCTTGATATTTGTGCCTTGCGTGATACCCTCAAGTGCTTTTTTGATGTCAAATACCTTATATGGAGCAAAATAAAACAATGTCTTATAGCCTAATTTATCTTTGTTTTCAAAATCCCGCTCCCAAAACGATTTTTGCGCGAGATTGACCTCAAATAATTCAGGGTTTATGATAACTTTTATCGGATAGGTTTCTTTGGCGATTTCAGCATATTTTCTATTGTTTGCAATATTTTCAAGATTTGTCGCTGCATAAGCGAAATTGCCAAGTTTAAGATCAATTATTTGTGTCGCCATAAGCGATTGTATATCTGTGCGATTGCTTTGCAAAAATCTTGAAAGATATGTCTTAGCCCTTGTGTAATCACCCATTCTTGCATACAACAATCCCATAGCTTTATAATCTTGTGGATTATCTTCTTTTTTTAAGGATTCCAAAGCATTTGCATCATCACCAAACAATGTAAAAATCTGTGCGGCAAGACGCGAATTTTGCACTTCAAATTCTTCTGAATTTGGGTGAAGTAAAGGCGAGAGTGCCTCAAAATAATGTCCGCTATAATACTGCGTAAGTGCATACGCATAGCTATAATATGGCTCATCAAGAGATTCTACTAAGCCATCATTAGCTAGATTTAAATAATAGCTATACAAATCAAAGCGATTGAGTTTGTATGATGAGACAGCCGCATTAATCGCACTTACTGGTATATTTTGACCTGTTTGGATAGAATCCGCATACAGCGCGATAGAATCCTCATAAAGATTATTTGAAAGCTGCATTGTCGCGAGATTATAAGTAGCAAGCGATTGCGAAAAATTTGCAACTTTTTTAAACACATCAAATGCTTCTTGTTTATGACCTTTGTTATAAAGCAAATTTCCTTTGATGATGAGATTATTTATACTTGAATTTGCTAGGCTATCTTGCGAGGGTTCAGGAAGTTTGATACTGACAAGTTTTTGAATGTCTTGCTCTGATTTTTCTTGTGTTTGCTCGATTTGTGGCTGTTGTGATGATTTTTTGGATTTGTGATTGAGGGCAAAAATAAGCACCAAAATCAAAAATACAACCACTCCCACGCCGATAAAAATACTCAATCGCTTTTTATCTTGCTTGATAAATTCTAAAGCCTTTGCAGAATTTGCACTTAAAGTCTGCAAAATGGAAGCGATTTTGGATTCTTTTTGTGCACTTTGAGATTGTGCGGTCTGCTCATCTTGAATGCTGTTAATATCTTCTGCCATTGATTTACTTTAGAGGTATTTTTCCAAAACTTTTGGAATGCTTATACTGCCATCTTGGTGCTGATAGTTTTCCATTATGGCTACAAGTGTCCTGCCAACTGCCAAAGAAGAGCCATTAAGCGTATGGACGAGTGCATTTTTGCCATTTTCTTTGTAGCGGATTTTAGCCCTTCTTGCTTGAAAATCCCTTGTATTCGAAACAGAGCTTATCTCACGATAGCAATTCTGTCCCGGAAGCCATACTTCAATATCAATCGTATTGCTCGCACTAAAGCCCAAATCCCCACCACAAAGCTGCACTAATCGATGAGGAAGCTCAAGCGCGCTTAAAATTCCGCTTGCTGTTTGGAGCATTTTTTGCTGCATTGTATCGCTTTGGCTTGGGTGCGTGATTGCTACGATTTCGACTTTGTCAAACTGATGCTGTCGTATGATCCCGCGCGTATCTTTGCCCGCACTTCCTGCTTCTTTACGAAAGCAAGGTGTATGCGCGCTTAGGCAAATGGGTAGATTCTCAGCAGAAATAATGCAGTCATTATATAGATTTGTAAGCGTGATTTCTGAAGTTGAGATAAGGTAGAGCTGATGACCTTTGGCTTTCTGCCCTTCTATGTTATTTTTAGATTCTGCTTTTTCTTGCTCTATTTCTTGCTTGTCTTCGATGTCGTTCGCAATCTTAAACATATCATCTTCAAATTTAGGCAGTTGCCCTGTCCCAAAAAGCATTTCTTCATTCACAATTACTGGCGTAACAACCGCTTCAAATCCGGCTTTTTGATTATAATCAAGCATAAAATTAATCAGCGCGCGATTGAGCCTAGCACCCATTCCACGTAAAACATTAAAGCGACTTTTGGCAAGCTTCACCCCCGCGCTAAAGTCAATCCAACCATTAGATTCTGCAAGCTCCCAATGCTCTTTTGGGGTAAAATCAAAAACTCGTGGCTCTAAGATTTTTGCAATCTCGACATTATATTCTTCGCTCTGCCCCTTTGGTGTGTGCTCATCTGGAATATTTGGAATCGTCCAAAGCAAAGAATACAATCTTTGCTCTGTGGCTTTGAGCTCTGCCTCACTTTGAGCGATGTTTGATTTGTTTTCTTCAAGTTGGGCTTTGAGCTCACTAATTGGCTTATTTTGGGCTTTGTATTGTCCAAAAAGCTTGGAGGATTTATTTTGGATTTCTTGCAATGCCTCCAAAGCCTGCTTTTTGCTTTTATACAAAGAGGCGAGGTTTTTTAGCCTTTCGAGCTCTTGCGCGCTGACTTTCTTGATAGCAAGCTTTGTAGCCACAGAATCAAAGTCATTCAACAAAAGTTTTATATCAATCATTACTATCTTGCCTTTTATGATTTTTGAGAGTTTTTGAGGATGGATTCTACCAAAAATAGTTTTGAATTAAAATTAGATTCCACAAAGATTCTCAACATTTTTGATATAATTGCTCTTTGGTCTAGTGGTGGCTGCTCTATGTATCAGAGAGGAAAGTCCGAGCTACAGAGACAGGATTCCATTTAACGAATGGCTAGGGTAACCTAAGGGAAAGTGCAACAGAAAACAACCGCCATTTCAAATGGTAAGGGTGAAAAGGTGGGGTAAGAGCCTACCGGAATCTAAGCAATTAGATTTGTCTATGCAAACCCAATCCGTAGCAAGAGGAGCTTGGTAATGTCTCATTTTTGCTCCTTGCTTGAGGTATATTGCGAAATATATCCCAGATAAATAGCCACCCTCGACAGAACTCGGCTTATACTAGACCAAACCTTTTGTGCTACTTTTTCATACTACGAAATTTTCTTTTATAGTTTTAGATAATTTTGACACAACCAATATTAGCGCACCGAAGCCTAACTGCTTTCAAAGCCACTTAAATGTAGCTCACACAAGCAAATCCTACATTGCAAATACATTGTGATTCAAACTCTCATTTTACATCAACATTTCTTTGTGATATTTATAAAATTTTTGCAATATATTTTTGATATACTTAAATCCAATCAAAACTACAAAAAGGATAATCCAATGAAAATCACCTACACACTCACTGATGAGTCCCCAGCCCTTGCCACTTATTCCCTCCTGCCTGTTGTGCGTGCGTTTTTGCGCCACGCGGATATTGAGGTAGTAACTTCTGATATTTCTTTAAGCGCGCGCGTTTTGGCGCAGTTTGCCAAAGAGCTCAATTTAGAGCTTAAAGACGAGCTAGAAATCTTAGGCGAGCTTGTCAAGCAGCCAGAATCTAACATCATAAAAACCCCCAATATCTCCGCCTCAATCCCCCAGCTCAAAGCCACGATAAAAGAGCTGCAGGCTAAAGGCTACGCGCTGCCAGACTTCCCCGATGAGCCAAAAGATTCAAAAGAGCAAGAGATTAAAGCGCGCTACCAAAAGACTTTAGGCTCTGCGGTCAATCCCGTGCTGCGTCAGGGCAATTCTGACAGGCGTTGCACAAAGGCAGTGAAGGAATATGCGAAGAAAAATCCCTACAAGGTCACGCCTTTTGATAAGAATTCTAAAACACACGTATCGTATATGAATGAGGGTGATTTTTTTGAAAACGAAAAAGCCGTGCTTATCACTGAGCCCACCACCGCGCGCATTGAGTTTGTCGATAGCAACGGCAAGATAAGCGTGTGTAAGGATAACTTGAGCCTAGAGCAAAACGAAGTGCTTGATGCCACCTTTATGGATAGCGCAAAGCTCCAGGACTTCTACAGAGCGCAGATTAAGCTCTGCAAAGATGAAAATATCTTGCTCTCACTCCATCTTAAGGCTACGATGATGAAAGTGAGCGATCCGGTGATCTTTGGGCTTGCGGTGAGCGTGTATTTTAGTGAGCTTTTTGAGAAGTTTAGTAGCGAATTAGAATCTTTGGGTGTTAATCCAAACAATGGCATTTCAGAGCTTTTAAGTAAGATAGAATCTAGCCCTAAAAAGAATGAAATCTTGCGCGAGTATGAGCGCATTTTAGAATCGAGTGCGCCGCTAAGCTATGTAGATTCTGCCAAAGGGCGCACGAACTTGCATGTGCCAAGCGATGTAATCGTAGATGCCTCAATGCCTGCTATGCTAAAAAACGGCGCGAAGCTCTGGGATAAAGATGGCGCAGTGCACGATACCAACGCGCTTATTCCTGATAAGACTTATGCCACGATTTATGAGGCGGCGATTGAGGACTTGCACGCAAATGGCACGCTCAATCCCGCAGTGCTAGGCAGCGTGGCAAATATCGGGCTCATGGCGCGCAAAGCCCAAGAATATGGCTCGCATGATAAGACCTTTATCGCGCCAAGCGATGGAATCTACCGCATTATAAATACCAAAGATAATAGCGTGATCTTAGAGCACAAAGTGCGCAAGGGCGATATTTACCGCGCTAATGAGGCGAAATTTGATGCGATCATTAACTGGATTGATCTAGGGCTGCAGCGCGCGGAGCTCACCGGATCAAAGGCGATATTTTGGCTAGATGAAAAGCGCGCAAATAATAGAATCTTAATAAATCTTGTAAAAGCGCGGCTAGAAGAGCTTGCAAAGCAGGGCAAAAAAACTTCTGGGCTTGAGATCCTTGCGCCAAAAGAGGCTTGCCTAAAGACGCTTAAGCTTATCCGCGAGGGCAAGGATGTGATCTCAATCACGGGCAATGTGCTGCGCGATTATCTCACCGATCTTTTCCCAATCCTTGAGCTTGGCACGAGCGCAAAAATGCTCTCAATCGTGCCTATGCTAAATGGCGGGGCGATGTTTGAAACAGGTGCTGGCGGGAGCGCGCCAAAGCAAGTGGAGCAGCTCATAGAGGAAAATCACTTGCGCTGGGATAGCTTGGGCGAATTTTTGGCATTGCAGGCAAGCCTTGAGTTTTACGCGCAAAAGACGGGCAATAAAAAGGCGCAGATTCTCTCTGCCTGTCTTGATAGCGCCATAAGCGAGTGGCTAAGTAATAACAAAGCGCCCTCGCGCAAGGTAAAAGAAGATGATAATCGCACGAGCCATTTTTATCTAGCACTCTATTTTGCAAAAGCACTGGGCGCCCAAGAGCTAGATTCTGAGCTTCGCGCATTTTTTGCGCCAATCGCTAAAGAATTAGAACTAAGTGAATCTAAAATCCGCACGGAGTTTTTAGACGCACAAGGCGCAAAAGTAGAGCTTGGCGGGTATTATAAATTTGATGATAAAAGCGCAGAATCTATTATGCGCCCAAGTGCGAGCTTTAATGCAGTGATTGAGAAAATCGCACAAGGGGCGTAAAGTAGTGATTTGCGCGCATTATGCATCGATTATGCGCGTTTTTAAGATTCTTTGGAATTTTGCGCTTTCATAAGGCACAAAAACCAAAGAATCTAAAATCTAAGGTTTTTTATGGATTGCCACGCAAATTTTTATAAATTTGCTCGCAATGACAAAAATAAATTCCGTATTATTCTTTCTAGATTTTTTGCTTGCACTTAAGAATGGTAACATACAAAAATGATAATTTTTAGATTCTAGATTTTGTGGATTTAGCAAAGCCTCAAAACAACAAACCAGAATCTAAAGCCATAAATGCATAAATCCAAACATCATCTCTTAATCACTTTTGATTCTACCACCGCAGGGGCGATAACCCATAGCCATTGCATATCAATTTTTTGGGCTGTTTGGCAGGTTTGGATCTCGAGAATCTTATTTATCATTTTGGTATTAGGATTTATCGATAAGCATTTATCATTTGCGATTGAGAGGATTTGCACAGCACCTGTTGTGGTAGGAAGGATAGAAAACAAGCTCCGATAATCGCCTGCTTGGATCATATCGCATTTGTCTATTTGTAGCCAGCTTCCATTATTAGCCAAACATTTGCTCGGATCTTTGATGTCATGAAACTGCACTGCGCCAAAAGGATATTTATTTGCCAAATATCCGGGTAGCAAAACTTCTCTCATTTCCCAATTTACACTTTTGGCTTTTTTGGTGTTGTTTTTGAGTAAATATCCTGTCGCCATAGATCGAATCGATACCGCAGAAGTAGGCAAATCAGTCGCACCAAATACCCCAACCACACACAAAGTCACAATGCAACATATTTTTTTCATGCTATCCTCCTTGCTTTTTACTTATTTATTTTGCTTTTGCTTTTTGCCTCATATCTACTTGCCTTAATCGCTCACTTGCCAAACCAAACAGGCAGATACACAGAATCAAATTGCAATCCCACGCTCACAAGCCCACTTACAAGTGCTGGTGCATAATAAGGCGTAACACCTGAATTTCCTGTAATGATAAAATCAAAAACCCCGCCACTTTTGCGCGTGATAGTGTCCGGAGCTACAATATTAATATGCTCTTGTATTTGGGGTGAGAGTCTCTGCTGAAGTGTGGCTGGAGTTTGATTAAAATTCCCAATTAGTGCCCATGAGACTTCCGGACGCAAAGTAAAATTATCATAAATCGTGCTAAGTGTTTGTGGCACATCTTTGCCTTTAGCATCAATAGATGAAAAACTCAAAAACACATCTTGATCGATTTGTATGCCAAAAATCGGAGGAGCAAATCTAATAGGCGATCTGATAGCAACGATATGATGCGCTCTTTTTTTGGTTACAATCGCTAAATTCACCCCATTTGAAGCAGAATCTACGCGCACAAAATACACAAATACAAATGCATTGCCACCCAAATCCCACTGATACTCCTCCACTGGAAGCACGCCTGAGGTGATCGGCACAAAAAATGTATTCAAAAATCGAGCTGTCGCTGCGAGACTTTCCACTTGCTGTAATGCTACTATATCAGCACCATTGCTTCCCATAAGTAGTCCGCGCACAATGTGTTGCCATTTATATTCGCTAGGCATACCGCCTGAAAGATTCCAGCTTGCGATTGTATAGTCTTTGAGATCTGCCAAAAGCCCTTGAGCTATCATTATGCTTAGGACAAAACTTCGTAATATTGCTTTCATTATTGCTCCAATTTTAAGGATATGTTATAGGCATTGGGTTTAAAAATGGAGGAATGATAATCCATTGTTGCTCAAGATTATTGTCTTTGATACATTTTTTTAGCATCACTGGATACTGAGCTTTTTTCGCAAAGCTTGTCTCTAGGCATTGTTTTGTGTAGGTGTTTTGGATTTGAAACGCGCCGTTTTTCATAGAGATAAGCCGAAAGGCTTGATTTGGATTCTGCTCATCACAAGGATAATGGATCACGCCCTTTCCATAGGCATTCAAACATGTTCCGCTCATTTTATTGACAAAGCGGACAGAGCCATTTTGAAGTGGTTGGATTTGCCAATTATACGCATCACCAAAATAAGGATAATGCAAACTCAAATGCGTCCAAACCCAGCTTCCATTGCTACTTTCCCAAATCGATAAGATTCCGCCCAAATGTGTCATCAACGAAACAAAATCTCGCACATCTCCTGTGAGCGGTGAAAGCGGATTTGTAGCATTTTGCACGAGTGTAGCGGGGGTTTTGTTGTTTTGACTATCTGGTGGGGTTGGATTAGCCCCAATCCCCAAAAAATCCTCAAACTCTTTTGGATCATTCTGTTTTGCTACTTTCTGATTTTTTATATCTTCACTTAATGCATCGTTTGTTTGGGTTTTGCCACAACCCCAAATCAACACACACACCACACCACACACAATGCTTTTGATAATAAACCTCACTCTATCTCCTCTCACCACTCAAAATAACTTTAATCATACCACATTTTTCAAATCCACTTCCTTAAATCCACGCAAATAAGATTCTGCTTGGCTTGTTTTATAATTTCAGGCAAGCCATTATTGCTATTTTTGACTGATTATTGGATATTGTTAAGCATTTTCTTGAAGTATTTCTTGACCAATTTGACAATACCTCTGCCAATACCACTCCACAAATTCGCACACAATTTTATGTGCTGAAGTGTAAGTTTTATCATTTTTGCGCACAAAAAGATACAGCCAATCCTTAGCGTCTTTTTTGTCGATATAATGTCTGACTAATGACTCATAAGTGCGTTGATACCATAATTTCAGATTATCATAAAACTGCGTATTGACTTTTAAGCAAGGCGAGTTTTGTGGGTTAAATTCTAAAACATTTGTGCTAAATGCCCCATACAAATGTATCAACCCCTCACAATAATACGGACGCACTTCCTCTTGCTCTCTCCATGCCATCAAAAACACAGCCCTTGCAATTGTATCGCCCATTAATGCACTCAATTCATCGCCTGCGACACTTTGTGCTTTATCCATTTGATGAAAATACGCCACTAAGCCACCTGAAGTAGCTTTAAATTCCTCGATGTTTTTAAATTCTCCGCTTGTATTCATCGCACTTTGCGTCTCATCATCAATCCACAAAATATGCCCAAGCTCATGCCCATTTGTGCTTATATCATAAATCCGAAACCATAGATTCTCATCATCAAACAAAATCTCGCGCATTTTTTGCAAAAACTCTCGCTCAAACACCTCATAATGCAAGCGCATTTTTGGCTTTGCGCGACTTGATCGCAGAATCCTATCTGGAAAAGCAAAGATTTTTTTTCCAAATTCTTTGGAGACTTCCTCATCATTTGGAACGACTTGCGCAGAAAATAAGCCGTCTAAATCAGCACCATAATACAACATTGGCGTCCCGATATAAAACCGCACTTTTTGAAGCGAAGCGATGACATTTGCCCGAATGCCAGCCATAATGCGCGATAGATTCTGCTTGTTCTCTTTTTTGTGATTATTTTCTTTGTCGCTATTTTTTGTATTATTTTCGCGCAACAAATCCTCACACATATCGCTAAAAAGCGCGCAAACATTCTTATATACATCGCTACTTTGCGTGAAATGCGAGTATGCAAAGCGCAAATCCCACTCAGGCGCGACACAATGGCGCAAACAATCCTCATAATATTCAAGAGGATGACCGACTTGAAATGGCGTTGTAATGCACATCCATTTTCTATCTACTTCCTGCCACGATGAGATAAGCTTGTCTGTATCAGCCTGCAAAAACGCCTCCCTCAAGGCTGTAAAATACTCAACATACGCGCTCTTAGCGTTATAAATCTCATCATCAACACAAAGAGAATCTATAAGCTGTGTGAGCGCTTGAGCGATAGATAAAATCTCTTTTTCAAACACTACACAAAAAGGCAAAATCTTAATGCGCTCCCCACAAAGCACAGCAATAGAATAGCTCCGATCCGAAGTAATGAGCTTGCCATTTTTGGATTCTTTGTCGATTGTAGGAATAAGCTTTGCAAACACATCATCTTTAAACTTTGCCCTCAATTCCTCATTTGTGCCATCGATGAACTTTTTGCTCCATTGTGTAAAAAACGCGCTCATTTGCAAACCAACATTATGCACGCCAAAAAGCAACGCCCGATAAAAAGGCGTCAAAAGCCCCGTTGTCTCGATATCCTGCAAAAGCTTAAAATGTCTTGAATGATAAAAATCCTGCACAAAACCAAGCAAAAAATATTTAGATTCCAAGATTTGAGATTCTGATTTGTCGCAGGATTTGAGAATCTGCACAATCCCGCCAACTTTGAGATTGACAATCCGATCAATAAGCGCAAAAAAATGCGCCCTTTTTGGCTCTATATCCAAACTCTTGCAAAGCCTTATGAGCTCGGCTCTAAAGTGATGATCTGGATCATCAAGTGCCTTGTAGAGATTAGCAACTTGAGCCTCTTGAGCTTGGATTAGCCTATCAAGCTTGACAAGATCGTTTTGAAATTTTTTCATACGCGTCCTTTGTGTGTTTATGCGAGATTTATTTGGTTAGATTTATAATATAAATTTTCACATATCCAATCTAAAAATCTCACATAAAATCCAAATTATATCGTTTATTTGTTTTGGATTCTCTAAATAGGATTGATAAGAGAATCAATATTGGCATACAAATTGCTTATATATCACAAATATATCTGGAGAATGCTGTGCGCTACCTTGTTTTTTGTATCACTTTTGTCGGCTTTATTTGTTTTGGTTGCTCTGGAAATTTTGTAGAGATGAAATACAATTCCGCGCTCATGCAAGAATACCGCTTCAACACTAATGCGCCATTGATTGTCGCACCACATAAAGGCGATGTGCTTGCAGCCTCATATATTCCATTTGTGATCGAGCTTCTGCAAAAACGAGGCTTTAGCTCCGTCTATACAGAAAGCGAAATCCCGCTCTCACAAGCGCGCAACATCATCTACATAAGCCTTGTCAAAGCCACAAACACAATCCCAACTTCAAGCATTACATATCTGCCTATGCAAGTGCTAGATAAAAATTCTTGCTTTAATTATGATGGAATCTATTATTGCCGTCAAGAGACTTATCCGATTATCACGGGCTATTCAGCAAGTCTCAATCTCACTTCTAATTATCATTTTATTATGGATTGGTATGATTTGCCGATGAAAAAACGAATCCTATATGTCGATGGCACAATCCAAGATGGTCCGTGCATTTATGATGGAATCTACAAAGATCTCATCTACCAAACCATAGCCAAAATTAATTTTAATCGCCCGGAAGTGTATTCATACAAAACCTTGCTTTCATATTCGAGTTTTGGCTGTATGTTTGAGCGCACAAAAAGCCTTACTACGCGTAGATAGGGCTAAGATTTTATAGAATCTAATTTCCATAGATTCCAAATCCTCTCTTTTTGCTTCTTTTGCAGATTGCTTCGTTTGGCTTATCTTGTTTTATTTTGGCGACGCACGATATAGTGCGACTCACTGCTAAACTTGCAAAACTACAAAAATAAGCTAAAATATAGAGGATTTTTTACACGCTCTTTTGTGTTTGCATAGATTCTACTAGAATCTATCGTTTTTATCGTCATTGCGAGGCTTCCGCTAGGAAGTCGTGGCAATCCATTTTGACTAGATTGTTTCGTCCTATCGTCCTCGCAATGACAGAGCAGGCTTGTCATTGCGAGCAAAATTAAAAATTTTGCGTGGCAATCCAGCAAATCCAGAATCTAAACCAGAATCCACTTTGTCATATCTTAAGTGTTAGCGAAGAATTCAAGAAGAATCAAACCAGAATCCACTTTTAGATTCTAAATTCTATGCAAACACAAGCGAGCGTAAAGAAATTCTAGATTTTAAGATGAGTTTGCAAGGGTTTGCAAGGGTTTGATAGATTGTGAAGTTTTGAGTAAGGAGATAAGGCTAGTTGCCTATCGACAAAACAAAAACAAATCTCGCAAAATCGCTTAAAAGCTAGGATTTAGATTCATTGCGCAAGCTACAAGATAAGATTCCACATTTTGGCATTGCATAAGACTTGAGCGCATACAAACACCCACGATGTCTATATCTTGAAATGTAGCGATATTTTCTGCATTTATCCCGCCTACCGCATATAAAGGTATCGCGCTATTTTTGGCACAATCCCGCAAAAAATCTAACCCTCTAGATCGCAAAGAAGGCTTACATGAGCTCTCAAAAATATGCCCAATCATCACATAATCGCATTGAAGTTTGCATGCCTCATTAATTTGGGCTTGAGAATGCACAGAAACGCCTAGAATCTGAAAGTGCTTTTTGAGCTCTCTATCCTCTTGCAAATCCGCAAAACAAGCGTGAAAAAATGGATAATCAAGCCTCAAAGCCACCTCTTTAAAATGATGCAACACACAAAGGCAATGATGTGTGTTGCAAATGCGTATCGCCTCTTTTGCCAAGTCATAATACAATGCCTCGCTTAAATGCTTCTCTCGCAAGATTATCATATCGATTTTTGCGCGTGCTAGCTTTGCTATGCGATCAAGGATAGATTCTGCGCAAGCTGTGCTATCGCTAATGGCGATGAGTTTTTTAGCCGACATACACGCTATCGCTCATCACAGGCTGTAATTTTGAAGCTTTTAGCATTGCTAAAATCTCATCTACGCTCCTAGAATCCGAAATCTCAAACTGATCATCGCCTTTTTTCTCATCTAATCGCTCGCCTATGCCAACTGAAACACCTGCTGAAATCTTTGTCGCCACAATCGTTGTGATATGATCCCTAAAGCCCGCTCGCTCCCTGCTTGAGACAATAATATTTGCAAATGGCAAAAACAGCCGATACGCACACAAAACCTGCAAAAGTCTAGATTCTGTTACATCTTTTGGACCTATTTTGCGATTACCCAAAATCGGGCGCAGTCTCGGGGCTGAGAGTGAGATTTCTGCGTGCGGATAAGCTTTTTGCAATAAATACGCATGCAAGGCAGTTGCCAACGCATCTTTCCTAAAATCATCAATCCCCAAAAGCGCGCCAAACCCAACGCCCCTCATACCCGCTTTTATCGCCCTCTCCTGCGCATTGAAGCGAAAAGGAAACACGCGTTTCTCCCCAAAAATATGGATTCTCTGATATTTGATAGGATTGTAAGTTTCTTGATAAATCGTTACAAAATCACAACCTGCGTTGTGAAGCACCTCGTATTCGCTTTGATTCATCACATACACCTCGACACCCACAACCTTAAAATACTGCCTTGCGATCTTGCACGCAGTGGCGATATACTCTACACTCGCATGCGCCCTGCCCTCGCCTGTAAGAAGCAAAATCTCTTGCAAACCAGATTCTGCAATAGCTTGCATTTCTTTGTGAATTTCAGCCTCATTGAGTTTTGCTCTCATTATCGCATTGCCCTTTTGAAAGCCACAATACACACATTTACTCTCGCAGTGATTGCTAAGATAAAGCGGGGTAAAAAGAGCGACATTATCCCCAAAATGCTGCTTTGTCCGATGTCTTGCTTTGAGAGCAATTTCTTCTAAAAACCCCTCAGCCACAGGACTAAGCAAAGCCTGCAAATCCTCTATATTGAGACTTTCTTTGGCTAAAGCCCTTCGCACACTCTCTGCATTATAGCTTTGCTCGT
The DNA here is from genome assembly GCF_900451005.1 of Helicobacter fennelliae. NCBI lineage: Bacteria > Pseudomonadati > Campylobacterota > Epsilonproteobacteria > Campylobacterales > Helicobacteraceae > Helicobacter > Helicobacter fennelliae. Next base: position 1,554,064 of record NZ_UGIB01000001.1, read on the forward strand.
TGTATCCAGCTACAATATCTAGCACTTGCGCCAAAATAAGACTCTGCACATCGCACATATAGCTTTCATACTCGAAAATGTCTTTTTTGCTCATCACTCGTCCTTTTGTATCTCTTTGTCTTTCAAGTATTTTTCAAATTCTTCTTCGTTTAGGACTTTGTCGTATCTGTCTTTGGCTATGCGGAATTTATCATTGACTTTTATATCTTTATTTATGTCGGCTATAAAGTCTTTGAAATTTTTATTTTTATTAATAAGCATATCAAGGGTTTGTATATCAAGCTCTCTTTCTTTGGCTCTTAGAAGCACTTTTGAGCTGTTTATATTACTTTCTAGCTGTATCACACCTATGCCAAAACTTGCGTTCAAACGCACAAGCTCGTTTAAAATTTCCTCATTAATATCTTCAAAAACCACAAGATAGCCTTCATTTGCCCAGCTTGAATTACTCACAGCTTGAAAATAATACTCCTTCAAATCCGCCCAAGAAATAGCCTTTTTAAGCTCAAAAGAATACAGCTTATAACTTGGCTTACTTAAATTCGCAAGTAAGGACAAAGTCTGCTCCTCGAAGTCCTCAAAAGGAAAATGAATACCCACTATATCAGGGTAATTCCACCTATCCTTGCCTTTTTCGCTTTTAGAGCTTTTCTCATGGTAGATGGTTTTAGCGTATAAATCAAACTCACTTTCATAAAGGAATTTCACAAGCACAGGGTGTAAATCTCTTTCGTTGAATTTACTTTGATTTATCTTGCTTTTAAATTCTTCCTCCACAGGTTTATCTTTTAAAATTAAAAGCTCATTTTGCCTGCTTTTAAGCCAAAAAGTCGTAGGGCGTTTGCCTACTTTCATGAACAAAGCTTTTTCGCCATTATTTTTTATATCTGTATAAATGAAAGCCGCTAAAGAATGTTCAGGGGTTTTGCCTATGCTTGAAAGCCTTTTATCCAAGCCTTGCTCCACAGCGATTTTGAAAATTTCACCAACGCTTAATGGACTTTTACTTTGCTCAAGTATCATATAAGCTAGTTCTTTATAAGTTATCTTACTCATCTTAAATCTCCTTTTTAATCCCTCAAAAAGCCTGTTAGTGGCGAGCTTGCCTCAGCCTTTAAGTGCGCACTTTGTGGAGCAAGCCCAGCTAAAAATGCCGCGCGTCCTGCCTCAACTGCTAAAGAAAAAGCCCTTGCCATTAAGGCTATATCATTTGCATTTGCAATAGCAGTATTCACCATCACCGCACTAGCTCCCATTTGCATAGCCTCGCATGCTTGTGCTGGCGTGCCAAGCCCTGCATCAACGATGATAGGCACATCAAGCTCATCAAGCAGAATCTGAATAAACTCACGAGTAAGTAAGCCTTTGTTGCTCCCAATTGGCGCGCCAAGTGGCATAATAGCCGCTGCTCCAACGTCTTTCATAGAGCGCGCCGCATACAAATCAGGATACATATACACCAAAGGCGTGAAGCCCTCTTTTGCAAGCATTTCACAAGCCTTGATACTCTCAAAATTATCAGGCAGAAGGTATTTGCTATCGCGTATGACTTCGATTTTTATCAGCTCACTTTGGCAAATCTCTCTAGCAAGGCGTGCTATCCTTAGGGCTTCTGTGGCATTTCTCGCCCCGCTTGTGTTTGGCAAAAGCGTGATATTTTTTGGAATATAATCAAGTATATTCTCCAAACTACCTGTATTAGCGCGCCTTAACGCAAGTGTGATAATCTGTGTATTAGCTTCATTTATAGCACTTTTGATAAGCTCAAGACTAAACTTCCCAGAGCCAAGTATAAAACGCGAACTAAATTCATAATGTCCGAGCTTTAAGGTATCCATTCTCTTCTCCAAAACCCATAAAATCAAATCACCCAAATTAAATAACTAAAATTAAATAGCCAAAATTAAATAACATTGTATTCTTTCATCATAAATCTTTTTCATATCCACTTCATATCCGCACAAAAACTCACATCTAGTCTCTATAAATCCTCTACAATCCCCTCAAATCTCCTATAATCCCTCGCACAAAAGCTCAAGCACCAAATTAGCTTGATGTCCTGCGCAAATATTTACGCGTGGTGCCATAAGCCCATTTCCGGGCTTTGCGCCGCTTACTAAGTCCCCGCATACATAAAAATTATGCGTGATTTTGTGCGTTTGCACGGTATTTGAGTTGCCATATCCAGCAAGTCCTGAAGCACTTATAAGCGTAGTTTTTGGAAAGTGTTTGTGAAAATTTTGAGCAAGCATAGCTTTTGCTAATGCGCTATCAAAGGCTTCACAGACTATATCAGCGCCAGCTAAAAGATCTTGTATATTGCTCTCATCTATCTTAACGCTAAAAATTTCTACCGCGATAAAAGGATTGATAGAGGCGATTTGCTCTTGCAAAGCTTCAGTTTTAAGCTTGCCTAAATCCTCCACCCTGTAAGCTTGGCGGTTAAGATTGCTTGGCTCTATCACATCAAAGTCGATGAGTTTAAGCTTGCCTACTCCGCTTCGCGCAAGCATTATAGCTATGTGCGAGCCAAGCCCGCCAAGCCCACACACCGCCACGCAGGCGTCTTTAAGCCTCTCATGCACTTTTGGGGTATGGCGCGCGCTCATCATCGCCTCAAGTGCTTCACGTAGCGGCAAAACGCCTCTTTTTATACAAAAAAGTTCATCGTCTTCTTTGAGTTCCACCACCTCACGCGTAGCAAAGCCGTTGATGATCCACACATCACTTTGGCTCGTGCTTTTGGTGCTTAAAAATTCGACATTTGTCTTAGCATTTGTTTGCTCGTAAGCATTGTTGAATTTGACTCTCATACGTGTATCCTTTATGATTTCTCACACACCTAATTTCTTACTCGCCTAATTTCTTATCCGCCACCCACAAAGCTTACAATCTCCACTTTATCATTTTCTTTTAGCACGATATGCTCAAACTCTTCTCTTGGTAAAATCCTGCCATTGAGCTCCAAAGCGATAAACTCCACTTTAAGATTCTGCTCTTTGATATAGTCTTTAAGTCGCAACTCTTTTGCTTGTATTGTTTTGCCATTAATAATCATCATTTCTCCCTAAAAGAATCTAAAAGCCCTATTATACATTTTATTCTGTTGCTTTTATCATTGTTTGCTTTGTTGCAGCTTTTTTGCTTTTAAGTAGCTCCTCCAAAGCTTCCTTATCTAAGTCCTTGATCGCTCCATAGCTTCCCATAAGGGCTAAAAGTTTCTTTATCTTTGCTTCGCTTAAGCCTTTTTGGGTCAGCTCATTATACGCGGTGAGGGCGGATTTTTTCTTTTGGCGATGATAGGTGATTACATAGCGATGTGCCTCATCGCGCAATTTCTGCAAAAACTGCAGTCGCTTATCACTTGGCTCTAACGCAAACACATCGTGTGCTGTATAAATGCTATCCCTTGCATTGCCCTTTGCCCTATATGCCTTAGAATCTATCTTTTGCTTAGCGATCCCCACCACATCGACATACACCCCCGCAGAATCCAAAATCTCTCTTGCCAAACGCACTTGTGCCACTCCTCCATCAATCAGCCACAAATTTGGCGCAGGATAATCCCCAAAATCTTGCGCCCTTCTTACAAGCATTTCTTTCATTTGCGCGTATTCATCACTTCCTTGAAGCTTATATCTGCGATAAGAGTTTTTATCAAAATCTCCATTTTCATACACAATCATTCCTCCCACGCAATGCTCTCCGCCGTGATGACTCGTATCAAAAACTTCGATTCTAAATGGTGTGCTTTGCAATGCCAAAAGTTCTTTGAGATTTGCAAGTATAGATTCTTCAGAATGTGCGCTTTGGCTTGTTTGGTGAAGGATTTCTTTGGCATTTTTTTGAGCGAGTTGGATAAGCTTTAGCTTTTCGCCTTTTTGTGGAGCGATGATAGAGATTTTGCTTCCTTGTCTTTGGGTAAGAAACTCGCTCAAAGCCTCTATCTCAAGCCCTTCCAAACTTGGAAGCACGATTTCTTTTGGAAGCAATGGAAGCTTTTGTGCGTAACGATTCAAAATCACTTGCGTATAAATCTCACTTGGAATAAAATCATAATCAAAAAACAATGTATCGCTCAAACACGACACAATCCGCCCCTCACGCACAAAAAGGACAAGCAAAATCGCCTTTCTTTGCTCATAATACAGCCCATACACATCAAGATTTGTATCTTTAGCAAGATCAATAAGTGAAAAGCTCTGCAAATTAGAGAGCTTTTTTATCCGCTCTCTGTAAATTAATGCCTCCTCAAAGCGCATAGATTCTGATAGTTCGAGCATTTTTTGATGTAGAAGTGCGAGGAGTTTTTGGGGTGATTTAAGCGTGGCTATCACAGATTGGATTATCTGTGCGTATTCTTGCTTTGAGATTTTGCCCTCACATGGTGCATAGCAGCGATTGATCTGATGAAAAAGACAGGCTTTTTTGCCTTTGAGGCAGGATTTTTTCTGCACGAGCTTAAAGAGCTCATACACACTCTCTAAAATATCGCGACAACCGCTTGGATAAGGACCAAAATATAAAATATTTTTGCCTTTTGTGATTTGGCGCACAATCTGAGGCGTAGGAAAATCATCGCTACAATCAAGCGCGATATAGGGGTAAGTTTTATCATCTCGCAAAAGGACATTATATTTTGGCTTGAGTTGCTTAATGAGTGAATTCTCCAAAATCAGCGCATCTTGTTCAGAATCTACAATAATAATCTCAAGCCTGCCAATCTGGCGCACCATAAGCTGGATTCTCTGGCTTGTTTTTGGGTTTGGAATGGGCGTGTGAGATTCTAGGGTTTGTGAGAGTGCAAAATAGCTTTTGACTCGCTTTTTAAGGTTTTTGGCTTTGCCGACATAAAGCAATCTATGCGATGTGTCGTAATACTGATAGATTCCGGGTTTATTGGGAAGATTTTGCAATACATGTATCAGATCTTTCACTCTTGATTCCTCTTTGTGTTTTGACTTCTTTGACTTCTTTTATTTATTTTGCGCCGGCTTTAGTGCCATAATAGTGTTTTGTATTTTTTGCCCCGCTTTGAAGCATATCCTATGGGCTGAATGTGTAAGCGCATGGATTTTGCGATTCGCATAAGTTTGTGTTTATGCTTTGGGGCGATTGCAAAGAGTAATTCATATTCTTCACCACTCAAAAAATGTCGCGATAATTGCGATAGTCGCGATTTTTTATGGAGTTTTATACCAAGATGATTAAGTGTGCTTAGGTGATTTAGCTCACTATACACGCCATCAGAGATGTCAATCCCGCAATGCGCAAATGATGCTACTTTGTAAATAAATTTCTCTCGTAAAGTTGGCTCGATAAATCGCAAAAACCGCTTTGAACGCGAGATTTTGCCACTGCGCAAAAGCCATTTGAGTGCATACAAACTCTGCCCTACTTTGCCTGTGTGATAGAGCAAATCTTTATTCTGAAGCCCCGTGCGCAAAAGCGGCTTAGATTCTAGTGCGCCAATAATACTAAGATGAAAAGCTAGATTCTGCCCGCTTGTCGTATCTCCGCCGATAAAAACTACATTATATTTTTTGGCGATATATGCCAAGCCTTGCACGATTTCTAGAATCTCAAATGCCAAAAGATTTGGAAGCGTGATAGAGAGCAAGGCATATTTTGGAATCGCATTCATCGCGATAATATCAGAGAGATTGACAAGCATAGCTTTTTTGGCGATGTCTTTGAGGCTTAGCCATTCTCTGCGAAAGTGAATCCCCTCGCAGAATCCATCACTTGCGATTACAAGTTGTTTGTGGGCTTTGAGGTATTTTGCGTTTGGGGTATTTGTGTTTATATTTGAAATATTTGGGTATTGGGTAGCATTCCAAGTATCAAATGCAAGCACCACGCCATCATCGCCGAGCTTTTTTGTAACACCCTGCTTGATAAGAGATTGTATAAAAAACCGCTCTTTATCCATATAATCTTCACGCTTAATGCATTTTCATACTCATATCAATCCAGCGCGCTTGATGAATGATAGCCCCACAGCTTATCGCATCAGCACCAAGGCTACCATACAAAGCGATATTATCTAATGTAATATTTCCACTTAACTCTACAAGGGTTTTTGGATTTGTAGCATTTCTCATTGCGATAGCTTTTTGTATCTGAGCTATTGGCATATTATCACACATCAAAATATCAGCACCAGCCCTCAATGCGCGCTCAAAAAGCTCTAGATTCTCGCACTCTATTTCTATATTTGTCCCAAAAGATAGTCGCTCTCTTGCGCTTTTTATAAATGATTCAAGATTGTGAATATGCCTTAAATGCGTATCTTTAAGCATAAGCAAAGTATCAAGCCCAAATCTATGATTAGAAGCACCACCATTACGCACAGAATATTTTTCAAACTCACGCAAAAGTGGGCGCGTTTTGCGTGTGTCTAATAGCTTTGTCGGAGAATCTTTCAAGGCTTTGACATACAAATGCGTCAATGTCGCAATCCCGCTACTATGTTGCAAAAGATTCAAAAGCGATCGCTCGATTTTGAGAATCTGCGTGTAGATTCCGCTTATTTGTAATAGCTTTTCATTTGCTTCAAAGCTTTCTTTATCCTTCTTGCTTGAGAGAATCTCAATGCCACATTGTTCGCATAATCGCGTGATGTATTTTTCCCCAGAAAAAATCCCCTCTTCCCTAGCAATAACATACGCTTTGGCTTGCTTATTGCTCTTTTCAAATACTTCTTCAAACAAATCGCCTCGCCCATAATCTTCACACAAAATAGATTCTATAAAATCACGCATAAATTCTCCTATTTTGAAAGCTCAAGCATTCGATCAAGCGCGATTTTTGCGTATTTGGCGACATCACTTGGAATGATTATTTCATTCATACTTTTAAATAAATCGCTTTTGTTTTGCGTAAAAGACTCAAGCACCAAAAGCACATCTTGTAATGTCGTCTCATTCATTGTCGGACATTGAGGAATCGTGCTTGAAAGCACAAAGGTATTTTTTGAGCCTGAACGCAAACGATTGACAAGATTAAATTCTGTGCCGACAGCTACTGCTTGGTTTGGATCTAGATTCTTGACAAATTCTATAATCTGACTTGTCGAGCCTACGAAATCAGACTGCGCGACCACACTAGGATCGCATTCTGGGTGCGTGATAATCAAAATATCTTTGTAACGTTGGCGAAAAAACGCAATATCTTTGGTGGTGAAAAGCTGATGCACAGAGCAGAATCCATCATAGCAAATCACAGCAGAATCTACAATCTCCTCTTTGCTTGCCTGCCCTAGCACACAGGATTTGAGGTTGTTTTTGCGCGCGAGATTAAGCCCCAAACATCGATCAGGCAAGAAAAATATTTTTTTATTGGTTTGCAAGGCATAATCAAAGATTTTGCTCGCATTGCTTGAAGTGCAGACCACACCACCCATTTTGCCGACTTTTGCCTTGACTGACGCATTTGAATTGATATAAGTGATTGGAAAAATGTCTTCTTTTTTGATTCCTGCTTGATTGAGCGTGTCTATACTTCGATCAAAATATTCATCATCAATCATTTTTGCCATAGAACAGCACGCGACTTTTGGCATAATCACACGCTTTTGCGGAGCTAAGACTTTCACACTCTGCCCCATAAACGCAACCCCACAAAACACAATCAAAGAATGCGGACTCAAAGACGCTTTTTTGGCAAGCTCTAAGCTATCTCCGCTCAAATCAGCAAGCTCTAACACTTCATCTCTTTGATAATAATGCGCAACAAGAAGGGCATCTAAATTTTTGAGATGCTGTTTGATTTGGTCTTGCACACTCATATATCCTCCTTTGGTTGTGGATTCTAGCTATAAAATTGGTTGTGAATTTATTTTACAATTATTTATGAAGTGGCATTCTAACTCAATAAAGCTATTTTTTCACCAAAACGCACTTGAGAATGGGTATTTTTTGTCAAAGTGATATTTGAAGCAAAAAGCACGATTGTAGAACCCATCATAAACATTCCTAGCTCCTCGCCTTTTTTGACTTTAATTGGCGTAGGATAGGTATAGATCTCTTTTGTATTTGCTTTGGCATTGGTTGTGATTTTGGGCTCGAAGTGAAAAATCATCTGCCCGACATTAAGTGCGCCGATAGCCACAAAATACAGCTTTGTATTGTTTTTTGTTTTGGCAATCACCACCACTCGTTCGTTTTTGATAAAGAGATTTTGATTTTTACGCAGTGAGGGCTGATTGACAGGCAATAGCACGCCTCCAAAATACCGCACTTCCAAAATCTCCATATCGCATGGACAATGATAACGATGATAATCACGTGGTGAGAGATAGAGATTGATATAACTATATGTAGAATCTAGATTCTCGCCCAAAAGCTCGCTCACGCGATATTCCATACCTTTAATCTGAAGTGCCATATCATCTCTTACTTCACCTTGAGCCATAATCACGCTATCAGTGGGTGAAATCAACACATTTAAACTAGAATCTAATTCCCGCTTCACAATCAGCGCACGCGTAAAAAGCGCATTAAGCGTAGGGTAAGAATCAAGCGGTGCAAAATCACTCAAATCAATCTTAAAAATCCATACATAGACTTTATTGATGATGATTTGAAACCACTTTGGAAATGCATATCCTGCAAATGCCCCAAAAAGCCTTGAGATTGTGTTTGTTGTGTTTGTCATAATTGCTCCTTTTGTATTGTTGGATTTTGGATAGCAAACTTTTTCCAGATAGGTTTATCAAAAATATCAGGCTCACCTACAAGAATCTCAAATGGCATAAATTTTTGTTTATACCCCATGCTGTGGTGATTTTTGATCCAATAGCCCGGATAAAAATATTTGATTTTTTTATTTTTGGCGATGAGGAGTTGGGTGAGGATATTAAAAGTGCCTAAACTTAAATGCTGAAATGCGTGATCATAAAAAAAATAAGTCGCTGAAATGCTATTATACAGCCAGTCAAAATACCCGACACCTACAAGTTGATTATTGATTTTGTAAGTGATCTCATACCCAAAATCATTATACCCATAGATAAAATTTTCATTATACATCTCTTGAGTGATTGGGCGATACCCCCAGCCTTTTTTGGTATCCATAAAGGTATGGTAGCGATGATAGAGACTAAGCTTTTCCTCACTCAAACTTGGGCGAGAAATCGTAATGAGTGTGTTTTGGTTTTTGTGCAGCACGCGTTTGTGCGATCGACTTGGCTCAAACAAAAGCGGAAGCTGTCGTATAGAGATACATTCTTTGCAACTCGCGCATATCGGCACAAAAAAATACTCACCAAATCTCCGCCACCCTCGCTCAATCAGCCCTTCACAAAAATGCTTCGAGCAGTTTTGGATATAAAAATACCGAAAATGCGAACAACGATCAGAATAATAACTGCAAGTATCGTTGGGATTTGAGAAAAATTCATATAATTGCAACAAACAAACCCACTTCAATCACTTGATATTTGCCAATTTCAAAGTAAATTCAACTTCTCCACGCCCTATACGCAATTCTTTAGCGATAGAATCTATACTAAAGCCGTTTTGAAACATATCGATGATTTTTTTCTCATCAATATCGCCACCGCTAAAGCTTAGAGAGCTATACTCACGCATACGATTTTCAAGCCCTATGTATTTTTCATCAAAATAATTTCGTAAATCCTTGAGATTCTCCTCAAGCACCATTGCTTTTTTGTTTAAATCAATAATTTTGTCATTTATGCCACTTTGAAGCGCATCTCCGCCCAAAAATTCTGCACTCTCTTGACTTTCTTGGATTTTTTGTTGTGTTTTTTGGATTTTGTAAATCTCTTTTGCAATCGCCTCTATCGCACTTTCAAATCGATTAATCCGCTTTGTTGCGTCTTTGTCTTTGGCGATCATATAGCCTAGCACGCACAGCACGATAAATCCTAATCCGCCGATACAAATAAAAAATAACTCTTCATCAATCATTTTTATTCCTTTTTTGTCTAAGATATTCCATTTCTTTATTTGCAATATAAGAATCAAGCGCCATTATATCACTTGAATGCATGGTTGTGATTTTGATGACTTTAGCATCGATTGCCTCACCAAATACCGCTACAAAACGATAAGGCATATTTGGAAGGCAAAAACGCAAATAATACAAGCCATTTGGCACAAATTCTGCATTTCCACAGCACACAATGCCATGTCCTAATGCGTTGATTACACCTTTGTTTTGCAATGGCAAAAGTGCATCAGAGCTTTTGTCGATATGGTGTTCTATTTTGGCAAGTTTTTGATAAATCTGTGCCAAAAGCTCCAAAATCAGCACTGAAGTGGTGTCTTTTTCTTTAGGGATTGTATGCAGGACTTGCGAGATAATATCATTATTTTTTTCTCCAAATAGCTCATATTCTTGCAAAAACGACTCTTTATTTTGGATATGCTCAAAACTCACTTCAATCAAACAATCCACAATGCGCGTTTGGATTCCAGCATTATGCGTAATGTCTAAAAATTCTTCTCTCACTTTTTTTCCTTATACATCTTTAATATCTTGAAATTATCACTTTGATTTATGATTTAGATTCATCTCGCGACCCAATCTCTCATCGCATCATACAATCAATCACGATAAATACAAACAATATAAACCCCAAATATCCATTTGTTGCAAAAAACGCTTTAGGGATATTCGCAAAATTTACATACACAAGATACTGCTCATATATAAGCATACACGCACTTACAAAAATACCAACAAAGCCAATCACGCCAAGCCCACACAAATACCCAAAAACACACCATAGCCCAACCGCACAGCAATGAAAGACTCTTGAGATCCAAAGCGCGTTTTGCACCCCAAAACGACTCGGAATCGAAAATAGCCCCTCTTGCTTATCAATCTGAATATCTTGCAAAGAATACAACACATCAAATCCTGCCACCCAAAACATCACTCCAAATGCCAAAGCCACGCTCCAAAGCGGAATCTGCCCCTCCACAGCAATCACCCCTGCAATAGGTGCTAGAGCGAGTGAGATCCCAAGCACAAGATGCGCAAGTGATGAAAACCGCTTCATCAAGCTATATCCGCCAAGCACGATCAAAAACGGCACACAAAGATAAAACGCCAAGTCATTGATATAATAACTTGCCACCACAAAAACAAAGGCATTAATGAGGCAAAAAAGTATAATTTCTTTGTGTGAAATTCTACCATCTACGCTTGGTCGATGCTTTGTGCGGGCATTTCTAGAATCTATCTTTCTATCGCATAATCGATTAAACCCCATAGCAAAATTACGCGCACTCACAAGCGCAATCGCACAAAGCAAAAACACTCTCCAACCCATAAAAATACTTCCATTGACTTCATGTGAAGCCACAACCATAGCGATCAAAATAAAAGACGCGCTAAAAATCGTATGTTCAAACATCACTAATTCACTGAAATTTTTGAGTTTGCAAAAAATTGCAGTTGTATTCATTATTTCATTCCTAGCGAGACGACTTTTTTGAGCCCTTCAGCCACGCTCATATCAGACTTTCTCACATTTGCTTTGGGGATTTTAAACAAGATTCCAGAGGTTGGATTAGGCGTAGTAGGGACAAACACCCACAAATACTCATCTTCTTCTTTGGTGATAAATCCTATAACCTCACTCTCGCCAAATTTCACATACGCTACGCCTAAATACGATTCGCTACCTTTGCCAGAAAACATCTGCACAACATCTTTTAAGACACTATAAATCGAGGCAATTCCGGGAATCTTATTGATAAAAAATTCAGACATTTTTAGCAGGATAAAATCTTTGTTTTTCTCAAGCAAATACCCTGCATACGCCAAAATCACAATCATAATCAGCACGATACCAAGTGTAGCAAGCGTGTTGTTTGCAGTTGTGTTAAAAATCACGCTAATAATTGCTGCCAAAATATCATACACAAACTTCAGAATCCAAATAAGAATAATAATCGGCGCGAGGGCTAGCACGCCCTTTCCGATAAATCTAAATAATACACCCATTTATCTTTCCATTTATATTTTTATGCAATGCCAAATCTACAAAAGCTGTATTTTAGCATTTTTAGCAAACATACGCAACTCAAAAAATCTATTTGTAATTCTAGAGTTAATGTTGCAATTTAGAATCTAGGTTGTCATTGTAAGAAAACAAAGTAATAACAAAGCAATCCAAAAAATAAATAAGAATCTCAATACCACACTTTTGCAAAAAATAACCCCTGTGGGCTTGCTAAGCTTGTATGATGCTGTTTTGTAGCATTGAGTTGTAAGCAAAATTCCGCAAATGTGAGCTTGCCTTGCGAGACGGCAAGAGCAGCCCCTATAAGCATTCTAATCTGCGCACGCAAAAAGCCATTGGCTTGGATATGCACGAGATAATAAGTGCTATGAAAGCGGTGCAAGATTTTGCATTTTGCATACATGATATGGCGAATATCGCTTTTGGTTTTTGAGCCTTGTTTTTTAAAAAGCTCAAAATTATGCCAACCTATGCAAGCCTCAAGACATTGCCGAAAAAGCGCAATATCTCCTATGTGCTCGTGTGAGATATAAGGTGCTAGAAATGGATTTTGCAAATGTGGCGAGAAAATATAATAATAGCTCCGCTTTGTCGCGCTAAAACGCGGGTGAAAATCCTCCTTTACTTCCCAGATTTTGCGGATAAAAATATATGGATAGAGTTTTTGTGAGAGAAGATGATGAAGTTTATTTGCCTCCCAATGCTCTTGAGCTGAGATAGTAATCACCATACCTAGCGCATGCACGCCCTTATCAGTCCTGCCTGCACCAAGTGGTAGAGAATCTATACCTATACTTTGCAATACTTCAAGGATTTTTTCACTCACGCTTTGGATATGTTTTGTCTTCTGTGGTGCAAAACCACTAAAAAAAGTGCCATTGTATGCGATTTTGAGCGCAAAATGTTTCATAGATTTTAGTAAGTTTTAAAAATATAATATCGATACAGCATATATGAGATGATAAACCACACAATAGGCAAAGCGACAATTCCGATAAATGGAGCATTTTGGCTAAAAATATGCATCAAAATAAAATACAGCCCAACGCTCACAAGCAAATACACATAGCTAAGGTTTTTGTGAAAGCGAGGATTTGCCACCCCAAACACAAGAATCAAAAATATACTCGCCACAGGAAAAAGCGAAGTGATGATTGCTTGAGCGAGCCGTTTGGCTTGTGAATGCGAAGTGAGTGCTTGCTGCCAATATTTCCACAAATCATACGAGCTTAACATTACTTCATCGGTTTTGGTATTGACTTGCATTTGCTCAAAATCAACCTTTTGCATTTTGCCTGATTGCGTAAAATACGCGCTACCTTTTTTGAGGATAAGCGTAAAGATTCCTTTTTGGTTGAGGATTTCGCCCTCATCAGCAGTGATGAACGCCTCTTTAGATTCCACATTGTTTGAGAGCAAAACAAGCCCTCTGTAATGTTTATCTTCTGCGCTATCGACATACACAAGCCAATCCCCTAGCTTTTGTCCAAACTCGCCAGCGCGGATATTAATATTGACTTCTGCGCGCTTTTTTGCCATGAAATTTGAATAGGCGTTTTTTGAAAGCGGAATGAGTACAAGCGAAAAAAGCAAAAGCGTGGCACTTGCTAATACGCAAAGCGCGCTTATGGATTGCAGAATCTGCTTTGGAGAAATGCCAAGTGAAAAAAACACCAAAAGCTCATAATCAAAAGAAAGTCTTGATAGCCCAAGCACGCAGGCTGAAAAAAATGTAATCGGAATGATGAAAAACACAGCATTAGGAATTGAATACAAAAAAACCTGCCCCAAATCTAAAAAATTAAGCTTGACAAATTGTGTAATAGTCGCGAGATTGATAAGTAGCACCACAGACGCCACAAAAAATAGCACGATAAAAAATGGCGTGAAAATCTGTGAAATAGAGAGAAAGAGATATTTTTTTATCACACCATGATTCCTATCACAAATCCACCGCTTATAAATGGTATGAGTGGAATTTTGTAGAGATGTTTGTGTGCGAGCTTGTAGAGGACAAACACCGCGCATGCCAAGACGCAACCCCAAAAAATGCTTAAGATGAGATTATACATACCAAAAAGCGCGCCGACACTTGCGCAAAATACAATATCTGCCTCGCCTAAGATTTCTTTGTGTAAAAGCATTTTGCCAATAACATAAACAAGCCCAATCACCCCAGCACCCATAAACATATCTTCAAATATGTCTAAATCCAAAACAAAAATAAATTTTATGCCACCTAAGGCTAGGAGTATGAGATTCTGCCAATTTGGCACGGCGTATTGTTGTATATCCCACACACAAAGTGAGAGGACAAAAATACACACAAAGCTTGCATATATGGCTATCAGTGGCTCATATACATATCCGATAAGCGCGCAGATAATCGCTGATATAATACTTAAGATTCTACGTGATGCAGTGTGTGTGGCGATCATAAAAAACCCGACAAGCCCAATGCAAAATCCGCATATAATGCCTATCCAATTTTGCATTAAAGACATATCAAAATCCCAAAACGAATCAAGGATAATTTCTATATGCTCCAACATAATAGCGTCCTATTTTGCTATGCCGTCCATCACAGGCACAAACAAACATTGCTCTAAAATCTCTTCATGGCATAAGATTCCATTGCGTTTGGTAAATCGTTTGATGATTTGCGTGTTGCCCTCTTGAATCGGCGCGACAAGGATTCCGCCTTCTTCTAATTGATTGATGATTGTTTGTGGAATCTCTTGCTGCAAGCAGGCTGAAAATAAGATTCTATCATAAGGGGCGTATTCTTTCCAACCATTTTTGCCATCATCAAGCTTTGTGATGATATTGCTTACTCCACTTTTTCTAATTCTCTCTCTTGCTTCCAAAAGTAGCTTTTCAATCCGCTCTATGCTAAAGACGCGCCGAAATAGTTGAGCCAAAACCATTGCTTGATAGCCACTTCCGCACCCAATCTCAAGCACACTATCGCCGGGTGTGAGGTATTGAGTCATTTTAGCCACGGTTAGAGGTGAGGAGATCCATTGATCATTTGCCATTGGTAGCGGATCGATACTAAAGGCAAGATGTCGCAAAGATTCTGGCACAAATACTTCTCTATCCACAGCTTGCATAGCTTTTTTGATATTTGCCTGAAGTGCTGGAAATTGCTTTTGGATTTCATCGCACATAAGATGAGTTTTTATTTGCTGCATTCATTGATTCCTGTGTCGATGTATTTACGCATTTTTGCCACTTCTTTGAGGTCGATTTTGTGTGTGATGTTTTCAGAATCTTCATTGCTATATACATTTCCATATGGCGTGATGATTGAGCTTGATTTTGCCATTTGGAGATTTGAGCTTGCGCTCACGACAACAAAGCATTGATTAATAATCGCTAAAGCTCTGCTTAGTGTCTCAAGGTGATGCTTTCGCTGTTTGCCCCATTGCACAGGCACAAAGACAATATCAACGCCTCGCACTTCTTGCCACAACTCCACAAAGCGCAATTCAAAGCAAATGAGTGCCGCACATTTGATAGAATCTATATAAAAAGGAATAATCTCATCGACACTACCCGCCTCAAAATGCAAATGCTCATCGCCAAGTGTGAAGAGATGATGTTTGGATTGTTTGTGGATAAGCTCGCCTTTTGAGAATACTTTGAGGTTATTGTAGAATCTATGGTTTTTTTTCTCAATCATTGTTGTGATGATCGTCCTATCAGCACTCATTTGGAGTAATTCCTGCGTGGCGATTTTGGAAAATTCGCTTGCTTCTTCCATTTTTTGGTAACTAAATCCACTTAACATAAGCTCTGGCGTAAGCGTGATAGAATCTTTTTTATTCTTGCTTATGGCTTCTTTGAGCTTTTTGAGATTGGTTTGAAAGTTTTGCTTGGTTGTGATTTGTAATGCGGATATTTCTTTAAAAGTCATCAAAATTTAAGCTCCCTTTTGTGTAATTAACTACTTTTTGCTCAAAAAAGTTTGTCCGCTGGTCGTTAAAGCTTGAGAATTTATTGATCCATTCTATCGGATTTTTTTGATTATAAAGCTTAGGAAGTCCTACGCGCTTTAGCCTATCATCAGCTAAGAATTTGATATATTTGTCAATGAGCTCATCTGTAAGCCCCATAATATGCCCTTGCGTGATGTATTCACCCCATGCAATCTCAACTTCCACAGCCCTTCTAAACATCTCGATGACTTCTTCTTCAAGTGCTTTTGTAAAAAGATCCGCTCGCTCATCGCGCAAAGCATTGATAATCCTTTGAAAAAGCATTAAATGCGTGATTTCATCGCGCTGGATAAATCGTATCATTTGCGCGCTTGATTTCATTTTTTCATTTCTTGCTAATGTATAAAAAAAGCAGAATCCACTATAAAAATATATGCCTTCCAGAATCTGATTTGCAAAAAGTGCTTTTGTGATATTGTGCTCTGTGGGGTTTGAGGCGAGATTGATATACACATCAGCGATATAGTCGTTTTTTGATTTAAGCTGCATATCTTTACGCCACATTTCATAGATTTCATCGGTGTTTTCAGAGATAGATTCTACCATTACTGCATAAGAGCTACTATGTAGCGCCTCTTCAAATGCTTGTCTGACAAGAGCTAAATTAATCTCAGGGCTTGTAATGTATGGATTGACATTATCGATGAGGTTATTTGTCTGCAAAGAATCCATAAAAATAAGTTGCGCTAATGCTCTATCGTAGCCTGTTTTCTCCTCTTCGCTTAGTATTTTGTAGTCGCGCTTATCATCATTCATATTGACTTCTTCAGGATACCACGAGTTTGCAAGCATTTTTTTCCATAAATCATACGCCCATTGGTATTTGATTTTGTTGAGATCAAAAATAGAAGTTGGATTCCCGCCAAATATCTTTCTGTCATTAACAGATTCATTAGATTCTGGGTTGTAGATTTTTTTGCGCGTTATGGGCATTTGTTGCAGTTGATTTGTAAGCGGAGTTTGTGGCGATTGCATAAGATCATCCTTCAAAGTTTTTGCGAAATTATAATCATTTATATCTTAAACCTAGCTACATTTTGAGTTGCATTTTGGGCTTGTATTATGGAGTGTATTTTTGTCTAAATCCCCATTCCAAAGCTATTTTGGTGATCTCTTCTTTTTCGATTTCAAGTGATAAAATCTCCTCTCCCTCACCAAGCCAATCAATAATCTCTCCATTTGGCATAGCAATCAAACTATCACCATAAAATTCCCATTCTTGATTCTCAATAGCTAGTTTTCCTACGCGATTAGCGCGCACGATCATACAGCCATTGAGAAATGCTCTCATTTTGCAAAGCTCACGCCAACGTTCATAAGAGCCAAAAGTATTTGCCGTGGGCAAAAGCACCATATCCACGCCCGCTTTTTTGAGCTTGAGCCATAATTCATCAAAATGTATCTCAAAGCCAAAAAGCCCAGCAATCGTAAATCCACAATATCTAAACAGAAACGGATCTTTAAAATTTTTGACTTTAGGATTTGCAAAAAATCCCGCCTCATTCCAATGCTCGTATCCGATGAGTTTTTGCTGAGTATAAAATAATGGCTCTGATTTGGTAGTGCCATCAATGAAAACAAGCTGTTTAATAAGTCGTGTAGATTCCCCCATAATAATTGGTGCAAAAAAGCTTATAGAATGTTTTTTGGCAAGCTGTTCTAAATAATTAATTTGTGCGATAGAATGCTGAAGGATTTGTTTGGAAGAGAGGGTTACTAGAGTGTGAAAAAATGGATTAAGCACATATTCACCAAGCACGATAAGGGTTTGTTTTGGAAATTTTTTACAAAACGCGCTAAATTGCGGATCTTTTGGCTTGATGTGTGATTGCTGAAAAATAGTAATTTTCATTTTTTGTCCTTTAGTTTTGTGTTTATTTATTATCTTGAATGTCTTGTGCTTTGATCTCTTCGTATTCTAGTTTTGCTTTCTCTAGCATATCTTGTGCTTCTTTGAGTTCTTTTATACCTTGTTTGTAGAGCTCAAGCCCGCTTTTGAGGCTTAAATCTTGAGCGTTGAGCTGTGCTAGAATCTGTTTTGCTTTTTCTATTTTGCTTTCAAAATCTTGCATAATGTCCCCTTTTATTTAGAATTTATTGTGGTTCGAGTAATTTAAAAATCAAAATACTAACAATCACAATCGGCGCGACAAATCGAATGATAAAATACCATATTTCAAAAAGTGTGTGGTTTAGAAATGAGGTTGTATAAGATCGCAGAGTGTCTTTTTTGATTACAAAGCCCAAAAAAAGAATGCAGCATAATGAGCTTAGAGGCATGATAAAACTTGCAGTGAGAAAATTTAGCCATACAAATATGTTTTTGCCACCAAAGCTAAGCAGGGCTTTGTAGTCCTTAGTCATCGAATACAGCGCAAACATACCGATGATAAATACAATAAAGCTCACCCCCCAAGTCGCGCTTATGCGACTGAAATTATGCCGATTGACAAGAAATGAGACCATAGGCTCTAGCATCGAAATAGTCGAAGTGATCCCAGCAAAGAGCAATGCTAGCAAAAACGCGACGGAGAGAATCTGCCCCGTTGAACCAAATTCTGAAAAAATAAGCGGAAGTGAAATAAACACTAATCCAATGCTTTGTGTGCTATCCTCTCCTAAATCACCGTCATACCCAAAGAAAAAAGTAAAAATCATAAGCCCTGCGATGATTGAAATCAATAAGCCTGTAAGCACGATCCATAGCGCACTTTTGAAAAGATTTTGAGAATTTGATGTAGCAGCAGCATAAGTGATAATCGTCCCAACGCCAAGACTAAGCGAGAAAAACACTTGCGAGAGTGCGCTAATAAGGACATTTGCATCGATTGCCTCATACTTAAAATCAAACAAAAAATGCCACGCTTTCAAAAATGAAGGCTGAAACAAAGTATAAACTAACAGCCCAATAAAAATAATAAAAAGTAATGGCATAAGCACGAGATTTAAAAGCTCTATGCCTTTTTTTATCCCAAATGAAACAATGAGTGCCGAGAGAAATAAACAACCGCTAAAGCCGATAATTTGCCAATAGATTCCAGCTCCCATGAGGTATTCAAAGGTTTGCTTTGAGGTGCGAAGATCTTTTGGCAGATCAAAGCTCACTACCACAAGATAATACAGAATCCAGCCCAAAATCACCGCATAAAAAGACAAAATAAGCGGTCCGCCAATGATTGCAATGCCTGCATATTTCCATTTTTTTGTGGGCGTTGGATCAAGCATTTCAAAACAGCTGACAACATCTTTTTTGCCTCTATTGCCAATAATCATATCAGCAAGCAAAAGACTCACGCCAATCACAAGCAAAAGCACCAAAAATAACAACACAAACGCCCCGCCACCATTTTGCCCAGCCATATATGGAAATCTCCAAATATGCCCCAAACCAATGGAGCTCCCTAAGGTTGCGAGTATGAATCCAATTTGTGAAAAGTTTTTCATTATCTGCCTTTATTTGCCTTGCAATTTGCACTGGATTTTAGTTTGTTTTAATTTGATCCCAATCCAAAAATATGCTCCACCCATGATATGAAGGATTTGAAAATCGTTGCATAGGTATAATCTCTAGATTCTAAAATCAGCCCAACCCACGCGACAATGATAATGAGCGGGGCGACAAAACGAATGATATAGAACCACAAAATAAAGATTCTAGGCGATAAAAAATACTGCGTCATTGCACTTAGATTCTGCTTTTTGATAACCCAGCCTACAAAAATCACCCCAACCAACGCTCCAAGTGGCATAATCACTGCCGAGCTAGAAAAATCAACCCATTTAAAAAGGCTCTGCCCAAAGATATTGAAAATCCCCTCATAATCTCTATGCAAAGACAAAATCAATACCAACCCGCACATATAAATACAACCCACAATCGCCCAAGTTGTCGCAATACGATTTTTTTGGTATTTTTGGACAAAAAACATCACGCTTGGCTCAAGCAAAGAAACCGTTGAAGTGATCCCTGCAAATGCAAGCCCGACAAAAAACAACACAGAGATAACAACTCCACCCATACCTATTTTGGAAAACACAATAGGCAGAGCCTGAAAAACAAGCCCAGCTTCATCGCCTGCTTGCACGTCATACTGATAGACAAAAGTAAATATCATAAGCCCTGCGATAAGCGAAATAAGCACTCCGGGAATAGTAACCCACAGCGCACTTTTGAGGAGATTTTGGTTTTCTTTTGTTGAGGCTGAATAAGTGATGATAATGCCAATACCAAGGCTAAGAGAAAAGCACATTTGCCCCATTGCAGCTACAATTACATTGAAATTTATCGCCTCATACTTAAAATCAAACAAAAAATGCCACGCCTGCAAAAATGATGGCTGAAACATCGCATAGACTAAAAGCCCGATAAAAATCACAAAAAGCAAAGGTATCAGCACGATATTGAGTCGCTCAATGCCATCTTTTATCCCAAATGAGACAATCAGCCCTGTAAAAAAAAGTATTGCGCTAAAACTAGCGATTTGTGCGCTAAGGCTTGAAGTAAGAAGAGAGGTAAAAACTACTTCCGCTTCTTTGGAATCTAGCGGGAGATTAAAACTTACGACAAATAAATAATACAGCACCCAGCCCAAAACAATGCAATAAAAAGTCAGGATAAATGGTCCTCCAAAAAGCGTTAATCCTGCGTATTTCCACATTTTTTTGGGGTTTGGGTCAAGCTCTTTGAATGCATCAGCAGTGTTTTTTTTGGTTTTATGACCAATAAGCATTTCACCAATTAACATAGCTACGCCAACGCTTAGAGCAAGCACCAAAAATAACAACACAAACGCTCCGCCACCATTTTGCCCAGCCATATATGGAAATCTCCAAATATGCCCCAAACCAATGGAGCTCCCTAAGGTTGCGAGTATGAATCCAATTTGTGAAAAGTTTTTCATTATCTGCCTAATTTTGATATTGTAAATGATTTGCAAATATTTCAAATAAACAAAAATCTACTATACACAAATCGCTCTTAAAGCTTTTTTAAATATAATTTGGGGATTTAATCTAATTTCCATAGAATCTAAATCCTAGCTTTTAAGCGATTTTGCGAGATTTGTTTTTGTTTTGTCGATAGGCGACTAGCCTTATCTCCTTGCTCAAAACTTCACAATTTATCAAACCCTTGCAAACCCTTGCAAACTCATCTTAAAATCTAGGATTTCTTTATGTGCTATTGTGTTTTCATAGAATCCTAGAATCTAAAAATTAAAAAAGTCTAGAATTTCTTTATACTCTCTTGTATTTGTATGGATTCTAAAATCAAAAAGTGGATTGCCACGCAAAATTTGAAAATTTTGCTCGCAATTGAGGGGGCAGGTTTGTCATTGCGAGGACGATAGGACGAAGCAATCCAGTCAAAATGGATTGCCACGACTTCCTAGCGGAAGCCTCGCAATGACGACAAAAACGATAGATTCTAGTAGAATCTATGCAAACACAATGGCACACAAAGAAATCCTTTATTTTTAGGCAGATTCAGTAGGGTTGTGTAGAAATTTTTAGACAAGCAAAAATACAAAAAAGTGTAACATAAGCGTTCATTGTAGGTTTGTAGGCTAAAAATTTCAAACTCCCTGAAATATGCTAAAAAGAGAGGATTTAGATTCTATACAAAAGATTTTTAAGGAAATACAATGTTTCACTATCTCATCAAACGCCTATTGCTCGTGATTCCCACACTTTTAGGCATTATCACGCTTAATTTTTTTATCATACAGCTTTCACCCGGCGGTCCTGTCGAATATATGAGCAATAAACTTGAGCGCGCAAATGCGGCTAATGAAGCGACAGCAGGAATGAAAACAAGCGATTATAAGGCTTCACGAGGGCTTGATCCTACACTCATTGAGGAGCTCAAAATCCAATACGGATTTGATAAGGGCATTGTTGAGCGATATATTTTGATGTTGAAACATTACATAACTTTTGATTTAGGTGAGAGCTATTATCGTAAAATAAGCGTGTGGGATTTGATTTTGGAGAAAATGCCTGTCTCTATTTCGCTTGGGCTTTTTAGCACATTGTTGATTTATCTTGTCTCGATTCCACTTGGAATCTACAAAGCCCAGCACAATGGAAGTTTTATCGATAGCTTTTCGTCATTAATTATTGTCGTGCTGAATGCAATTCCAGCATTTTTGTTTGGAATCTTGCTTATTGTGCTTTTTGCAGGGGGCAATTATTTTGATATTTTTCCGCTTCGTGGGCTTGTGAGTGATGATTTTGAGTCTTTGGGGGTGCTTGACAAAATCAAAGATTATCTTTGGCATATCACTTTGCCTGTTGTGTGTTTATCGATTGGAGGCTTTGCAAGTTTGACGCTTTTGAGTAAAAATTCATTCCTAGAAGAAATGCAAAAAAATTATGTGCTGACAGCCTATGCCAAAGGAGCAAGCTCACAGCGAGTTTTGTATAGTCATATTTTTCGCAATGCTATGTTACTTGTGATCTCATCATTTCCGGTGACGTTTTTGAGTGTGTTTATGAGCGGAAGCTTGCTGATAGAGATTATTTTTAGTTTGGACGGGCTTGGGCTTTTGGGGTATGAAAGCATTTTGAGTCGCGATTATCCGGTGGTATTTGGCACGCTTTATGTTTTTACGCTTTTTAGTCTTCTTATCACCATTATCAATGACTTTATTTACACGCTCATTGATCCAAAGATTAATTTTGATGCACAATAATACTTACAAGTTTTAGATTTTACTTTTGTGTTATAATCCCAAGCTAGAATCTAAACACATCATAAGGACAAAACAATGTGGCTGAATAGACAAGTTGGGCAAAATTTCAGGCAAGAATACATCATCGAAGAAAAGCTTTTAGATGTCAGAAGCGAGCACATTTTAGAGATTTTTAAAAGTCAGAATTTCGGACAAATAGCAATGATTGATGAGCGACATATTTTGATAGAGAAATTTCTGTATGTAGAGAGCGAGCTTTTGGCACACATTCCGTCATGCTGCATAAAAGAAGACTATGGCTACAAAAAAGCATTGCTTACGGGCGGATTTTGCTTAGAGATAGCGTATGAACTTTTGAAGCATAATATCGATGTGGATTTTCTCCAAAGCGATGAAAAAGTGTTGCATTCTTTTATTAGCTTTTTTCCGCATTTTACTCAAACAACGCAGAATCCAAAGTTTCATCTGTATGCAAAAACGATTGAATTGCCATTAGAAAAATATGATGTGATTATCCATCAAGGCACGCCAAATGCCCATGAGATTGATGGATTACAAAGAATGCTCACACCTCAAGGGATTTTTATCCATCGCCTTGCTCACCCTTACATTCAAGAAGACAAATGTATCGCACTGCTTCAGAATCTTGACGGATTTTTTGAGATTGTTATGCCATTTTTCGCGCCTTTTTCTTTGTTTGATGATAGGGTGTATGTTTTTGCTTCAAAGCAAACGCACCCGCTTGCTGATATGTGGCTCCAAAAAGTGGATATGCTTAGTGATTTGCGCTATTACAATGCTGATATTCATCAGGCTGCATTTAGTATGCCAACGCACATTGCTAAGAGTTTGCAAGGTATCATTAAGAATTGAAAACATCACAAACATTGCAGCATGCCATAGCCATAACAGGCGCGATAGCCAGTGGCAAATCAACCGCAAGCAAGATTTTCGAACTGCTTGGATATAGAGTTATTTGCGCAGATTCTATCGCTCATAGGGTGCTTGAGCAAAATGCCAAAGAGATTATTAATGCCTTTGGTGCACAAATAGCCAACCAAAATCCGCCAAATCCTCAAACTGACGCAAATCCTGATATAAATCTTGCTTTAAATCCGCCCGCTAATCAAGCTTCACAAGAGCCACAGCCAACAATCAATCGCAAAGAATTAGGCAAGATAGTTTTTGCTGATGAGCGCAAACGAAAGCTCCTAGAATCTATCTTGCACCCAAAAATTCACGCCCAGATTCTCTCCAAAGCATTAGAGCTAGAAAGCTCGCACCAGTGGTATTTTTTGGATATTCCATTGTTTTTTGAGAGTGGTGGAAGGGAGCGTTATCCTGTGCGATATGTCTTGACGATCGCCACAGATGAGCGCACACAGCTTGAGCGAGTGATGAAGCGAGATGCACTTAAGCCTTGCGAGATAGAGCAGCGCATAAACGCGCAAATGCCACTTCAAGAAAAAATCAATGCCAGTGATTTTGTGATACACAATGGAGGAACTTTGCAGGATTTACAGCATAAAATCGAGGAATTTTTGGCAATGATTGGGGATTGTGATACAGGAAATAAATAAATTAGATTCTAGATTCTAAATCCTAGCTTTTTGGTAAATTTTGCGGATTGCTTCGGCTCACTCGATTAGCAACGCACGAAAAGTAGCGATTCACTTGATTTTATCTTGCGCCAAACACGCCAAACTACAAAAATAAGCTAACAATAGAGAATTTCTTTACATTTTTTTATGTTTGCATGGATTCTAGAATCTAAATGGATTTGAGATTTCAAAAAAGCAATAAATTTAAAAAGTTAAAAAAAATTTAACTAAATTATGTATTTTTTATGCAAAAAAGCTTATTATTTGTAAAACAAGAGGAGAAAGGAGAAAAAATGTCGCAAATTAACATTCGCAATCAAGTCAATCAGCACACACAACATTCACACGCCTTAAAGATTCCGCGAATCTTGATTTTGGGTGGCGGATATGGAGGGCTCAAAACAGCACTCACACTTCAGCGATCGCTTCCAGAAAACAAAGCCCAAATCACGATGATTAGCAAGCACGATTATCATTACCAAACCACATTATTACACAAAGTCGCCATTGGCACGCTTAGCGCGCGCAAAGCCAGAATCTATTATCGCAAAATTTTAGATTCTAGCAAAGTTGCTTTCATCAAAGATAAAGTGCTTGAAATCCACCCTGACAAAAAAAAGGTCATTTGCAGGCGGAGTGGGTTTGAGTATGATTATCTTGTGATTGGGCTAGGGTTTAAGCCCGAGACTTTTGGGATCAAAGGTGTGGATAAATACGCCTATAAACTCTCTTCTTTAAATGCCGCTCAAAAGCTTGCTAAAAATATAGAAAACAAATTCAAAGACTATATCATCAATCAAGATCCAAATGATTTGCATGTGATTGTGTGTGGGACGGGATTTACAAGTATTGAGTTTGCAGCAGAGCTTGCGACACAGCTTGATGATTTGTGTCAGATTTGTGGGATCAATAGAGCCATACCCAAAGTAACTTGCATAGGGCGATCAGATCATATTTTGCCTATATTTGATGATAAGCTCTCAAAAGCCGCCAAACATAAGCTCCAAAAACTAGGTGTCGAGCTTATCACTAATGCTGAAGTGATAGAATGCCAAAACAATGGCGTGGTGATTTGCAAAAAAGACTCACAAACGCAAGAATTTATCAATGGCAATACGATTTTGTGGGGTGCGGGCGTGAGAGGAAATGACATCGTAGAAAAATCGCCTCTTGCCAACAAAAGAGGGCGCATTCCTGTGGATCCTCAGCTTAGAAGCTTTGAATATCCAGAAATTTTTGTCGTAGGGGATTGTGCTTTTGCGACAAGCAAAGATGTTATCCATGCTCCGACAGCCCAGCTTTCAGCGCAAATGGGGGATTATGTCGGGCGGTATTTGGCAAATCTTGTTCTTGGCAAAGCCAACAAAAAAGATTTTCATTTTGTGCATAGAGGCACGATTTGTAGTATCGGACATACTGATGGGGTTGGCGTTGTGTATAGCAAGCGGTTAAAAGGAGAAATGGCGGCATTTATGAAAAACACGATTGAAAATAGATGGCTCTTTAGCATCGGGGGCTTGAGTATGGTATTTCGCAAAGGACAATTCCGCTACCGCACGAGCAGTTAGGGGTAATTTTTATTTAGGAAAGCTAAAGCTGATATTATCTTTATTAATTTATCATTTACATAAGATCTAAATCCTAGCTTTTTGTAGATTTTGTGGATTGCTCTAGCTCACTTGCAAAGCCCAAGAGTTCATAGCAAAAAAGATTTAGATCTCATGCAGATTCTAGATTCTACTTTGCATTTATCACATTCACTACTCTGCAGGTTTTTGCGGTTTATTTTTATCAAGCACTGATTTGATATTTTTGGCTGTTTGTGGGGCACTTGATAAGAAAATCTCAACGCGATTATTCCTTGCTTTGTTTTCAAGTGTCGTATTTGGGACGATAGGGCTATAACTTCCATACGATGAAAACGACAAGCGCGCCGGATCTACGCCATTTTTGATGAGTGCTTGCGCAACAGTGTAAGCTCTTGCTGCTGCTAATTGATAATGATCAGTATAGGCAGAGTTTGGCGATAATGGTGTATTGTCTGTATAGCCGCGCACATCGATTTTGATTTCAGAAGGAAGCTTTTGGGTGATGAGCTCGGCGATTCTGCGCACATAAGTTGCCATTTCATCACTGCTTAAATTTGCCTTTCCTTCCTCAAAAAGCAAGTCCGCAGGCAAGCGCAAAAGCACGCCTTGCTCGATTTGCTCCAAAACCCCACCTTCTTGGATCATAAATTGGATTTGTGAAATGCTATCTTTTGCCGAAATCGATGGTGCTTCGCCATCGGCATTATTTGGCTGGACGCCTTCGGTATTGTCTCTGACTTGCCCAGGATCTGGCGGACGCTGAAAAATAGGCTGAAAAATCTTAGAAATAGGCGGAGTATTAAATACATTCACCATTGCCTGACTATATGCTTTTGCCTTAGATGAATCAGTGCTGCTTATCGCCCAAAGCGCGATAAAAAGCGCAAGCAAAAGACTCAAAAAGTCTGCGTAAGGGACAGCCCATCGCTCACCTGCGGGGCATTCTTGTGCTTGTTTTTTTGCCATGTTTTACTCTTATTCAAATTGAGATATTTTTGGTTGATCAGGTCGTAAAAATCCTAAAAGTTTGCTCTCCAAATTTCTTGGATTCTCACCATTGGCTATGCCTAAAATGCCCTCCATGATGACTATTTTTTCTTGGACTATATCATGTGAGTTTGCTTTGAGCTTATTACCCCACGGACCAAAAATACCATACGCGCACATAATCCCAGTAACAGTTGCGGTAAATGCCCCTGCAATGCCCTCTGCCATTCGCTTTGGATCATCTAAAAGCTGCAATGCAAGCATAAGCCCCATAACCGCACCAACAAGCCCAAAAGTCGGGGCGGATTCTCCAGCAGTGATCCAATAATGTGCCGCAGTGTGGTAATAATGCTCGATTTGCTCGATTTTGATTTCTAGCTCTTCTTTGACTGACTTAGCATCGCGACCATCGATAACCATTCCAAGCCCTTCGCGGAAAAAATCATCTTCGATTTGCGCAACCCTTCCTTCAAGCGAAAGTATGCCATCTCTTCTAGCGATTGAGGAGAGTTCGACTATATTTTTGATTGTATCATTGAGGTTGATTTTTGCACCTATAAATACGATTTTAAGCTCTTTGTATGCAGCCTTGACAGCCGCTCCATGTGTCGAAACCATCGCCGCACAAAGCGTGGTAGGCATAATGATAATAACAGAACTTAAGTGGATAACATGCAAAGGATTTCCGCCCTCTAAAATATCGCCCACAGAAATCGATACAAAAGACATAATAAAGCCCAAAACAGATGATAAATCCATACTTTCTCGCTTTGTTGATAGATTTATTTGACTTTTTGCCAAACATTCTTTAACACACTAGCAAAAATTATACCAAAAGCAAAATATTGCAGAATCTAGATTCTAGAATTTCTTTACGCTAAACAATTTTTGTCATTACTTAAGTGTCCGAGAAGAATCTAAGCTTTATTTTACAGGCTTTATTTTTCTAGATTCTTTAGCTATTGCCTCAGAATGATGATTTGAGATGTCATTGCAAAGCCCTTTAGGGCTGTGGCAATCTAGGTTGTCGGTGTTGTCGTCATTGTGAGAATCTGTGTGAGAATCTGTGGTAGCAGATTCATAGCAAATCTAGGTTGTTCTCTTTTGCTTCGTCGGTTTCACCTCCTTGCAATGACAATCTAGAAATTAGATTCTACTTTATAGATTCTATTGCGTTTTGGATTGGCGTAATGCTATCTGGCTCCACAAGCCTCTCGCCAACTTCTTTGCCGTTTTTGTAAAACAAAAGCGTAGGAATCCTGCGGATATTAAGCTCAACTTTAAGCTCCTCATTTGTATCAAAATCCAAAAGGATAAATTTGACATCTGGATATTTTGATTCTAGTTGATTCATAATCGGCTCAATCCTTCGACAATCAGGGCACCAAGGCGCACTCATCTCCACGACACAAACCCCTTGTGCTATCATATCTTTGAAATTTGTCTTATCTGCTGTAATCATACCAACTCCTTTAATATAAAGTTATACAAAAAATTTAACGAGCAAAAACCCGCCCGCATACAAAATAACAAACAATATCAACCCTAAAGTAAATGCCCTGCCTCCAGATTCTGCAAACTTCTTAAAATCAATTTGCAAACCTATCGCGCTCATCGCCATAATCAAACAAACCTCCGAAATAAATCGCAAGGCTTTCACGATGAATTCATCTAATGGCACAAACGAATGAAACACCACTACACCCAAAAACCAAAGCGCAAAATACGGAATATGAAGATTGCGCTTGTGCTCACCCTTGCTTACAGAAAACATATAAGGCACAAGCAAAAGCACCGGCACAAGCAATAACACACGAATCATTTTGACAATCAACGCGACTTCTTGCGTCTCTTGCGAGATCGCTCCTCCAGCACCCACGACATTAGCAAGCTCATGCAAACTTAGCCCTATATAATACCCCTCTTGAGTGTGATTAAGCGGAATGACTCCAAGCGCATACACTGCCGGATACAGAAACATTCCTAATAACCCAAATATCACAATCACCCCAACAGCAATCACGCCTTTATAGGGCTGCGATCTTATGCTAGATTCTAGAGCAAGAATAGCTGCAGCCCCACAAATAGCACTTCCACCGCTAATCAAAATCGCTATATCCTTATCAAGTCTCAAGCACTTCACGCCAATAATATACCCACTTAATAAAACAACGCTCACAACGACAATCCCTAGCACAATCCCGCTCAATCCCACAGAAAAAATATGCTCCAAAGTAATATGAAATCCATACAATATAATGCCAAGTCGCAATAATTTTTTGGCACTAAAATCTATGCCTTTTTGGCTTAGAGACTTGACTTTGGCATACAAAGGTGAGAGGATAACGCCTAAGATTATCCCAATGATAAGGGCAGGAATGTGAAAGCGCGAGAAAAAGCCACTTTGCGCCAAAAATAAACTCAATACAGAAATCACACCTGTAAAAACAAGTCCAAATATCAAGCTTTTTAGATTCTGTAATGTCGCCAAAATCCGCATTATGCCTGCGCTTCTATGAATTTTTCTTTGGTGAGATTGAGTTTTTCAAAGAGCATCTCATCAGAATCTGGCTTATTGTTATTTGTCGTCAAAAGCCTATCGCCATAAAACACAGAATTTGCCCCCGCAAAAAAACATAACGCTTGCAACTCCTCGCTCATTTGCTTTCTGCCCGCAGAGAGTCGGATATATGAAGTTGGCATAAGGATTCTAGCAAGGGCTATGATTTTTACAAATTCAAACTTATCCACTTCTGGTGCGTCAGATAATGGAGTGCCCGGAATCTTGACAAGCTGATTGATAGGAATAGATTCTGGAGACGTGGATAGATTTGCAAGGCTTACAAGCATATTAATCCTATCTTGCGTGCGCTCACCCATTCCAAGAATACCCCCAACGCAAATTTTTATATCCGCATCGCGCACATTTTGGATAGTATCAAGCCTATCTTCAAAAGTCCGCGTAGAGATGATTTGAGAGTAAAACTCTTGTGATGTGTCAATATTGTGATTATAAAAATCAAGCCCTGCACTTTTGAGTTTTTTTGCCTGCTGCTTATCTAGCAATCCAAGCGTTACGCAAGTCTCCATACCGAGATTTTTTACCTCTTTGATCGCTTCGCATACTTCATCAAGCTCCTCATCATTTGGACTTCGTCCGCTAGCCCCCATACAAAACCGCGAGCTTCCGGCTTCTTTGGCGCGTTTGGCATATTCTATGATTTGCGCACAATCAAGCATTTTTTGCTTTTTTGTATCGGTTTGATAATGCGATGACTGCGCACAATATGAGCAGTTTTCAGAGCATGCACCGGTTTTGATACTAAGAAGTGTGCTTGTTTGGATTGTGTTTGGGTCAAAATGCTCTCTATGCACGCTATGCGCCTTAAAAAGTAAATCCATAAATGGAAGATCAAAAATTTCTTTGGCTTGATGAAAGGTTATCATACATACTCCTTAATTTAAGATTTTAAGAGTTTAGATTCTATGCAAACACAATGGTGTATTAAAAATTCTAGATTTTAAGATGAGTTTGCAAGGGCATCGTAAAATCGCTTAAAAGCTAGATTCTAGCTAGATTTAGCATTGGCTTATGAGTTGTGGATTTGATATATCCTACATAGCAAAAAAGCAGAATCTAAAACAAATAACCACAATAACCCAAAATAGCTATGTAAATCCGCATTAAATCAAATCACATCAAATTAAACCAGCACCATAGACTACTTATCCTCTAATTATCCTCCCAAACTCCCTCCACTTGATTTAGTAGCAGAGCTTGATGTGCTAGAGCTATTGCCAAAAAAGCCTGTTTTTGCATTGCTTGGCGTTGTTGCTCTGCCCGCACTTGTGCTTTGAGTTTTGTTGAAACTATTTGCACTGCGTTCATAGGCTTGAGGTGATTTATAGGTTCGTTGTCTGTTTTGCTGATAGTTTGGGTTATTAAAAAGCTTATTGCCAATATAGCTTCCTATCAACGCCCCAGCCGCACTTGCAAGTATTGCTCCTCCAAGGCTTAGCCCGCCACTCTCCATACTTGTAGGATTTGATGAAGTCAATGAGCTTGTGCCATTATCAATCTTTGCTTCCTCTTGCTTGAGGAGATTTTGCACCTCTTCATCGCTTAGCACGCGCTCTTCACCTTGCTGATTACGCACGACAATGTGGGTTTTTTGGCTTGGGTATTCCTCAAGGATTTTGTAGCCACCATTTGGCTGCTCCTCAAGCAAAACAAACGCGCCTTCCTGTATGGCTTGCGCGGTTTGTGAGGCTTGCTCTTTTTGTGAGGATTGGGTATTATCACAGCCTGCGATAATGCCTACCACAAGGGCTGATATACCGCCTACCATAGCAAAATCTGAAATTTTACGCATATATTTTTTCATCATTATTCCTCCTTATTTCCTTTTATTCTTGTCAATTTGCTTCATAGACAAATGGCACGCTTGTAACAAGATGCGAGTTTTCTATGATTTTGGTTACATTTTGGACTTGCTGCGTGCTTTGGCTACTCTGCTCGCTTGCTTGATGCGTTGTGGCATAAATCTGCTTAAGAAGTGAGATTTTTTCAGCATTATTCTGGACGGATTTGATTTTTTCTGTAATTTCTGCGGATTTTTTCAGAGAATCTGCGCCAAGAAACGCCACAGGTATCATCACCACACTTCCTTTTTCCAAACGAGAATCTATGTGGTTTAATTCATCTTGACAATGCGGACACATCGGATCTGAGATGATATAAGTAAGGGCATTGCCTTTGCCTTGAAGGGTGATTTTATACTCATTTGGAATGGCTTTAAATAGCGCATTGAGCGAGGCGGAATTCTCAAGCTTAAAGTTATAAGATTCTACCTCTTGAAGTGTTTTGGCGACTTTTTGCCGATCATCTTTATCTGTCCCAAAAAACGTCGCCACGACAATGATACTTTTTTGATCATCATCAGCAAGGAGTGTCGTCCTATATCCGCTTACTTTGTCCTGAACGACAAAAAGAGATAATTTCGCATTTTTGAGCTGCTCAACGCTTATGACTTGAAGCTTTCTGCCACTTTGACTCTCAAGAGTTTTGATTGTCTGATCTTTGATGTCTGCATATCCATAGACAAAAACCGCAACAACAAACACAATAATTCTAAACATTATTTATCCTTTTATGTATTTATTAGCCTATTTGGCACTTATTTAGCGCATTTATACACTTCTCCATAGATGATGTATTCATCTATTTTATTGAGTGTAGTTTCACTTCCCATACCGACTTTGAAATTATAATCCTTAGAAATATATCTTGATTCTGTATGGAGCACCAAAACAGCATCGCCACCATATCGAAAAGCCTTGTTTTTTAGATCCACTTCTGCATCTTCGATAGCCTGCTGCAAGCTTATGCCATAGCCTTTTGTCGATACAGATCCAAAAGTCTCATTGATATACACGCAATGCTCTAATGCTGCCTTTCCGCGATATACTTTTATATTTACAGCACCTTTTAATGAAACTGGAGATTTATAGCAACCACCTAAAAAAATAAGTAATCCCAAACACAGACTCCATTTTTTCATTTTTATCCTTAAAGCAAATTTGAAAAGAAAAGTTATTCTAAAAGCTTTTTACTTAAATGCGACTTTAAAGAAGCAAAATCTAATGCCAAAATCTATCACAAAGTCATAAAAAGTCATAAACTGCAAGCCACTTGTCATCACGAAGCAAATCTTTGCTCTTGTCATTGCAAGCGAGCAAAGCGAGCGTGGCAATCCAGCCCTTTCTTGTCATTCTGAAAGAGTGCGTAGCACGACTGAAGAATCCAGAATCCAACCAACCCATCATTGCGAGGACGACAGGACGAAGCAATCCAGGAAAAATAAACAAGTGGATTGCCACAGCCCTAAAGGGCTTTATGATGACAACACCGACAAAGTGGATTGCCACGCGGGCAAATCTACTCGCAATGACGAAGCAAAGCGCGCAGATTCTCGCAATGACAAATCAACTCGTCATTCTGAACGTAGCGAAGAATCCACAAACAACAATAAAAGTATGGATTGCCACGAAAATTCTTGCGAATTTTCTCGCAATGACGACCTAGATTCTCGCCTCAAAGCCCTTGTTTTTGATTATGACGCCAAGACCCTAAGCGCCCAAGACAAAGCCTCCTTGCTCAAAGCCCTAAGCCAGCTCAAAATAATCGATCCAGCCTGTGGAAGCGGAGCTTTTCCTATGGGGATTTTGCAAGAGATTTTACATTTATAAGAGATTCTAGGCGATAGCAGAAGCCTTTATGAGCGCAAGCTTAGCATTATCCAAAACCAAATCTATGGTGTCGATATTCATCCAATGGCGACTGAAATCTCACGACTTCGATATTTTCTCTCACTCATTATTGAATACCAAAGAGACGATAGCAAAGATAATTTCAACATCAATCCCTTACCAAATTTGGAATTTAAATTTGTCGCTGCTAATAGTTTTTTGAAACTTCCTCCAAGCCAATTAGAATACGCCGAATACGCAAAAGACAAAGCTCAAATATGCCAACTTCGAAACGACTACTTCAACCCAAACAATGACAAAAAAGCTATACAAAAAGCCTATCAAAATCTAAGAAATAAAATCTTTGATAATCTCACCCTCCAAACTGGCAAAACCCACCCTCTTGCAAGCTATGATCCTTTTGATGAGTTGAGTGTAGCAGAGTTTTTTGATGCTGAGTTTATGTTTGGGGTAGAAAGTTTTGACATCGCCATCAGCAATCCACCCTATATATCCACAAAAGGTGATTTTAAGAAGTATAAAAAAGAGATTGAGGCTCAAGATGGATTCTTTGATGATTCTTATAATCACGCATTTTTTATTTGCACACATTATCTCAAAGAAAACGGCGTCTTAAGTCTCATCACTCCTAAGACTTTCTGGACTATCTCTACAAAGAAAAAATTACGAGAGCTTATCTTTGCAAACAAGCCTGTTTTTATCTGCGATAGTGCCAATCCATTCGCATCGGCTATGGTTGATACTTGCATAACAGAGCTTATTAAAAGCCCTAGCACAAAAGAACACAAGCTTGAATTCATCGATGCTTCAAAAGATTTTGATAAACCTGAAATTTACACTATACCAGCTTCACTTTACGCCAATACCTATGACTTGACTATCTTTAAGCCAAGCCCTTATAATCTCGCTATATATGACAAATACAACGACAAAGTCAAAGCTCTAATGAAGCGGTATTGGAAAAGCATTAAGACTTCAGCAAAAATCACAAAAAATCAAGTAGATATAAGCCATCACAGAGCAGAGCTTAGACCCGGCGATATAACCTTGCTAGGACTTATCACCGATGGCGGACAAGGACTTGCTACTGCAAACAATGGCAAATATGTAGCCCTAAAATCTGGCACGAAAGAAGCTATAAAAGCAAAAGAGACAAGAGCTGAAAAGCTCTTCAAAGCTAAAGCTATATGGCAGGATTTAAATCTTGAATTTAAAAACAAAAAAGACGCATTAAGCTTTCTTGAAGACAAACAAGAGCAAGAAATTTGGCAAATCTTTGATGAGGCAAAAGAAAAATTTGGCAGAGATATTTTTGGACAGGGCTTTTTATATCGTATCATAGACGATACGCTTATCGCTGATGTAAAAGCTTTGAGCGATGATGAAAAATTAAATGGCATAGACTCACCCAAATGCTTTGTGCCTTATGACAAAGGCGATAAAGATGGCAATAGATGGTATCTCCCTACGTCATACTATATCGCTTGGTCTAAAGAAAATGTCGCCTTTCTTAAAACAAATTCAGGTAAGAAAGGCGAGGGTATGCCTGTGGTGAGAAATCCTCAATTTTATTTCAAAGAGGGTTTTTGTTGGAATAATGTTTTGCAGCCCAAAAACGAAGAGAGCATGTTTATCAAGTGTCGCATAAAAGAGCAATCGGTCAATGATGTTGCAAGTATGAGTTTATATACTCAATTTGATAGCATCTCAAATGCTTATATAGTGGCAATTTTAAATTCAAAATTCATGTATGAATATCTCAAAGTTCTTATCAATGCAAGCGTAAATTTGCAAATCAATGATTTTCGTCAAATGCCTATCGTAATCCCCACAAATAAAGAGCTTAAGGATTTTGAAGACCTTTTTAACCAAGTGTGCAAAATCCAACAAGATAAATTTAGCAAACTCATAAGCGAACAAGAGGCAAGGTGTAAGCTAGAAGCTTTGCAGCAAGAGTTGGATTTGAAAGTTTTGAGGCTTTATGGGGTGGATTTTTAAAATTCTAAGCTGGATTACTTCGCAACGCTTTCAATGACAATTTATCAATTAATCCTTGTTGGAAGCATATTTAGTTTGCTAGATTTTCTAATCCATAAAGTTTATAAACCATTGTATCAAGCTCGTTTTGTATAGCTTGAAGCTCATTTGTATTGTCTTTGTTTTGAGTGAATTTTTCTACTTGCAAAGCATACGCCCCATCAAAAAGAGCTTCAAATTCTTGTAATTGCTGTGGCGTAGGGATAATGATAGGCACTTGTCTTGCATCGTTGATTTGAAAGCTAATCGTTCCATTAATAAAAGTCTTAATATATTTTCCTACAAGACTACTATTTATCAAACTTACTATAAATTTATCGTTTAAATGGTTACTTTAAACAAATAAAGACATACTTTTAACATCATAGACACTTTAATTATTTAGCCTAACATTTTATAAATTCACTTGATATATCACTCCAACAAAAACCCTCTTTGAAAAAGAATGTATATCCTTGCCAACGAGCTTTTTTATCTGTTTGTAAAATCTGGACATTTAATGTCTCCATAACATCAAGCAAACTTCTACCAAGTCTTGATAATTCTGGCACTATAAGCAAATCATCTTTTTTAAGCTTTTTGATAAGACTGCCTAATTTTCTATGCTTTATAGCTATTTTACCACTCATAGTTTCTTCGCAAAATAAATCTATTTTTATATTGTTATTTTTTGCGTAAATTTCGACTTCATAGCGTTGATTTTCTACTGATTGTCTATCTGTGCTAACCCTTATGTATGCATAAATCATTATTGCCTCTTTAAGTTTTTAACGACATACAAGCAAAATATATGTAATCTTAGAGGGCAAAAGATTCTAACGCTGACACTTCAGAGCTAGAAAAACAAATCGACTCTTTAATTTATAAACTCTACGATTTAACAGAATCTGAGATTAAACTCATAGAATCCAAATAGTGCTATAATGCCAGAATCTAAAAGATAAGGAGTAAAGATGACTTTGCAATTTAGCCTTGAAAATGCAAGCGATGAACTTGTAAAAGCGTTTAAAAGTATGGCAAAAGCCTCAGGGGCAAAGCTAAAAGTGCAAACCTCGCCACAAAAAAACTCGGAGCAAAAAGATTCGTGGCAAAATGAGTATAAAAAGCTCATCAAGGACTACAAAGCAGGTAAGATAAAAGCCCACAAAAACACCAAAGAAGCTTTTGAAGAAGCTGGGCTTTTATGAAATACTCTATCTTGCTTGCAAATAGCTTTAAAAAAGAAGCTAAAAAACTCAACAAAGAAGACATAAAGCTTACAATGCAAATCATCGATAGACTCGCAAATGATGAGATTTTGGAAGAAAAATACAAAGACCATAAACTCAAAGGTAAATATACAGGCTGCAAAGAATGCCACATCAAGCCAAATTTACTTTTAATCTACAAAAAAGCCTACTTGTGCTTACAGCCTTACGCATCGGCTCTCACAGCGAGCTTCTTTAAGTAAATTTCTTGTCATTGCGAGCGTGAGTGTAGTAATCTAGAAAGCAAGCAAAAAGTATGGATTGCCACAAATCTACTAGCGCAGATTCTCGCAATGACGAAGTAGTGGATTCCACCGCAGAGCTAGAATCTAAAATCAACTCTTTAGTTTATAAACTCTACAATCTCACGGAATCTGAAATCAAACTCATCGAGGGGTAAAATGGATAAGGAGAAATAAGAGGAACTTAAATTGTGCTACAATGCCAGAATCTCAAACCAAAGGATAAACAATGAGTGTTACGCTAGAAATCTCTCAAGATATACAAGATATTTATACACAATTAGCACAAGAGCAAGATATATCAAAAGAATCTCTTATGCAAATGGCATTAGCAGAGTATGCACACGATTTGGCTATCGCATTGCAGGGTAGGAGTGAATACGACAAGGCGCAAGATTGGGATACATTAAAGGCTGAGCTTAGGCTATAAAATCCTTATAAACCCAAAAGCAAAAAAGCAATTACAAAAGCTTGATTTTAGTTTATGCCAAAGGATAGCAAAACTATTTGATACATTGCAAACGATAGGAAATCCACGAAACAAAGGAAAGCCTTTGGTAGCAAATCTCGCAGGATTTTGGCGTTATAGGGTTGGGGATTGGCGCATTATTTGTGAGATCGTGGATTCTTCAAATTGTATTTATGTCATCGATATAAGGCATAGAAGCGAAGTGTATAAATAATGCCTTAAAACAACAATAAAGCTAAAATCCAAAAAACTAGCCCGTCCCGTCATTGCGAGCGAGTGCAACGAGCACGGCAATCTAGTCCATTCTTGTCATTCTGAGCGTAAGCGAAGCAATCCAGAAAAAACAAGCGGATTGCCACAGCCCTAAAGGGCTTCCGACAAAATGGATTGTAACGCCAATAAATCGGCTCGCAATGACGAAGTAGTGGATTCCACCGCAGAGCTAGAATCTAAAATCGACTCTTTAGTTTATAAACTCTATAATTTAACAGAATCTGAGAATAAAATAATAGAATCCTAAGCCGTCATTGAAAGCGTTGCGAAGCAATCCAGCTCCCCCTCCGTCATTGCAAGGGCGATAGGACGAAACAATCCAGAAAAAATAATAAAACAACTCATAGAGAGCTAATAAGAAAACGAGGGCTAAGTTATGCCACAATGCCAGAATCTAGAATCCAAACAATCGCAAGGCTTTTTGGAGATCTTGGGGCGTGTCAATGCCAATGCTTTGTGTTTGCACGATTGCCATTTGGATTGTGTAGCCATTATAAAGAGCGCGGAGCTGTTCGAGTTTTTCTATTTCTTCAAGCGGGCTTGGCTTAAGGGCGCAAAATGTATCCAAAAACCCTACGCTATACCCATAAATACCTAAATGCCCATAATATATACATTCAGAATTGTCGCGATTATAAGGAATGATTGAGCGCGAAAAATAAATCGCCTCGTTGTTGTGATTAAGCACAACTTTGACTAGATTTGGATCGCTTGCGCTCTCTTTAGTGATTATTTTTGCGCAACTTGCCATTTGTGCGCCATTTTTCATCATCTCAAAAAGCTTAGAAATCACCTCTACCTCCAAAAACGGCTCATCAGCTTGGACATTAATCACAATCTCTGTATCGCTTAATCCTAGAATCTTAGCTGCCTCATTGCACCTATCAGTGCCGCTATTGTGGTGCTTTGATGTGAGGATTGCATTGAGATTGTGATTTTTGCAAATCTCTAGCACCTCATTATCATCGCACGCCACACACACTTCATCGACTTTTTGGGCGTTTTTGGCAGTGGCTACGACCATAGGGATACCTTGGATTGGAGTGAGGATTTTGTGAGGAAATCGCGTAGAAGCGAGTCTAGCTGGGATAATAATCATATTTTCTCCTTTATGGATTTGTGTTGTAGTTTATGATGAAGTATTGTAGCTTGAAGTCTGAAAAATCAGAATTTAAATCTTTCATTTTGGCAAAATTTTAAAGAGAATGTTTGAGTAAGCAAAAAACAAAGTGCAATAACACAAAATAATACATTTTGCAAAAATTACTTTTGTCTTGCGTTGATATTGCTTGCGCTTTGGAGGGTGAGAAGAGCTAAGTAGAATCTATCTGTTTGCTTTTTTGATATTACATTTGGTGAAACATATTTAGTGGAGCATTTGGGAAGCATTTGATTATGCTTACCCATTTACTTTGTTATTTCGTTGGCTTCGATTGAGATTTTGATTTTCACCTCATCACTTACCATAGCATTGCCTGTTTCTTTGCCGACTTCAAAGTCTTTGCGGTTGATTTTGCCTTCAAGCTTGATTGCTATGGTTTGTTTTTTTGTCATTGGATTTTCAACAGGTCCTTTTACACTTACATCAAATGTAACAGGTTTTGTTACGCCTCTTAGTGTCAAGTCAGCAGTGAGCTTGTCTCCTTTGATGTCTTTTGCTACCAAAGTTGCTTTTGGGAATTTCGCAGAATCAAAGAAATCATTTGCGTTGAGATGTTTATCGCGGCTTGCGTTTTTTGTATCAATAGAGCTTATTTCAACCTCACCTGAAAGAGCCTTTAGTGTCTTTGAAGCAATATCATAATCAACACTTCCAGAGAAATTATTGAATTGTCCTTCAACATCACTAATCATCATATGTGTAACTTGAAAGCCCACAGAAGAGTGCGATTTATCGATATTGAAAGGTTTTGCAAACATTGGCGATAAGCTTAAAGCCAAGATAGAACTAAGCACAAGTGTCTTTTTCATAAATGTCCTTTTTTTGTAGATTTAACCCTAAAAATGAGTTGAGTTGTGATTGTAATCCTGCAATGTTAATACTCATTTAATGCGGTTTTGTTTTTGGGATTTGTTTTGGTGGTTTTATTTTGATTGAGTATAATACCAAAACAAACGCACTTCCACGCTTCCAGAAGCAACACTAAAAACAAGGACAACGATGATTTTAAGCATTGAAAGTAGTTGTGATGATAGCTCCATTGCCATTACGCGTATCAAAGATTCTGCCCTCCTCTATCACAAAAAGCTTTCTCAAGAAAGCCAGCATAGCCAATATGGAGGCGTTGTTCCAGAGCTTGCCTCACGACTTCATACAGAGTTTTTGCCACTTGTCTTGCAAGATGCCAAAGCATTTTTGGGAGATTTTAGCGGGCTTAAAGCCATAGCCGTTACCACAGAGCCCGGACTTTCAGTAAGTCTTATCGAAGGGCTAATGATGGCAAAAACCTTATGCCTTGGACTGCAGATTCCGATCATTACGATAAATCACC
Source organism: Helicobacter fennelliae (assembly GCF_900451005.1). Classification (NCBI taxonomy): domain Bacteria; kingdom Pseudomonadati; phylum Campylobacterota; class Epsilonproteobacteria; order Campylobacterales; family Helicobacteraceae; genus Helicobacter; species Helicobacter fennelliae. The sequence goes on from NZ_UGIB01000001.1 coordinate 1,593,965, forward strand.
TTATCGGGCATTTTTATTCGCTATTTATCAACCAACATCAATGCACCTTTCCGATGAGTGTGCTACTTGTATCGGGCGGACATACACAAATCATAGAAGCCATAAGCCCGACTTGCTTCAAAATCATCGCCAAAAGTATGGACGATAGCTTTGGAGAATGCTTTGACAAAGTCGCCAAAATGCTTAATCTTGGCTATCCCGGAGGTCCTATCATCGAGCAATATGCAAAAGCATATCACAACTCCGCTACTTACACACAAAGCCTTGATAAAGATTCTGAAAAAACCTTGGCACCCCTTCCACTGCCACTCAAGCACGACAAAACCATAAGCTTTAGCTTCTCAGGACTCAAAAACGCCACAAGGCTTATGATTCAAAATCAATTAGATTCTCAAAGTCTCAATGACGAGCTTAGAGCTTATATTTGCGCCTCATTTCAGCAAGCTGCCATAGAGCATATTTGCGACAAAACACATCGCTATTTCAAAACAACCCAAATCAAAAACTTCGCTATCGTCGGCGGTGCAAGCGCAAATGAAGCCCTGCGGACAGCAATACAGCAAATATGCGACACATATCACGCAAAGCTTTTTCTCGCTCCGCTTGAGTTTTGCCAAGATAATGCAGCAATGATCGGGCGCGCAGGGGTTGAGGAATTTAAGGCGGGGCATTTTAGTGATATTTTTGAATGCGACATCTCTCCCAAAACAACATCAAAATATTTTGACTAGATTCTTAAACCTAGCCGCAAATCCCAACCAAACGAGAATCTAAAGTGTTTATCAAAGTGCTTCTCAATAGCGTTTATCACCTCAAGGATTTAGAGACTTTGCTTTTTAATTCTTTGGATTCTGTGGCAGAGTTTTTGGATTCCAAGTTGGATTAAGTTAAGGAATAAAAGCTAGATATAATATATTGGTTTGCAATGGCTCATCTCTAAAATAAACCAAAAAACCAATAATCAATGTGCTTATTCCCAAAATATAAGCAATAGAGCTTAAAATATTCTCATTAACTGATAAAAATTTACTTTTTAAATAAAAAATAAATGTTGCAAAAGCAAAAATTGAAAGCATAAACATATTTCTACCTTTTGATATTTTATCGTATATATTTTTTCTTAGACTTCTTTGTTTTAAGCACCTTTAAATTCCTGTTATAAGGTTATTATAAGCATTTCCACTTTTTCTATAAACAATTTCTAATTTTTTATTGTCAATAGCACAAAATTCATACATTTTTCTATAAATACACCAAAAACCATCGCTTGTTTTTTGTATTTCAATAAATCCATTTGCATTGCCAAAATCAAATAGTTTTTTACTCCAAGTGTAACAATATGATTTTGGTTTTTTAATGTTTTGATGATTTTTAAAAATAGTGCCGTCTGGTGCTTTTACTTCATAGTCTAGGCTTTCAATATATTTAAAACTGCTTGCCGAACAGGAGCGCATTAAAGGAGTAAGTTTATAATATCCTCTTGTTTTAAAAAATTCGTCTTTTAAAATATACCCTTTTTCTTTTAATTCGTCTTTTGTATTTTCGTATTTATTTGCTAAAAAATAACTTTTTTGATAGCAAAGTATATGTTCGGTTCTTGTATCAATGGTTTTGTTTTCAGTTGTATTACCACTCGGTTTATTTTTAGAGTGCCAAATAATATTAGCTACAAAATTATCTTCCCCAAAAATTTCATCGCATAAAAGTTTTAAATTTGCCTGTTCATTATCGTCAATGCTAATAAAAATCACGCCATCATCACGCAAAAGCTGCCTAGCGATATATAATCGCGGATACATAAAACTAAGCCACGCACTATGCGTGCTAGAATTTTTAAGCGTAAGATTAAGTATGCTGCTTGCTTCTTCAAGCTCTATATTTGCCATTTGCGCCAAACTCTGCGGCGTGAAACTTCGCTCGTCATTGTAGATAAAGTCTCCATTGCCCGTGTTATAAGGCGGGTCGATATAAATCATCTTTACTTTGCGGTAATAAGCGTTTTTTAGGTGTTTTAGCACTTCTAAATTGTCGCCTTTGATAAGGACATTTTTAGAATTTGCATTTTGTGGCTGTGCGTTGTGCGCGCTATCTTGCGCAATCAGCGTGTGTGTAGGCAAATGACGCAAGAGTTTAGCATAAGACTTGCCAAGCCAATTTAGGCTATATGACTCTTTTGAGAGTGAAAACGCCGCTTCATTTTCTAAATCCTGCGTTGCTGTGTTTGCTTGTGCGTTAATTTCTTGCGCCAAATCCAAAATCGCCTTTTGAAGTTTGTGTGGCATTAAATCGCCGTTTTTGTCAAAGCACTGCGGAAAATACTCTTTAAGTTTGTGGAATCTATCTAACATAATTATTTTGTCCTTCTAAAATCAAAAATAAATCTTGCATTATAGTAGAGAGTTACTAATAAAACTTTGAATCAAGGGCAAAGCATTGTTATTGCAAACAAAGTGAAACAATCCACAAATCAAAAGCGAATTTGTTATTTCTCCCTACCCTCCACCACTACAAACCTTTCTACACCAAAGACTTTTGCGTAAGTGGTGTTTGGCCACTCGTTTGTGTTTTGATTTGGATTGCCCCAATCGCCATATTCTGCAAGTTTTAGAATATGTCCAAAAGCCCAAGTGATGATAGAATCTCCTTTAATAATATAGCCTTGTTTCTTTTTCACTCATTGGCGTCTCTTTTTGCAGGTTTTAGATTTTTGATTAGAATCTTGTAAATCTCTTTCTTCTCTCAATACTTCATCAATAAATTCATCTGCCTTATTGTTAAATTTGAAAGTAAAAACAATAAACAATTTTTAAAGATTCCAAATCTAGGCAGTGTTAAGTTAAGAGAGAATCTAAGATTTCAAGGTAAAATTCACTCTTGCACTATTTCCCAAAAAGCTAATAGATTCTATGCTTCTTTTAGCTTAGAGATAAGTGAAAGCGAATTTAAAAGAACTCATAAAGATAGCAAACAAACAAAACTTGGATTAGGCATAGATGTTGGCTTAAAATCCTTTGCAAGTTTATCTAATGGCTTAAGCATTCAAGCACCCAAACCCTTAAATAAGCTTACACGGCGTTTAAGAAGAGTGAGCAGAAGTCTAAGCAAAAAGCAACACCCAAAAACCAAGAGTGAAGCAATGCAAGGCATAAAAAAGTCTCATAACTACTTAAAGCAAAGTGTTAAGCTTAATAAACTCCACACAAGAATCGCTAATGTAAGAAATGATTTTTTACATTAGCTCACTTCAAGCCTAGTAAAACATTATGCTTACTTTGGACTTGAAAATCTCAATATTAAAGGCTTAATGAAAAATAATAGATTAGCAAAGGCAATAAGCGATGTAAGCTTTTATGAGTTTAAAAGACAGCTTCAGTATAAAAGCGATTACCACAAAAGAGAGATTATAGAGGCTGATACATTCTATCCAAGCTCTGAGACTTGCTCAAAATGTGGAAGCATTAAAGAAACTCTCACACTTAAAGAAAGAATCTATGAATGTGAAAATTGTGGATTAAAAATAGATAGAGATTATAATGCCAGTTTAAATCTCTACAATCTTATTCCACAAAAAATAGGGCAAGTTCTGTCCGAATTTACGCCTGCGGACTTGACGGCTCTGCAATATGATTTAGCGACAAATAATATTGCAAATAGCCAAGGTTGAAACAGGAATACAACAGAAAAACTATTTATAGATATTTCTATTTATTTATGGTTTTTTATAGGTTTGTAGGAACGGCTACATCACATCTAGGAAACTATCCACTAAAAATTGAAGTAAGTGGCAGAGAAAGAAATCGTTTGCGTTTATTAAAAGACAAAAACATTTTTTATCAAAATATCAATGGAGTAAATGTATATAATATTGACAAACTCATTGCTATGAAAATTAATGCTTTCAATGGAAGAGACAAGGTTAGAGATTTGTTTGATATTAATTTTTTATTTGAGCATTATCCTGAACTTTTTGCCATTGCTAATCTTGAAAGCATTATAACAAAATTTCACTATTATGGAGAAAAGGAGCTTGATTTATTGCTTGAAGATGAAACACATACCCACAAGCTTACAAGTTGTGAAGAGATTAAAACAAATGGATTTTCTAATGCTTTGTTGCAAAAAGTGCAAAACAGACTAAATGAGCTAGAGAATGAATCAACAAATGAAAATGTAGAACTTGTATCAAGTCGTATAAGAAAATATAGATAAATATAACATAATATATATAAGTATATAATATTATATATTTTTATATATTATAATAGAATATAATATCCTTATCTATGTTTTCTTATAAGCTCTGTCTTTTTAGCTTCGTTAGATTCATTACTTATTTCAAATTCTGCAATTTTTGATTTTTTACCTGTAAGCAAATGTGTTAAGTCGTGTTGTTCGCCTATATCTGTTACATCAAAATTTAGCACACAAGTAGAGAGCCAAGATAGCTGTTTATTAAGTTTTCTAACTAATTTTGTTATTTCTCTTTCATTCATAGGTTCTTTAGAAATATAACCTGAATATTGCCTATGCTCAAAACCATTTTCAATCATAAATATTTTGATTTGACTATAAGCTTCCGCAGTGCTATTAAAATGCTTTTTAAGTTCATTTGTAGATAAATCAAAGTTTAGGGCTTTACGATTCTTCATTGCCAAACGCCCATATCATCGCCAATAAGAGTCTCGTTCCCCTCTTTTTCACTTATCCAATCCCATTCTTTAACATTCAAAGTGAACCATTTGCAATCAATAAGATTGTTATATACAAATATGCCTAAACACGCCAAGTCTTTATCATTGCCTTTGCAATGATAGGTGTGTTTATCTATCTTTATAAGTCCAGATTCTTTAGCCAATTCATCAATAATCTCATACATTCTATCTAAGTCGTATTTGTTTTCTTTTAGAATCTTTTCTTCATCTAATACAATTCTAGTGCCTAATAATGAGCGTCTTTGTGTGTGTTGTGTAGATATGGCTGTCATTTGAAACTCCTTTGATTTAAGAGATTTTTATCATTATAACATTTATTTGATATATATAATATAAGTATAGATAAATATAGCAAAGTATATAATATTATATGTTTTACTATAATATTATATATTATCTATGCCTTTTAATATGTTTTTTTCTTGCATGTTTTAGTCCCTTCTTAAACTTCTATATGCTAGAATTCACACGATGATATGATAGATAGCACGACTGTTTTAGTCCCTTCTTAAACTTCTATATGCTAGAATTTTTTTTTGCTTAATCCTAATTGCTCGCTTGTTTTAGTCCCTTCTTAAACTTCTATATGCTAGAATCTACAATCTCAGCAATTCAAGACTTAATGAGTTTTAGTCCCTTCTTAAACTTCTATATGCTAGAATCTTTGAGCAGGGTGTCCTTTGTTATTGTATGTTTTAGTCCCTTCTTAAACTTCTATATGCTAGAATCTACAATCTCAGCAATTCAAGACTTAATGAGTTTTAGTCCCTTCTTAAACTTCTATATGCTAGAATTAATCATAGGGGGAATAAATGAGCGGAGGGGTTTTAGTCCCTTCTTAAACTTCTATATGCTAGAATAATAATCGGCTTGCCACAGAATGATATTGCGTTTTAGTCCCTTCTTAAACTTCTATATGCTAGAATCCTTTTAATTAAGCTATGTGTTGAATTTACGTTTTAGTCCCTTCTTAAACTTCTATATGCTAGAATTTAGTGTTTTTTGACGCACCAGATTTAATTGTTTTAGTCCCTTCTTAAACTTCTATATGCTAGAATAAAACTATGGGCTTTAGCAGAAGAAACTGCAGTTTTAGTCCCTTCTTAAACTTCTATATGCTAGAATCATAAATAGGCGCAAAGGCAGCTGCGCTTGCTGTTTTAGTCCCTTCTTAAACTTCTATATGCTAGAATTTCTAAAATGTAGCTTAGCCACGCTGGTATTGTTTTAGTCCCTTCTTAAACTTCTATATGCTAGAATAGGCTCTCTGTTGGTGCCTATAGATAGGGATTTCAAAGGATTTTAAGCTAGAAATTACCTGAAATCCTTTATAATTCGCGACATAGAAGTTTAAGAAGGGACTAAAATAAGGGAGTAAGGGGTCTTCCGCAGGGTAAATCATATCCCTATCAAAACCCTAGAATTCAAATAAGCTTGGTTGCCTATTTTTGATTTTTTGTTTTGGTTGTGTAGTAGTTGTATTCAATTCTTCTTGTTTTTGATACTCCATACCATAGCGGTAATCACCCGCATTTTCGTCAAAGTCAAATAGCACAAGATTTTTATCTTCATTAACATTTTCATTAAATGATGGGTTTCCTAATAATATTTCTATATTGTCGAATTGTCTTTCTGTGATGATAAGTGCGCGGACATTACCATAAGGTGGAAGCACCTTTTTTACAGCATTTAGAGAGCTTTTTGCCGAGCTTAACCCTTTGCATATTTTCATATACACGCTAAATTGCATCATAAAAAAGCCAAGCTTGATGAGTTCATTTCGAAATCTTGTAGCTTGTTTTTGTTCTTTTTTTGTTTTTGTTGGCACATCAAACATTAAGAGTATGCGCATAAATTTATCTTCAAGTTTCAAAACTTACAACCATTAATGTTTGATCTCCTAATAACGCCGATCTAAAACTTTGAATATAGCGTCCAATGGCTCGGCTCAAAGGATGTTTTTGGCCATCTATTAAGGCTGCTTGTTGTAAAATATTAATAAGCTCTCGTTTGTCGTTTGGCCGTAAGGTTGCTTCTTTATCTAGCGTATTCAGTTTAAGCACACATAGATCTACCCACGGGCGAAATACTTCTATTAAATCATCACAAAGATTAAAACTATTATACATATTGTCGTGTTTAATTCCTAGCCAAGTAATAAGCCCACTGATACAGACATTTCGCACGATACAAGCCCTAAGAATCGCATAGCCATAGTTAAGTGCAGAATTGATAAAGTTTATTTCATCTCTGTGAAATTCTTTGCCAAATAAGGCCTTAAAATATATTGCTGCTGCAACTGCCTCTAAATTTCTAGAATCCCCCAGTGAAACATTTTTAGCAAAACTTAAGAGTTCATCGCTTTCTTTAGATTTGTGGTGTAATTTTAAGATACGGGCTTGATTTGTAATTTTATTTTTAACGATTTTTTGCCATACAATCGCTTTTTTATGAGTGCTGACCATCATTTGTTCCTTGGCAATTTTAGCGTGCTGAAAATGCCCCAAATATGAGTGCATAATGCCATTGATATGATGACTTTCATCACAAGTCAAAAGAACGATATTGTGTTTTGCAAAGGCACTTAATAAGGCGGAAGTAATAAGAATTTGTGGAGATTCTAAAATCACAAAATGAATATCTTTGAGAAAAAGTTTTGCCTCTTTATTTGTTTGCTTTAGCACCAAGTGATTTGCCTGCAAACTAAGCTTTGCTTCAGAGCTAACCAAGACACTTCTAAAGGCTTCATCAAAACTCATTTTATTTCTTTGCTTTAGAGGCAAGAGATATGTTTTCGCGTGGGTATGATTGTGTGCGTTTTACTTCACCTAAAACTGAGACTTGCCATTTTTCAAAAACTTTGAGATTTTGGATTCCAATGCTTTTACCCACCACTTCCTCTTTTGTAGCATTGCTGAAGAGGAGTTTTTGATTCTCTGTGAGTGTGGAGAAGTTATTATCGTGTTTTGCCACTTTGATGCTTGCACCACTAGTATCAAAACTCACAAAGTAGCATAGCTCAGGCTCCGCCATTTCTTTCTTTTGCACCAAAAGCAAATCATCTTTATAGAGTGAAAATATAAATTCATAGCTAGAATCCATCTCTAGCCAATCTTTAATCACATCATTTTTATCTTTGCCTTGCACAACCGCTTTATTTGGCAAAATCCCTAGCGCGAAGTCCATTGTATAAACAGGCACACCGTAAAATTTGCCACTTTTTCTATGTTTAAAAATATCCACACGCACCATCGCGCCATTGCTTACAATCTTTGTGCCAATTTGACGGATTTTTCCCAATTGTAAGGCTTTTTCTATACCTTCTGCCCCACCATAGCTCTTGAGTAATTTTGTATCATTTTGTGAATAAAAGCTTTCTTCGTGCAATGCCCCTCTCACTCTTTTTCTTGGTGGTTTGGAAACAAAGACAGATTCTGCTTTTTCTAGCACGTTTGCGCGGAAATTTTCGCCGCTTGGGAGTTGGATAAAAGCTCGTTGTTTTTTATACTCCTGCTTACTTAGAGTGTGGGCATAGTAGGCGGCTTTGCTTGTCTCTTGCGTCTTTTTGAAATCGCTAAAAGCCTTTATCACACTATCATTCATAAAGCCAATAATCACCGCATCAAGAGCGTGGTGTAAGTGATTATCCCTATCTTTGCTAGCAAAGCCTAGATAATATCTCATCGTGCTAGTAAGCGCACCATTGACAATGGCAATGTGCTTTTTGCTCCCCTTTTGCCCCTTGCCAAGCGTGGTGTTCTCACTCTCAACTAGGGACAAAAACTCCAAATATGTTTCAGTATAATCTGCTACAAGGCGTGCGATATAGCTTGTGTCATTAAGGTTACGGAGCTTAAATCCTGCTTCCTTATCGTTAAAGGCTGTGTTTAGGATTCTACGGCGTTTTTTGTGTGGGAGCTTTTGGGCTAGGGTTGTGATAACTCCCCACTTGGCAGAGTCTGTTCCAAAGGCTTCAAAAGGCGTGCGGTTGCCCTTTTCTTGGTTTGCTTTTGTAAGGACTAGACACTTATTCATATAGCTATCATCAAAGCTACGCGAGTAGGGATAGATATGATCCACTTGCAATGCGGTGGGATCTTGCAAGTAGGAGATTGTGATTTTTGCCCCACTATATAGACACAACCCTCCTTGCTCTTGCCAAAGCTTTAGCTTTAAGAGATTGGTGCTACTTGGCTCAAGCCCTAACTCTTGGCATTTCTTGTGGGCAGCTTGATTAGCGGCGTAATTATCTTTCTGCTCTTTTTCATACTTTTGTCGCTCTGTGGTATTTAGCTTGGCTTCTCTGGCGTATTCTATGTGGATTTTATGGGGGCTGCCATATTGCTTAAGCAGCGCGTTTAGCACCTTTCTATACTCGGCTAATGCCCTTGCTACAACGGGGTTTGCGAGATATGGTTCAAACTCATTAAGCGGTGGGAGTATCTGCCCTTTTAAAGTATCTTTGCTTAGAGCTTTTAACCCTGCTTTTTCTACAGACTCATCATAGCGCAAGCACTGGCTCTCTCCACTCTCATCAATGCCGATACAATAGTCCGCATCGCTGCTGCGTGCTTCACGCTCTCCGCGCATAAAGGGTAGAATCTGCTCTAATGCCTTGAGACTTAGGCTAATGTGTGATGAGAAGTTAAGATGGCTTAGGGCTTGTATCTGCTCGCTTGTAAGAGAGAGCTGCTCTGTGGCGCAATAGGATTCTAGCTCTTTGTGTAGTTTCTCTACATCTTTTATCACAGCAATGCGCTCTGCAATGGAGTCTATATGCTTTCTTTCTAATGTTTTATAACAATTCCCTAACACCTTTTTAAAAGATTTTAGATTTTTACATTCTACAAATTTTACCTTTTCTGTCTCTTTTATCTCCTTGCTATAATCTAGCCTAGAATCCGCAAATCGTATTTTTTCATCTAGGTTGATGGCTTCACGCAATGCGTAGTAGCTCATCTCTCCTTTTTCTAGCACAGAATCTAAAATTGTAAGAACCATAGCTTTGTCATACATCTCTCCGCTTTTCTTGCTAAGATTGGCAAGTGTGTTGATAATGCGCGAGAGTGCTACAAACTCTATCGCGCTTATGCTGTCTTTGGGCGCGCGCTTTGCTCCAGCGATAAACTGGCACTTCCCAACCTTATCCGCAAAGCTTTTTAATGGGCGTTGCTCAAAAATCTTGTCTAAAAGCTGCTTTTCAAACCCATCGCTTAAATGTAAGCCAAGCTCTTTTTGTTTCCTAAAGATGAGTTCAAGCTCATCTTTTAGCATATCTTGCGCTACACAATGCTCGTAATTCCCAGTCTTGTTTCGCACATTGACAAATTCTGTTGCACCGTTATTTTGTGAGATTCTGCTTTGTTGGAAAAATTCTCTATATAGATATTCTCCAACACTCCTATAACCCTTTTCTGCTAGAGTCTTGCGATTAAATTCTATTGCCTTTTTAACCTTGCCAGATTCTGTGTCTTTGCTGTCTTTGGCGTGTTTATTACCATAGCCACGGTGCTTTGCAATGTGTAAAATCACACGCACCAAATCTTTAGAATCTAGCTTTTGACTTAGGGCAAGTGTGCGTAGCTCATAAGGGGATTTCAAAGGGTTAGCTTTAGAAGCAGTGTAGGCTTTTGGCAATTCACCATCATTACTCAAATAATCTTCTAATTGCAATCCAAATTCTTTACAAAGTAATTGTTTTATGGTGTTTAATCTCCCTCTTCTTCTTGCTAATCGTTTTCGCACTCCTCGTGCCTCTCGCCTAGGCAAAGCTAGGGAGGCTCCATTTTTTGGATTTTCTGCTTTGGTAAAGATTCTAATACCACAATCTTGTAGCACTTCATTTTCTATAAACGCCCAGCCAATGCTCGCTACACCGATGTCAAAGCTATATATTTTCATACACACATCTCTTTATTACTTGTCGTATATGATAACAACTTTTATTGAAAATTTTATTAAATAGGTGCTAATTTTCGTTGTATTCATATGCACTTCTACACTTCATTTTTTCTTTAAGATTCCTAATAGAATACAATGTTATAATCACACTCGCAAAGGGGGAAGGTGGCAGTTGTCGTCCTCCCCTTTGTTTCTTTTGTAAATTTCACAAAGGATTAACTATGTTTGGCACACGATTTGAATTAGATGAAGAAAAGATTCTAAGAGAGGACATCTACGACTTAGATGAAATGTATGCAAAGATAGAAGAGTTGGCTACTAAAAGAGCAGGACTTACAAAAGTATCTAAAAATCATTATGAGTTTAGAGGCGAGAAAAACGCACAAGCACATTTAGGGATTTTAGTATTTAATTGTCTAAAACATTGCGATTGGTTTGCTAAGAATGTTAAAAGTTGGGATTGGCTAGGCGATAGCAATAATCCAAACTATGTGGGCGATTTGATTGCACTCTTTCAAAAAGATAAAGACAATGAAATTTGGCAAAATAGACAATAAAAAACTTAAAACCATAGCCTTTGATTTAGATACTAAAGCTCTGCAAGAGTATTACACTGAAAGTGATTGGCATAATGCCTATAATGATATAGGAAGTTTTCTTGCAAAGTATGATTTTATGCGTATGCAGGGTTCAGTCTATGATTCTACTACGAAATTTAGCGATGATGAATTAGGGGACTTGATTGAAAAAATGGGCAGACAACTCACTTGGCTACCTCATTGTGTTAAAAGCATACGAGGCTATGACCAGCCTGTAATGATTGATTATACTTTACAGCTCAAAGATAGCATTACACAGGATTTAACTTTAACAAATAACAAAAGCAAGAATACAGATTCTATAAAAATACGCAAAAGATGATAAATTCAATTACTCATTGCTTCTGCATTTGTGTTTGTTGCATAACTTAATCCTAGTTTTTTAACAATTTCATTAGTCTTTTTAAAAAATATTCTTTTGCTAACATATTGAACTAATGGAATTTTCTCGCTACTCATTCCTTGATAAGTCGTTTTTTTACCAAGTGCCATTAAAGAAGTTTCCGTTTGTGCTATGGCTCTATGTAGTTTGCCATTAGCAAATATCATCATCTCGCCATTATTCATATTTACTACTTCATTATGTTCTATGGCTTCTTTCTCTTCTATTCTAAAAGTATCTTCTGTCGCTCCAGAACCTTTAGCTCCATCACGCCTTTTAAGATAGTCTCTGCTCATTGTTTTAATTTTTTCAACCATTTTTGCATAAAATTCTGTTGTTTCAGGGTGCATATTTTTCATTAATAGTAACATCAATGATTTCTTTTCTTTCATAATCATTTTTTGCAACAACATCAATTTGTGCGGGACTTTGAAAAAATGGAACAACGCTAATACCCAAACTTCTACTTTTAGATTCTAATCTTCCAAATCCCTCAATAACATAGCTTCCCAACTCATCACAAAAACAAGCAAAAGGAATTTTAGATTCTTTTGCAAATTTTGCTTTTTGGGCGGCGACTCCTTTAATAAGTCCTAGCAACAATCTTCCAAGCTCTTTTGGAGTAGTATCAGAATCCATTGTAGGCAATGTTACAAATATAATTTTATTTCTTTGTGTAGCTTCCCATAAAGAAATATCAGGGTTTGGAGCGTTAAAAATCCTACCATAGTCTGAGCTTAAATTTGTCAAAACATTTCTCCAAGCTCCAACGCATACAGAAACATCATAAATGCCTTGCCCCTCTCCACTTGTTTTTTTAATCATTTCATCTACCCATTTTTTATTTTCTTTATCTCCTTGTAAAAAATCATTTATATCCACTTCAATGGTAGAACTTACATATTTAACAAAATCCATTATTCCAACATTATATCTTGCTAAATGTTTATATTCTATTGCAGTTTTTACTAGCGTTACAAGACTCATCATATTTGTAAGTGATGAAAAGTCAAAAACAAAGTCTTTTTCATTATCTCTTTTATACACCATAAGTTTGAGGATACATTTCATAAATTCTTTTTGTTTTTCTTTCCATTCGTTTTCTTCTCCTATCAATAAAGCAATAAGAATTTCATATATACTTAACGCCCCTCCGCTCAATAATGGATTGATTGTGTGAGTATTATCCATATCTAAAAAATTAAGATATACAAAATCATCTTCTCTCCCCACACTTGCAACTACTCCATATATTTCCTTTGCAAACTCATCTGTCCCCTTACCATCAATAATAAAACAACCTCCGCCCAATACGGCATATTGTTCTATCAATCCTTTCATTAGAACTGATTTTCCTGCTCCAATGGTTGCCATTACAAGAAAGTGCCGTTTCATTGTTTCTGCATTTATAAGCAAAGGACGAGTTTTATTGTTTTTTACTCTACCACTTTTAACAGCGTCTCCATAAAACTTTTTCACTTCATATCCAAGTGAAAGTAAATACTCTTTATCTGCTTCATTTGGAATAACAGCTTCTTTTGTATCTTTTGTTTCGCTTACAAAATAAAGTCCTATCATTATTCCTGCATATATGACTCCTAGCATATAGAGTCCTATGGCAATATTTTCTCCAATAGTAAAAAAAGAAGTTAAGAAAGCAAGAATACAGCCTAAAATTCCACCAAATAAAATTAATTTTTGCAAAACCTCTTCTTCTTGTAAAAAAATACAAAGATTATTTTGGTATGGTTTGTATAAATTAACTTTTGCAGATTCAATTTTCATTCTAGTTTGCCTTTATATTGTTATTTATGCTTTGTAACTCGTTGTTTTGCTTAAGCAAAAAGCTTTTTTTCAAAGCCAAAATTGATTCGGCTTCTTTTGCTCTCTTTAAGTTTTTTAATAGTGTTTTGTTATTGTTTTCTATTTGCTTAATTTCACTTTTTATCGTATTTGTAATATTTCTTATTTCATTTCCAATTTCATTATCTCCTTGAGTATATTTACTATTTGTCATTTGTTCATATACATTAAGTGTTGCAAAATCAACACAGAAAACCGCATTAGCATTACTTACAATTATTGCAATAATAAATAATATAGTAGAAAGTTTTATTTTTATCATTTAATCACTCCTTATGTCTATTTCTCGTTTTGGCATAAAAAATCTCTTTTCTAAAATCAAATCGCTCAAAGTTTTTATGCTTATCTAACTTCAAGCAATGCAAATACAAGGTATTTGCCTCTATCTCATCGCTTGTAAAATTCACATCTCTATGCCAATGACCAAATATCCAAAATTGTGGTTTTTGATGATTATCAATCAAAGCGTTTTTAATCTTTTCTAGCTTGTATGGATTCTCATCGTGAATCTTATGGTCTATATTGATAAGTTCGCTTAAAGGGCTTAAAAAGCTTTGGGGGCAAGTGTGGGTTACTACAAGCTCTATTTTTCCTTTGTAGTTTTGTATATTGTGTAAAGCATTCTCAAGTTCCATTTGAGTAATGGCTTCTTGCCTCCACCAGCTTAGCCTTTCAGCCCTCCACGCCTTATCTATGCTTAAAGCTCCACCCATAGTGAAAATAGTATGTCCTATTATATTATAAATATTCCCTCTTTTGAGATGATAGCATTTATCTTTTATATATTCACCCACAATAGATTCAAATCTCTCAACTTGCTTAAGAGTGTTTAGGCGATTAAAATTCTCGTGGTTACCATCTATAAACAAAAGAGTGCAAGGCAAGGTTTGAATGCGTTCTTTTAGCTTGGCTTCTTTTTCTAGCATATCATCTTGCTTAAACACACCCGTTTCATCACTCCATAATACGCCAAAATCTCCACAGACAATAATATAATCATCTGCTTGATAACTAGGCATAAAAATCTTATCTATATCAAGGCTTCCGTGTGTATCACCAAAGAAGTAAATATTACTCATTTTTGAATCCTTTTATATACATATCTTTTTGAAGTTCAGGTGTGAAATCTGCTGAAAACGCTTTTTTGCATAGTTAAGAATCTGCGTAAGTGCGGGATTGTATTCCTCAATGCTAATTTGCACAAATCTACTAAACGCCTCAACTCTCAAAAAAATATCCTTGCCTAAAATCTAAATTTTTCTTTAAATATCTTTGCGATTCGTAAGCAAAAAGGATTCTGTTAAATATCATTTTTATTTAAAAATTCTTGCAAAATCTTTGTGATTGCTTCGCTTTCAAATTGCGCCCTAAATTGTATCTTTGCACCAAAAATCCCACTTTTTTCCAAAAACTGCTCGGCACGAGATATTTTTAGATTTTCTACCTTGCTTAAATCACGCAAATCTTTGCCCTTGCTCTCAATTATGCAATATATCTGCTCGCCATTTTCGCACTTCAAAACATAAGCAAAATCTGGTGTGTAGCTTATCCCACCTGCCACAGGGATTTTTAACGCATTTTTAGGAATCTTGGTGAAAACCAAAACTCTATCAACATTTTGTAAGATATTTTCTCTCTCAATAGCAGAATCATAAAACAACTCATCAAAAAGATAATTTTTTGGCGTGATTTCATCGCTAGATTCTATCCCTAAATTGCTTGATTCTATCGCCTCATAGGGTTTGCCATTTGTATCTGTGAAAGCCGTAGGGTGCAAGTTTGGCTGTGTCGCACTAGAGATTTTAGCAAAGCCCACTTCAAAGCCGCTTATCGCATTTTCAAACAAAAATCTATTAAATTCACTTTTCAGCATAGCGACATTTCGTTGATTGTAAAATTTCTCGTCAAATCCCACTTGTTTTAGCACCTTTCGCAAGGTGTTTATATTTGCTAGCAAGGCATTTGCGCCCTCTTTCACAAACTCATCTTCACTCATCGCTTGATAGCGCAACTCTTGCGTGTTAGAAGTGAGCAAAACTTCTTGCAAATTTGCTTGCTGATTGTGCGTTTCTAGTCTCTTGGTTGTCGTAATGACGCTTGAATTCACAGCCTTTTGCGTAAAATCACGCAAAAATTCCTCCAACAAAGCTTCAAATTTCGCTTCACTTTGAATTTTATACTCTAAAATCACCTTTTGGTTGATAGTCTCCCAAAGTTCTTGTAAGATTTTGTAATTATCACGGCGGATATGCGCCTTTGTTTGTGTTTTGCCACTTTGTCGCACTTTGTCTTTTTGCAAGTTTTCTTTGTCAAAAGCGTTTGGATAAAGTTCTTTTAGCTTTAACATACCATTTTCTAAAAACACCAAATCCTCGTCAATCACGCCTTTTTCCACTAGCTCCATTTGTAGTTTTAGCCTGCTCAGCCCTGAAACTTCACAAAGTTTATCTATCATCGCATTATCTAACTTTGTAGCATTTTCGCTAAATATCACGCCACTTTGAGCGTTTATATCGCTTATAAGGCTTTGCGCAAAATCTCGCTCACTATCATTTACTATATAATGCAAATAATGCGCCCCAAAATCACCATCATTCCCCACGCGCGACATATATTCATTCACAGGCAGCCTAAGCCCACGCCCAACCTCTTGGAGTTTGCTTATCTCGCTTCCGCTAGAACGCAGTTTGCATATCACAAAGACATTTGGATTGTCCCAGCCCTCACGCAAAGTCCATTTAGAAAAGATAAAACGCCTTATATTCTCGCAGCTTAACAGCTTTTCTTTGTCGTGTAAAATTTCATTTATCTCACTTACGACATACTCTTCTTTATTTGAGTTATCTTTGGAAAAATACCCGCCGCTAATGCCTCGCAAATCACGCAATGACTTTTCTAAATACTCCTTATAAAACCCACTCGCCTCTTTTAAATTCTCACGCATTAAATTCTCGGCGATTTTTTCAAACTCGATTCGTAAAAACTCCCTTGTAGCGTCATCACTGCGGTAACTTTCAATATCCTCGATGAAAAACAGCGTTAAGGGTTTGATTTTCGTTTGACTTTGCATTAGCCTTTTTTCTAGCTCAAAGTGCTTTTTAAGCGCAGTTTGTAGCATTTGCGTTTGCATTTGTGGCAAATACGCATTTAGGTTAATCCTATCGCCCTTTTTTAGCTCGTTGTTATCGTCTTGATTATTGAGTTTAAATTTTGTGATTGCTTTTGATTTTGCGGTTTTTATCTCCACGCACAAATGCGCTAAATTCTCATCTATCACGCCCAAACTCTCACCAGCATTTAATCTCACTTGCCTAAGCACTCCGCTTTTGCCCTGCTCTTTGAGTTCAAATTTGGCTTGATTGTTTTCTATGCCGCTAAATTCTACCCATTTGTGCTTTTCGCTACCTTGTGCTTCGCAGACACTGATTTCCACGCCTTTGACTAGATTGTCATTAAACGCACTAATGGCGTTGAGTTGGTAGATAAGATTGTGATATTTGTTTCCACGCCCGTCCTCTTTAAATGTCGCACCATAGCGAAAAATCATCTGCGGATTTATGGCTTTTTCTGTTTTATTCACAATCCTCGCCCACGCCTTATTTGTCTCATCAAACCTATGTGGCTCATCTACAATGCACACGGCATTTACCGCATTAAGCGCGTCATAAGGATTGCTAAATTCATCACACAAGTTTTGTTCATAATCCTCATTCATCGAAGTCGCCGTAAGCATTTGGGCGTTTATGATTAAAAAATGCACCTCTTTTGGATTGTCATTTTCTATAAAATCACGCAACCCATTTGGCATTAGCTTTCTGCCTTTTTTGCCAGCTTGTTTTTTAGCTTCGATTGCATTAGCGATGATTTCAAGCTCAAATTCACTTTTAAAATGCTCTCTTGTGGCAACGGCTTGTAAAAAGTTAAGCGTGTTGGCTTTTATAGCTAGGCTTGGGACGATGATGATAAATTTTCGCAACCCAAATTCCTTACACAACTCTAATGCCATTTTAGTGTAGGTGTAAGTTTTTCCAGTCCCTGTCTCCATACATACATCAAACACCCTTGTAAGCGTGTGCAAAGAATTTATATTTTCTCGTTTTTGTAACTCTCTTAAATTTGCGCTTAAATTTAAGTCGTTAATGCTTATCTTTGGGTTAAAACTTTTGTTTAAGCTTGCTTCTACGCTCGCACCTTTTAAGGCTAACAAAACACAATCTATCGCCTTGCTTTGGTGTGGCAAATTTCTTTCATAACTAAATCCCATTAAGCAAACCTCGCTCGCACAAGGATTTTAAGCCCTTTTTTGTTGCTGTAAGATTTGATTCCCTCTTCTATTTCGCGGATTCTAGCACTTTCAAAGGCGTCATTAAGATAACTTATCTCTTTTATCACAAAGTCTTTTTGCGCGTCAATTAGCGAGATTAGTTTTTGCAAATGTTTCATTTCAAAGCCGCTATTGAGTAAATACAGCTTTTCCCCTGCCCTTATCGCTTTGTATCCACCCAAATCGATTGTTTGATTTTCTACACTCAAAGGCGTGGAGTCTTGAAGTCTAAAACTTTCTAACAATGCGTTTTTATCAACTTCTTTAAACAAAGCACCATTTTGTGAGTCAAAATCATTTTCACGCAATTCATAGATTTTAAATCCTAAATCCAAATTTGAATTTTGCGCGATTTTTGCGCTTGCGCGTTTATGCGCTCTTTGGTAATGTCAAAAATCGTAGGATTTTCGCTTCCTAGCTCATTTTTACAAAACTCATAAGCCGTTTTTGATTTGCTTTTGTCGATAACTTCATCTAACTGCACCAAAAGAAACTCTCTATTGCCTTTATCTTGGGCATTTAACTCCATAACCGCTTGGGCAGTCGTTCCGCTTCCTGCAAAAAAGTCTAAAATAATATCGTTTGAATTTGGCGTGGTTGAAAGTTGCAATAATGTTTTTATTAAATTTGTCGGTTTTGGAAAAGAAAAAGGAATCGATAATTCTTTAATCTCATCCGTTCCTTTATCATTGACAAAATCGGCTTTCATTAAATCAAAGGTTGTTATAGATAATTTTTCGTCTTTATCAACCATTTTATTTGTTCCGACTTGAAATTCTTTATTTATATAATTTCTAACTCTCAAACTATTTTTTGTTTCAACTATTATTCCTAACTCAATAGCTTTTTGCATTCTCTCTTTTGTCCAAAGCCAACGCCTACGATTTCCACTTGAATCAATTGGACTAAATATTTTTCCATTAAATTCAATATCATAATCTCCACCATTTGAATATCCTTGTGTAGCTGATGCAAGAATTGGGCTTGTATCATTTTTAAAAAATTTTCCTATATTATCGCAAAAAACTTCTTTACTAAAATCTCTGTTTATAACAGAGTGAAAATTATATGATTTGTTTTTAGAATAACATAAAATATAATCGTGATTCACACCTATATATTTTTCTTGTGCGGGTCTCTGTGCAGAAGTTAATCGCGGAATTGAAACCACAAAATTATCTTCCCCAAAAATTTCATCGCATAAAAGTTTTAAATTTGCCTGTTCATTATCGTCAATGCTAATAAAAATCACGCCATCATCACGCAAAAGCTGCCTAGCGATATATAATCGCGGATACATAAAACTAAGCCACGCACTATGCGTGCTAGAATTTTTAAGCGTAAGATTAAGTATGCTGCTTGCTTCTTCAAGCTCTATATTTGCCATTTGCGCCAAACTCTGCGGCGTGAAACTTCGCTCGTCATTGTAGATAAAGTCTCCATTGCCCGTGTTATAAGGCGGGTCGATATAAATCATCTTTACTTTGCGGTAATAAGCGTTTTTTAGGTGTTTTAGCACTTCTAAATTGTCGCCTTTGATAAGGACATTTTTAGAATTTGCATTTTGTGGCTGTGCGTTGTGCGCGCTATCTTGCGCAATCAGCGTGTGTGTAGGCAAATGACGCAAGAGTTTAGCATAAGACTTGCCAAGCCAATTTAGGCTATATGACTCTTTTGAGAGTGAAAACGCCGCTTCATTTTCTAAATCCTGCGTTGCTGTGTTTGCTTGTGCGTTAATTTCTTGCGCCAAATCCAAAATCGCCTTTTGAAGTTTGTGTGGCATTAAATCGCCGTTTTTGTCAAAGCACTGCGGAAAATACTCTTTAAGTTTGTGGAATCTATCTAACATAATTATTTTGTCCTTCTAAAATCAAAAATAAATCTTGCATTATAGTAGAGAGTTACTAATAAAACTTTGAATCAAGGGCAAAGCATTGTTATTGCAAACAAAGTGAAACAATCCACAAATCAAAAGCGAATTTGTTATTTCTCCCTACCCTCCACCACTACAAACCTTTCTACACCAAAGACTTTTGCGTAAGTGGTGTTTGGCCACTCGTTTGTGTTTTGATTTGGATTGCCCCAATCGCCATATTCTGCAAGTTTTAGAATATGTCCAAAAGCCCAAGTGATGATAGAATCTCCTTTAATAATATAGCCTTGTTTCTTTTTCACTCATTGGCGTCTCTTTTTGCAGGTTTTAGATTTTTGATTAGAATCTTGTAAATCTCTTTCTTCTCTCAATACTTCATCAATAAATTCATCTGCCTTATTGTTAAATTTGAAAGTAAAAACAATAAACAATTTTTAAAGATTCCAAATCTAGGCAGTGTTAAGTTTGGTAAAATTCTTTATAAAGATATTCGCCTATGCTTTTGTAGCCTTTTGCTTGCATAGCTTTTTGATTCTCTTGCAAGGCTTTTAAAACTTTTTGTTTTTCTTCCGCTTCTTTTTCCTTTTTCTCATCTCGTGTTTATTGCCATAGCCCCTATGCTTTGTGATGTGCAAAATCACACGCGCAAATTCGCTAGAATCTAATTTCTGTGTGAGTGCTAAGGCTCGCAATCCATAGGGGCTTTTTGTGCTTTTATCGCATTGACAATAAATAATAAATACACTACTATTTTGCGCTTTTAAATTCACACAAAAGGAGCACTTATGAAATTCCTAGACAACGACAAAATCATCGAGGCATTCCACTTCCGTCACGCGTGCAAGGTATTTGATGGCAGCAAAAAGCTAAGCGAGCAAGACTTCCGCACGATTTTAGAATCTGCGCGCCTTAGCCCTTCTAGCTTTGGCTTTGAGCCTTGGAATCTGCTTATCCTGCGCGATAAAGCGGTGCGCGAAAAGATCTTTGCGCCCACTTGGGGCGGACAGGACGCGCTCAAAAACGCGAGCGAATTTGTGATAATCCTCGCGCGCAAAAATGCCGACTTGCACCCGCAATCTACTTATATCACGCACATGATGAATGATATTCACGGGCTAAATGCTGAGGCGCAAAGCCTGCGCAGAGGCTTTTTTGACACATTCCAAAAAGATCACTTTTGTTTTTATAATAACGATCCAAAAATCTTTGACTGGGCGTGCAAGCAGTGCTATATCGCGCTTGGCAATATGCTCAGCGTTGCGGGGCTTTTAGGTGTAGATTCTCTACCAATTGAGGGCTTTAATCGCGCGCAGGTTGAGGAGATCTTAGCAGATTCTGGTTTGCTAGATTCCAAACATTTTGGTGTCGCGGTGATGTGCGCCTTTGGCTTTCGCTTAAATGAGCCAAAGCACGCCAAAACAAGGCAAAGTTTAGAATCCATCACGCGCTTTGTGTGAGATTCTTTTGTGCAAAATTTCATGCAATTAAGACAAATATTTGACGAAAGGGCGATATGCAGACTTTAGAGCTTGTTTTCCCGCAATGGCAGGGCGGCGACATCACGCGCTTTTTCCCTGAATTGAGCGCTCAAGAGGCAGCGCAAGGCTATTACCTCGGCGCTCAGATTCTAAAACTGCTCACAGAATCCATTAACCCAAACCTTGCCAAAAATAGCGCGCTTGTGCCCATTTCGCTAGAATGGACGCTGGATTCTAACGGACAAAAAATCGTGCAAGAAGGCATCATCGATGGCGCGATTTTACAAAAGCAAACAAAATCTGCGCTGCAAATCCTGCGCGATAAAAATCCGGATAGAATCCTCACGCTTGGTGGCGAGTGCGCGACCTCTATCGCGCCTTTTAGTTAGCTTGCGGATAAATACAAAGGCGATTGTGTCGCGCCCATTTGGCTTGATGCGCATCCAGATTTAGGGCTGCCACATGATGACTTTTATAAAGGCTACCACGCAATGGCTGTGAGCGCGCTAAATGGACGATTGCAAGAGCAATTAAAACTCCCCGTGATTATAAAATCTCATCGCATCTTGCTTGCAGGCTTGCACTCCCACGAAGCAGAAGTGATGAAAGAGTGGCAAAAAGCATTTGGCATAAAATCGCTAAATAGCGCAGAATCTAGCGCGCAAAATGTCCTTGCCTTTTTAGCACAAAGCGGCGCAAAAAAGCTACTCATTCATTTTGACTTGGACGTGCTAAACCCAGCCGAGCTTTACGCAGGCGTGGGCAATAGCGGAAAAATGAGTATTGCACAAATCATGGAAATAATAGAGGCACTCAATGCGGAATATGACATCATAGGGCTAACCATTGCCGAGCATTTGCCAAAATTAGAATTACAGCTTAAATGTCTGCTAGAAAATTGCCATTGATTAAAAACGACCAAAACTAAAGGAGCAAACATGCAAACACTCATACTCTTAACACACCCCGATATTGCGCACTCACGCGTAAATAGGATATTAAAAGATACGCTTTTAGAATCTAGCGAGCTAAAAAATGCACTAGATTCCAAAACCCTGCAAATCCATGAAATCTACAAGGAATACCCACATTGGCAAATCGATGTAGGCGCGAACAAGCGCTATTAGAGAGCGCGCAAAATATCATTTTTCAATTCCCAGTCTATTGGTTCTCTTGCCCGCCGCTACTTAGAAAATATTTTGATGATGTTTTCACACACGGCTGGGCGTATGGAAGCAAGGGTGGCAAGCTAAAGGGCAAAAGAATATGTCGCACTGGTGCGCGAGATGGTAGAATCTAAAGACTAAAAATTATAAAAAAGGAGCAAATATGCAAAAAATCTTAATTTTAAACGGCGGAATGAGTTATGGCGAGAGTGGCGGGAAGCTAAATCTGGCATTTAGCGAGATAATCGCGCAGGAGCTAGAAAAGCTCGGCAAGAGTGTGCAAACCACGTATATCGCGCAAGGCTATGAGATAAAGGCGGAAGTGGCTAAGTGGAAGGACACAGATGCGGTAATCTGGCAGATGCCCGGCTGGTGGATGGGCGAACCATGGATAGTGAAAAAATATATTGATGAAGTGCTGTATGCGGAGGCTCTTGGCGTGCTATTTAGCGGCGATGGTAGGAGTAGGAGCGATGAGTCTAAGCGCTATGGAAGTGGCGGGCTGTGTCAGGGCAAGGCTATGATGCTAAGCACGACTTGGAACGCCCCGCTATATGCGTTTAACGAGGTGGGCGAGCTCTTTGATGGGCGCGGGGTCGATGAGGTCTTTGCGCATTTTTATAAGATTCATAAGTTTATTGGCTTTAGCAAATTTCTACCAAGCTTTATGGCAAATGATGTGCATAAAAAGCCAGATTTCACCAAGTGGGAAGCAGACCTACGTGCGCATGTGAGAGGGAATTTTAGCTAAGTGTTAAAGCACATGTTAGATAAATCCAGAATCTAGATTCTAGATTCCGTAGATTCTAAATTCTAGCTTTTAAGCGATTTGAGCTGCGAGTTTGGATTTTTCCACTGCGACGCACGCACAAGTGCGCCTCATTCCAAAATCCTACACAACCCACAAACTCATCTTAAAATCTAGAATTTTTTACACGCTCTTTTTATCTCCATAGAATCTAGATTTGAATTTGACTGGATTGCCATGTAGTTGCTCGCAATGACGATTACAGCATAGATTCTGTGTTTTTTATTTCTTTAATTTTTTCTGGATTCTTCGGCAAGCCTCAGAATGACGAAGGGTTATTTTGTGGTGAAGTGGCACAAAGTGGATTCTATGGATTGCCACGCAAGGATAAACCTTGCTCGCAATGACGGCTTGGTTTTGGATTACGCTTAAAAACGACAAAAATCACTCCTCTTTTCGTCTTGTGATTTGTGCGCCTATGAGGCTAAGTTTTTGTTCGAGATTTTCATACCCTCTATCAAGATGATAGATTCTGTGGATATTGGTTTGTCCTTGCGCGACAAGTCCTGCCAAAACAAGCGCCGAAGACGCCCGCAAATCCGTAGCCATCACATCTGCGCCGATTAGATTACTTTTGCCTACAATGCTTGCGCTATTGCCATTGAGCGTGATTTGTGCGCCTAATCGCTTCAGCTCGCTAACATGCATAAAGCGATTTTCAAAAAGCGTCTCTTGGATACTTGAAGTGCCCTCGCATTGCGTTGCCAAAGCCATAAATTGCGCTTGCATATCGGTTGGAAATCCCGGATATTCAGTTGTGATGATGTCAAAATGATGAAGTTTTTTAGCCGGCAAAATCTCAATGCTCTGATTTTTGATTTGGATTCCAAAGCCTATTTCTTTGAGTTTATCAAGGATTGCATCAAGATGATGAGGATTTACATCTGTGAGCTTGATTTGCGAGTTTGTTATCGCTCCTGCGCATAAATATGTGCCTGCTTCGATTCTATCGGGTATAACGCGAATTGGCTTAAAATCTAGTGCTTCGCCATCTGTGCCCATTATCTCTAAATCACTCGTGCCAATGCCTTCAATCTCCACGCCAGCCTCTTTAAGCACTTCGCAAAGCTGCACGACTTCAGGCTCTCTTGCGGCATTAATGATTTGTGTTTTGCCTTTTGCAAGAGCTGCTGCCATGATGACATTTTCACAGCCTGTAACAGTGATCTTATCAAACACAATTCGCGTGCCACTAAGCCCATTAGGTGCGTTAGCTACGATATAACCGCCCTGTATCACAATCTGTGCGCCCATTTTTTCCATAGCCTTGATATGCAAATCCACTGGTCGCGCGCCGATAGCACAACCTCCGGGCAAGCTCACTTCACACTGCCTAAATCGCGCCAAAAGCGGACCCAAAACCAAAATAGAAGCGCGCATTTTACGCACAATATCATAAATAGCCTTCGTATGAATAATGCGAGATGAGTCGATACGCACTTTATGATTGGATTCCCATGTGATATTTGAGCCCAAATGTTCAAGCAACTTCGCCAAAGTTTTGACATCAGCCACAAAAGGTAGATTCTGTATCTGCACTTCATTTTTTGCAAGCAATGCACTTGATAAAATCGGTAATGCAGCGTTTTTGGATCCTGATATACTCACCTCACCTTTAAGCAATGCCCCACCTTTGATCTGCAAAAAATCCATACTTTTTCCTTTTTGTTTATTGTTTTTTTGTTTTGAGTGCTGTGCCTACATGTTGAGCGATCTCATCTTTGAGTGAAGGATTTGTAAGGGTGAGCTTTTCTCTGATTTTAGCGGCTTGATCTGTATCGATAAAATCTAATCCACTCAAGCTCTTAACGGTATCAAGCCATTCTTGAAGTCGTTTGGAGTGCGGTGAAATCGTGCCAAAATCCTTATAAAACAACTCAACCAATGCAAAAGCCTCTTCTTGTGTCTTGACTTTAGAGATTTTGTTTTGAAAATCCTTAAGCGTAGGGGCTTTGGGCTTGTGTCCTTGCGAAGAAAGCCGCACGATAACAGAGCCCAAAACAAAAACAACAAGCCCAAATCCAAGAGAAATAAGCAAAAAAATCGTATAAAATCCGTGATGAAACATTAGCGTTTGTTAGCGTTTGCGCGCTTTGTAAGCACTATAAAAATCAGTTGTAGCCTGCACGAAACCATCGATACTTCCGCAATCATAACGTTTGCCTTCAAATTTATACGCAAGCACTCTGCCATTTTTTGCCTGCTCCATAAGCGCGTCAGTGATTTGTATCTCGCCCTTTTTGCCCGGAGGTGTTACACGCAAAATATCAAAAATATCAGGCGTAAGAATGTATCTTCCGATGATAGCGAGATTTGATGGAGCTTCGTTTTTGTTTGGCTTTTCGATTGTTTTATTGACACGATATACATTTTTGGCAATTTCATCGCCTGAGATCACGCCATATTTATCGACTTCATCTTGAGGCACTTCTTCGATCGCTACAATCGAACATTTGTGTTTGTTGTAGAGTTTGACCATTTGTGCTAGCACGCCATCGCCGCTATTAGTGCATAAATCATCAGCCAAAATCACTGCAAATGGTTCGTTGCCAATGAGTGTCTCACCTGTCAAAATAGCATGCCCTAAACCTTTCATTTCATTTTGCCTTGTATAAGAAAAAGTGCATTGACTGATGAGAGTGCGCACTTCTGCGATTAAGGATTCTTTGTCTGTGCCTTTGATTTGGTGCTCAAGCTCATAGCTAATGTCAAAATGATCCTCAATACTGCGCTTTCCTCGTCCTGTAACAATCGCCATTGTATGACAACCTGCCTGTAACGCTTCTTCTACGCCATATTGGATAAGCGGTTTGGTTAGGATTGGTAACATTTCTTTTGGCATTGCTTTTGTCGCAGGCAAAAACCGCGTCCCATATCCCGCTGCTGGAAACAAACATTTACTAATCATTCAAACTCCTTTAAAACATAAATTTTAGCATTGTAGAAAAAAATAACAAACAAAATCCCATATACCTAATATCTTAATGCCGATTGCAAGAGAGCTTCTATATTTATTTCATTGCCTAAAAGTTTGTGATAAATCACATAATTTGCCAAAACTTTCATTCCATAGAATCTTGATTCCTCATTTTGAAGAAGCTCAAGCGAGAGCCAAGGCTCGTATTTGCGATTTTTGATAAAGAGTCTCTTTTTTTCAAGGGTGCGTCGCAAAAATCCCGGTCCGCCATTATACGCATACGCCACAAACAACGGGTGATGAAACTCATCATCAAGCTCTTTGAGATACATTTTGCCAAATTTATACGCCATCGCAGGATCAAACATAGAATCTAATCTCACCCCCTCAAGCCCTATTTTTTTTGCAAACGGCTCGACATTAAATGGCATAATCTGCATCATACCAAGCGCATAAGAGCGCGAAATGAGTGCGGGTAAAAAATTACTCTCTTGTTTAGCGATAGCAAAAGTCATCGCCTGCTCATCGATACTTGCCCACTGCACCAAATCCCTATAAGGCATAATGTAATAATTCACAGAATATTTTGTCAAGCGATTATCAAAATACGCAAAATGCGGAACAGAATCTACATAATAAAAGCTTTTGATGAGCTTTTGATACTGCTGTGTGTCTTTGATATTTGAAATATTTGTGCGCAATGTCTGCCACAAAAATGGATCTTTGATGTCAAAATCTGGATTTTTAGCACCGAGATTCTCAAATGAAGAGATGATTTTAAAATTTGGCGTGGTTTTGAGCTTTTGATTTGCAAAAATAGAAAAAATATCCACAAAATTGCTAGCTTGCAAATCATTGAGAAATAAAGCATTTTGGCTTATGAGGTATTGCCAAAAAATCGCCCTATCTCTAAAAAACGGATCAACAGCCACATTTCTTGAGAGC
The DNA here is from genome assembly GCF_900451005.1 of Helicobacter fennelliae. Lineage (NCBI taxonomy): Bacteria > Pseudomonadati > Campylobacterota > Epsilonproteobacteria > Campylobacterales > Helicobacteraceae > Helicobacter > Helicobacter fennelliae. Next base: position 1,620,933 of record NZ_UGIB01000001.1, read on the forward strand.
TCAAAATACCTTAGCGCATCGTGGGTATTATGATGAGTTATAATCTCATTAATCCCGAGCAAAAAGAAGGTATTTGTATCAGATATGGTGATATTTGCTTTTGATATGGCTTTTTTAAACGCGCCAAATTGAGAATCTAAAATGATTGTCTGCAAGATTTTATTAAAAGAAGTTTTGTTTTCATGGGCGAGTTTTTTTATAAGTGATGGCTTGAGATTGCTCTCAAAAAGTTTGAGTTTTTGGGAGTATGAGAGGGCATTAAAAATATCTGCAAAAGTTTGCGCATCAGCTGCAAACATCGCTTCAGTGATATTTTTTTGCCTAAGGATTGCTATTTTTTGAAGTAATTTTGGATTTGCCTGAAGCTTTTGGGTGAAAAACTTTACATCAGCTTGATTCATCAAAGGAATGTCTTGAAGTCTAAGTCCAAATGCAATACATTCTGGATCTTTATTTTTAAGCTCTTGAAGTGAGAGTTTAGCGCAGATGACGCTTTTTGGCATCGCAATATGAAAGCCCTTTTTTTCTAAAGCACTCTTTAGCTTTGGAATCTCATTATACACAAGCGAATACGCCTCAATGCAATCCTGCAAGCTTGTGTCTTTATCACCAATGTATTCCCAAATATAAAAATCCCTTGCCACACCCTTTGGCTTTGTTTGTAGCTCTTCAAGGCTTAGCAGTGGCTTTGAGTTAAGGTTTATACACCCACACACAAAGACAACGCACAGCACAAAAAATAAGTGAGATATATCGCGTTTTAGATTCTGCGGATTCTGCATTAATAAAGCCTCATCATCATCTGAATAAGCGTCATATCAAGCAATTCAAGCGCGATGATAAGCAATAATGGCGAAAAATCTATGCCATTAAAGCTAAGCGGAATCTTGCGTCTCAAAAAATCAAGCACAGGAAAACTTAAGCGGTAAAACACCTGCACGATCGGATTATATGGATCAGGGCGCACCCAGCTCAAAATCGTCGCAATGATGATAATCCAGATATATGCAGTAATGATCATATGCAAAATTTTTCCAATAGCCCCAATGATAATCATGTCAATCCTTTAATTTTTTAGAGATAAGATTTTATCAATCATAAGCCGCAAATACGGATAAGTCTGATGTAGCTCAGGACCGCAAGAAGCCCCGCTTAATACAATACGCAATGGCTTGAAAAACGCCTTGCCTTTGAGATTGCTCTCTTTCATTAATAGTTGCTTAAATTCCTCGTATTCAAGCGGAAGATTTTGCTTTTTTGCACACAAAATATTATACAAAATCATACATTCTTTTGAAAAATCCTGCCCCTCATAAAGCTTTGCGATGTCCTTTGGTGCAAAAATTGCCTCGATTTTCTCGCGCAATTCATTAAGTGTGCTCGCTTCCTCAAGATAGATTCTAGCTAGCGCGCCAAGGCTTAGATTCGGCGTAGAGCTAGAATCCAAAAGCATACTCAAATCGCTTTCATTGAGGTTTTTGAGATGAGCGTGATTGATGAAGCGTAATTTGGCAAGATCAAATTTGACGGGAGATTTGGCTATTTTTTTGATGTCAAACCATTCAATCGCCTCGCTTAGCGTAAAAATCTCATGTGGCACAGCATTACCCATAGCGATGAGATAATTACTAATAGCCACAGGCAAAAATCCCTCTTCCAAAAGCCACACAACAGAAGACGCCCTATCTCTTTTGCTCATTTTTTTGCCATCTTGTCCGAGTATGATTGGCAAATGCGCGAACTGAATGTGTTTGTCATAGCCTAAACTTTGGCGGATAAGCAGTTGTTTGGGGGTATTGCTTACATGATCTTCGCCTCGCACGATATAATCAATATCATAAATCATATCATCGCACGCGCACGCAAAATTATAAGTCGGAATGCCATCTTCACGAATGATGACAAAGCTATCAAGCTCATTTGGCTCAAAAGTAATCTCACCTTTGATTTCATCGCGATATGTGATTGGCTTTTGGCTTCCTCTTAGTCGTATCACAGGCTTTTTGGTAGAATCTTTGCAAATCTCAGCCCAGCTATCATCATAACGAAATGGAATTTTTTGCTCTATGGCTTCTTGCTTTTTTTGCTCCAAAAATTCCTTACTGCAATAGCAATAAAATGCTTTATTGTTTTGTAACAAAAACTCCGCAAATTGCTGATGTTTGGAAAAATTATGGCTTTGATACACAAGACTATCCCAAAACAAACCAAAAAGATTAAGCAAACTCAAAATCTCTTTGTCTTTTCCGGGAATATTTCTTGCCATATCTGTATCCTCGATGCGTATCAAAAATTTCTCATTTCTTTGTTTGGCAAGAATATAATTAAAAATAGCCGCTCTAAGATTGCCAATATGCATATCTCCGGTAGGAGAAGGCGCAAAACGAAGCATAAAAACCCCTTACAAAACTTTATAAATGAGAATTCTAGCATATTAAAATAGTATAATGCGATTTATTTATTTTGTATGCGAGGAGAAAGTATTGAAAATCTATGTGTTAATAGCCATTTTGGCGCAGGCTTTGTGTGCGCAATGGGTAATGTTTAGCGATGGCGTGGATACATATTTGTATAATGACCAAAGTGGCGATGTGTATGTGCGCTACAAAAAAGGCGGAAAAAACTACGAAGATGCGTTTATAAAAATGCCCGCAGGAATCGTGCCAAAAGTAGAATCTAGAGCAAAATCTAAAAGAGAATCCATAGCAGACAAAACCACAGAATCTAGCAAAAAACAAAATCTTGAAGCCATTCAAAAATCACAAGAACTCTTAAGGCAGAGTATAGATTCTAGTAGTTTGCTTGAGTGATAAAAATAATTAAAAATTTGAGCTAACTAGGTGATTTGGCAATCAAAAATATTAAGGACGATTTAGGGCAATTTGGGTGATTTAAGGCGATTTGGGGCAAAATCTAGCACAATCAAGCAAGCACAATCGCACAAAACCAAAATCTAGCAAAAAATCCAAATAAAATTACACAAAAGAAGTTGGCAATGATTGAGCTTGTTTTTGTATTTTTGAGCGCACTTCCTTTGTCTTTGGGGCATTGCATAGGTATGTGCGGGGGCATTGTGATTGCGTATTCTAGCATCAAGCAAGCCCCCAAAAATATGCTTGTAGCACATTGTTGTTATAATCTCGGACGGCTTTTTAGCTACCTTTTGATAGGCATTGTCTTTGGGCTACTTGGCAAGGGGATTGCTTTTATTCCATTTATCCGCGAGATATTTTCGATTATCATCGGAGTGTTGCTGATTGTGTATGCGTGCTGCTTGGTGTTTTTTCCAAAGATTCTGCGATTTTTTGAGCCAAACATCACGCACTTTGGCTTTGTCTCTAAGATTTTTTCATCTTTGTTGCTTTCATCATCGCTATGGAGTTATGTTTTTATCGGCGTGTTAAATGGCTTTTTGCCTTGCGGGCTTGTGTATTTTTTTGCCCTCTCTGCGCTTAATGCCCAATCCATAAGCCCAAATGTCCTCATCGCAAGCACCGCGATAATGGCTAGCTTTTGGTTTGTTACTTTTTTGGTAATGCTAGGGGTTGGGATTTTTGGCAGCACACTTATCAAAAACCACAGAAAAACATTCCTACTCCTAGGATTTGTGTGCATGATAAGCTTTGGCATTTGGAATATATACCAAGGACTTCATACTTTTATTTTGTGATTCTAAGTGATAGCCAAAAGTAGATTCTAAGGGGGTTTATCCTTAAAGAGTCTATAAATAAAAATCAAGAAAAGAAATGCAATAGAATCTAGATTCTATGCAAACACAAAAGAGTGTAAAGAAATCCTCTATTTTTAGGCAGATTTAGTCAGGGTTGTGTAGAAATTTTTAGGCAAGCAAAAACACAAAAAATGTAACAATAGAGTTCATCGCAGGCTAAAAATTTCAAACTCCCTGAAATATGACTTCTCAAGCAAAGCCCTAGAGTTGCATAGCAAAAAGAGAGGATTTAGATTCTGTGTTTAATAAAAATTGCGCTTGCATTATCGCTAATCTTGGTTTCTTATCATTTTTTTACTCATTAAAATCATTTTTCAGTTGATATTAAAGAATAAAAGTTATAAAATACACACTTATGGATTATCCATAAACATTGCAAAGAAAGGAAGACAAATGAAAAAAATACTTTTAGTCGCACTCGTAGTCGCACTCGGTTCAGTTAGTTGCTCTCTTTTACTTAATGCAGCAGCACCTGCTGATATTATCAAAACGAAATGCCAAGCTTGCCATGGTGCAAATATGGAAAAACAAGCCCTTGGCAAAAGCAAAATCGCAAACGCTATGACTCCTGAAGACATCAAAAAAGATTTGTTAGGCTATAAAGCAGGAACGCTTAATCACTTTGGTTTGGGAGCGACAATGTGGGGACAAGCAAAAGCATTGAGCGATCAAGAAATCGATGAGCTTTCAAAATACATTCCTACACTCAAAAAATAACCAACCAAAATAACTCACAATGCTAAGCCTTTGATAAGGCTAAGCCACTTTTCTACAAATCTACATCATATTCAAAGATATTCAAAGCAATACATTAGAAATACATCAGCTTTTAAGCTAGTTTTGTTTATAATCGCAAAATTTCTAAGCCAAATATTCCAAATCAAATATTCTAAGTTAGGAGGTTTTATGGTTACACTCAAAGAAGCCTTATTGCTACCCAAACAAGAGCAAAACGCCCTGAAAGCCATTATCCAAAACAAAGCACAACAAAATATCGAACTCAATGCGTATATTGATTTTTCTGATGATAAATACGAAGGTGTGCCAATTCTCATCAAAGACAATATCAATGTCAAAGACTGGCAAATCACTTGTGCTAGCAAAATCCTACAAGGCTATATCGCCCCATATAATGCAAACGTGATTGAGCGATTGCGCGCAAATGGAATGAGCGCGTTTGGGCGAGCAAATATGGACGAATTTGCAATGGGAAGCACCACAGAATCTAGCTGCTATGGGCGGACAAAAAACCCAAAAAACTCCGCTTGTGTGCCGGGAGGAAGCTCTGGAGGAAGTGCGGCAGCTGTGGCAGGTGGATTAGCCATAGCTGCTCTTGGAAGCGATACGGGAGGTTCGATTAGACAGCCTGCTGGATATTGTGGTTGTGTCGGATTAAAGCCAACTTATGGGCGCGTGAGTAGATATGGACTCATCGCATATAGCTCAAGCCTTGATCAAATAGGACCAATCACCCAAAATGTCGAGGATTGCGCGATATTATTTGATATGATAAGTGGAGCTGACAAAAAAGATTCTACTTGTGCTAATCTCAAGCCTAGCGAAACATTTAAAAAACTCGATAGAGAGCGAGGGTTTAAAATCGGTGTATTGCGGGATTTCTTAAAAGATGCAAGCCCGACTATTGCCAAAGCATACGAAGATACGATTAAGATTCTGGAAGCAAACGGGCATGAGATTATTCCCAAAAAAATGATTGATACAAGTTTTCATATTTCTACATATTATATTTTATGCACGGCTGAAGCAAGCTCAAATCTCGCACGCTTTGATGGAATCCGCTTTGGGCATAGGATTGAAGGCAAGAACCTTAAAGATGTCTATATCAACACGCGGACAAATGGATTTGGCAATGAAGTCAAAAACAGAATCTTATTAGGAAGTTTTGTGCTAAGTAGCGGGTATTATGATGCGTATTATCTCAAAGCCCAAAAAATGCGCGCTCTTATCAAGCAACAATATGAGGAGATTTTTAGCGATGTCGATCTCATACTCTGCCCTGTGGCACCAAATGTCGCCCCAAAATTTCGATCAAGCCAAAGCCCGCTTGAGATGTATCTTAGCGATATTTATACAATCGGCGCAAATCTCGCTGGACTGCCTGCTATATGCCTGCCTGTCGGAGAATCTAAAGAGGGCTTACCTATAGGAATGCAGCTTATTGGTCGGGCATTTGAAGAGCAAAATATATTAGACGCAGCATTTGGCTTAGAGTATCAATTACAATAATTCACAAATTCACAAAAGGAGTTTTTATGAAAATCATCAAAAAAGCACTCACCTTTGAAGATATTTTACTTATTCCCGCCTACTCTGAAGTGTTACCAAAAGAGATTGATACCTCTTCTAAGCTTACCAAAAATATCACCCTCAATATTCCATTTGTATCCGCAGCTATGGATACCGTTACAGAATACCGAACTGCCATTGCTATGGCAAGATATGGCGGGATTGGCATTATCCACAAAAATATGCCAACAGAATTGCAGGTTGAGCAAATCAAAAAAGTCAAAAAAAGCGAGAGTGGCGTTATCCAAGATCCGATTTTTATCCAAGCTAATCGCTCACTTGCTGATGCAAAAATCATCACTGATAATTACAAAATCTCGGGCGTGCCTGTGGTCGATGATTATGGTGTGCTTATTGGAATCTTGACAAATCGAGATATGCGCTTTGAGAATGATTTGAGTCGCAAAATCGGCGATGTGATGACAAAAATGCCGCTTGTTACAGCAAGCGTGGGCGTGAGTCTTGAAGAAGCACAGCAAATCATGCATAAACACAGAATCGAAAAACTGCCACTTGTCGATAACAATAATATCCTCAAAGGTCTTATCACAATAAAAGACATTCAAAAACGAATCGAATATCCAAACGCAAATAAAGATTCTATGGGAAGATTGCGCGTGGGAGGGGCTATTGGCGTAGGTCAGCTTGATAGAGCGCAATCACTCATCAATGCGGGAGTTGATGTGATCGTGCTAGATTCTGCTCACGGACATTCTAAAAATATCATCTCCACGCTTGAAGCGATCAAAAACACGATGAATATCGATGTGATTGTCGGAAATGTCGTAACAAGCCAAGCTGCCACAGATTTAATCAAAGCAGGTGCAGACGCGATAAAGGTTGGAATCGGTCCGGGCAGTATATGCACCACTCGTATCGTAGCAGGGGTTGGAATGCCCCAAATCACTGCGATTGAGGATTGTGCCAAAGTCGCAAGCAAGCTTGGCATACCTGTGATCGCTGATGGCGGGATAAAATATTCCGGAGATGTCGCTAAAGCCTTAGCCATAGGTGCTTCAAGCGTGATGATAGGTAGCCTTCTAGCAGGCACTGAAGAGAGCCCGGGTGATTTGGTGCTATATCAAGGCAGACAATACAAAAGCTATCGCGGAATGGGAAGCATAGGCGCAATGACAAAAGGAAGTGCCGATCGGTATTTTCAAGAAGGCACTGCTCAAGATAAGCTTGTTCCAGAAGGAATTGAGGGGCGCGTGCCTTATCGAGGTAAAATCGGCGATGTGCTACATCAGCTTGTAGGCGGGCTTAGAAGCTCTATGGGCTATATAGGAGCAAGTAATATCCAGAATCTATGGGAAAAAGCACAGTTTGTCGAAATAACTGCCGCGGGATTGCGAGAATCTCATGTCCATGATGTTGATATTACAAAAGAAGCCCCAAATTATCATGGCTAGCATATATCGCCACTGCTTATTTGGCTTGCGCTATCACTTGTGGCTGATTATGTGCTATTACAATGTTTAGCCTATTTTCTATATTTTATGCCAGATTTTTGCCCGCTTCATGCTTTAATCTATGAATAATCTCATTCAAAGTGCCGATGGCTCTATAACAGCATTTAATCAAGAGTTTTGCGAGCATTACTCAAGCCTAAGCGATGGAGCCAAAACGGAAAAACTCTACAAACATATCATTCCTGCTGCAACACTCTTTGCAAATCAGCCACAAATCCGCATACTTGACATTTGCTTTGGGCTTGGATATACAGCATTTTTGAGCGCGCAAATCTATACTCACACCGCGCAATCTATCCATATCATCTCGCTTGAAAAAAACCCAGCCACTCTACATCTCGCAGCCAAAATCCACAACCTTAGCAAAGAGATGATAACCAAACTTGCAAATGGAGAATCTCTTTTTATCGCACCACATACCAGTTTGCGGATTGTTTGGGGTGATGCAAAAACGCATATAGAATGCTTTGAGGATAATACCTTTGATATTGTCTATCAAGATCCTTTCAGCCCAAACAAAAACAAAGATCTTTGGAGCAAAGAGCATTTTAGGCATTTGTATAGAATCACAAAAGCAAAAAGTGTGATTACAACCTATTCTACAAGCAGGCAGATTAAAGAAAACGCAAGTGAGGCAAAATTTTTAATCTATAAGCTTAAATCCCAGAATCTAAGGGCTTCGAGCATTTTTACAAAATCCCCTATCGCGCTAGAAAATGCCACGCAGATATCTTTGGATAATTTGGCATAAAGCAAGCTTATCTTTTGCTATAATGGCAGTTTTATTGCGTATCGTGTGCGGTTATTATAATGCTATCAAACGCAACCAATGCAAAACCACAAAAAGGAAAAAAAATGGACTATACACCAAACAACCCAAAAATACTCATGCTAGATTCTAGTCAAGAGCTAAAAACCACCAAAAATATGATGTGTAAATCATTAATTGTTGCTACGATTTCATTATTTGCTTTGATGATTCCATTTGTGAATCTCCTTGCTTTGATTGTGTTTGTCGCAGCAAGCATTTGCTATCTTGTGGGCGTGTATCACTTTAGCAAACTCACGCATTCATCAGTATTTGCCTATATGATATATATGCTTATTTGCGTATTTGTTTTGCCACTTATTCCGATATTTTGGATTGCGGCATATCAGAGTATCACACTAGATTCTACGATTATTATAAGTGTTGTTGTTGGATTGGTTTTGGTAGCGATTAATGTGTTTCTTTTTTATCGCATTTGCAAAGCTATGGAATCTATCACTTGCTTATCGCACTTTATGCTGGCATTTAAGTGCTATATAGGAAGCGTGATTATTTCACTTATTGGGCTATTGTATTTATGGTTTAATATTGATATGCAAGAATTTATCGCGCTTTATACTTCAGGTAATGAGATGTCAATTTTCACAGAAAAAAGCTATCAGCAAGGCGGTATGAATGATGGGTTTATTGGGGTAAGTGGCTATATGATAGCGACATTTTTATCTGCGCTCATTTCGCTTGCAAGCGTGGTTTTTTGGATTCTAGGGCATATACGCATACAAGAAGTCAAAGTGCAAGAGAATCTTAAAGATAATCTTAAAAATTAAGATAACTTCAAATCAAGTCAAATAAAACAAAGCAAAAAAACAACTTGCAGAATCTAAAGCGACACAAAGGGCAGTTTGTATGAAACTTATCTTTATGGGCACACCTCTTTTTGCGTGTTATGTGTTTGATGAGCTCATTTTACATCATGAGATTTTGGCTGTTTTTACGCAGCCTGACAAACCTGTGGGGCGCAAAAACATCATCACCCCGCCACCAATAAAGCAAAAAGCATTGCAACATCATATCAAAATCTATCAACCTACAATGCTTGGAAAAGACGAGATAGAGGCTATTGCGAGCCTTAAGCCCGATATGATTGTGGTTGTGGCGTATGGAAAGATTTTGCCAGAATCTATCCTCAAAATCGCGCCCTGTGTGAATGTGCATGCCTCGATTCTGCCAAAATATCGCGGGGCAAGCCCGATACAGCAAATGCTTTTAAGCGATGATAAAGAGTTTGGGGTAACGATTATACGCATGGATAAAGGGCTTGATAGTGGCGATATACTCATGACAAAAACAATTACTCGCGATAGTGTGGAAAATATGGGGCTAGAATCCTTAAGCCAAAAGCTTTCACTTTTGGGTGCGAGCGCACTTTTAGAGGTGCTAGAGCATTATCAAGACATCACGCCCATACCGCAAGACTCCACGCAAGCTACATACTGCAAAAAAATCACAAAAAGCGATGGGTTGATAGACTTTGATGATGCGAAAGAGATTTTCAAAAAATCCCTAGCGTATGAGAACTGGCCCGGAATCTACATTAAAAGTGGTATAAAATTATTTCATCTTACATTATGCAAATATACAGGCACGCACATTGCTGGTGAGATTTTGCAAACTACGCCACATGTCATTATCGGCTGCAAAAAAGGAAGCCTTATCATAGAATCTATCCAAGCCCCAAGCAAACAAAAGATTCTAGCTGCGGATTTTTTGCGAGGTAGAGGACTTAAAGTCGGAGATATTTTACAATGAATATTGAATGGAGGATTGAATGGCTTGATGAGATAGATTCTACACAAAAAGAGCTTGAGCGCAGAATCAAGCACGCACACGCAAAATCTTGCGTACAATCACAGCCCAAATCACAAATCCAACTGCACACCAAAGCCCAATTTATAGCAAATCCGCAGAATCTAGAGGCGCAAAACATCTGTCTTGTCGCAAATAAACAAACAAATGGTATCGGCTCTCGGCATAATAATTGGGAATCTCCAGAAGATGCGCTTATGTTTTCTTTTATTTATGGCGCGATTCCAAAGGATATTCCGATACAGAGTTTGGCGATTTTTTTTGGCTATATCCTCAAGCAAACACTCAATGCGCTTGGCTCTAAGGTATGGCTCAAATATCCAAACGATCTATATATTGAAAATCAAAAAATCGGCGGCATTATGGTTAGCATTGTCAAACAAACGATTATCTGCGGAATTGGCTTAAATCTCAAAGACAAAAAATTTAAAAGTCTTGATATTTGCATTGATAAAAAAGAGTTTTTAGAAAAATATTTTCAAGATTTACAAAATGCTCCAAATTGGAAGCAAATTTTCAGAAACTATAAGCTAGAATTCTATAAAAATTTTTCTTTTTCATTTCACAACCATCATCATGGAAGCAAAGAAAGCGAAATAATCTCTCTCAAAGACGCTATTTTGCTTGATGATGGCTCAATAGAAGTGAATGGAAGAATTATTTATAATTTAAGGTTGATGGAGTAACAAATGAGTGAAATAATTACTGTTGCCAACCAAAAGGGCGGAGTCGGCAAAACAACAACAGCAGTTAATCTCGCAGCATCATTGGCTATTACCGAAAAAAAGGTGCTATTAATTGACTTTGACTCGCAGTCAAATGCGACTGCAAATGTAGGATTCCGCAGAACAGATATTGATTTTAATATTTATCATGTTTTGATGGGAAGCAAAAAAATCTCTGAAGTCATCTTGAAAACAGATATACCTTTTATGGATTTAGTGCCTTCGGATATTGGACTCGTTGGCATAGAAAAAAATTTTTATGTCAATAAAAGTGGTAGAGAGCTTATCCTCAAAAAAAAGATCCAAGAAGTGCAAGATCAATATGATTTTATTATCATTGATTCTCCACCAGCATTAGGACCACTCACGATTAACGCTCTTGCTGCGGCGCATTCAGTGATTATTCCTATCCAATGTGAATATTTTGCGCTTCAAGGTTTGGCACAACTTGTAAGCACAATTCGGCTCTTAAAAGATAATAAAATCAACCCTAATCTTGAAATTAAAGGGTTATTACCAACGATGTATTCATCTCAAAATAATCTATCTAAGCAGGTATTTACAGATTTATCACAGCATTTTGACTCAAAATTATTCAAAAAACATGCTCAAAATAATAATGAAGAAAATCCATATATCATTATCCCAAGAAATGTAAAACTTGCAGAATCTACGAGCTTTGGAAAGCCAATTTTGCTCTATGATATAAAATCAACCGGAAGTGTCGCCTATCAGGATTTAGCGCAAGTTATATTGCAAGGAGCATAATTTGGCAAAAAAACAAGCACTTGGTAGAGGTTTGGGTGAACTTCTTGGTGAAGTGGAAAAAGCATACGAAAAAAATCTAAATGTTCGCTCAGAAGATGTGATTGAACTTAGTGTTGATATTATCAAACCAAACCCCTATCAGCCACGAAAAACATTCAAGCAAGAATCCTTGCAAGAATTAGCCATGTCAATTACGGAGCATGGGCTATTGCAGCCTATCCTTGTATATGAAGATGAGGGTGATTATTTTTTGATAGCTGGCGAAAGAAGGCTTAGAGCAAGCAAAATCGCCAAACAATCAACGATTAAAGCTATCATTGCTGATGTCCCAAAAGATAAACTTCGCGAATTAGCAATCATTGAAAATATACAACGCGAGAATCTTAATCCTATCGATTTAGCCATTTCATACAAAGAGCTTATCGATAGCTATCATATCACACATGATGAGCTTGCCAAAAAGCTTAAAATCTCAAGGACTCAAATCACAAATACATTAAGAATCCTTGAGCTTTCTGAATACACACAGAATCTTATTTTGGAAAATAAAATCTCTCAAGGGCATGCAAAGATTATGGTCGGTCTCTCGCAAGAAGAGCAAAAAATACTTGCTGATTCTATCATCGGACAAAGGCTCTCTGTAAGAGAAACCGAGAATCTTGTCAAAACAATCAAAGCACCAAATCAAAAACCAAATAAACCAATAAACAAAAAGCCTCAGCTTGATTTGCAAAAATTACAAGAAGTATTCAGCGATCTTGGCATTCAAAACACAATCTCTAAGGATACAATTATCATAAAACCCACAAAAGAAAAAATTGATTACTTAATTAAAAAATTAAAATCTTGATTTAAGGTTTAGATTGCTAGAATATAACAAAGATAAAAACAAAAAAGGAAAAATATGAGCATCACAATCCCAAATCCTTGGCTTATGCTGTTGGTTTTTATTGTATTTTTAGTTACGATGTTTTTACTCAATACTTGGCTTTTTAAGCCTCTTTTAGGCTTTATGGACGAGAGAAATACCGCTATACAAAACGATTTACAAAAAATCAACAATAGTGATGCTGAAATTGCAAAAATCAATGATGAAATTAAAACTATCTTTGAAAACGCAAAAAAAGAAGCAAACACAATCCTTGAAAACGCGACAAATGAGGCGCAAGCAGAATACGAAAGTAAAATGCTTAAAAAACAATCAGAATCTCAAGCAAAACTCAAAACTTTTCGTTTAGATTTGCAAGAGCAGAAAAAAGCACTTGAAACAGAGATTGTAGCACATTTGCCTGAGTTTGAAATGGCACTTCAAAACAAAATCCAGCAACTCTAAGATTAAAAAGTAAAGGAAAAATATGAAATATATCATTTTATTATTTGGATTCTGTGGTTTTTTGTTTGCCTCAAACACTGATATTTCTCAAACTGACTTTATCGAGCGAGTGATTAATTTTGTCATTTTTGTCGCTATTTTGTGGTATTTTTTAGCCGATAGACTCAAACAATTATTACAAAATAGAAAAGATGGAATCATTAACAAACTCAATGAAATCCAAGAAAAAATCAAGCTTGCCAATCAAGCAAAAATTCAAGCAAATAATCACCTTGAAGAAGCAAAAAAGAAAGCCGTAGAAATCGTTTCTGACGCCAAAAAAGAAGCTTTGCTTATCAAACAAAAATATGATGAACAATACAAAATAGATACAGAGAATCTATTTAAACACACAGAATCTCTTATGCGTTTTGAGCAAAAAAAAGCAGAAAATGAAGCGGTTGAAAATGTGTTAAATCGGCTCTTTCAAAGCGATGTCGCTCAACATCTAAGCAATAATGAGTATATTAAAATCATTAACAAAAAGGTTTCATAATGGAAGAGATTATCGCCAAAAAATACGCTAACGCGCTGATTAAAACTTATCCTCAAAATATCCTCAAAAATATTTTTGCATCGCTGTGTGATATTTCAAATGCGCTAAGCATCCAAAAATGTCAAGAGATCGTCCATTCTCCATACATCACAAAGCAAGCTAAAACAGATTTTATTCTTTCATTACTCAAACACAAAGAATCCGAAATTTTTATAAAAATACTTTCACAAAACAATCGCATAGAAATTATTCCATTTATCACCAAAGCCTTAAAAAAGCATTTTATGGATACAGAAAAAAAATACGAAGCTATTTTGTATGTGGCTCAAGAGTTAGATTCCGCTACAATCTCTACAATGACAAACAACCTCTCTAAAAAACTTAATGTCGATATTGCGATCAAACAATGTCTGACCAAAATAGATGGCATTAAGTTGATTGTTCAGGATTTGGGCATTGAAATCTCTTTTGCCAAAGAGAGGTTTTTTGAGAATCTAAAAAGCCATATTCTAAAAGCTATTTAATTTAAATATAAGGAGAAATGCTGTGGTAGAAAAATTAAAACCAGAAGAAATTAGTTCGATCATTCAAGACAAAATCAATAGTTTTGAAATCAAAATTGATGTATCCGAAACAGGCAAAGTTATAAGTTATGCTGATGGGGTTGCCAAAGTATATGGACTAAAAAATGTAATGTCTTATGAAATGGTTGAGTTTGAAACCGGGGATTTGGGGCTTGCTTCAAACCTTGAAGAAGGAAGTGTCGGGGTTGTAATCCTTGGAAATGGAAACAAAATCAAAGAAGGAATTTCAGTCAAACGACTCAATAAGCTTATGAAAGTTCCTGTTGGTGAAGCTGTAATCGGACGCGTGATTAATGCCATTGGTGAGCCAATCGATGCAAAAGGCAGTATCAATACAAGTGAGTTTGGATTTATAGAGCAAAAAGCACCCGGAATCATGGATAGAAAATCCGTCCATGAGCCTTTACAAACAGGAATCAAAGCTATTGACGCACTTGTGCCAATCGGTAGAGGACAAAGAGAGCTTATCATAGGCGATAGACAAACAGGTAAAACAACCATAGCCATAGATACGATCATTAACCAAAAAGGACAAAATGTTGTATGTATCTATGTCGCTATCGGGCAAAAAGAATCAACAGTCGCACAAGTTGTCCGAAGGCTTGAAGAGCATGGCGCAATGGAATACACTATAATCATCAATGCCCCCGCTTCATCATCAGCAGCAATGCAATATCTAGCACCATATACAGGCGTTACCATAGGTGAATATTTCCGAGACAATGGCAAACATGCGTTGATTATTTATGATGATTTGACAAAGCATGCCATAGCATATCGTGAAATGAGCCTTATTCTTAGACGACCTCCGGGTAGAGAAGCTTTTCCGGGAGATGTGTTTTATATCCATTCAAGATTGCTAGAGAGAGCAGCAAAGCTCTCTGATGAAAAAGGTGCTGGCTCACTCACCGCACTTCCTATCATAGAAACCCAAGCTGGTGATGTTTCGGCATATATTCCAACAAATGTTATCTCCATTACAGATGGACAGATCTTTTTAGAAACTGACCTTTTTAATTCTGGCGTCCGACCAGCGATTAATGTTGGGCTATCAGTATCTCGTGTTGGTGGGGCTGCGCAGATTAAGGCAACCAAACAAGTTGCTGGAACTTTGAGATTGGATTTGGCACAATACAGAGAGCTTCAAGCATTCTCGCAGTTTGCATCTGATCTTGATGAAACAAGTCGCAAACAGCTTGAGAGAGGACAACGAATGGTGGAAGTTTTGAAGCAACCTCCATATTCTCCGCTTGCTATTGAGCGACAAGTGGTTATTATTTTTGCGGGCGCGAAAGGCTTTTTAGATGATATTCCAGCAAATCGAGTTATGGATTTTGAAAAAGATCTTTATACTTTTATAGAATCTAAATTTCCACAGATTCTCGAAGACATCAGAGCTAAAAAATCTATCGACAAAGATACAGAAAGCGTTTTGTCTAAGGCATTGGAAGAATATAAGCTAGGCTTTTAATTGACATTAAGTTGTAAGGAAATCAAATGGGAAACAACCTCAAAGAGATTAGAACAAAGATTGGAAGTGTTAAAAATACCCAAAAAACAACACGTGCAATGAAATTAGTCTCTACATCAAAGTTAAAAAAAGCAGAAGAAGTAGCTAAGAAATCTCGTGCTTATGCAAATAAACTCAATGACATCTTTGAGGATATTTTGTCAAAAATTCAAATACGCGGATTAGAAAACATCAATAGCAAATTTTTTGCAGAATCTAAAACAAGGCAGATAAAAAAAGTTGATATTGTTTTTATCACAGCCGATAAGGGCTTATGTGGTGGGTTTAATGCCATAACAATCAAGGAAGTTTTAAGGCTTATGGCTGATTGCAAAAAAAATGGGATAAATGTGAGGCTTAGAGGCATTGGCAAAAAGGGTGTTTCTTATTTTACATTTAATCAAATTGATTTGGTTGATAAGATTATCGGTTTGAGCTCATCTCCGAGCTACGATAAATCAAGCGATTTTATCAATAGTGTCATATCTGATTTTTTGGCAGGGGTAACTGATGAAGTTATCCTCGTTCATAATGGTTTCAAAAGCAAAATATCACAAGAGCTTAAGGTGAAGAGTATCTTGCCTCTAGGATTAGATCTTGATAATATCCAGCAAAACACACAAAAATCAAGTCAAGAGATTGTCAGCATTGAGCCAGACGAAGATGAGGATATGGTTTTGGAGCAATTAGCCCAAAGATACATAGAATATAATATGTATTATGCACTGATAGATTCTTTGGCAGCCGAACATAGCGCAAGAATGCAAGCAATGGACGCGGCGACAAAAAATGCTGGCGAATTAGTAAGGAATTTGACTATATCATACAACAAAGCACGACAAGAAGCAATCACAACTGAGCTTGTGGAAATCAATGCCGGCGTCGAATCAATGAAATAAATTTAGTAAGGAGTAACATATGGAAGGAAAAATCATTCAAATAATGGGTCCAGTAGTAGATGTAGATTTTGACTCTTATCTACCATCGATTAACGAAGCACTTGATGTCGAATACATTTTTGATGGAATCAAGAAAAATTTGGTGCTAGAAGTCGCAGCGCATTTGGGAGACAACCGAGTTAGAACCATTGCTATGGATATGACTGAAGGGCTAACACGAGAGCAAAAAGTCATCGCGCGAGGCAAGATGATTGAAGTTCCTGTTGGGGAAGCGGTTTTGGGAAGGATCTTTAATGTCGTGGGTGAAGTTGTCGATGGTGGCGAACCTATCAAAACAGATCTAAAATGGCCTATACATAGAGAATCTCCAAAGTTTGAAAACCAAAGCACAAAAACTGAAATGTTTGAAACAGGAATCAAAGTTGTGGATTTGCTCGCACCTTATTCTAAGGGCGGTAAAGTCGGATTATTTGGTGGTGCTGGCGTAGGAAAAACAGTCGTTATTATGGAGCTTATACATAATGTCGCCTACAAACATAGCGGATATTCTGTGTTTGCTGGAGTTGGTGAGAGAACCCGCGAAGGCAATGACTTGTATCACGAAATGAAAGAGGGTGGGGTTTTGGATAAAGTTGCCCTTTGCTATGGACAAATGAATGAACCACCAGGTGCTAGAAATAGAATCGCCTTTACTGGTCTAACAATGGCAGAATATTTTAGAGACGAAAAAGGGCTAGATGTTTTGATGTTTATTGACAATATTTTCCGCTATGCTCAATCCGGTGCGGAAATGTCTGCTCTTTTGGGTCGTATTCCTTCAGCTGTTGGGTATCAACCGACATTAGCAAGCGAAATGGGTAAGCTCCAAGAAAGAATCACTTCAACCAAAAAAGGCTCTATCACTTCAGTGCAAGCTGTTTATGTTCCTGCTGACGACTTGACTGACCCAGCTCCAGCATCAGTGTTTTCTCACCTAGATGCGACAACCGTTCTCAATAGAAAAATCGCTGAAAAAGGTATCTATCCTGCTGTGGATCCGCTAGATTCTACATCAAGGATTCTCGATCCACATATTATTGGTAGCGAACATTACAACATCGCTAATGGAATCCAGCAGATTCTGCAAAAATATAAAGATTTGCAAGATATTATTGCTATTTTGGGTATGGACGAATTATCCGAAGAAGACAAAAAAACGGTAGAGAGAGCAAGAAAAATTGAGAAATTTTTATCTCAACCATTCTTTGTCGCAGAAGTCTTCACAGGAAGTCCGGGTAAATATGTAACGCTCAAAGAAACACTAGAAGGCTTTAAAGGAATTTTAGAAGGCAAATACGATCACATTCCAGAAAATGCATTTTATATGGTTGGAAATATTCAAGAAGCGATACAAAAAGCAGAGAGCATGAAATAATCCTAAGGGGGAATATGTATGGAAAAATTAGTTGCAAGCATCGTTACTCCGTATGGTGAAATTTTCTCTGGAGAGGTAGATTCTGTCACTCTACCCGGAGTTGAGGGAGAATTTGGCGTGCTGTATGGTCATGTCAATCTCTTATCACTTCTAAAAGCCGGCGTAATCGAACTTGATCACAATGGGCAAAAAGAACTCGTTGCTATTGATTGGGGATACGCAGAGATCGCTTCATCAAAAGTTGATATTATCATAAATGGAGCCGTATCAATTAGTGGTAAAGATGAGAATTCCATATCTAATGCCATATCTAATGCCAAAAAATTACTTGAAGAAGCTTCTGATGATAGAATCGCTATATCATCTGTCGTATCTAAAATAGAGCAAACAAAAAATAGATTCTAGATGAATATTATTATCGCATTTTTTACAGAATCTAATCTGATTACGATTTTTGCACTCGCTTGGCTTTCTGTATATTTTATTTTGACTTTTTGGATTTTTTTATACAAATACTTTAGTATCTCACACATGATAGAAAACGAGCAGGAATCTCTGAATGCAATACTAAACGATGAGCAAAAACTTCCTCGAGATGTTTTGTTTTTTAATCAAAATAACATCACGCCTTCAAATGGAATCCTCTGCATTTGGAAAAATAAACTACTCAAACAAGCCACAACAGGCTTGTCATTTTTGAGTATTATCGCTTCGACTTCTCCATTTATAGGTTTGTTTGGAACGGTGGTTGAGATTCTGCAAGCATTTGGACAGCTTGGCAATAATGGGCAAGTCTCTTTTGATATTATTGCTCCTGTTATCTCAAAAGCCCTTATCGCGACAGCTGCTGGAATCCTAACAGCAATTCCAGCATATACTTTTTTTATCGCCTTAAAAAGAAAAGCTTATGATTTAGGGGTTTATATTCAAATGCAAATGGATTATCTCTCTCCAAAACAATAACCTACGGAGCATAAATAATGGACGAAAATCTCTGGGACGATAAGCCCGAACTTAATATCACTCCATTAGTTGATATTATGCTTGTGCTACTAGCAATCCTTATGGTAACAGCGCCAACAATCCTCTACAAAGAAGACATCACTCTTCCAAAAGGAAGCAAAAGTGCGAAAAAAATTGGCGATAATATGCTAGAAATCCGAATGGATAAAAATAAAACAATCTATATCAAATCCCAAACTTATACTTACGCGTCTTTTCCTGATAGTATCAATATGATCGCTCAACAATACGACAAAAAAGAAACATCAGTATTTATCAGAGCCGACAAAAATCTCTCGTATGAAAATGTAATCTATGTCTTAAAAAGCTTAAAAGAAGCAGGTTTTACAAAAATCTCATTGGTGACAAATGGATAGGAACCAGCAAGCACTCATTATTAGTGGAATTGTCGCATTTTTGATTTATTTTCTTTTGCTTTTTGTTTTGCTTTCAAACAAAGCCCTTTTGTCCAAAACAAAATATATCCCAAAAACAAATACTTCACTAGACCATAGCATAGCAATTGATATTGGTAGCTTTCCAGATGAAGATGAGAGTTCAAAAAATGGAGGCACACCATTAGAAGGACTTGGAATCAAGGATATTTTTTCATCTATTCCTGATGATACGCAGTCTCAACAGCCACAAAACAGCGACAATAGAAGCATAAAAGCCAAAAACACCAAAAACAAAATCAATCAAGCCCAAATCAAAGCCCTGCAAGAAGAATTGCAACACATCAATTCTAATCTCAAAAATATCCAAAAACACACTATTGACATTTCTCCCACATCGTCTGTTTCGGAGCTTACAAAAGGCGAGTATGATGAATGGTTTGCAAAAATTTATGATATAATCTACAAAAATTGGAATATTGTTTTTTACCAAAATGCTCAAGTAAAGGTGCTACTACACATCAGCTCAAATGGTTTTTTTGACTATCAAATCATAGAAGCATCAAAATACGAAGATTTTAATCAAAATATTTTAGCACTTTTGGAATCCCTCAAAAAACAACCATTTCCACCATCTCCAAACCAAAAAGCAATAAACATAGAAGTAAATCTCATTAATGAAGGAATAAAATGAAAAAGTTATTTTTGTATATTTTCATCATCGGAAGTGTGTTTGCCGCAGATGCGACTCTTGATATTGTCAAAACCATTCAAAAAACGCCTCGCATTGAGGTTGGCTATGTAAATTCAGGAGATTATATAACCGCAAAGAGAATCTACAAAATTCTTATGGGTGATCTGAATGTCTCTGGTCATTTTGAGCCAATCGATGGTAGCATTTATAATAAAAATTCTGTTGATTTTGCACCCTATCAAGACAAAAAAATTGAGCTTGTCGCAATCATCCAAGTTACCAAAGACGGCGGTAAAATTAAAGCCTCGCTTTTGCTCTATGACATCAACTCATCAAAACTGCAAATCAACAAAACATATCAAATCACTGATATTGCACTCTATCCATTTGCTGCACACAAAATGGCTATTGATATTAATCAATACATCAATGCTCCAGCGATTGATTGGATGAATCGTTATCTTGTTTATTCAAAATACACAACCTCTGGTGCTGCTGATATAGTTTTAAGCGATTATACGCTCTCTTATAATCAAACTATCGTTACTGGTGGGTTAAATATTTTCCCCAAATGGGCAGATTCTGCGCAAAAAGAAATCTACTATACAAAATATCTCAAGCGTCCAACAATTATCAAATACAACATATATAGTGGCGCGACAGAAGCTATTGTTGAGAGTGATGGAATGGCAGCTGTCTCAGATGTGAGCCAAGATGGAAGCAAAGCTCTTATCACGCTTGCCCCAAAACAGCAAGCAGATATATATCTCTACCAAGTAAAAAGTAAGCAATTAACCCAACTTACGAAATATTCAGGCATAGATGTATCGGGGTATTTTATCAAAAACGAAACAGAAATGGTGTTTGTCTCAGACAGATCGGGCTATGCTAATATCTACTCCAAAAAGCTTGATATTGATGCGCCAGTTGAGCAAGTTGTCTATCATGGAAAAAATAACAATTCTGTCTCATCATTTGGAGATTATGTTGTGTATTCAAGCAGAGAGACAGATAATGAGTTTGGCGCAAATACTTTTAATATCTATCTTATTTCCACAAAAAGCGATTACATTAGGCGACTTACAGCTGTGGGCAATAATCAAATGCCAAGATTCTCAAAAGATGGCAGCAGTGTTATGTTTTTGAAGCACACTCCCGATCAGACAGCAATTGGTGTCATCAGACTTGATTATAATAAAAGCTATCTTTTTCCGCTTAATAAATCAAATATTCAATCATTTGACTGGTGATTGTTAAAAATCAAACAAAATTTGTGATATAATGAACCAAAATTACCAAAAATAAGGAGTTTGAAATGAAAAAAATAGCCGCGTTAGGTGCTTTTTTGGCACTTTTTTTACTTACTGGATGCCCAGAGAAGCAAGTCAATGTAGAGCAAGAAGGTGAAGGAGCAAACGCTCAAGTAGAAGTCAATCAACCAACAAGCACAACAGACGATGAGCCAGCACAAGTCCAATCTACACAGCAACAACCACAAGAAGATAGCCTTGTAGAGAGCATATATTTTGATTTTGACAAATTTAACATACGCGCTGATATGCAATCCTCAATCGATAAAGCTGCAGAAGAGATTAGCCAAGCAGGTAATGCGAAAGTCGTGATCGAAGGAAATACCGATGAATTTGGAACTGACGAATACAACTACGCACTCGGAACAAAACGTGCAATAGCCACAAGAGATGCTTTAGTCGTTAAGGGTATCAACAAAGGCAATGTAAGAGTTGTAAGCTTTGGCGAAAGCAAACCTATCTGCACAGCAAAAACAAAAGAATGCTACCAAAAAAACAGACGATCTGACATTAAGATAGTCAAATAACACCAAAAGATGACACATAATATATTTGCACTTAAATCCAAAATATTATTATGTGTTTTTATTTGTTTTGGTGCTCTCCACTCTGAACCTTCTGCTTTTGAGCTTCAAAGTGGAGCGACCAAAAAAGACCTCAAAAAACTTCAAGCGACCAATAAAAATCTCGAAAGCGCAGTGATTGATTACAATGCCAAAATAGAATCCTTAGAGCAATCCCAAGACGGCTTAAAAAGTATTGTTGATGGGCAGGCTTTGCGTATCAAATCCCTTATAGATTCTACAAATAGCCAAAGCACAACTATTCAGACATTGCAAGCCAAGCTTGAAAAGCAAAGCACACTGATTGAAACCCTGCAACAAAAGCTAGATTCTCATACGCAAACAATCGATCAACTAAATACCAAAATCAACGATCTGAACGCCCTAATAACCAAAATCAACGATAGTGTATTAACAAAGCTCAATGCCCTCGCGGACAATAAAAGCACCACAGATAGCAAAAAAGATAAATCCCAAAGCCCAAAATCTAGCTCTTCGCCTTCATTATCATCAATTAAAAATCCAGATAAAAAGAAAGAAGCCATAGATTTTGCAAGAAAAATGTATAGAGAAGGCAAGCTAAACGAATCAAAAGAAATCTACCAATGGCTTGCTGACAACGACTACAAAGCCGCTTCGAGTTTATATATGGTTGGCGAAATTTTATACCAGCAACAAAAATACACAGAAGCAATCGCTTCCTACAAAAAAAGCGCGTCTTTAGATGAAAAAGCTTCTTATATGCCTATTCTTTTATGGCATACTGCTTGGGCTTTCAGATATTCTAAAGACTTAATAAACTACAATAAATTCTTAGATTCTCTAATCTATCTTTATCCAGAAAGCGAACAAGGCAAAAAAGCCAAAGATCTAAAAAACAAGGAGATAAAAAAATGAGTCAAATAACAAAAAATCAAGTCGTATCCATAATTTACGAAGTCAAAGACGCTGACACTCAAGAGATTGTCGATAGCAATACACAAGGAAAACCTTTAGAATTCCTTGTCGGAGCTGGGCAAATCATTTCAGGATTAGAAAAATCTATCCTTGAATCCAAAAAAGGAGACAAGCTCAATGTCTCAATCCCGCCAGAAGAAGCATACGGAATCTACCAATCCGACTATCTACAAGAAGTCCCAAGAGATCAGTTTGAGGGCATTACTCTTGAAGCGGGTATGACTCTTTTTGGTCAAGCTGAAAATGGTCAAACCATTCAAGTTGTAGTCAAAGATTTTAACGAATCAAATGTGATTATTGATTACAATCACCCTCTTGCTGGCAAAACACTGCTTTTTGATGTCGAGATAACCGATGTCCGAGATGCGACGTCTGATGAGATTCTGCAAGGTGGCGTTGGCGGGGGCTGTGGCTGCGGAGGCTGTGGCTGTGCGGGAGAATCTGAAGAATCCAAAGATGCTTGCCATTCACACGATAACAATCACTCTTGCGGTTGCCATCATTAATGCTTTAGTCTAGCCTGCCCCGAAATGTGCGCCTAAATTGCATTGCAGTATAAATGATATAAATAATGGCATAAATGATGTATAAGATTTTAGTATTTATATTATCCATAAATCTTCTGTATGGATTTGGTGAAAACATCAAATCCATAGAAGCAGACTTCACCCAGCAAACCAAAAGTCAAGATAGCACTTTGACATACAAGGGGCATTTTTATGCCAAATCCAACTCCAAAGCCAAATGGATATACACTGCCCCAACACACAAAGAAATCTACATCAATGATACGCTAACAATCGTGTATGAGCCACTTTTGGAGCAAGCGACAATCGGCAAATCTCGCAACAATATAGACTTTTTGCATATCCTTCAGCAAGCCAAGCAAATCGATAAGCAAACATACAACACCACTTTTGAAAATACAACCTACACGCTCACAACAAAGGACAATCTCCCCTACACACTCGAATTTCACGATGAATTTGACAATCAAATCACCATTACTTTTTCTCATATCCAAATCAACCAAACAATGCAAGATGAGATTTTTACCTTTGTCCCGCCACCGCACATTGACATTATTCAGTAGATTCTGATTCTCGTTGTTTAGCCTCACAAACGCAAAATCTTATCATCATTACACGCAAAGTAATCCAAAATAAATCACAATCCAAATAACAAAAAACACAACCAACCAAAAAAACAGCAAAAATTAAAAAAAATATGTTTATTTCTGTATCATTTTAGTAAAGTTTAAGCTTACCAAAGAGTATAACTATTTTTTTAACTTTAATCAAAAGTATTCCATAGATTCTCGATCAAAATAAAGCAATCAAAGCTTTTTGGCTTGGGATTTATGGATATATGGTAAGGAGTAAAAATGAATACAAATAAAAAGTTTGTCTGCAAAAATTCTCATTATAATGCTTTAAAAGAGAATAATATCTCTATGGGGGGGGGGCTAAGAAAGCCTAATCATCGCGTTTTCAGACGGATTTTGGATTCCGCAGAATCCAATTTTTATTGTGTGGATTTGTATAATGCCAATCACAATGGCAGGGTGGATTCTGTAAAGAATCAAAGTTGCAATGACAACATTACGCGTCATTGCGAGCGAAGCTAAGCAATCCATAATACACAATCTATCACTTGTCATTCTGAAGCGAAAGCCAAAGATTCCATACATAAAATAATCAAGAAAAGAAATACAATAGAATCTGTGGATTCTAGATTGCCACGCAAAACTTTCGATTTTGCTCGCAATGACGATTTTTTACTGGATTCTAGTTTTTCTGGATTGCCACGACTTCTTGCGAAGTCTCGCAATGACGAGGTAAAAAATCACAAAAACACCAAATCAAAGCAATGCCTCAAATCTGTAATCTTTGCATTTTTTGGCTTGGCTTCGCCGGCAGTAGCGATTGACATCAGCAGTGGCAGATGTGGTGATGGAAGTATCAGCACTTTGGGTGACTGTATGATTATCTCAAGCCCGACAGATCTGATTGACATTAAAGGCAATAATAGCGGGATAAATCTTGATATATCCTCAAATGCCACAGGAGGACTCAAGGTAGAATCTAACGTAAGTCTTGGCACGCTCACTATCAATGGTAGTCTAAGCAATAGCGGGACATTTAGCCAGATAGCAGCCAATGCTGGCGGAAATGCAAGCATTTATCTTAATGGCAGGATTAATACCATTATCAATAATGGTGTGATAGGCGATGCAAGCAAGCTCACAGGGCAAGCTAGCGATTATGCGTATGCTATTTATATGACTAGCAATTCTTCAATTATTCGATAACCAACAATGGCTCTATGTATGGAGATATAGAAACTGCAAGCGGTGCAAATCAATTTAGCTTCACAAATAATGGCTCTATGACATTCAATTCCCTAGGCGCAATGCTCAAATCTGATTTGACTATCCTTACAAATAACGGAGAAATGAGAAAAGTAGCACAAGATGCTACTGGAAGCACCTCAATAGGGATTATTACCTTTGATCTTGCCAATCAATCATCACGAGGCTATCTTACTCATAATGCATATGCAAGAATCTATGGAATAATCAGAAATGGAAGTAGTGGATCAACACAAGGCATACTCACTATTAAAAACAAGGGATTTGTGGTTAATGATGGGAAATTCGCAGACTTGTCAAATAACAATAGCAGTAGCACTACTGGCACGCAAATCATCGTCAAAGAATGGCATGTTACACGAGATTTTGCTTTCACGGGCAAAAACATCACTTTTTTGCCCGGATCGATTAGAATCGATCCTGTGGTGGGGCTCATTAATGCGCTAGAGACTGGGTGTAGTAATCTTGCAACTAGCGACACTGGCTTAGAATGCCTCATCAAGCCCGGAGATAATGGCACTGGAACACAAAATAGTAATGTCGATGACAAAAACACCTTAGCAAATCTAATAGCAAATGGTAATCTCAAAGACTCTGTCTTTGGCGACATCATTGATAGTAGCTGGAATCTCACAGAGCGAGGACTTCGAAGTTTGTCAAATGACTTTGCTGATGCGTCAAAGACATTGCATCAGACTTTAAATACAAACTTCAATGTCAGGGCGTTTTTTATCGATAGTGTCTTGGCAAATGCAGCGATGAGTGGAGGCGGAATGCTTATCCATTCTAATACAGGAATCAAAAAAGTCCAATCACCAGTAGAATCTAGCACAAACAACACAAACAATAAAACCAACACAAAAAATCCTGCAAACAACAAAAAAGGCGCAAAAGGTGCGAGATTTGAGAGTGAAGGAGGCTTTGGCAGTGTCTGATGAAGCATTTGACTCTCATTATGCAGCATTGACTCAAGACTCCAATCTCGCGCAAGCGCAAAAGACAGAGAATTTTAGAGCTTCTGGGTTTTTCTTGCCTTATTACAACAAAAGCACAATCGCTATCACAGGCACAACACAAGCAAATGTCAATAGCGTAGGCTATATCAAAGGTGGCATTATGGGAGGGCATTTTTTTACACGAAGTGGGACTTATGGCGTGTATGCCGGATATGAGGCTTCAGACTTTGCTGTCGAGCACAATAGAGCACCTCTTGATTTAAATATCAACTCGTATTTCTTAGGAATAAAGTATTCGACACTTATCGCTAAGGCTGGAAATCATAGCTTTTTTATCAAAGCTGATGTAAGGGGGCTATTTAATAGAATCAATGGAAATATCAGCTATACTACCGACCTTATCACCGCCAAAGGCAAGCTGCGACAACTGCTTGGACTTATACCGCAGAGCTAGGGATAGGCGATAGCTGGGCTATCACTCAAAAAACTCTGCTTACGCCTACATTATCATTTGGGTATCTAGGAAGCTATACAGAAGGATTTGATCTGGCATTAAATAGAACTGATAGCTATGGGGCAGGACGAAAGCTTATCGATGCGACAAATGATACAACGATTAATAACTTCTTTACAATGCAATTTAGCGCGAAGTTTTATCAAGGGCTATTTAAGAAATTAGGATTTGTAACGTAAGCTGGAGGGAAATATATCTTTAATCCAAAGACAACTTCATCTGGGGTTGTAGAGTTGTTTGGAAATAGTGCTTTTTCACAAACTTCTACAAGATCGTATTTTATACAAGATCTGTATGGCTACGCGCAAGCTGGGCTTATGCTCAATGTAGAGAAAAATATCAATGTGAGCTTGAACTATAATGGACTTTTTGCAAGCACGATAGAATCTCATACTGCGTATATGCAATTTGACTGGTTGTTTTAGGGCTGTTTGGGGGAAGTTGCTAGTTTTGAAACCATATCGTCAATCCACATTGTCATTCTGAAGGAGTGCAAAGCACGACTGAAGAATCCAGCAAATAAGTCGTCATTGCGAGCCGATTTATCGGCGTGGCAATCCATTTTGTCGGTATTGTCATTGCGAAGCCCTTTAGGGCTGTGGCAATCCACTTTTTGATTTTTAGATTCTGGATTCATATCAAATCAAGGAGGTGCAAAAGCAAAAATACAAAAAAGCAAGAAAATAAAATGAGGGCTTACTACATAGGGGGGACAGAGGCTTACGCAACAAGGGGAAGTTGAAAAGCCAAAAAGAAAGAAAGAAATAAAGAAAAAAAGAAGTCTAACAAAAAAGTCTGTAACAAGTCTCAATGCGATAATGTGATACATTGAGACTTAAAAATCATTAGGAAAAATGTCATTCTAGGGCTTTGCAAAAGCAAAAGAATTTAGAAAATTTTGTCATTGCGAGCGTGGCAAAATAAAAAGTCGCAATGACAACATTACGCGTCATTGCGAACAAAGTGAAGTAATCCATAATATACAATCTATCATTTGTCATTCTGAAG
Source organism: Helicobacter fennelliae (assembly GCF_900451005.1). Classification (NCBI taxonomy): domain Bacteria; kingdom Pseudomonadati; phylum Campylobacterota; class Epsilonproteobacteria; order Campylobacterales; family Helicobacteraceae; genus Helicobacter; species Helicobacter fennelliae. Next base: position 1,648,615 of record NZ_UGIB01000001.1, read on the forward strand.
GAGTGCAAAGCACGACTGAAGAATCCATACATAAAACAATCAAGAAAAGAAATACGATAGATTCTATGGATTGCCACGCAAGGATAAACCTTGCTCACAATGACGATTCACTTTTTGGATTCTTTGCTTAAGTAATGACAAAATAAAAAGTCGCATCTGCAAATATAAAGCTTGGATTATAACGCTCACTTAAAAATAGCGATAAGCAACTCACAATCGCACGATTTTTGCGCCCATACCGCCCATATTTATCGGCGCGTCATCAAAATGTATGACTTTTGGGTGTGATTTGAGAAAATCACTCACGACTTTAGAAAGCCTGCCTGTGCCGATCCCATGGCAAATCAGCACCTCATCAAACCCCGCCATAAGACAATCAGACAAAAACTTATCAAGCCTCTCTAATGCCTCCTCTGCGCGCAATCCATGCAAATCCAAACTCACATGAGCATTTTTGACTTTTGGGTAAGTTATGTGCGCCATAAATCGCCCGCTACTGCCCCCGCGAGAATCCCCACGAGAATCCACAATAGAATCTATGTGAGAATCTATAATAGCTCCCCCGCCAAACTTCTTTGATTTTCGCCATATAGAATCTTTGGAATCTTTAATCAATTTGCTAGATTCTAAGCTTGCTTTGTTTTTGCTATGTAACTCATTATCAAGCCCGCCATTATCAAGCTTTCTATTATCAAGCCCGCTATTATCAAATCTATCAAGCCCGCTATGATTCCCATTGCAAAGTTGCAATACATTTTTATTGACTTTGAGCCGCATTCCAGAATCTAGCTCCACTAAACAATTATGCGCATTCACACTCACAATCACGCCTCTTTGCACGTTGTATTTGACCATATCGCCTATCCCTAGCTCTTTTGTCTGCTCTTTTGGGGCAAAAGATTCTGAAGATTTTAGCGTCGAGAGAATCTTATTTGCATTATTCATATTGCGATGTATTTGATTGATTGTTTTTGCCTGCGTTTTGAGTGAGGAGAGCGCGTCTTGATATGTTTGCTCTAAATGATGTGATTTTTGCTGGTATTTTGCTTTTAGCTCCTGCCCCAAATGCGCGTATTCAAGCTTTTTGCGCTCGTATTGCTTGATTGTCTCTTCAAGCTCTTTGTGCTTGTTTTTGAGCTGTATTTCTAGCTGTGCGGATCGCTCTATAAGGTGATTGAGTCGCTCTTTGTCCTCGCCATAATGCTCCATTGCACGCGCAATGATAGATTTTGGAATCCCATATCGTTTCGCTGTTTCAAACGCATAGCTTTTGCCTATGCTTCCATGCATAAATTCAAAAGTCGGCTTGGCTTGTTGGACATCATAAATCGCCGCGCTCATCTGCACTCTAGAATCGCTTGCCATAAGTGAGGCTAGCCTTTTGTGGTGGGTTGTGATGATGACTTTGGCATTGTTGTTTAATAAACTCTCCAAAAGTGCCTTATACAAGCTTGCTGCTTCATCTGCATCAGTGCCAAGCTCAATCTCATCAACCCCTAGCAATAAATCTTTAACCCCGAGAATCTGGCTAAATTCTAGCATTCTGCCTGCAAAAGTGCTTATGTCGTTTTTGGTGCTTTGCGGATCATTGATAATGGCTCTGATATGCTTAAAATGCGGAATCTGGCTTTTGTGGGGATTGATTTTCATCGGTAGGAGATATTTTGCCAAAAACACACTTGATAAAATCGATTTTAAAAGCATAGTTTTACCGCCTGCATTCACGCCGGTGATAAGCAAAAGCTGCTGTGTGAAGTCAATATAAATTGGCTTTGGACGCTCCAAAATGGGGTGTGAGAATCCATGCAAAATGATGTTTTGTGTGTTTTTGGTAGGCAATACAAATTCTAAATCAAACTGCTTTGCAAACGCCACCCTCGCCTGCAATGAGTCAAAATAATCAAATTCTTTATTGATAAATTGCAAAAACAATATATGCTTACGCAAAATCTCGCTTAACTCTGCGCAGATTTTATACATTTGGCTTGAGTGCTCATCTTCTAAGTCTTTTTGCTTTTGGTAGAGGTTTTGGATATTTTGCGGAAGGAGATAAAAAAATCCACTTTGTGATCGCATAAGCACAGAACCTTTAATTACGCGCGTATAGCCGGCTTTAAGCAAAAGCGTTTGGGTGTTGTTTATCAGGTGGATTTGCTTATCGACCAAAAATTCCTGCAATCCTGACAAGCTCAAAAGATTGGCAAGCTCGCTTTGGATTTGCTTTGTAGTGTGAGAAATTGCGCGATTAAGATTATCAAGCTCTTTGTATATGCCCTCTTTGAAGTTTTTGTCATCATCAAAAATATCAATAAGACTTAGCAAGGATTCTGGAATGAGGATTTTTTCTAGCATTTGGTGAAGTGTCGGTTGAGAAATAATGTGCTGGTGTTTTTTGAGTCGGTGAAAATACCCAACAATTTGCAAAAAATAATAAATATCCTCTTTGTGAAGTGTGCCAAATTTTTTGAGATGCAGAATCTGTGTGTCAAGATGTGGTATTTTTGGCATTGGCGGAATCTGGATTACTTCAAGCTCATCGATGATTTTTTTGTGTGCGAGATAATTCCCCTGAATCAAAAAGTCCTTTTTGCGCGCAAAAAAAGTATAAAACTTCTCAATCCATTCCTCCAAATCCAAAAGCTTTAACAGGGTTTGATGAGATGATGGGGCAGAATCTAACATCATGCTTTAGCCATGTATTTCATAAAGTTTTTTGCGCTCGCTTGAGCTTGCGATATTAAGCTGTTTGCGGTATTTGGTGATTGTGCGGCGCACGATTTTGAGCTCAAATTTTTCTTCGATCATTTTTTGGATTTTGAGATCGCTTAGGGGTTTTTTGTGGCTTTCGTTTTTGATGATTTCACTTAAAAAATCCTTCAAAGACGCATTACTGACATCGCCTTCAATCGCGGTTGTAAAAAAGCTCTTAAGCGAAAAAATCCCTCTTTGGCATTCAAGGTATTTGTTTGAGATCGCGCGCGAAATGGTGCTTGGGGCATATCCTAGCTCTTGGGCGATGTCTTTGAGCTTCATAGGCTTTATCTCTCCTCCACGAAAAAAATCATATTGATAATCAATAATCATAAGCCCGACCTTTTTTATCGTGGCTTTACGCATTTCAAGCGCATCGACAAGATCGCGCGCTTCTTTGGTTTTTGACTTGATGTAGTTTTCTGTGTCTTTACCCTCATTACAAAGCTCCATAGATTCTATCTCAATGATTGGGTAATACTCATCATTTGTGTGCACGATGAGATTCCCCTCCTCTTCTGCAATCAAAATATCTGGAATCTTAAAAATCTCTTCTACTTCAAATTCAAGCGCGGGCGGGTTTTTGAAATTTTTGATGATTTTCATCGCTTTTTGGTAATGCTTATGCTTTCTAAATTGTAAATGATTGTGAAAATTTTGGATAATTTGCTCGCACAAATCATACACTTCATCATCTATGTTTTCAATCGCACTAAGCTGAAAAGAAAAAGATTCTGTGATGTCTTTTGCGCCAACGCCTCTTGGCTCTAGGAAGCAAAATCTCTGTCGGATTTTTTCGTATTCTTCATAGCTTACATTTATGCACTCTGCGCACTCTTTGCAATCCTCCTTAAAATAGCCATCTGTATCAATGCCTTGAATAATATCAAGCGCGATTTCTTGGCTTAGCTGTGTAGGAAAAAGTGGTGGGGTGATTTGTCGCTCTAGATTCTGATATAAACTCTCAGAATCTAATGTGAGTTGCTCGATTTTATCGCTGATAGAGTTTTTTGAAGAGTTAAATCTACCAAAGCTTGAGCTGAAGTTATTTTGCATAGGAAGCTTGATATTTAAAAGCGGATTCTCATTGACATATTGCTTAAGAATATCCTCAACCTCAAACAAATCTCCTTGCAGAATCGGAAGCCAGCTTTTAAGCGTGGTTGAGAGCTTGCCTTTGACATTTTGCCGCAATCGCCCGCCTGCGCCCATTCCTCCTCTTGCTCCTGCTGCTTGCGCCACAATCCACCCTTAAACTTTAAAGTTCTCACCCAAATAATATTTTTTGACAAGTGTATTATTGTAGATTTCCTCAGCATTTCCGCTTGCCAAAAGTGAGCCGGATTTAATCACATACGCCCTATCGCACACAGAGAGCATTTCGCGCACATTATGATCAGTGATTAGCACGCCGATATTCATAGAGCTAAGCTTTTGGATAATTTTTTGAATATCAATCACAGCGATTGGATCAACGCCAGCAAATGGCTCATCAAGCAAAATAAACTTCGGCTCCTTAACTAGCGCGCGCGCGATCTCAACCCTTCTGCGCTCACCGCCACTTAGGCTTAGCCCTTTGCGCTTACGAATAGGCTCGATATTAAAAGTCTCAAGCATTTGCTCGATTTTGCGTTGTGCTGCTTTTTGAGATTTGAAAGTCGCTTCAGCTGCCAAGAAAAGATTATCCTCCACGCTCAAATCCTTAAAAATGCTTGACTCTTGCGGAAGATACCCGATACCCATATTTGAACGTTTATGCAAAGGAAATTGAGACAAATCCACAGAATCTAAAAACGTCCCACCCCCTGTTGGCTTCAAAAGCCCACAAATCATATAAAAAGTCGTCGTTTTGCCAGCACCATTTGGACCCAAAAGCCCAACTACTTCTCCACTTTGTATCTCTAAAGAAATATCATTGACAATTTTTGTTTTTTTGATATGTTTGGCTAAATGCTTTGCTTCAAGCTTATGAAGTCCCAAAATTTTCCTTTATCATAAATATGTATCACAATGTAAAATTAAAATTTAATTCTACAAAATAATTGATTGGTTTTGTTTTAAACTTATTCCAAAATTTTATAAATTCTGCCATTATCTGCTGGAATAATCTCAATATAAGTGCTTTTCATATGAAAATATTTAAGCATATTCCACAAATCCTCTCCGCCCCACTCTACAAAGTGAATCCCGCCTTGACTAAGCCACTCCAAAAGCCCAAGCTCCAAAACCTCTGCGAGTGTATGATTATACAAATCATAATGATGAATACAGCCATAATGATGCGCAATACTAAAAGTTGGCGAGGTTACTTCCTCATTGATATTTATAAAACAAGCAAACCCCTTGACAAAAGTTGTTTTGCCACTGCCAACTTCTCCATTAAGCAAAAAAATGCTATTTTGCTTTGGCTTGATAGCCTCAAACACTTCATGCAAATGCGCTATATCAGCAAAAATTTGCTTTGTATGTGGCGTGTTGGTGGTAATGTCTGCTTGTTTCATTTTTGTTTTATTCATTTTTGGACTCGACATACATTTTTGTTACCCCAAAATCTCTTTTCATCTGCTCTACAAGCTCTTTATTATCATCTAAAAATATTTCTATATGAGATTTTTCTTGTGCTGCTTGCTTTGTTTGGGGTTGCTCTGCTGTATTGCGCGTGCTTTCTGTTTGTGGATTTTCTTGTGTGTTTTCTTGTATATTTTCTACTTGTGTGGGGTTTTCTTGTGGGTTTTGCGAGATTGGATTTTGAGAAATTGGCGCATAAGAATCTATACTACTAGAATCTACACTTTTGAAATCCGTATCCTTGAAATCCGCGAAATCCGCATTCTTGGATTCTTTAGATTCTAAGGGAGAGTTGTTGTTTTGTAGTATCGCTTGATGTGTGAAGTCTTGTGGTGTTTGCTTATCTTGGTTGGAATTTTGTGTGTTTTGTTGTGTGGCTTGCAAGCTTTGCGTAGAGGCTACTTTTTGGATCTTAATTTTTGGACTAGATTCTAAGCTTTCTTGTGCGCTCGCGCTATTTTGTGTTCTATTTTGCGCGCCAAAGATGTGCTGCACAAATTCTTGAATGACTTTTCCAGATTTTGCAAGCGTGATTTTATCCTCATCATTTGGGTGAGAATCCCAATACAGCACATTATCTTTAAATCCTACAAACTCCACACTCCGCTCAAACGCTTCGCCAACTTCTAATGATCGATCAAAAATAAGTCGCTTAAGCTCCACAAAATACGGATAATATGTATCAAAATCTAAATCCATATTGCTTTGAGTAGATTCTAGTGTGGATTTTGATGATGTTTGGGGCTGTGGTGTAGAGGGTGTTAAGTTTGTGTTTGATTCAGGCAAATGCGCGGGCTGGTTTGTGGGCTGTGCGGGCTGGTTTGTAGCTGAAATTACAGGCTGATTCTTTACTTGAGATTCAAAAGACGTAGGCTTTATAGCCTCGCTTGATAGGCTAGATTCTATTTTTTTTATTGCCTCATCAATGTCTTTAAGCTTTAAGGCTTCTTTCATCTTGAGACTTGTTAGCAAAAGCACAAATCCGCTATCTGCGCTAAATTTTGAAAGCGTTTTGGATTGGGTTAGGATTCTTAAAAATCTATCAACAAGCAAAGTCGGAAAGTCTGGATTCTGCGCAAAAACCGCATCTTTGAGAAAAAGTAGCATCTCATCAAGAATCATCTCACACTCATAATCACCAAAAATTTGTAGATTTTGCATTACGCCCTCTTCATCATTATGCAAAATAGACAAAAAGAAATCCTGCAGAATCTTTGGATCAACAACCCCTAACATTTTGGTTATTTGCTCGGTGGTGAGGAATTTATTACAATAATTAATCGCTTGATCTGTAAGTGTGAGCGTATCGCGCAAGCTCCCACCACCTGCGCGCGTAAGCACATCAAGCGCACTATCTTCGTATTTGACTTCTTCTTTGTCTAGGATTTTTTTGAGATGAGCAATGATGCTTTTTTGCGGAATCTTTTTGAATCTAAAATGCTGTGTCCGACTCAAAATCGTTACAGGCACTTTGAGTGGATCGGTTGTAGCAAGGATAAATTTCACATATTCTGGCGGCTCTTCCAAAGTCTTTAAAAGCGCGTTAAACGCCTCGCGAGAGAGCATATGCACCTCATCGATGATAAAGATTTTGAATCGTCCCATAGCTGGCGCGTATTTGGTCTGCTCAATCAAATCTCTAATATTATCAATCCCGCGATTTGAAGCTCCGTCCATTTCGATAATGTCGATATTTCTTCCCTCAAGTGCGGCTTTGCAGTTTCCGCATTCCCCACAAGGTGTAGAAGTCGGTCCTTTTTCGCATTCCAAAGCGCGGGCAAAAATGCGCGCAGAGCTTGTTTTGCCACTTCCTCTCAATCCACTAAACAAATACGCATGAACGATACGATTTTTATCTAATGCTTGAGAGAGGGTTTGAGAAATCGCTTCTTGTCCGACAAGATCTTCGAAATTTTTTGGACGATATTTGAGTGCAAGTGCCAATGCCATTTTATACCTTAGGAATGAGAATGTATTGTGGGCGTATTATACATATAAATGACTTGAAATAAGATTAGAGATTATATCTTGCTACAAATCCCCTGTCATTTTGCGCTAAATCCCTATAAAACTCCGCCTTGTATCCAGAATCTAAAAGCACAGAATTAAGCCGTTCTTTTTGGTCGTAGCCCATTTCGCAAGCAAGAAATGCTATCTTTTTGCGCGCGCATAAAGCGATGATGTCTTCTAGGATTTCACTTCCACACTCTCCACCAAAAAGTGCGCAATGTGGCTCAAATAACACATTTGGCTGAAGTGGATACGCAAGGCTAATGTAGGGTGGATTAGAAAACACAAGCTCAAAATCTTGCGTAATATCATCAAGCAATGAGGTGGATTTGAGGGTGATTTGATCTTCAAAATGAAAGTTTGTGATGTTATGCTTGGCGATATGTAAGGCTTCTTGGCTTATATCTGTGGCGATGATGTGGAGATTGGGGCAGGCTTTGGCGATACTAATTGAAAGTGCTGCGCTTCCTACGCCTATTTCTGCGATTTGGGTTAGGTGATGTGTCTGGACTAACTCAATGACTTTTTTAACTAGAATCTCACTTTCTGGGCGCGGGATTAGCACCCCAAAATCTACAAAAAATTCATATTCAAAAAAGCTTGCGCTTTTTGTAAGGTATTCGATAGGAATCTGACTTAATCGCTGCTCTATAAGCTCAAAAAATAAAGCTTGACATTTGGAAGTAAGAGGGGTATCAAAATGCGTGTGTAGCCATACACGAGATTGGCAAAGCACAAATCCAAGCAAAATCTCAGCCTCAAGTCTATATCGCTCAATGCCATGATCTTTTAACATCAAACTTCCACAATCAATGGCTTGCTTGATGTTTAAAATGTGCGCTGTATTAGTCTTTGAGGGCATAGAGTCGATCAAGTAATGGCGGGTGTGTGTAATGGAAAAAAATGTAGATTTTATGAGCGTATGGAAAGGTTTTGTTTTCATTGACTAAGCGGATAAGTGCTTCTTTGAGGCAGTGTGGGTTTGTCAAAGATGCGCCATAAGAATCCGCCCTGTATTCAGCTTTGCGACTAAAGTAGCCGATGATTGGCATAACCCAAAACGACACAATAGGCGCAATAAGCAAAAGCACAATCAAAGTTGTCGCGTCATTTTTTTCTATACGCAAAAGCGAAAAAATAGATTCTGGTAAATGCCCGGCGATAAAAAATAGCACAAATAATAACACGCCCATAATACTGAGATTAACCAAAATATCTTTATGCTTAAAATGCCCCAACTCATGTCCCAAAATAGCAAGCAGTCCTTCTGTGCTGACTTTTTCTAAAAGTGTATCAAACAAAACAACGCGCTTTGAGCTTCCAAGCCCTCCAAAATACGCATTAAGTCGCCCATCTCGCCTGCTTGCGTCCATCACAAATACGCCTTTTGCATGAAAGCCTGCTTTTTGCATAAGGTCTTGGATTTTGGTTTTGAGATTCTCATCATTAAGTGGAGTGAAGGTATTAAATATCGGGGCGATAAGCGTTGGATAAAACATATTTAAAAGTATCAATACCATAAACACAAAGCCAAATCCAGCCAACCACCAATGCGTATAAGACATCACACTTACAAGTATCCACAAAATAACAAACCCAAAAAATAACATTAGCACAAAGCCTTTGAGCGTATCAAGGACAAAAAGCTTTGGAGTTATGGTTGAAAACCCAAATCTTTTATCCAAAACAAGCTGCTGATATGCTTTAAGCGGAAGCGAAAGCACTGAATTCACCGCAACAAAGCTCAACACAAACGCTATGGATTCTAAATGCGCAGGATAGAATCCAAAATATTCTTGCAAAATATAAAACCCAAACAGCACCCAGCACGCAAAAATAACCGCGTCAAAAAGACTATGAATGATAGAGAGTCGTAGTGTTGAGAGTGAATATTTGGCTGAAGTGATATAATCTTTTGGTGGCAAAATAACAGCGGTTTTTTGGGAGTAGATTCTGATATGTCGTATTTGTAGCCAGTCAATTAATATACTCGGAAATGTAAATATCAAAAGATACAAAGCAACAAAAAACATCGTCATTTCCTTACGATCAAAAATTTCCAAGTATTCTAAACAAAAAATATAAATCTAAACACAATAACTTTTAAGCACTATTTGTATAGGATTATAAAAAATTTTGCATAAGCCAAGCAAGAATTAAGGAATACAAATGCATAACACAAAATATATCTTTGTTACCGGTGGAGTGCTAAGCTCTCTTGGTAAGGGCATATCATCTTCATCAATTGGCACACTTTTAAAACAAAGTGGCTATAAAGTGGCGATACTCAAAATCGATCCCTACATCAATGTAGATCCCGGAACAATGAGTCCGCTTGAGCATGGAGAAGTGTTTGTAACTGCTGATGGCGCAGAAACGGATTTAGATATAGGGCATTATGAGCGGTTTTTGAATGTCAATTTCACAAAGCAAAATAATTTTACCACCGGTCAAGTCTATCTTTCTGTGATAGAAAACGAACGACAAGGCAATTATTTAGGCAAAACGATTCAAATCGTCCCGCATATCGTTGATGAGATCAAAAAACGCATTAAATCAGTGGGTAAAAATTTTGACTTTTTGGTCGTGGAGCTTGGCGGAACAATCGGCGATATGGAGGGTTTGCCATTTCTTGAGGCGATGAGACAAATAAAACATGAGCTTCCAAAATCAAAAGTAATCAGCATTCATGTTACATTGATTCCGCTTATTAAGGCTGCTGGCGAGCTAAAAACAAAGCCTACACAGCATTCTGTGCAAGAGCTTCGTCGTATCGGGATCTCACCACAAATCATTGTCGCTCGCTGCGAAAAACCCCTCTCAAAAGAGCTCAAAAAAAAGCTAGCCCTTAGCTGTGATGTCGATGATGATAGTGTGATTGAAGCAGTTGATGCGCAAAGCATTTATCAATGCCCGCTTAATTTCTTAAAAGAAGGTATCTTAACGCCCATAGCACGAAGATTTGAGCTTCAAGAATTGCGCCCGCAAATGCAGGATTGGGACGCGCTTGTCAAAAAAATCATTCTGCCAAAAGATGAAGTTACAATCGCATTTGTCGGCAAATATCTAAGCCTCAAAGAATCTTATAAATCACTCACTGAAGCACTTATTCATGTTGGGGCAAATCTTGATGCTAGGGTCAATATCAAATGGATAGATTCACAGAATCTAGATTCTAGTAATCCTAAAATCATCGATGATACGCTTGGTGATGTTGATGGAATCTTGATTCCGGGAGGGTTTGGAGAAAGAGGGATTGAGGGCAAAATGATTGCTATCACTTATGCACGCGAGCATAACATTCCGTTTTTGGGTATTTGCCTTGGAATGCAGCTAAGTATCATTGAGTTTGCACACAATGTCTTGCATATCAAAGAAGCAAATTCAAGCGAATTTGATCCAAACACCCCATATCCATTTATTTATCTCATCGAGGATTTTATCGATCAGCAAGGAAACAATCAAATACGCACATACAAATCGCCAATGGGTGGCACAATGAGGCTTGGCGAGTATGAATGTATCCTTGCAAAAGGGACAAAAATCCTCAAAGCCTACAATGACCAATCACTTATCAAAGAGCGACATCGTCATCGCTATGAAGCAAACCCAAAATACAAAGCAATGCTTGAAGAGTATGGGCTTCTTATCAGTGGAGAATCCAAAAACGGCTTGATTGAGACAATCGAACTTCAAGATCACCCATTTTTTGTGGGCGTTCAGTTTCACCCTGAATTTACCTCGCGACTTCAAGCCCCAAATCCGATTATCCTTGAATTTGTCAAGCAAAGTCTAGAATCTAAAAATAAAACCTCTAAATAGTTATGAAACTCACAAAACAAAAAATCAAAGAGATTCTGACGCTAAGGACGCAAAATTGGGATTTTAAAACCCTCTCTTCATTGCCTCACCCATACACGCTCAAAAACTGCAAAGAAGCCTCACAGATCATAGCCAAATCCATACAAGAGCACAAAAAAATCCTCATTGTCGGGGATTATGATGTCGATGGAATCATCGCTAGTGTCGTGATGATGAAGTTTTTTGAATACATAGGTTATAGCAATGTGCAATATGTCATTCCTAATCGCTTTGAAGATGGCTATGGGCTTTCTGTGGATATTATCCGCAAACATATTGGCGATACGGGCGATATTATCATCACGGTTGATAATGGCATTACAGCTTTTGAAGCCGCGCAGTTTTGCTTTGAGAGAGGGATTCCGCTTATCATAACCGATCATCATATTCCCAAAGATACACTTCCAAACGCTACTTACATTATAAACCCTCAGCAAAAAGACTGCAATTTCGCACAAAAAGAAATCTGCGGGGCTATGGTAGCGTGGTATTTTTGCGCCGGGATCAAAATCGCGCTAGAATCTAAAGTCAATCTCACGCAACTTTTAGAGCTCATCATGCTAGCAACAATAGCTGATATGATGCCTCTAACACAAATCAACAAATGTATCGTGCTATATGGACTCAAAAAGCTACAAAACACGAATTTTCTAGCACTCCAAAAGCTAAAAACCCAACTCAAAACCAAAAACCCAACTGCCATTGATATATCATTTAGTATCACGCCTCTTATCAATGCTGCCGGAAGAATGGGCGAAGGAAGGATAGCAAGCGAGTTTTTGCTCTGCAATGATGAGCAAAAAAGCAACGAACTTTTTGCAATGCTTTTAGAGCTTAATAAAGAGCGCAAAGATACCGCAAAGAGCGTGCTTGAAGAAGCTATGCAGAGTGCGTATATTTATGATTATGCAGTCATTGCCAAAAATGATGCGTGGCATGAGGGCGTGCTAGGGATTGTTGCGGCGCAAATGGCGGAAAAATTTGAGCGACCTGCATTTGTGTTTTCTAAGACAAATGCAGGACTCAAGGGAAGTGCGCGCTCATTTGGGGATATTGATTTGATGCAAATGCTCCTAAAAGCCAAAGATTATCTCGGAGAATTTGGCGGGCATAGCAAGGCTGCTGGCATAGGCATAGATGAGGAAAAATTTTTAGACTTTTGTCAATACCTTCAGAATCTAGATTCTACTTCTACTATTTCTCGCAAAGATTCTGCTTGCGGGCTTAGTGATCCGCTAGATTCTGGTATATTTGGAGAGATTGAAGGAAGTGATATTGATGAGGAGCTTTTGGCACTTCTTCAGGAGTTTGAGCCATTTGGACAAGCCAATCCAAAGCCTACTTTTCAAGCAACACTTCAAGTCAAATCCATAGAAAATATTAAAAACCTCCATCAAAAATTTAGATTCCACACAACACATATTCAGGCTATTTCGTTTTTTAGCTCTGTTGAGATAGACAAAAACCAATGGGTGAAGGTTGATTTTAATATGCATCTTGATATATTTGGCAATAAGCCTATTATGGTGATTAAACAGATCCAAGAATGCTAAAGCTAGAATCTAAAGTAAAAGAATCTAGATTCTATAAATTGTATTTATGTGTTTTTGTTTATTTTTGGGTGGATTTTGTGAGCTTCTTTTTGGGCTGTTTGGGAATATTAATTTTTGGGGGTTTTAGATTCTCTAGATTCTGCTTTTGCCCTATTCTATATAGCGCGAAGTCATATTTGATCGGATCGTCTCTATCAAATGCCCCAAGATTCTTACTCACTTCCAAAACCGCTTTGATGTCATAGCTTTTGCGCTTCAAAAGCCCTAGATTCTGGCACATTCTAAATGTGTGCGTATCAAGTGGCAGAAGTAAATCGCTTGTTTTTATATACGCATTCCAAATGCCTAGATCGACATTATCTTTGCGCACCATCCAGCGCATAAACATATTCCAACGTTTCAGTGGCGAAGAAGTGTGAGGCTTACCTACCAAAAAATCAAACCCCATGCTTTGATGATTGCTCGCTTGTCTGATCGCCTCCATACACTCATAGATAATTTTTATAATTTTGGTATTCTCTATATTTTTGGCATTCATAGAAGGCACGGAAAGCTTGGTATTTTTGGTATTTTTGCAAGATTTATCCTTCGCGCAATGTGTAATGATAGATTCAAGCGCATTGGCACTTTTTAGCTCACAAAGCCCCAAAAAAAGAGCCTTGACATCATCTTGAGTTTGGAATCTATAATACGGAAAAGAAGTGCGCAAAATCCTCTCCCTAGAATCCAAAAGCCCAAAGTCAAGACTCTGCAAAAACTTAACAATAGATCGCACATTACCATACGCAAACAGCGCGCAAATAAGGGCTATGTATTCGATATTTGGGTGATTTTTGTATTGATAGAGCACAAAAAGTGGATCAAGATTTGTATGAGTGATAGAATCTTTTGTGTTGTGTATGTGGTATTGGAAGTCAAGTTGGGCTTTGAGGTTGTGGTTCATTTTATGCCTTTGTAAATTCTAATTTCCATGGAATCTAAATCCTCTCTTTTGACTTCTTTTTGTATTTGCATAGATTCTACTAGAATCTGTCGTTTTTGTCGTCCGTTTTTGTCGTCATTGCAAAGCCCTTTAGGGCTGTGGCAATCCATTTTGACTAGATTGCTTCGGCTTTGTGCCTCGCAATTGAGGGAGCAGGCTTGTCATTGCGAGTAGTTGTAAAACTGCGTGGCAATCTAGCAAATCCAGAATCTAAACCAGAATCCACTTCATCATGCCTTAAGCATCTGCAAAAAATCCAGAGAGAAACAAACCAGAATCTATTTTAGAATCTAGAATCTATGAAAACACAATGGCGCATCACGAAATTCTCTATTTTTAGCTTATTTTTATAATTTTGCAAGTTTGGCGCAAGATAAAATCAAGTGAGTCGCACTTTTTGTGCGTTGCCAAACAACACAAGATAAAACCAAACGAAGCAAAAAGAGAGAATTTAGCTCTCATAGAATCTAAATTCTAGCTATTGCTTAATCCCAAGCAAAGTCTCTATCATTCTATCAATCGTCGTAATCACCTTTGCATTAGCCGCATATCCGCCTTGAAACTTAATCAAATTCACCATTTCCTCATCAATACTCACTTGCGTGATCGCGAGATGTTCTTTTTTTGTGGCTTCCAGGACTGATTTTTTGGTATCAAGTATGCGTTGCGTCTCTTCTGTATCGGTAGCTACGCGCCCGGCTGCAAACTGATAAAACTCGCTAATTTTCATATTTGAGAGCTGTTTTGAGTGTTTGTTATAAAAATCCACCTTATCATATTGGAGCTGCTGCATCATATTTGCCACATCAAAGTTTCCATTAATTGGCGCAAGCCAAGGACGAATATATGTAGGATCTTTTTGGTATTGACGATGAATGTGTATATCTTTTGCGCTATCGCCATCAAGAAATTTATTAATCCCAATCGCTCCTGTGAAATTTGTGCCATTATCTTTGATCCCGACATATAGCCCTTCTGATGGTCGTTTGGCTTGGATAAAAAACTTCTTCACCATCGGATCAAAATACGCCTGAAAATAATCATCAAAGTCGTTTGTGTCGTTATTGTCTTTATTATCATCAATGTTTTCATTGATTTTTTGCACGACATCATGCATTGTTGTTACATTATCAATATAGATTCTGCGCTTTGCGATGACTTCGCCATTTGTATTGTATGCGATCACATCAAAAGAGCCATTTTTGACATTATAACCTGTATCTTTAAGGGCTTGATTGGCTTGAAAGCCCACTTGATCACTGCTAATCTCACTTGTCGCGGATTGAGCGTATATGGCATTTGTAGCCTCCATAAAGCCTTGCGCAAAAGTATCAAGATAATCAATATATTGCTGCAATTTTCCAATTTTTGTGCCATTGTAGCCTGTATTATAAAGGCTAATGAGCGATCCTGCCTTGCCCTCTAGCATTTTGTCAGTAACATCAACATCTTTAAAATCATAAGTGCGATAATACACGCGATTAAGGTGCTCGGCGTTGTTTTCTTTTTCTAATGTCAATGGGTGAAAAGTCGAACCATCGACGATATTAAAGCCTTGCGCGACATTCATAACATAATTTTCATCAAAGTCAGCCGTTGAGATTGAGGTTTGAGAATCTGTTTTGAGATGGTTTTTGAATACCTTACCACCGATAAGCTCTATAAGGTGGAATTCATACTCATCTCGCCTATCGCGCAATTCATTTGCCTGCTGATAACGTTTAGCGTCTTCCATTTCGCCTATTTTTTCATTTAAATGCGCGATTTCATAGCCTAAGCGATTGGCTTCTTTGACGATTGTCTCTAGATTCTCGCTTGCTTGCCTTTGGATCGCGGTAAGCTTGAGGCGCGTATCTCGTATATTGCGCGTCAAAACTTGAGTGGCTTCTGCTAGCACTTGCTTTTGTGCGGCGTCTTTTGGATTTTTGGAGAGATCTTTCCATGCGTTAAAATATGTCTCAAGATCATTATAGATTCCAACGCCATCGACATCTGGAAAATGCGCTGATACCTCTCGTAGATTGTTAAAGCTATTTTCAAAAAACGAATGCTCTGAAGCGGCTTTTGTATAGCGATCAAACACAAAATCATCATGGATTCTGCGAATAGCTTGCACATCAACGCCTCTTCCCATAATCAGCTGATTATGCATAACTAGCGGACGCTCTGGCTGTGCGATCACTCGTTTTCTGCTATAAAACTCATCACTTGCGTTAGAGATGTTATTACCCGTGGTATCAACCATCACTTGATGTGCTTGCAAGCCCGTGTAAGAGGTGTTAAGAGAAGTTAAGATTCCACCCATTTTGCTTCCTGTTTAGATTCTGTATTGCTTGCTAGACTTGGACTTGCAAGATATTGGCTTTGAGTTGAGAGGAGGCTTTTTTGTTTTCGCCATATCCGATATTTTCTTGAGGTATGATTCTGTCTTTGAGCGAGGTAAAAAACTCAAGCACTGCAAATACTATGCGCGCATAATCGCTATTGAGCTTTTTGAGCTCGCTTAATTTATCGCGCATATTGCCAAATAAATCGATAATTTCTGCACTTAAAATATCTTGAAGCTCTTGAGTGGGTTGATTGTTTTTTATGATTCTAATTTCTTGATCTATCAGGGATTTTTTTGTCTCAAATTCTTGGATTAAGGCTTCTTTTTTGGTATTTGACTCAAAAATCTCATTATGATTAGCAACCTTAATGCTCTCTATATCAAATTTCGTGTATTCAATAAGCGTTTGCAAATCCGCAATCGCGCCTTTTAAATATTGCACTAACATCACAACCTCCATTTATCTCCATATCATAAATGGAGATATTTTTAGAGATTAAGCAAATCTAGTGCCATTTTTTCTGAAGTTTTTTGTAAGTCAATCTTATAGTCTCTATTTTCAATAGATTCTTTGATTTGTGCTGCTTTGTTTTGATTGGTTACTTCTTGAATGTCTTTATTTTTTCGTATCATTGCTTTTTTTTCTTCTTCTTTGTAGCCGGCATTTACTGAAGCCAAGTTTGTTCTAATACCATCTATCATAGCAAACTCCTTGTTTTGAACTCATAATAAACCACAATCGACAATTCTTATTTATTTTGTATAGAAATGCAATTTTTCATTATCATTAACAATTACCGCAACTTCTTACTTAATTCTTTTTGGAGTGCTTCAACATCTGTTACATTATTGTTTGGCTGGCTGCTTGATGACTGAAATAGCGAAATATTCGGATTGACACGATATGTAAAAATACCGACAAAAATCATTGAATAGCAAAATAGCGCAAAACAAATGCTTGGAAAAATCCACACTCGCAAATTCATAGAAATCCTCGTTTTTGGGTTTAGAGCTTGGATTATACCAAAAAATACGCCCAAAGACTATCGAGTTTGTGAAAATAATCAAGTTTATTTAAAATATTTGTTATAATGCAAACTTTAATAAATCCCCTCAAAAATAATGATAAAAATAAAAGTCCAATAAATACAACAAAATGGAATACTCGATGAAAAAAATTTTATGTCTTGTGTGTTTGAGCTTTTGTATATGTCTAGGTGCTATTGGTGAGAGAATGCAATGGAGCAATGGACTTACCCTTTTGGCATTTTTTGAGCAGAATCTCATTCCACTCAAGCTCTATTATAATCTTCCCGCACAAGACAAAGAACTCACTGCTGAAGTAAAGGCAAATGCGACTTACTATACTTTGCGAAATGAAAATGGCGATTTGCTTCATGCGCTTATTCCGATAAGTAACGATGTCCAAATGCATATTTACAAAAAAAATAATGACTACAAACTTGATTTTATCCCTATTGTATCTTTTGCAAAACAGCAGATCCTCACAATCGCCACTCAAACTTCCCCATATCAAGATATAGTTAATATCACAGGAGATGTTTTGCTCGCTTCAGAATTTGCAAATATTTATAAAAAAAGTCTCTCATCTGCTGTTATACACACAAATGACAAAATAGCCCTCATTTTTGATCGTGAGTATCGACTCGGCAAGCCATTTGGCATTCCAGAGATTAAGGCTACGATGATAGAAACCGCAAAAAAGGCACATTATGTTTTCTTGCATACAAATGGACAATACTACAACAAAAACGGAAAAGAAATGGCAGGATTTGTCCTTGAAGTCCCTGTGCATTACACAAGAATTTCTTCTAAATTCTCTTATGGCAGACCTCACCCGATACTCAAAGTCGTCCGCCCGCATTATGGAGTGGATTATGTTGCCAAATATGGCACTCCAATCAGAGCTGCTGCCTCTGGAAGGGTTATATTTGCAGGTATTCGCGGAGGATATGGAAAGGTCGTCGAAATAGCGCACGAAGAAGGGCTAAAAACTCTTTATGCGCATATGAGCGTCATTAGCTCAAAAATCAAGCCCGGAGTCTATGTCAAAGTCGGCACAACAATAGGCAATGTCGGCAATACCGGAATAAGCACAGGTGCACATCTTCACTTTGGGGTTTATAAATTTAATCAGCCAATAAATCCTCTAGGCAGAATCCGAACCACAAAAAGCGAACTTAAAGGCAAAGAAAAAAAAGAATTCCTAGAGTATGCTAATCGCTATGAAGCAGCATTTCAAAACGCCATAAGCCTTGTTGATTGGGAAAAGCAATCATATAACATTTCAAATCAAGGAGATTTTATACAACAATGAGTTATTTTTTAAATCCACCGCAACCAACCCCAAAAATCACAGATTTACGGCAAGCACTCTGTAAAGATTCTCGATTTATTAAGCCTATGCGCCTTTATTATAAGCAAGATGGGCAAGAAAAAAATTGGGATATTATCCACTCTCACGATAGTGTATCTGTGATGATTTATGAGCAAGATCTCGAAGCATTTGTAATCGTCAAGCAATTCCGACCAGCGGTATTTATGCGTAATAATGACGGGTATATTTATGAGCTTTGCGCAGGGCTTGTAGATAAACCCAAAAAAACACTTGAAGAAATTGCTGCTGAGGAAGTTTTTGAAGAATGCGGATATGAAATCACGCCAAATCGACTTCAAAAAATCACAACCTTTTATACATCTGTGGGAATCAGCGGTGCGAGGCAGACTATCTTTTTTGTCTCTGTCAATAAAAACGACAAACACTCTCTTGGAGGCGGGATTGATGATGAAAAAATCGAAGTGCTCTATCTCAAAAAAGACAAAGCATTAGAATTTATAAATGATGAAACCTACCACAAAACACCAGCTTTAGGTTTTGCGATTAATTATTTTTTTTATCAATCTAATCAGAATCTAACAAATAGCACACTTACAACAGCACAAAAGGCAAATAAATGAAAAAATTTATAGTTGCAAGCTTGTGTATCGCCATGCATGCGCTAATGTATGCGGAGGCATTAAATAGTCCGATAAAAATCACTATCGACAAAATCGATACAAAATCTCAAACAATCCAATTTCTAGCCCCAGATCTCAAAGTCGGCGAAACAGGAATCATCAATCACCACTTTGGCGATAATTATCAAGGGATTATAGGTATCGCTCAAATCACACATATTGATTCTGCATATGCGAGTGCAAAAATCATTAATAATAAATTGCTTTCACAGCCCTACCTTCCAAATCCAACTATTGCAGTCTCAAAAGGCGATGAGATTGTGTTTCGGCTTCTTAATAATCAAGCCTTTATCATCGCACCAAATTTAGAGACATACGAAAAAGTGCGACTCGAAAACAAAGAGATTAATTTTTTAAATTCTGATCTGATGGTGGCATATCTTTTTGACAAAGGTGGGTTTGATCCTAAACCTTCATTTTTTAATGAAGTATGCCAAATGTATAGTGTCGGGCTTTTGTATGTCATCACCCAAAACACACTTCAGATTCTAGACTGCCAAAGCCTCATCGTCCTAGAATCTAAAGAGTTTGATACATCTGCAGTTACAGACACTATCGCGCCATTTTTTTCTAGAATCCAATACTCTTCAAGTGGCAGTTTAGACGCAAGCCTAAAATCCAAAAAATCCAAGCATTACTTTCAATATTATCAAGCCCTTGTCAAAGAAGGTATGGAATTTAAAACCATAAAAATAAAATCAAAATAATGAGGACAATATGCTAGAATCTACACATTTTAAAGCCCTGCAAAATATCGTGGGGCAGGAGAATTGCTACAATGACAAGGCGCATTTGATAGCCTACTGCTATGACGCCACAAGAGAGCGCTACGAGCCAGATGCGGTGGTGTATCCTAGAGATGAGCGCGATGTGAGCGAGATTTTAAAATATTGCAATACGCATAAAATCGCAGTGATCCCGCGCGGTGCGGGCAGTGGCTTTACCGGTGGCGCATTGCCACATAAAGGCGGGATAATCCTAGCGCTTGAGAAATATTTTAATAAAATTCTAGAAATTGATGAAAAAAATCTCATTGCGCGCGTGCAGCCCGGCGTAGTCAATAAGCACTTCCAAAATGCTGTCGAGCAAAAGGGGCTCTTTTACCCGCCAGATCCCGCAAGCCAAGAGTATAGCACGCTTGGGGGCAATGTGAGCGAAAACGCCGGCGGAATGCGCGCGGCAAAATATGGAATTACCAAAGACTATGTAATGGCGCTGCGCGCGGTGCTGCCAAATGGCGAGATAATCCGCGCAGGCAAAAAAACAATAAAAGATGTCGCAGGCTATAATATCGTAGGCACGCTGATAGCAAGCGAGGGGACGCTGGCGGTGATTACCGAGCTTACCCTAAAGCTCATCGCCAAGCCAAAGTATAAAAAGTCTGCCATGGGCGTGTTTGGTAGCATTGATGATGCGATGAATGCAGTCTATAAAAGCATGGCAAGCGGGATTACACCCGTGGCGATGGAGTTTTTGGATAATCTCAGCATTCGCGCAGTCGAGGAGCGCTTCCACAAAGGGCTACCCACAGAATCTGGCGCGATCCTCATCACCCAAGTAGATGGCGATCTTCCCCAAGTGATCGAGTATCAGCTAAGCGCGCTTGAGGCAAAATTTAAAGAAAACGGCTGCCAAGAGTTTAAAATCGCCCAAAGTGCACAGGAGGAGGAAGATCTGTGGTTTGCTAGACGCAATGCAAGCCAAAGTATCACAATCTATGGCAAAAAAAAGCTCAACGAAGACATCACCGTCCCGCGCGCGCGCCTGCCTGAGCTACTAGCTGGTATTGCCAAAGTGAGCGAGAAATACAGCTTTAAGATCCCCTGCTTTGGGCACACAGGCGATGGCAATGTACATACAAATGTGATGGTGGAGGACTTGAAGGATTTGGAGAAGGGGCATGAGGCGATAACTGAGATTTTTAAGCTCGCAGTCGATCTGGAGGGCACGCTTAGCGGCGAGCATGGCATAGGGCTCTCAAAAGCGCCATTTATGCACTTAGCCTTTAGTGAGGCAGAGATGAATCTCTTTAGGGCGCTGAAAAGGGCGTTTGATCCTAATAATATCCTAAACCCTGCCAAAATGGGGCTATAAAGTAATGCTTGGCTTTTTTGCGCACTTTTAGGCAATTCAGCTTTGCGCGATAAATCACCACGCATCGATTCTGCTTCATTGCGGCGCACGAGCAAGTACGCCTCATTCGCAGAATCTCTTTGTGGCAATTTCTCATCGCAAATCTTAGAATTGCTGTTGTCGCTTATTTTTCAGCCCTTATTCAAAGTAAAGAAGTTTTTTTGGGAAAACGCAACGCGCGGGTTTGTGAATAGGATTCTAAAATCTAAACCCGTTAAGATTCAAAATCTGCCCTGTCATTGCGAGCGAGTGAAACGAGCGTGGCAGTCTATTTGTAGAATCTTAGACAACACAGATTCTAAAATCCCCGCAGTTTAAGCCCCGTGCAATGCAAAAAATTATAAAATCCCCAAATCTCATTGGCGCGCATTATGATAAGCCAATGTATTTTATCCCACAATACAAGGAGAGTAAATGACAAAACAGCAAGTGCAAGAGATTCTTAAAAATCTTGCTTTTAGGATTCTCAAAAAAAGTATGAGTAACAAAGAACTAAACGCCGATCGGGCGCGCTATGAGCAGCTTAATACCGATACGCGCTTTAGCACAGGCAAGCAGCACGATTATATCTGCCGCTTTGATAAATACGCCCAAAATGGCGGGATAATCGATAATCAATACTTTATCCAAGACATTTGGGGTGCTAGAAAAGTCTATGAGCACGCGCCAAGTGTGCATTATGATGTGGGCTCTTCAGTGCAGGGCTTCATCGCGCACCTGCTTTCCCAAAAGCAAAAAATTGTGCTAATTGACATACGAAAAATGGATAATAACTTTGATACACAATTTTTAAGAGAGCCTAGAAATGTGCTAATGGGGGGGGGGCTAAGGCAAACTACCGCTTCCTTTCAAATCAAATCTCAAACAGAATCTAAATCAAAATCTAAATCAGAATCCAAACTTGATTCTGTGATTTTAGATTCTCATTCAAATTTCCATTCAAATTCTTGTGGCGGGATTGATTATATCTGCGCAGATGCGACAAATTTAGAAGGCATAGCAGATAATAGTGTCGAGTCGCTCTCTGCGCTCTGCTCGGTGGAGCATTTTGGCTTAGGGCGCTATGGCGATCCTATCGCGCCAAATGCGTGGGAGCAGGCACTACGTTCTTTTTCGCGTGTGCTAAAGCCCGGTGGCAGGCTGTATTTTAGCGTGCCTATTGGGCAGATAAGCAAAGTGTGCTTTAACGCGCACCGCGTGTTTCACCCGAGCCTGATTATAGAGACACTAGATTCTCTGCAGTTGCTTGAGTTTGGCTATATTGAGGGCTTTGATGTGATTAGAACGATGTGGCGCGAAAATGTGGATTGCGCGCTTATCACCGATGAGCGCGCGCTAGAGCGTATGCCAGAGATGCAAAATTGGGGCACAACGGGGCTTTTTGAGTTTATCAAGCCAGAATCTAAATAAGCTAAAAACTACAAATGACAGAATCTAGTTTCCAGAGAATCTAAATTCTAGCTTTTAAGCGATTTTACGGGAGATTTGTTTTTCGCTTCGTCGATAGGCGATTAGCCTTATCTCCTTGCTCAAAACTTCACAATCTATCAAACCCTTGCAAACCCTTGCAAACCCTTGCAAACCCTTGCAAACCCTTGCAAACCCTTGCAAACCCTTGCAAACTCATCTTAAAATCTAGAATTTTTTTATGCTTGTTTGTGTTTGCATAGATTCTAAAATCTAAAAACTCAAAAAATGGATTGCCACGCAAAAATAAACCTTGCTCGCAATTGAGGGGGCGGGTTTATCATTGCGAGGCTTCCGCTAGGAAGTCGTGGCAATCCATTTTACTAGATTGCTTCGTCCTGTCATCCTCGCAATGACACATTACCTCGTCATGTCTTAAGGCTTTACAAAAGCCAAAGAATCCAGAAAAAATCTAATACAAAATCTAAAATAGATTCTAGTTTGGATTTGGATTCTTTGCTTTCTATGAAAACTTAAGTAATGACGAGGTATTTTAGAAGCTAGATTTTAATTTGACGTGTAATGCGCAATAAATGCAAGAAATATTAAGAAACATAAATAAAAACAAATGGTGGCCACGATTGGACTTGAACCAACGACCACTACCATGTCAAGGTAGTGCTCTACCAACTGAGCTACGCGACCGCAAAATCTAAAATAAGCTTGAATTATAATTGTTTAATACTTAGTTTAAGCTTTTATAGTAGAAAATAAGCGCGGATTCTAGATCCTATGGAAATTAGAATCTAGCCTCAAAGCCTACTTTGCACTTATTTTGTAATGTTTCTTGGTTGTATTATTGCTCCACTGCGCCAAATCGCCTTTGACGCAAATAAAAATCGCTAATAATCTCTTGTAATTCCTTCGTATCAAAATCTGGCCAAAGCGTCTTGCTAAAATAAAACTCAGCATAGCTTGCCTGCCAAAGCAAAAAATTTGAGAGTCTCTGCTCGCCACCTGTGCGGACAAGCAAATCGACATTTGGCATATCGTGCGTATCAAGATTTTGCGCGATTAAAGATTCTATTTGTTTTGGGGTTTTTGTCTGCAAATCCGCCAAATCTACATTGCTCTTTATCACACGCAAAAATGCACGCGAAATCTCATCTTTAGAGCCATAGTTAAGTGCCAAAGTCTGCGTCATTTTGGTATAAGAGGAAGTGCTTGATTCCAAATCCAAAATCAAATGCTTTAATGGCTGATAAAAAAAGTCAATATCCCCTATCGCGCGGAATCTAATGTTGTTTTTGTGGTAGGTTTGAGATTCTTCTTTGAGGTATTTTTCCAAAAGCTTCATCAGCGCATCAATCTCTTTTTTGGGACGATTCCAATTCTCTGTCGAAAAAGCATAAAGTGTCAAAAATTGTATGCCATATTGCAAGCACCATTGCGTGATATTGCGGACATTTTTTGCTCCGACTTTATGCCCGCTTTGTCGCGATTTTTTTCTATTTTGCGCCCACCTGCCATTGCCGTCCATAATGATTGCTAGATGGTGAAGCAAGTTTTTAGATTCTATATTTGTGAATGCTTGTGTGGATTCTTGTTGCTGCATTATAATCCTTAGTTTTGCCTTATTTTACGCATTATACAAAAAGTTTTAAGAAAGTCTAATGTAAAATAAAGCCAAATCTTAAAGATTATGCGATGTGTAAGGCGCAAAAAGCACAAAAGGAGTGGCAATGGATTTTTCAGTCATTATATTAGCTGCAGGTGCAGGCACGCGAATGCGCTCTACGCAACCAAAGGTTTTGCACAAAATCTGCGGAAAATCTATGATTGATTTGATTTTAGATTCTGCTCTCAAAGCTAGTGATGATGTGCATGTCATTTTGTATCACCAAAAAGACATAATCCAACACCATATCACTGAAATTTTTGGCACTCGCCAAATCACCATACACACGCAAGATCACCAAAAATACCCCGGCACAGGTGGCGCGCTTTTGGATTCTAGTGGGACGATGATTGAGACAAAGCATCAAAGAGTTGTAATCCTCAATGGTGATATGCCCCTTATACAATCCCAAACTATACAAGCTATTGCTAATATAGACGCAAAGGCGGTTTTAAGTATCATACAAATGCCAAATCCTCAAGGCTATGGTCGCGTGATTTTTGCAGATTCTAATCAAGAATCTATCGCTAAAGTCATCGAGCAAAAAGACTGCTCTACCAAAGAGCTTCAAATCAATATAGTCAATGCCGGAATCTACGCATTTGATGTGGGAATTCTTGCCAAAAATCTTCCATTGCTTCAAAACAATAACGCCCAAAAAGAATTTTATCTTACAGATATTATTGGGCTTTGTGTTGAGAGTGGCATTCGTATCGCTCCATTTTATGGAGATAAAGATGAGTTTATAGGTGTAAATTCTAAAAATGAGCTTGCCCTTGCCCAAGACATCAAACTCAAACTTTTGCGCGACAAAGCTATGGCAAGCGGTGTGATTATGCATATTCCACAAAGTATTTATATCGAGGAAGATGTTGAGTTTGAAGGAGAGTGTGAGATCGAAAATGGAGTGAGAATCTGTGGCAAAAGCAAGATTGTAGATTCTGTGATTAAAGCTCATAGCGTGATTAAAGAGAGCGTAATCATATCAAGCGATATAGGTCCTATGGCGCATATCCGCCCAAAAAGCCATATCCAAAACACACATATTGGTAATTTTGTCGAGACAAAAGCTGCTACTCTTTCTGGCGTGAAAGCCGGGCATTTGAGCTATCTTGGGGATTGTGAGATCCAAAATGGAAGCAATGTCGGGGCTGGCGTTATCACTTGCAATTATGATGGCAAACAAAAACACAAAACATTCATTGGTGAAAATGTATTTATAGGAAGCGATACGCAGCTTGTAGCACCTGTGATAGTCCAATCAAATAGCATAATTGCCGCAGGCTCGACGATCACTTCAGATGTGCCAAGCGGAAGTTTGGCGATTTCTAGGACAAAGCAGCAGAATAAGGCTGGATTTTTTTCTAGGTTTTTTGCCAAAAACACTAAAAATCCTCAATAATTTTTTATTTTTAAGGTAACAAAGAATGCTTTTGCAATATAATGATTGTAAATGAGGTTTTAAATAGCGAGGAAATTGTGGTGTTACAGACATTTCGTGCAAAAATGATTTTTACTTTGAGTTTGTTTCTTGTGGTTGGCGTGTGTGGTTTGGTCGTGCTTTTGAAATATAATTTCACAAATCTTGCGATGACAGAAGCCAAGCAAACATCAGATATGTTGAGTCAATCAATTTTTTATACAATCCGAGAAGGTATGAATACAGGCTCAAGAGAAGCGATTGAAGAAAGTATCACCTCATCAAAAAGCATACCCGGTATAGAAGATATTGTCGTGTATCAATCTGAAAGTGTAAAAGAGCTTTTTGGACTTCAAGATTCTATTGTCCCGACAGAAATAGCACAAGAAGTATTCCAAACCAAACAAGCCAAAATACAAAATCTCGAACAAGATGGTAGCCATTTTGTGATATTGCATAAGCCACTCATCGCTCAAGAAAGCTGTCTGAATTGCCACGCAAACGCGCAAAAAGATGAAGTTTTGGGCGTGATGAAGCTTCACATTTCACTTGATGATTTGCACCATTCTATCGCTCAAAGTATGTATTGGGTTATTAGTTGCACGATTGTGGCGTACTTTTTGGCGATTTTGGGGTTATGGATATTTTTTGAAAAAGAGCTTATTCGTCCATTAGCAGTGCTTAAAAATATGGCAAAAGATCTCACAAGCACGAAAGAAGCGGATTTGACAAAGCGCATTTTTATCAAAACCAAAGATGAAGTCGGAAGCACTTCGCTATTTTTTAATCAATTTGTCGAAAAT
The DNA here is from genome assembly GCF_900451005.1 of Helicobacter fennelliae. NCBI lineage: Bacteria > Pseudomonadati > Campylobacterota > Epsilonproteobacteria > Campylobacterales > Helicobacteraceae > Helicobacter > Helicobacter fennelliae. The sequence continues at coordinate 1,675,149 of NZ_UGIB01000001.1, forward strand.
ATCCAAAACACCATAAAAATCACCAAAAATGTATCTCTTGAGAGCGTGGATAGCATTTCTGGATTGCAGCAGATTTCACTCAAACTCTCTCAAAATTCAAACATTCAAGCCGAGCATATAGATTCTATTGATGTGCTTGCTAAAAATATATTTTCACAAACAGGATCAGTCAAAGACGAAATCCAAACTACCCTGCAAGATATAGAACACACTCAAAATGTCTTAGATGGATTTGTGCATAAGCTCCAAAATGTAGTCGATCAGATCCAAAGCACAAGCCAAAATCAAGAAGAAATTATGGAGCGATCGCATATACTTGCAGAAAATGTCCAGCAGACAAAACAAGTGCTTTCAGTGATTTCCAAAATCGCCGAACAAACCAATCTTTTAGCCCTTAATGCAGCCATTGAAGCAATGCGGGCGGGCGAGCATGGAAGAGGATTTGCAGTTGTGGCTGATAATGTCCGCGAGCTTGCGACATCAACACAAAAAGCCATCAATGAAATAGCCACAGCAATGAATATCATGGTGCAAAGCGTGGCTGAAGTCAATCAAGACATTAACCGATCAAGCGAAGAAACCAAACAAATCTCCATTCAAACAAGTGAAATGATAGAAGAAGCTAACAAGACAAAATCATTTTTGGCAAACACAAAAGAATCTTCACACAGAATCTATGAAAAAAATAATGAGGTCGTCCAAAACACAGCACAGCTTGAAACAAAAATGGAACAAATTACAGCGATTTCTATCCAAACCAAAGAATTTGGCACAAAAGTAGAATCTATCGTTAAAAGCGTCTTGCAAAAGACAAAAAGTCTTGATGAAGCGATTTCTAACTTTAAAACTTAAGCGATAAAGTGATGATGAGCGATATTCCTTCAATCATACCCGGAGCAGTATTTATTGCAGATTCTCACTTTATACCCACACACAAGAGTAACTCATTACAAGCAAACTTTGATGATTCTCATCATTTCACCCAAACAAAAATATGGCAAGGCGATTTGCTCTCTTTGCTTGCTTATCTTGAGCTAAACCCTCCACCTCAAGTATTTTTAATGGGCGATATAGCGCATTTATTTATAGGACATATACAAAGTAGCATCAAAAAACACCGACTTTTTATAGAATCTATCAATGCGCTTTCTTTAAAAACTCAAGTGTTTTATTTTGAAGGCAATCATGATTTTGGCATTGATATGTGCGTATTTCCACGAGTCAAAATATATCCGCGCAGTTTGCAGCCAGCGCACTTTATGTTTGAATCCTCTAACTTCCTCATCGCACATGGAGACTGCTTTATCAGCAAATCATACGAATGCTATATACATCTTATGAGTGCGTCTTTTGTGCTAAGTTGCTTTAAGATTCTTGATATACTCACTTGCGGATACCTCTATACATACATAGAGCGCAAAATCAATGCTCGCAGAATCAAAAATATGCCCCTTTGTGGCGAAAAATTAGAAAAGTTTGCCAAAGAAAGATTTGCCAAATATCAGCAATATGCCACAAATAAAGGTATCTCTTGCTTAAGTGGAGTGATTGAAGGGCATTTTCATATTGGAGAAATTTACAAAAACTACATATCTCTGCCATCATTTTATTGTTCAAAAAGAGTTTTTATTATAGAATCCAGCAAAAAAAATGGAGAAAGAAATGGCTGATACTCCCAATCAACAATTAAATATCTATAACGAAATCGCCTTGATTGACTTTAGAATCTTTGAAAAACGAGACAATGAAAGTTATGAGGGCGTGTATGGGGTAAATGTTGTTAAAGTGCGCGGTATTATGGATTGGTCAGATGAGCTATCAGAAGTGCCAGCAAGTCCGGATTATGTGCTTGGTTTGCTTGATTTAAGAGGCACGATTATACCTGTTGTTGATCTACCAAAATGGCTCAATATCGAGCCTGATGACAAACAGCACAGACGTAAAATCATCATATCAGAATTCAATAATGTCGAAATTGGTTTTGTTATCCATGAAGTGAAGAGAATTAGACATATTAATTGGAAAAATATTGAAGCTGCGAGATTTAGCTCCTCAAACATCATAGAAAGGGGAAAAATCACAGGAACAACGCGTATCGAAGACGGAAGGACATTGCTTATTTTGGATTTGGAGAGCATAATTGATGAGCTTGATTTCTATAAGCAAAAAGCAGATTCTATCGTCAATATTGTCGAAGGACAGCAAAAATTCAGTGGATTAGCCCTTGTGCTTGAAGATAGTAATGTCGCACGAAAAAGAATAATCAAAAATCTACACGCTATGGGATTTGAAGTTATCGAGGCGATAAATGGTGAGGAAGGAAAGCAAAAACTTGAAGAGTTGTATGACATATATGGCAAAGATCTTCAATCACACCTAAAAATCATCGTCTCTGATATAGAAATGCCAAAAATGGACGGATTCCACTTTGCAAGTGAAGTCAAAAAAGATCCCAGATTTGCCAAAATTCCTCTATTATTTAACTCTTCTATATGTGATGAAAATAGTATAGAAAAAAGCAAAAAAGTTGGAAGCGATGGCTATATTGTCAAATTTGATCCTGATCTTTTCTACAAAGAAATCAAAAAACTTTTAAGTTAGGCTTATTTTTTTTATTTTTTTGGTAGAATAACCCAAAAAAATAACTATCACGAGGTATGAGTATGGATGATATGCAAGAAATAATGGAAGATTTTTTAATCGAAGCATTTGAAATGGTAGAACAGCTCGATCAGGATTTGGTTGAACTAGAAAGCAACCCCGAAGACCTCGATCTTCTCAATCGTATCTTTAGAGTAGCTCACACAATCAAAGGTTCAAGCTCATTTTTGAATTTTGATATTTTGACAAGCCTCACTCATAATATGGAAGATGTCCTCAACAAAGCACGAAAAGGCGAACTCAAAATAACGCCAGACATTATGGATGTTGTGTTGGTTTCCGTAGATTTGATGAAAGCCTTGCTAAAAGTCATTCAAGAATCTGGAACAGACGCAAATAGCGGTATTGACATAACTGATGTGGTGAAAAAACTTCAAGCCATTTCTCAAGGCACAAATCAAGATACAAATAGTAGCTCTCAAGAATCACCCGCACCTCAAGCTTCAGAATCTAAAGCAGAATCCAAAGCGACAACTCAACCCAAACAAGAAGAATCACCCGCACCTGCTTCTTCAGACGATAATCCTTTGGCAGATGAGCCAGACAAAGACTACGCACACATGAGTGCCGAGCAAGTCGAAGCAGAGATAGATAGACTACTCAAAAAGCGACAAGAAGCTGATAAACAAAAACGAGCCGAAAAGAAAGCAAGCGAACAAGTAGCAGACACTCAAGCTCCAAAACCAGAACATCCAGCAAATAACGAAGCTCCAGCCCATGCTTCACCTAGACCAGCAGCCACAAAAGATGAGAGCAAAAATATAGCAACTGCTGTTGAGCAAACCGTGCGCGTTGATGTGCGAAGGCTTGATCATTTGATGAATCTTATCGGTGAGCTTGTGCTTGGCAAAAACCGACTTATCAGAATCTATAGCGAAGTCGAGGAACGTTATGATGGCGAGAAATTTTTAGAAGAGCTCAATCAAGTTGTCTCCTCTGTCTCAAGCGTTACAACAGATTTACAACTTGCTGTGATGAAAACTAGAATGCAGCCTGTTGGCAAAGTGTTTAATAAATTTCCACGAATGGTTCGGGATCTCTCAAGAGATTTAAAGAAAAATATAGATCTTGTAATTACAGGTGAAGAAACCGAGCTTGACAAATCTATCGTCGAAGAAATTGGCGATCCGCTTATCCACATTATCCGCAATTCATGCGATCACGGAATAGAAACTCCAGAAGAAAGACAAACTTTAGGCAAACCAGAAGTCGGCAGAGTCGATCTAAAAGCTTACAATGAAGGCAATCACATCGTGATAGAAATTACAGATGATGGGCATGGCTTAGATCCTGACTTCTTGAAGCAAAAAGCGATCGAAAAGGGGCTTATTTCAGAAAAAGAAGCAGATAATATGTCTGATAAAGAGGCTTTGGGGATTATCTTTAAACCCGGATTCTCTACATCAAAAACCATTACCAATGTATCAGGGCGTGGTGTCGGAATGGATGTCGTCAAAACAAATGTCGAAAAACTCAATGGAATCATCGAGATAGATTCTGAAAAGGGCGTTGGCACGACCTTTAAGCTTAAAATTCCATTGACACTAGCCATTATGCAAACACTCCTAGTTGGCACGCAAGAGGAATATTATGCGATTCCGCTTTCATCTGTTGTCGAGACGGTGCGTATAGGGCAAGATGAAATCTACACTGTCGATGGCAAATCAGTTTTGCGCCTTCGAGATGAAGTGCTATCTTTGGTGAGATTGGCAGATATTTTTGGTGTTAGTTCTGTGCTTGAGGCTACAAGCGAGGTTTATGTTGTAATCATCGCTCTAGCGGAGCAAAAGCTTGGAATTATTGTGGATTATCTTATCGGGCAAGAAGAAGCGGTTATCAAATCGCTTGGGTATTATCTCAAAAATACACGCGGAATCGCTGGAGCGACCGTTCGAGGAGATGGCAAAATCACGCTTATTGTCGATGTCGCAGCGATGATTGATATGGCAAAAGAGATAAAAGTCAGTATCAATAAAATGATGGAAGAAGCCCAAAATACAAAAGTCAAAAGTTCGCCAGCTGATTATGTGGTTTTGGCAATCGATGATAGCAATACCGATAGAGCGATCATGAAAAAATGCCTCAAAACACTTGGCGTTACAATCCTTGAAGCAAGCAATGGATTGGAAGGATTAGAAATTGTCAAAAACAGCGATAAACCTATTGATGCGGTTTTGGTTGATATTGAAATGCCTAAAATGGACGGCTATACCTTTGCTTCTGAAGTGCGAAAATACAATAAATTTAAAAGCCTTCCATTAATCGCAGTAACAAGTAGAACAAGCAAAACAGATAGAATGCGTGGCGTAGAATCTGGTATGACTGAATATATCACAAAGCCCTACACTCCTGAATATCTCATCAATGTCGTAAAAAGAAATATAAACCTTGTAACTGGAGAATAATATGAGTGATGATAAAATGAAAAATATCTTTGAGCAACAAAGACAGCAGCTTACTAGTACAAGCAGTGGGCAAGATGACGCAGATGAAGTGCTTCAAGTTATTGGTTTTGTGGTTGGCAATGAGGAATTCTCGGTGCCAATCCTCAATGTTATTGAGATTGTCAAGCCCATAGAATACACAAGGGTTCCCGGAACTCCTCCGTATGTGCTTGGGGTTTTTAATCTCCGCGGAAATGTATATCCGCTTATCAATCTTAGGCTTAATTTTGGAATGCAGGCAATCAAACAAGATAAAGATACGCGATACCTTGTTATCCGCCAAAATGATGATATTGCTGGATTTGTAATCGATAAGCTCACAGCAGCTATCACACTACCTCAATCTGTGATCGATCCTGTGCCAGAGACATTAGCTAGCAATCAAGCAGGCTTAATAAGTGGCGTCGGCAAACGAGAAGATCATCTTATCACAATCCTAAAAATAGATGCTTTACTTAAAAGAGATTTTTAGATTCTAGATTCTAGTTTAAATGGAATCTAAATCCTCTCTTTTTTGCTATGCAACTCTAGGGCTTTGCCCGAACGCTTTGCTTGAGAAGACATATTTCAGGGAGTTTGAAATTTTTAGCCTGCGATGAACGCTATTGTTACATTTTTTGTGTTTTTGCTTGCCTAAAAATTTTACACAACCCTGACTAAATCTGCCTAAAAATGGAGGATTTCTTTACGCCCCTTTGTGTTTGGCATGGCGTTTTTGTCGTCATTACTTAAGTTTTCATAGAAAGCGAAGAATCCAGAAAATAAAGTCTGCAAAAGCAAAACCCAGATTCTTCGCTAACGCTTAAGACATGTATGGAAACACAATGGCTCATTAAGAAATCCTAGATTTTAAGATGAGTTTGCGGGCTGTGCAGTTTTGAGCGAGGAAATAGAACTTGTAGTTCATTGACGAAGCGAAAAACAAATCTCGTAGCTCAAATCGCTTAAAGCTAGGATTTAGATTCTATGCAAACACAATCAAAAGCTTAATGCCATACTCAAAAACCACTCTCTCTCCTTTGAGACGACAAATTTTTGTCGCAAAAGCGTCTCACTCCAACCATCATTTGGACGCACAGCCACAAGAGTGCCACTTGCATTGACAGCCAGCCCATCAAACCTATACCACCGCTCAGATGCAATCTCATAAAAAGTATCTTTGAACCCAAAATTAATCCTCAAAAATTTTGTGATATAGGCTTGAACTCCATACCGCAAAAATCCGCCACTTCCCGCCGCAAAAAACGCATCATTGAGATTCTGCGCTTTTCCTTTGCCGGCGACTAGATTCTGCCATGAGCCTTGAGAAAACCGAGAAAACTCAACTCCTCCGCCCACAAAAACCCCAATCTTCAAAACCCCCAATCGCCTAAGAAACCAACCATCGCCAAAATTCAAATATTCTCTCAACCAATAATCAATAGGTACATTGACAAATCCATCAACCCCAATTCCAAAAGTCATCCATTTGCCACTATTTGGGGCGATTGTTTGAGGATCTGGCGTCTCTTGAAAACTGAAAGCCTCCTCTGTAACCGTAGTGCCGGGCTTGATAATTAAGATTCCATTCACGCCATCAACCCCGCAATTCACACTTCCTGTTTTTTCATTATTGCATCTTGCTTTCGCTCCTGCTAAATTATTAGAGCTTGTATCTCTTGCGCTTGATGTGAGATTGCCAAGCCCGCCACCAATGACACTTATCTCCCCAAACAGCCTCACCCCGCTAATCCCTAGCTTATCGATAAAATACTCCCCGCCAATTTCAGCATTAAAACCATTGCCTAGATTCCCTTGATATTCTCCGCGCGTGCTATCGCCGATACAAAGCAGTGAGCCATCAGCTTGCACGGGGCAAGTTGCGACTTCTTTACTCATACTTTGCTGATTTGAAGTGGCAGTTGCACCACCGCCAACTATCCCCATTTGCACATATGGACGCAGCTCTCCACCAATACAAAACCCCACAACACAACACGATACAACAACAAATCTCATACGCTTCTCTTATTTAATTCTACGATACAATCAAGATTCCACTTGATTTCTTCCTCACCGAAAAATTCCTCAATCCGCTTCCTCATCTCAGCAGAATCCACCAAGCTATTGACAATATTTCGAAACTCACTTGCATTTGTATGCCCCTTAGCATACGCATGGAGATTTTTACGAAACATCACAACTCCCCTTGTGCCATAAAATTCTACCATTTTATCAAAATGCTCGAGCACAAGCTCTTTTTTGATGATTGGTGGCAATTCATCAGTATTGTTTTTGATCTGCCAAAAAATCCACGGACTTGATAATGCTGCCCTACCTATCATCACCCCATCAGCCCCTGTGCGCGCTAATACACACTGCGCTTTTTTGGCAGAATCTATCTCGCCATTTGCAATCAATGGCTTCTGCAAGATATGTTTCATCTGCGCTATGGAATCATAATCAATCCGCTCTTTTTTGTATCCATCGCTTCGCGTCCTTCCATGCACGACGACAAAATCAATGGGCGCGTCATTGAGCGCATTTGCTATCTCAAGCGGAATCTTACGATCAAAGCCTAACCGCACTTTTACGCTTGTATATGGCTTATTTGTCGTATTTTTGATGATATGGAGCATTTTTACCAAATGTGGCAAATCTTTCAAAAGCCCGCTTCCATTGCCGTGATTTGCGACTTTTGGAGCCGGACAACCACAATTAAAATCTACAATATCAATGCCATTTTGGGTATTGAGAATCTCAATGGCTTTTTTAAGAATCTCTGGCTTTGATCCTGCCACTTGCACAGAATATGGATTCTCGTTTTGTGATTTTTCTATCATCTTTAGGGTTTTGGCACTTTGATAGGCAAGTGCGTGCGAGCTTATCATTTCACTCACGGTTATATCCACGCCAAATTTTTTCACCACACTTCGAAATGGCAAATCCGTATATCCAGCTAATGGCGCAAGAAACAAAACATTTTTAAAATCTTTTTTTAAATCCAAAGTCATAGAATCCAAAATCCTTTTGTTACTGTTGCTATTAATTTCCTAATGTATATAATGACTAAAACTTGTATAAAAAATCTCTCTCAATTCTGCAAGGCTTAGATCTATCTCATCGATACAGAGCCTATCACCGCCAATTTCCCCCAAAATCGCAAAAGGAATGCCTGCATCTTTTGCCATTGTTTTGAGGCTTTCGCAATTATCTTTGGCGACTTCTGCGACAATGCAGCTTTGAGATTGCGCAAAAATATATTCTTTAGATTCTGGGGTTTTAGATTCTAGATTTTTTTGGGTTTGAGATGGAGTTAATGGAGCTATGGCTACACGGAGATTTTTTGCGCGGATTCCTATATTGCCAAAAAGTGCCATTTTTGCAAGCGTGATAGCCAATCCACCATTGCCAACTTCTTTTGATGAGATAATGATATTTTTTTCAATGGCTTCTAAAGTGAGATTCCAAAGTCTAAGCTCAGCTTCTAAATCAATCGCAGGCACATTGCCTCCATTTATTCCATATAGCACTTTTTGTAGCACACTCCCATCAAGCCCATCATCAATCCGTCCTAGCAAAACAACACAATTTCCCGCCACTTTGAATGCAGAATCTATAATCTTTGTCGCATCATTATTAATCCCCACAGCTGCTATGGTTGGCGTCGGATAAATATCTATGCCTTCTGTTTGGTTATATAATGAGACATTACCACTCACCACAGGCATATCAAGTGCTTTTGAAGCTAGCTTTATACCCTCGCATACTTCTTTAAACTGCCACATCACTTCTGGATTCTCCGGACTGCCAAAATTTAGACAATCGCTAATTGCCAAAGGGCGCGCGCCTCGTGTGATACACTTCCTCCCAGCTGTCGCTACGGCGATTTTTGCGCCTTCTTGCGGATTGAGATAACAATAACGAATAGGCGAATAAATACTCATCGCAAGGGCTACACCATTTTCTTTTACTCGTATCGCACTTGCATCGCCCTGCCCGCTTTCAATGATTGTATTTGTCTGCACAGAGCTATCATATTGAGAATAAATCCATTCTTTATCGCAAATATCAATACTTCCTAGCAGTTTTTTAAACATTTCTTGCTGGCTTAATGGGCTTTGTGTGTAATGCTGCTTAGATACAGAATCTAAATACGCAGGCTTTTTGGTTGGGCGATTTAAAACAGGCGCGTTTGCAACAATCGGCTTAATAGGTATAAACCCTACTCGCTCCTCTTCCCAATATAGCTCCATTGCTCCACTATCGCTCACCTCGCCTATCACAGCGCAATTCAGCTCCCATTTATCAAAAATCTTTTTAATCTCCTCATAGGATTCTCTCTTTGCGCAGATAAGCATTCGCTCTTGTGATTCGCTAAGCATTAATTCATACGCATTCATTCCGCTTTCGCGCATAGGCACTTTATCAAGATAGAGCTTCATTCCACTTCCGCTTCTATCTGCCATTTCAAAGCTAGAGCTCGTAAGCCCAGCCGCGCCCATATCTTGAATGCCTACGATAAGATTCTGATGGAATAACTCCAAGCATGCTTCAAGCAAAAGCTTCTCGGTAAAAGGATCGCCCACTTGCACGGTCGGACGCAATGCTTTAGAATCTTGAGTAAAGCTATCAGAGCTCATCACTGCCCCACCTAAGCCATCTCTTCCGGTTTTACTTCCTACATAAATCACAAGATTGCCAACGCCATCAGCCCTGCCATAGAATATCTCATCACTTTTGGCTATGCCTAGACAAAACGCATTGACTAAAATATTGCCGTTATAGCATTGCTCAAAACTACTCTCACCCCCGATAGTTGGCACACCCATACAATTTCCATAACTCCCTATCCCCTCTACAACGCCACGAAGTAAGTATTTGTGTTTTTTGCCTATGGCATCATCGCGCCAAATCTCACCAAATCGAATAGAATCCAAACTCGCCACAGGGCGCGCACCCATAGTAAAAATATCTCGCATAATCCCACCAACTCCCGTAGCCGCTCCTGCGTGAGGCTCAATAAAGCTTGGGTGATTGTGAGATTCTACCTTAAATACTGCGGCATAACCGCCACTTATATCGATGACACCTGCGTTTTCGCCCGGACCTTGTATGACCCAAGGCGCACTCACAGGAAAGCCTTTGAGGTAGATTCTGCTTGATTTATAGCTACAATGCTCACTCCACATAGCTGAAAAAACCCCCAACTCAACCAAATTAGGCTCTCTGCCTAGAATCTTAAATATCTCATCATAATCTTGTGATGAGAGTTTGTGCTTTTTGAGGGCTTCATTCATATCTGTGATGACAAATGACATAACGATCCTTAGAATCTAAAATGACTATAAAAACGAAATTGTATCAAATTCATTTTTGCATTTCCTTAATCAAGTTTATAATTTTTAAGTTTATAGTTATGTTTTATAAATTACAATATACCGCTTTAGCTTACTTTAGCTCATAAGAGGAGAATGCATGAAATATATCAAGTTCTTTAAGGAACTCAACAATAAAGATGTCCCACTGGTGGGAGGAAAAAACGCTAGCATTGGAGAAATGTTTCAAGAGCTTGTTCCAGTAGGGATCAAAGTCCCAAATGGTTTTGCTATCACAAGTGAAGCATATTGGTATTTGCTAGATTCTGGTGGCATACGTCAAAAAATCCAAGACTTGCTTGAAGGAGTCGATGTAACAGAAATCGATGTGCTTAAAACTCGATCCAAAAAAATCCGTGAGCTTATTTTTGGCACGCCTTTTCCTGAGGATTTACGCAATGAAATCTTTCAAGCGTATAAGATTTTGAGTGAAGAGTATGGTATGAAAGAAGCTGATGTCGCGGTGCGTAGCTCTGCGACTGCCGAGGATTTGCCTGATGCAAGCTTTGCCGGACAGCAAGATACTTACCTTAGCGTCAAAGGACAAACAGAGCTTATCCACTATATCAAATCCTGTCTTGCTTCGCTTTTTACTGATAGAGCAGTGAGTTACCGCGCTTCAAGAGGGTTTGATCATTTCAAAGTCGCGCTGTCTGTGGGCGTGCAAAAAATGGTGCGTGCTGACAAAGGTAGTGCTGGAGTTATGTTTAGTATTGATACAGAAACAGGCTTTAAAGACGCGGTATTTATCACATCAAGCTGGGGGCTTGGAGAAAATGTCGTAGGTGGAATGGTAAATCCTGATGAGTTTTATGTATTTAAACCCACACTCAAAGAAGGCAAACGCCCCATTATCAAGCGACAACTCGGGCATAAACACCAAAAAATGGTCTATGCGCCAAAAGGAAGCGATCACCCAACCAAAAACATCAAAACCACACAAAAAGAAATGAAAACTTTCTCTATCACCGATGCAGACATTCTTACCCTTGCACGTTATGCGATCAAAATCGAGGAGCATTACACTAAAGAAGCAGGCGAATATCGCCCAATGGATATGGAATGGTCAAAAGATGGCGAAAGTGGAGAGATATTTATCGTGCAAGCGCGCCCTGAGACAGTCCAAAGCCAAAAAAACAAAAAAAATAGCTCGCAACGACTTGAAAAATTTAGCTTCACAGACAAAAACGCCGAAAGAGAGATTTTGCTTACCGGACGCGCAATAGGTGGCAAAATAGGATATGGCAAAGTAAGAATCATTAATGACATAGAGCATATGAATACCTTTAAAGAAGGTGAGATTCTCGTAACTGACAATACCGATCCTGATTGGGAGCCGGTGATGAAAAAAGCATCAGCAGTCATCACAAATCGCGGTGGGCGCACCTGCCATGCCGCGATTGTCGCGCGTGAGATTGGCGTGCCAGCTATCGTCGGGGCTATCGGCGCGACTGATAGGCTCTATACGGGCATGGAAGTTACCGTCTCTTGTGCTGAAGGCGAAGAAGGCTACATTTATGCGGGCATTCACCCATTTGAAGTTGAAGCAATCGAGCTTGATAATCTTGGCAAACCAAAAACCAAAATCTATATGAATATAGGCAACCCAGAAAAAGCGTTTGGATTCTCACAATTACCAAATGATGGCGTTGGGCTTGCGCGTATGGAGCATATTATCCTCAATCAAATCAAAGCCCACCCATTAGCCTTGCTTGATCTCCAAAACGGCAAAAAAGACATCAAAGATCGCTCTGAAATCGAAAAGCTCATCTCCGGATACGAAAGCCCAAAAGACTTTTTTATCAAAAAAATCGCCGAAGGTATGGGTATGATCTCAGCTGCTTTCTATCCAAAGCCGGTCATCGTGCGGACAAGCGATTTTAAATCAAACGAATATCGCGGTATGATCGGTGGCGTGAGCTATGAGCCATTAGAGGAAAACCCTATGCTTGGCTATCGTGGGGCAAGTAGGTATTATTCTGACTTGTATCGAGTGGCGTTTGAATGGGAATGTGAGGCATTAGCAATGGTGCGTGAAGAAATGGGGCTTACAAATATGAAAGTCATGGTGCCGTTTTTACGCACACCTGAAGAGGGCAAAAAAGTGCTAGAGATTATGCGTCGCAATGGATTGGAATCTGGCAAAAATGGGCTTGAGATTTATGTGATGTGTGAATTACCAGTGAATGTTATTTTGGCTGATGATTTCTTAAATATGTTTGATGGATTCTCGATTGGCTCAAACGATCTAACCCAGCTCACACTCGGAGTCGATAGAGATGGACAGCTTGTCAGCCATATATTTGATGAGCGAAATCCTGCAATGCTTGAGATGTTTAAGCACGCGATACAAGCATGTAAAAAGCACAACAAATACTGCGGAATCTGCGGGCAAGCACCAAGCGATTACCCAGAGATAGCAGAGTTTTTGGTCAAAGAAGGCATCACTTCTATTTCGCTCAATCCAGATTCTGTGGTTTCGACTTGGACGCGTATTGTCGCATTAGAAAAAACACTCAAACAATAACCGCAGCAAAGGATACACATTATGAAAAAAATTGCTTTATATGCTCTTGTGTTTGTGCTAGGGATAAGTGGCTGTGGTGGCGTCAAATATGTCGATAATGCAGATTCTAGAGAGTATTCTTCAATGGGTATTGATTATCATGATATTGAAAGTGCTGCGCAAAAAAATGTCCAATCTCTCCTTGAGAGTGGCTATGTCAGAAATTTAGCAACATTGAGCCAGCCAAAAGTGCTTGCTATCTCTGATGTAGTCAATGACACAATGCAGCATTTCTCCACAGAAGAGCTTACACGAAAAATCACGCGAGATATGCGCAATAGTGGTAAATTCATACTCACTATGGCATTTGCTGGAAGTGGCAATAGCGAGGATAAAATGATCGATAAAGTGCGTGAAGCACGAAATAATGATGAAGTCAATCAATATGGCGTGCCAGAAAAAGGCAATCTCATCGCGCCCGAGCTCTCGCTTTCAGGAAAAATTATCCAACGCAACACAAAAGTAAAATCTAAACAGCGCGTTGATTATTTTTTCTTGCTTACACTTACAGATCTCAAAACCGGCTTAGTTGTTTGGGATAATGAAGTCAATATCATCAAACTTGGTAGCAACAAAGCTGTCTCGTGGTGATTTTAGTTTAGATTTCGCAATGTTAATTTATGTTAATTTAAGGAGCAAATATGCCATTACTTGATAGTTTTAAAGTCGATCATACGATTATGCCAGCGCCTGCTGTGCGCCTTGCCAAAACAATGGAAACTCCAAAAGGAGACAAAATAAGCGTGTTTGATTTAAGATTCTGCGTTCCAAATCAAGAGATTTTGAGTGAAAAAGGTATCCATACGCTTGAGCATTTATTTGCCGGCTTTATGAGAGATTATCTCAACACTCATAATATCGAGATTATCGATATTTCACCAATGGGGTGCAGAACGGGGTTTTATATGAGTGTGATTGGCATACCAAGTGATGACAAAGTCAAAGAAGCATGGGAAGAGAGTATGAAAGATATTTGCAAAGTTAGCACCATACCCGAAGCAAACAAATTCCAGTGTGGCACTTTTGCTATGCACTCTCTTGATGAAGCAAAGCAAATCGCTTGCAATGTGCTTGATAGGGGTATTTCTATTATGGATACACAAAAAATACTTCTCAAAAATATTCCAAGCGCATAATTTGGGGCACACATTGAAATATCATATCGGCGTATTGCTTGTTTTGTTGTTTGGTGGCTGTGCAAATCACCCACCAAAGTGGTTTCTCAACCCTCAAACCTCAAATAATTTTTTCTATGGAAATGGCTCTAGCACAGATGTCGCACAAGCCAAAAATAATGCTATTAATGATTTAGCGCAAAATATCCAAACGCAAATTATGTCTGATACGCATCTTAACAATACCCAGCGCAACAATATTGACTCTTCAGAATTACATCAAAATATCTATCTTAATGTCGCTTCGCTTGAATTGCAGAATCTAAAAACAACCAAGCAAAGTTATGTGGGCGATACATTTTATATCCAAGTCCAAATCTCCAAACAAGATGTGCTCACCCCGCTCACCAATCGCTACAACCAGAATCTACAAAGCCTTCAAGCTATTGATCGCAGTTGTAAATCGCTCAACTTGCGAGATTTTGCTACACTTCAAACAAAGCTTTCTGATATGCGACAAATCACACAAATTATTAATCTCATCTCTCCGTCAAACACCATTAATAATAGCACATTGCAAACCTTTGAGAATCTCCTTGTATCAAATATGCCTGCACCAAAAATCAAAATCTCTTACAATAACATACCGCAAACAGAGCAAGACACACTCTCAAGTGAGATCGCTAAATTTTTTCGCATTACAGATGAAGCAGACATCGGCATAATGGAAAATACACTCTCCATACAAGAAAAAAACAATGCATTTGAAGCCACGCTTTTGACTGCGATTAGAGATTGTCATAATAATCTTTTATACCAAACCTCTATCAAAGAGACTCAACAAAGCAGAGAAAACGCGATAAAGCGGATCTCGATTGTCCTTTACAAAAAGTTATCTGAATATCAAAATAGTCAGACAAATACACCTATCCCAAAATTCTAAAAGGAGCATTTATGCTATTTTACTTACAACAATGTATAAAGCGATGTATTCCAAATACATTAAAGAATATAGTGCGACATAATAGATTCTATACAGAGTATATTTTGCCATGGCGTTTAAATTATCAACAAAAAAAAGTTGCAAAACTTGATGATGAAACATTTTTAACAATGAGACATAAGCATATATTTGGTTATATTCCTAATTTTAAGAATCCACAAACATTTAATGAAAAAATAGTGCATAGAATGCTTTATGATAGAAATCCAATATATAGTGCATTAGCTGATAAACTCAAAGCTAGAATCTATATTGCTACTTGTTTGCAAGAGCTTCAAAATACTGCAAATATATCTCATACATCAAACATATCTGCTACTATGTCTAATGCTACTATATCTATTAATACTATGGGGGGGGGGGCAGAGCAAAAGTAATGCTTTAGATTCTAAGCATTCAAATCTTTCAGATTCTGTTTCTTATTCAAATCATTTAGAATCTTTACATAAAGTAGATTCTGCAACTTTTAATTCTAATTCCTTAGATTCTTTAAATTCAAATTATTCAAATCTTTCTAATCATTTAAAATCTAAAAATTTAGATTTTAGTTTAGATTCTGCTACTCACAAGTTGGATTCTGTTAGTTTAGATTCTAAGCATTCTCAATCTCTTGATTCTGTTTCTTATTCTAATCATTTAGATTCTAAAAATTTAGATTCTGTTTCAAATCTTTCAGATTCTAATTCCTTAGATTCTATTAATTTGCATTCCATAGATTCTGCAACTCTTTCTTTACTCTTTATGCCTATTGATGATATACAAGACAAACTCTTTGAGACAAATACTTGTGAGTTTTTGCCAAAGATTTATGGAATCTATAAGAATGTAGAAGAGATTGATTTTACACATCTTCCACAAAGCTTTGTTTTAAAAACAAATCATGATTGTGGAGGAGTAGTCTTAGTGCAAGATAAAGATGAGTTTTTAAATAATAAAAAAGTATTTCAAGAATCTATGGATAAATTAAAAAAACATTTAAATACAAATTATTATACAAAGACTAGAGAGTGGCATTATGATAATATAGAGCCTAGAGTATTTGTGGAGGAGATGCTTTGTGAAGTGAAAGGTGGAAAAATAATCATTCCGAATGATTATAAGTTTCACTGCTTTGGCGATAAGATATTTTCAGAAACCATTATAGACAGAGGCATTGATACGCGTTGCACTTTTTTTGATGAAAATTGGAATCCTATCAAAGTAAAAATCACTTATGATTTTGCACAAAAACCCATAGAAAAGCCAAAAGTGTTGCCATTAATGCTTGAAATAAGCAGAAAATTTTCTAAAGATTTGGGGTATTTGCGTTGTGATTTTTATTTGCAAAACAATGAAATTTTACACATAGGGGAACTTACTTTTACTCCTGGTGGTGGCACTCTACCAATATCTCCGAGAGAATATGATAAAAAACTCGGTGATTTATGGAAGATTAAAGCCTAGATTTTAGGATTTGGATTCTTTAGCAAGCCTAAGGCATGACGAGGTATTTTAGATTCTAGATTCTGAAACCGCCTTATCTTATGGATTACCACGCAAGGTTAAATATTGCTTGCAATGACAAACCTGCCTCGTGCCTCGTCATTGCGAGGACGATAGGACGAAGCAATCTAGTAAAAAATGGATTGCCACAGCCCTAAAGGGCTTCGCAATGACAACAAAATGATAGATTCTATGCAAACTAAAATCTAGATTCTAGAATCTAAATCGTCATTGCAAGGACGGCAAGACGAAGCAAAAGAGAATCTAAACTCATCGTATGGATTGCCATGCAATCTCACGATTGCTCGCAATGACAATTTTTGCGTCATTCTGAGCTTTCACAGAAAGCGAAGAATCCAAAAAAGAAATAACAGAATCTAAAAGATTCTAATTTGGATTTGGATTCTTTCTGGGTTCTTCGGTCGTTTCACTCGCTTAAAAATGACGAGGTGTTTTTAGATTCTAGAATCTTACAATTTAGATTCTAAAAATCTAACTTCAGCCTAAAATCTAGCCCTGTGGCTCAAGCATTATCATCACAACTTCTGGCGGATTAAACACCCGAGGCAAAAATACATTCAAGCTCAATCCTCTTGAGACAACAAGCGTTTGATTGTCTTTGAGCGTATAAAGCCCGCCGACATACTGCGGAAAAATGCCCTGATTTGGCGCATAAAGTCCATTAAGGATAAATGGTATCCTCACTTGCCCGCCGTGTGTATGCCCGCTTACGATGAGATCAAAATCAAGCTGATTAAAAAGCTTAATGCATTCTGGACGATGAGAGAGTAGGATTTGTAATGTTTGCGGGTATGCGCTTTGTTTGGACGATATGGGCGATGTTGGTGATATTTGCGAGTCTAATATTTCTTGACGTGCGGTCAAATCAAGTGCTTCAAAAGTTTGCAACACTTGATTGCTCCATTGCCCTTGCCAATCTCCCCATTCTTGAGAGGTTTTTTGGATTCTGTGTCCATTATCATCATATTTCACCACATATGGATCATCAATCCCCGCGATTATTAGGGCATTGTCTTTGATAGATGTATGCACTGCTGCATGAGCGCGATCAAGCACGATTGTATGATGTGCTTGTATCATCTGCTTTATAGGTATGATAGCACCGCTCCAAAATTCGTGATTACCGCTGACATAATACTTTGGAATCTTATCGAATGGAGGCTGGTTTAGCCTTGCAAAAAACTCTATAGCCCCTTGTATATCTTCTTTGTCATCGACCATATCGCCTGCCATAAGGATCATATCTGGATTTTGGGTTGCAAGTGTGGCAAAGATTTGCTCTTGATAAAACCTCCCAGAATGCAAATCACTCAAAAGCGCGATTTTGATGTTTGAGTGTATTTTGGGTGATGTGAGCGTATAAAACCTCACTTGAAGTGGGGCATACAGCGCACAAATAATAATCCCCAAACAAACGCAAGCAAAAAAACCAACTTTTATAATACCTCTCAATTATAACCCCTTATTAGATTCTCACTTAATGCCCTTGCTAATCCTCATAAATCCCCTTGCAAATTCTATTATTAATCCCATTTAATCATTTTGCTAACTCTCATAATGAGACAACCTGAATGTTTTTATTATTAGCATTTAGAGCAAAAAATGGAGTAGATTCTCGCAAAATATCGCTTAAAAATTGATTTTGAAACTTTATCCAATACGCATAATCACACACGATGATAAGTCGTTTTTTGATTCTGCTTATAGCGACATTAAGGGCGTATGCGGCATTTAGATTCTGCGAATTAGTGAGGTGATGATGAAGTGCGACGGGTGAGAAAATCACACTATCAAATTCTTGCCCTTGCGAGCCATGAATAGTCCATAAAAATTTATATGGAATCCCACATTCATTCAGAAGCTTTTTTTGCTTGACAAAAGGCGTGATAATCGCTATATCCTCATTTTTGAGCTGCTGGTAGATTTTGGCGACCATTTGGGCTTCTTTGAGATTTGTTTTGTCAACTGGAGGGGTGCGCCCACAATCCACAAACAAAAGTTGTGTCTGGCTTTGATTACCGCATAAGCCATTGTGGTAGATGTGCTTATCTAAGATTTTGGCAAGATTATTGCCATAGCGATGTGTTTTGATGAGATTTGAGATTTTGGTGTGTTTGTGGATTGCTGGTGAGAATTGCGTCTTTGACAAAATTGCAGAATCTTTGGTGATTGGCTCTTCAAAAAGCTCTTCCAAAAAAAGCGATGAGAGGTTAAAGAGATTAGCATACGCTTTGTCGCCATGGATTTCTTTTTGGGGCATTTCACAAATCGGCATAAGCTGTTTGTGATCGCCCAAAAGCGTTAGTGGAATCCCTTGCGTGCAAAGAGTGGCTGTTTTGATAAGTGGCGTGAAAGCGCATTCATCTAAAAAAATATGCTTAAATTTTACATCAAGCGTTTTGAATCGGCGGATAAAGCCATCGATTGTCATGCCTATGACTAAAGCTTCATTGAGCCTACTTTTAAGATTTTGCGCGCCAAAGAGGCTTTGCTTTTGCTTTTTTTGGGTGATTTGCGGATCGCACACTTCGATATAGGATTCAAGGAAGGCATTTGTAGGCATTCCTAAGCGCAAAAGCTTTTCACGATTGAGCCCTAACTCATCAAATTTTCTAATCAACGCCCTTAGAATCTGCTCAAGGGCATTATTTGTCGGAGCAAGCACACATACAGGCTGATTGTGATTGATATAATATAACAAGCTCTCAAACAACACAACTTGTGTTTTGCCACTTCCTGGAGGTCCCCAAATATAAGTAAGCGGGTGGTTTAGAATATTTAAAATCGCTTCTTTTTGCTCATCTGAAATAGATTCTCGCAATGTATGTGATTTTTTGGCAGCAAGGCTTGGAAGCTGGAAAGAATGAGAATCCAGAAAAAAATTTTCAAGATTTTTGATGAGGAATTTTAGATCTGTAAAGATTTTGATTTGAGATTGGTTTTTTTGAAAATCTTTGTAGAGATTTGAGCTTGCAAAGCCTATGCGAAAGGTTTGAGATTTTTCATCATAATCAATCAGCTCAAGCCCATTTGCCTCGCTTATCTCAAGAAAAGTACCCTTAAAACATAGCACAAGAGAATCTGCATTGACAAATGTCGCTTTCACGCTTAAAAGCATCTCATAGTTCGCCTCGTTTGTCTTATCGTAAATAAACGCTACGGAGTTGATTTTGAGCTCTTCTAAGCCTAAATGATGAGAATCTAAATACTCATAATAGATTCTGCTTGCATTCAAAAGTACGCTTTTGAATGCTTGGGTTTGGCTCTCAGTCATTCAACCTCTAGCACTTGGTTGATTGAGTAGAGATTTGGAGCTTTATCACAAAGCCACAACGCGCAAGTAATTGCACCTTTGGCAAATACCTTTCGGCTTGTAGCATTATGAGTGAATTCTAAAAATTCGCCATCCATATAGAATCCTATCGTATGTCGCCCCGAGACATCGCCACCTCTTAAGCTCACTACGCCGATTTCATTGGGTTTGCGCTCATTTTTTCTCTCTGTTACCATAACTTCATTAAGAGCAAATCCCCTTGCCTTCGCGCAACTCTCTGCCAAAGTCAGCACAGTGCCACTTGGTGCGTCTTTTTTGAAGCGGTGGTGGATTTCGCTGATTTCTATATCTGCGTTTGGAAGGGCTTTGGCGATATTTGCGATGATTGTATTTAAAAGCGCGATACCTATTGACATATTTGTCGCGTATAAAAGAGGGGCTTTTTTAGAGACTTCTTGCATTAAGGATTTTTGAGAATCATCAAGCCCTGTCGTGCCTATCACGCAAGGCTTTGGCGTATGAAGCAAGGATTTAAGGAGCAACTGCGTCGCCGCAGGCGAGCTAAAATCAATAATCACATCACAACATCGGATAAATTCATCGATATTATTTGTTACAAAACTTCCTTCTGGAAGCGAAAAATCAAGCTCTTTTCTGACAAAAATAGCCCCGATTTCAAGTTTGTTTGGTACGGAAAGAATCTCATCAATAATCAACCGACCAATCCGCCCGCTCGCCCCAAAGATTCCGATTTTTAGCATAAACTATCCTTTATTTTTGTGCTTTTTTAATGTCTTTACTATCTTTTTTTTGGCACTTGTATTATTAGCTTTGGCGCGTTTAGTGTTTGAGAGAATCCAAATACGCAATGGCTTGAAGTGCGGCAGTCGCACCATCTCCAGCAGCACAGACAACTTGTTTGGGTGCATTGATTCTAATGTCTCCGGCAGCAAACAAGCCTTTGATATTTGTCCTCATCGACAAATCCACAACAACAGAGCCGGACTTATCACATTCACACAGCATAGAGCCATTTTCTTGCTGCAAAACCTGCGTATTGACATCATACCCGACAAATACAAAAACTCCGGGCACAGCAAGTTCTTTGATTTCATTAGTTTGGGTGTTTTGCAAAATAATGCCTGTAACGCCACTTGCATCGCCTTTGATTTCTTTTGGGCTAAATGGCGTGAGAAACTCGATTTTGTCGTTATTTTTGGCATGCTCAACTGTTATAGGCGCAGCTCTAAAGCTATCTCTTCTATGCACAAGATAGACTTTTTGACACATTTTAGTCAGATAGATCGCCTCCTCAAGCGCAGTATCTCCACCTCCGATGACGACAACTTCTTTGTTTTTGTAAAAAAACCCATCGCAAGTCGCGCAAGTGCTAACACCTCTTCCCCAAAATTCATTCTCACCCGCAATCCCAATCCTCTTTGGACGCCCGCCTGTCGCAAGTATCACGGCTTTAGATTCTGTGGTTTTGCCATCGGCATGGTGGATTACAAAATGATTGTCTTTTTTTGTGATTTGGCTTACTTCAATCATCTCATGGCGCAACCCAAAACGAAAGCATTGCTCCTGCCAAGGCTCCATAAAATCAAGCCCGCTTTTGATTTCTTTGACACCCGGATAATTTTCAATCTCACTACTTCCAGTAATTTGACCGCCGGGCATACCTTTTTCAAAAAGCACAACATCTTTGATACCACCTCTTGTCGCATACAACCCAGCCGATAGCCCAGCAGGACCTCCACCAATAATTGCTATATTTATCATGATAAACCTCCAAATTGTTTGTGTGAGAGAAATAAACTTCTTGCAAATGCCTCACAAGATGATTTGCAAGAAACAAGAAATTAAAGAAGAGCGTTGATTTTGTCCGCTAAGACATTTTTGCCTGTCGCACCAATGACTTGATCGACAACTTGTCCGTCTTTCATAAACAATATCGTAGGAATGCTGCGGATTCCATATTGCGCTGATAAGTCTTGTTGCTCATCGGTATTAACCTTGCAGATTGCTGCTTTGCCTTCAAACTCTGAAGCAAGCTCATCAATGACAGGTGCTAGCATTTTGCAAGGACCACACCAAGGCGCCCAAAAATCAACCACCGCTACACCTTTTTGTGTTGTTTGCTCAAAATTATCTTTTGTAAGTTCGATATATTTACCCATTTTGTCTCCTTTTATTAGATATTTAGGCTTACGATTATAGCAAAGATTGTAAATGTTTTTCTAACTTGTATTGCAATATTTTATCTCAAGCTCTAATTAGACTTCAGTTCATAGATTGTCTCTTTAATTCTTTAGCACAAACCAAAAACCAACCCCAAGAAAAACTCAAAATAGAGATTCTATAAAATAAAAGCATTACTAGAATCTAGATTCTCTTTTGCTTCGTCCTATTGTCCTCGCAATGACAAACCCACCCCCTCAATTGCGAGCAAAATTGAAAATTTTGCGTGGCAATCTACTTTTTGAGTTTTAGATTCTAGATTCTATGAAAACACAAAAAAGTGTAAAGAAATTCTAGATTTTTGGTAAATTTTGTGGTTTTTGGAGCTTGGCGAATGAGTCGCACTTTTCGTGCGTCGCAATGAGTCAAGCGAACAAATCCACAAAATTTACCAAAAATCTAGAATTTGGGTCTCATGGAAATTAGAATCTAAATCCCAAACAATGCCTTTTCTTCCTGTGTAATCTCTTGCTGTCCGCTCAAATAAAAATACTTCCGCAAAACTAAAAGACTCAGCGCATCTTCGACTTGCTTATCCATAAATTGTGCGCAAAACTGATGGGCATTGTGGATAATCTCTTTTGCTTTGTTTGGATTTGCGATATAAAACGCAAGCTTTTCTTTGAGATTAGAATAATCATCAGCAATGCAAATAAAGTGATAATCAGGCACAAGCTTTGACTCCATAAACCAGCTTTCATATTTTGGCATAGGCATCACACACGCAGAATTCGAGCTCAAAATCCATTTGAGATTGCTCGCGACATCATTGCCCTCCAAGCTCAACAAAAACTTATATTTCAAATGCTCCTTGATTGAAATTTTTGGCTTAAGCCATTGCTTATGGACCGAAGGATTGCCCGTATGCCCCAAATCACAAAGGCTATCATTGAAGTATTTTTGCAAAAAATCAACGCGATGATTTTGATATGCCGCCCCACGAAAAAATAGCACATCTTGCTTATCATCAAAATCTATATTATCTTTGAGAAAGCAAAAATGCCGATACTTTTCAAGCTTAAAAAGTATGGAGTTTTGGTTTGATTGTGCGTAGGCAGAATCTAGTTTGGAATCTAGTTTAGATTCTATTTGAGAATCTATTTTTAATTCTTTGCTAGATTCTGCTTTGGGGTTTATGTGAGATTTTACTTGAGAATCTATCGGGCGCGTTTTTGTGATGCTTGGCGCATCAAGATAATAATTCACATCGCCAAATTCATAGCACCATAAAAATTCATCATTAAAATATCGCGTCCATTCATACGAATCATAATAATACACGCTTGAGACGCCTTTTTGAAAGGGTTTGTTGTTTTTGAGCTTATCACAATGCGGCGTGAATGTGCCAAGTCGCTGTATTTTTTGCTCTGGATACCCTGCGTTATAGAGAGGCTCAAGCCTAAATGGCGTGTGGATTTGATGATAAAAATTTATACGCCACTTCAATGCCTCCAAATCAAGAGAATCTAATATTTTTTGGATTCTAGATTCTAGTGATTTTTGCGTAATCGCTCGAGGCACAATCGCTTGCATAATCCCCTTTGCGTTATACATCGCTCTTGAAAAAGACATCTTTTCTCCTTATTTCTTTATTACTATTTTGTTTAGGCTCTGTGATTGAGGCGGATATAATGATACAAAGCCACAATGACAAGCAATGCCAATGGCACAATAATGCCAATCTCTGGATACACAATCCCCGTTACTGAAAACTGCGCTGAAGCAAAAAATATCCCCCACACAATAAGTGCAAACACAATACACGCAAATCCCATAATGTAAAGATTCCCATAGCGCGCTAGAGAGGGCATATAATACGCCAAAATCATCGCCACAAATGGCACAAATAAAGGCACGACAATCAGCACATAAAGCAAAGCGCGGATTTTGTCGGTGTCGGCTTTTTGACTTCGCAGAATCTGTAAGGATTCTATCGCATCGACGATAGAAATCAATGGCTTTGATTGGTAGATTGAGTCAAGCACTTTTGGGCGGAATCCCTCAAGAATCGCCTCTTGTTCTTTGCTTTTGAGCTTTAGCCCTGCTTTGCCTAGATTCCACTCTTTTGGCAAGTCTTGAGAGATCACATTTTGGAGCACCCACGCATTATGGCTAAAATAAGCAAGTTTTGATTGCGTGAAATTAAGGAGCTTTTTTTCTATCACACCATTATTTTGCGAATGCTGAACCTGAAAGATTCTGACATCTTGAGCCTTGCCAACGATAGGATTAATCACGCCAAAATACACATAATGATCGTTAAACTTCACAAACAAATCCTTGCTTAATGTCGCAGTGTCTTTTTTGAATAATTTTTCGACATTTTCTTGCGCATACGCAAATGGCGTGGCATTAAGCCCGATATACACAAATGTAAAAAATAAGCTAATCCAAAGAATCGGGCGCAGAATGGATTTTTTGGAGAATCCAATCGACAAAAGCGCGGTGTATTGGTTGGATTTAACCAAAAAAAGATAGCATACAACCATCGCAAGAAGCAAAGAAATCGGAAGCATAAAATTGAGCGCATACATAAAATCATATGCCAAAAATAAAATAATAAGGTTTGCAGAATCTACGAAATCATCGAGGTATTGCAGGCTATCAATACTGACAAAAAAGAACTCAAGCGCGATAAGTATCACAAAAAAATAGCGCAAATAATACCGACCAACAAAGAAAAATAATGCCATTATGTATCCTTATTTGCGCCATTTGCGTGAGTATTTGTGGGGTTTGGCTGGTTTGGCTGTGTTTGCGTAGTTTTAGGGCTTTGCGCTGTTTGCGTGGCTTGTAGTGTTTGTGGATTTTGCAGAATCTGCCTTGCTTGTTGTGCTTGCTGTTTTAGCTTTGCTGATAAAGTTGGAGATAGTTGTGATTTGTGTGAGATTGGAGATGGTGGATTTTTTGTGTGAGATTGTGTCGCTAGATTCTGTGGTTTGGGGGCTTTGATTGTGAAGTTATTTTGGGTTTTTTGAAAATCACCACTTTTGAGATAAAACAGCACCGCTTCAACGCTTGTGTGTATAAGCTCACCTAGCCTCTCTTGCTCATCTTTGGTAAAATCCCCAAGCACATAGGAAATCACATCTTTGCCCTTCCCTACGCCAAATCGCACCCTCATATAATCACTTCTTCCCAAAGCCAAATCTATGGATTTTAGCCCATTATGCCCTCCACTGCTTCCACCAATCTTTAGCCGAATCGCGCCAAAGCCAATGTCGATTTCATCGTGGATTACGATAATGTTCTTGATTTTATAAAAATTCACAACAAGAGCCACAGCCTCGCCTGAATTATTCATAAAGGTTTGGGGTTTGAGCAAAAAGATTTTTTTGTATTGTGCGATTTGGGCTTTGAACTTAGGAGAATCCACAAACTCAAGCTGCAACACTCGCGCCAACTCATCAACAATGACAAACCCGATATTATGCCGATTATTGCGGTATTTTGCACCCGGATTACCAAGCCCTACAATCAAGCAATCATTAAGCAAGCAATCATTAAGACAACTATCAAAACAATCATCAAGCACAAGATGGCAAGAGAAAGAGGTAGGATTCTGAAGGCATTCTGATGACAAATCACTTTTTTGTGCCACAAAAGCCTCCATTATTTAGATTTGCTTTTTAGATTTATGGAGTTGCAAGCTATTTTGCTTTAATCACACCAACAACTGCCACAGAATCATTATCGATTATTTTTACACCTTCTGTTTGTGGAAGATCGCGCACCAAAATAGAATGCCCCACATCAAGCGCGCTGACATCAAGCTCATAGGCATTTGGAAGATTCTCTGGCTTCGCTTTGACCCTAATGCGTTTTTTGGATACAAGCAAAACACCTTTATTTTTGAGCCCAAGCGCGACACCTTTTGTTTTGACTGGAATCTTATATTTTGCTTCGACTCCTTTTTGTGCGACCATCAAATCCACATGCAAAATCGTCCCAAATACCGGATCTTTTTGGTATTCTTGGATCACGACATCAAAACTTTTGCCATCGACTTTCACCGGAAACACAAGCGTTGTCTTTGACTTAAGCGTGCGGATAAAATCATTAATCTTAAACGCACAATGCACATTATCTAAGCCTTTGCCATAGATATTTGCAATTAGATAACCATCATTCCTTAAAGCCTTTGCATTTGACTTTGAAATACTCTCTCTAATTTTTCCTTCTAACATAAAAATCCTTCTTTTAAGAAATAAAAATGAGGATTCTACTTTATCTTTGCTTCAAAACCGCTGAAATCTACAACTGCAAAATTTTTTGATCTTTTTGGACTTGTCTGGTTTATAGCGCGCTAGATTCTAGGCTTATCCTCGCAAGCTTAGATTATATTAAGCTCAAAGCTCGCATTAGCTCAAACTTGCTAACAGCTCTTGAAATGATGACTTAAAAGCACTCAATCCATTTTGCAAAAGCATATCATAGATAGAATCTAAACTTTTTCCACCTAAATTTATGTGTGCGATCTCATCTAGCGCGCGCTTTTTGTCAAGCCATTGTATGACTCTTTGGCTAGGATTCTGCCAAAATGCCTCAATGGTTGCTAATGGGGCTGTATTTATCGTGTGTGGAGCGATGAGATTTGTGATATAGAAATCCTTTGGAATATGTGGGCTTTTTGCACCTATGGAAGCAAATAGTGTTCTTATGTTTGGGTTATTAAATGCCTCAATCTCGCTATAACACACCATTGCATTTAAAATCCCAAGTCGAGGATACGCGCACACATTAGGATTCTCTAGTGTTGCGTTTGTTGCGTCTGTTGTATTGATCGCATTTGTCATATCTAATGTATCAAATCTTGAAACAAATACGCTAATCACGGCTCGCGCGGAAGTTTTTGCGCTGTCATTTAAGATTCTGGCGCATTCTTTGGCTTGTGCTGGCGAAAAAACCAATGTCGCATTGATGTGAATCCCGCTTGCATATAGCTCTTTCATCACCTCAAATCCCGCTTGTGTAGCTGGAACTTTAATCATCACATTTTCAAATCCTATCTCCTCATACAGCCTTCTGCCCTCCGCTATACTTGCTTTGACATCATCGCACAAACGCGGATCAATCTCTATGCTGATATATCCAGAATCTTGATTGGCGATATAAAATGCATTAAGCTTACTTGCTACAAGCTGTATATCTTTGATCGCCAAAGTCTCATAAATTTGCTTTGAGTTGTATTGCTTTGCTTTGAGTGCTTGGATCTCATCTTGATACGATGCAGAATGCAAAATCGCTTGCGCGAAAATGCTTGGATTGCTTGTTGCACCATTAAACTTCTGCTCGCTAATAAGCCTATCAAAATCCTTCTGCAAAAACCCACGTTCGATAAAATCACACCACAAACTAAAATCTTTGATAATCTTACCTTTCACTAGCCTCTCCTCTTTTTTGATATTCCTTACAAATTCATCAAAATTTTAACAAATTAAGCCCTTTAAAATACATTTTTTTTTATAATCGCACTTCAATTTTGTTTTATACTTTAATGATTTTAAATTTGTTTTTTAGATATAAAGCATTCTAAACCCAAAATGCACGAAAAAAATAATTTCAAAAAAGTAAAAAAAATATGACAAATAAAGGAAAATAAATGAGAAAAATGAAATTTCTAATTTTATTTTTAAGTTTTTGTATCGCTCACGCGCAAACCCCAAACACAACACAAAACATAGCGCAAGAGAATGCGCACGCAAAAAACTTTCTCTCAAATACCCCAAATCAAACGCAACCCTCATCGATTAGCTCATCAATTAGCCCTACACATAGCACAATGATTGACTCAAGTCAGCTTGATAGATATTCCTACTACACCTATCGCTACAACACACGATCTGATAAGCCAAATGATATACACCTTATCGCGCTTGGCGGGATCGCTGATAATAATGCGCTAAATGGATTTTATAGCGGATTTTTGTTTGATTATGATCATTTAATCGATCAATACCCGCTTGGCTTTACATTTGCCTATACATTTCAATCACATAATCAATCAAACCGCCAATCAAATCAATCCAATTCACAATCTCGCACAAACACAACAACAAACCTCCATAACGCCCAGCTTGCGCTCTATACTGATATTTTTATCGGCGCAAACCAAATCCAAGCAGAAATCTCTCAAGGTTTTAATTTTTCTGAAAATAGCGCGCTTGTTACAACTCTTACAAATGCGTATCTTAAATATGGCTATGTTTTTGCGCTCAATAGCCATGGAAGCTTTATCCAGCCTCTAGGCAGAGTGAATGTATATTTTTTATACAATATCAGCAAAGGTGGCTTTAATATTCCAGATCTAGCACTCAATACAAATCTTGATATAGGCTTTCAATACAAGCAGTTCATCTCACAGCAATTTTATTTTTATGTTACGCCATTGCTGCGACAAGATATTGCGGTTTTAGATTCTGATGTGCTTATGCGCCCGATTATCGATAAAAATGGCAGTATTGACTTCACACTTCCAGATAATAAATATCGCACTTATGGGGTATTGCAAGCGGGATTTTTGTGTAGTCTCTCGACACATACAACCCTATCACTTCATTTTAATGGCAAGCTCGCTTATCATATGATGCACTTAGGCGGGAATCTTACTTTAGATATATTGTTTTAGATTGTTTGAGGAGGCAAATTATGGAAAGTTTTGATTATTATGAAATCTTAGAAATAGAGCGCACAAGCAATAAAGATGAAGTCAAAAAAGCTTACAGAAAAATGGCTCTTAGATACCACCCCGACAGAAATCCTGATGACAAAGAAGCCGAAGAGATGTTTAAGCGCATCAATGAAGCCTATGAAGTGCTAAGCGATGATGACAAACGATTAGTATATGATCGCTATGGCAAGGAAGGACTACACAATCAAGGCTTTAGCTTTGGTGGGGCGGATTTTTCTGATATTTTTGGTGATATTTTTGGCTCTGCATTTGGCTTTGGAAGTAGCGCGCGTAGCAAAAAATCAAGCCAAAAATACGAGGCTGATTTTATGATTAGACTTGATTTGACTTTCAAAGAAGCTGTATTTGGCTGCACCAAAACAATCAAATCACAATACAAACAATACTGCAAAGACTGCAATGGCACAGGATCTGAAGATGGCAAAGTAAGCACCTGCAAAGAGTGCGATGGCAAAGGGCAAGTATTTTTACGACAAGGCTTTGTCGCATTTGGACAGACCTGCCCCAAATGCAATGGCACAGGCGAGACAATCACCAAAAAATGCAAAAAATGCAAAGGCGAAGGGTTTGTCATGGCAAGCGAAAGCTTTGAAGTGCCAATCCCGCAAGGTATCGATAATGAAATGCGCGTGCGCGTAAGCGGAAGGGGCAATGAATTCAAAAACGGCGTACGTGGCGATCTCTATCTTTTGGTGCGAGTGCAAGAAGATGAGCATTTCATACGACATAATAATGATTTATACATCGAGATTCCGGTATTTTTCACGCAGATTATCCTCGGTGCCAAAATCCAAATCCCCTCACTCAATGGCAAAACGCTTGAGCTCAATCTACCGGCAAATTCTAAAGACAAAGAGCAATTTGTATTTGCCAATGAGGGTGTCAAAGATGTGAATTATAATCGCAAAGGTCGCCTCATCGCACAAATACAAATCACCTATCCACAATCAATCAATGCCGAACAAAAAGAACTTCTCCAAAAGCTCCACCAAAGCTTTGGAATCCAAAGCGAACCTCATCAAAACATATTTAAAGACACATTTGAAAAAATCAAAAAGTGGTTTAGCGAGTAAAACAAAATAATCTATGAGAATTTACTTCGTCATTGCAAGACTTTGCAAAAAGTCGTGGCAATCTAGAATCTAGCTTATTATCATTGATGAAAACAAAGCTCAAAATAATCCAAAACAACTCGTCATTGCGAGCAAAATTGAAAATTTTGCGTGGCAATCCAAAAAATCCAAACCAGAATTCACCCCGTCATTCTAGCCCTAAGGAAGAATCCAGCCTTTACATTTGCAGAATCTACTTTTTTTCTGGATTCTTCAGCCATGCTATGCACGCCTTCAGAATGACGAATGATAGATTATGTGTTATGGATTGCTTCACTTCGTTCGCAATGACGCGTAATGTTGTCATTGCAACTTATTACTTCGTCATTACTTAAGCGACAGCCAAAAGCAAATCGTCATTCTAAGGCTTGCCAAAGAATCCAGAAAGCGAATTGTCATTGCGAGCAAAATTGAAAATTTTGCGTGGCAATCCAAAAAATCCAAACAAATAAATAAGAAATAACAATAAAGAAACCACAGAATCCAAAAATATCATTCTGAGTGAATAAAACAAACGAAGAATCCAAAAAAAAAAAAAAAAAAAATCAATGAAGTGCAAAATACATCGCTTGGATTACTCGATCTTGCTGGCTTTGGGTCAAAAACGCACTCAATGGAAGTGAAAAAATTTCTTGACTCACTTGATAAGATATAGGAAAATCTTGTTTCTTATAACCCAAAAACTGCATTGAAGGCTGCAAATGAAGGGGTTTTGGGTAGTGGATTGCAACGGGGATATGTGCTTTGGCAAGATAAGAGAGAATCTGCTCTCTTTGCCTGCTTCTTAGGCAAAACTGCGCGAAAGTATGCGTGCGATTTGGCAATGTTTTTGGCAGGATTAGATCGCGCCCTTTTTGCGCTTCTAAGCACTCAAACGCATCAATATAACGTTGTGCTAGATTCTGGCGCGCACAAAGTTCATCATCAAAATGCTTTAATTTCACACGCAATATAGCACATTGCAGAGAATCTAATCGCGCATTAAGCCCGATATAGCGGTGATTGTATTTGCCATCTTGTCCGTGATTGCGTAGCATTTTTAGCTTTGTAAATAGTCCTTCATCATCACAAAAAATCGCCCCTCCATCTCCGCACGCGCCTAGTGGCTTGCTCGGAAAAAAGCTTGTAATGCCAATATCGCCAAAAGTGCAAGCGCGTCTGCCCTCATACATCGCGCCAAAACTTTGCGCGCTATCTTCTATCACAAATAGCCCATGAGCCTTGGCGATCGCATTTACACGCGCGACATCATATATCTGCCCAAACAAACTCACAGGAATAATGGCTTTGGTTTTGTTTGTGATTTTAGATTCTAGCTGTGTGGGATCAAGCATATAAGAATCCTCGCAAATATCCACAAAAACAGGCTTTGCTCCGATAAATGCGATCATTTCAGCAGCAGCAATAAATGAAAAACAAGATGTAATCACCTCATCTCCGGGCTTAATGTCAAGCGCAAGCAACGCAAGCAATAATGCTGTGCTACCATTTGAGCAAGTAAGTGCAAATGGCGCGCGCGTATAAGCGACAAGATCTTGCTCAAATCGTACACACTCCTGCCCTAGCACAAAATCGCCAGAATCTAAAACCCCCAAAACTGCCCTATTAATTTCTGTTTTATACGCGTTGTATTGTGATTTTACATCAACAAAATCCATAACCAACCTTTTATCTATCTGTTTTATTTATTTTTGCTTATTTTGCCTAGCTTTTGACCTTGCTTGTGTAGATTTCGTATGGAATTTTGGTGCGGAATTTTTCGACCATAAAGACAGGATTATAGCTTTTCTTAGCCCTTTTTAAGCCCTCAATTCCCAAATCCTCCTCGCGATTGACATACACAAAATGGCTAAATTCATTGACAAGAAGTTGCTGATTAATGATTTGATATGCTCCGGGAATCTCATTTGTGGCTTTTTCGATATGGATCACCACCATTTCGTTATTGATTTGCTCACCAAAGCTAAATGCAATGATTTTGCCATCAATATGCACAAATCCGCCCGATAGATTGAGTTTGTCATATACTTTCAAGGCATTTTTTATCCCGATATGCTCAGAGATAAGCCCTTGCGTTGGGTTAGGGGTATTCTCAAACCACTGCGTTGCGACTTCAATAATATCTTTTGCATTCTGTTGTGTGATTTTTTCATACTGCCATTGCGGGTAGTTTAGCAAAAACTGATTGAGATGATTTTTTTTCTTGTGAAATTTCCTGCCACTTAGATTGATAAGCTCTTGCACCAAATACACATAATCAAAATGCTCAACTGCTGGTGTGATCTCAATCTCTCCAAATACGCTCTTTAGCCCTGCGATATTGCACTGTTGCACTGATTCAAAACAAAGCGGAATCTGCAAGCTCTGAGCATACAGCGCGATTTCTTTGAGGGCTTGGATTTTATCGCCTTTGCCTATCGGATAGAAAAAATAAGGCTCTTTGTGTGGGTAGGTTGTTTTGATGATTAATGTATCATGACACAGCGCATAAGTAATTTCTCGCGCATCTTTCCAGATAAAAAGATTTCCAAACACAATATCTGAAATCAAAAAATTCTCATCACGCAAAAATCCATCAATAGTTGTTTTAGATTCTAGTGTAAGTGGCAAAAACTCCATTTGTATTCCTTATTGTTCTTTATTGTCTTGTGCGAATTAAAGAGTAAAAGATGTGTATCTTATACGTCTGTTTTGGGGTAGCTTCCGAGCCATTTAAGCTGATTGGCGCGTTTGGCAAAAATCTGTGCGATCGCCTCATCTTTGATATGCCCATCAAAATCAATATAAAATCCATAGCTAAAATCCGACTTTGAGCGGATCGGACGAGAATCTATTTTTGTAAGGTTGATATTTGCGTCCTTAAAATCCTGCAATAACCCCAAAAGTGTGCCTGCTTCATTGAAACCATTTGGTGTAGCAAAAATCGAAGTCCTATCATTACCACTTGGCGCGTTTGTAAAATCACTCACCACGATGAAGCGCGTTTTGTTGTGATTGGAGTTTTGTATATTATCAAACATCACAGGAATGTGATAGAGCTTTGCAGCGATTTTGGAGCAAATAGCAGCACTTTCTTTGTCTTTGGCAGCAAGTTGTGCGGCTTTGGCGGTAGATTCTGTGGGAATTTGCTCGATAGAGAGGAGATTATGCGCCATCAAAAATGTATCGCACTGCCCAAATGCGATGTCTTTTGAGTAGATGCGCTTGATTTGGTGCAAATGCTCGCAATGCGAGACGAAGCTATGGTGGATTGGCAAAATAATTTCTGAGACGATTTTGAAGTGCGATTGCACGAGATTATCGATACATTCGCCAACCATACCATTGGTGTTATTCTCAATTGGCACAACTCCATACTTTGCCCTTTTAGATTCTAGGGTATTAAAAATCGCACTAATAGTATTGATCCCCAAATATTCGCTCATCGCGCCAAATCGCTCCTCTGCTGCTTGGTGTGTATAGCTTCCGATAGGTCCAAGATAAGCGACTTTTTCTGGAAGCTCAAGATTCCTAGAGATAGCAAAAATCTCTTGATATATGGCTTCTATGGCTTGAGTGTTGAGATGCTTTGAAGGGAGTTGGCTTAAGCGATTTATGATTTGCTTTTCTCGCTCTGGTCGATAGATACTTCCA
This sequence comes from Helicobacter fennelliae, assembly GCF_900451005.1. Taxonomy (NCBI): domain Bacteria; kingdom Pseudomonadati; phylum Campylobacterota; class Epsilonproteobacteria; order Campylobacterales; family Helicobacteraceae; genus Helicobacter; species Helicobacter fennelliae. Next base: position 1,708,749 of record NZ_UGIB01000001.1, read on the forward strand.
TTTGTCTTAAGCTTTGTTGCGCCGATTGCTACGACAATATCAAGCCTTGCATTCAAAAGCTCTAAAATCTGCTCATCGATATGATCGATTTTTGCACGCAAAGAATCTAATTCATCTATTTTTGGCATATTATTCCTTAGTTTTTGTGTTTTTTGTGTTTTCATCTCTATTTTGTGTAGCTTGATGAGAGTGTAAAATCTTTAGCTCCTCCGCGACAGAATCCTCAAAACTCTCTCTAGGCTTTAATAAACATTCACACTCGCACTCACCATCTACAAATACCCCAACTTCTGCTGGACGCATTCGCGCGTTATAATGGCTTGACATACTATAACCATACGCCCCAGCATTGCCAAATGAGAGAATATCTCCGCTTCTAAGTGGCGGAAGGACTATATCCTTGCCAAACACATCAGCACTCTCACACACAGGTCCTACAATATCTGCTTTTGTGGCTGATTGTGTAGGCTCATCTTGTGTGGATTTATTTTGTTGGGTTTGATTCTGTGCTTGATGCGCTTGTATTGTATGATATGCCCCATACAAAGCTGGACGCAAAAGATCATTCATTCCCGCATCAACGATTACAAATCGCTTGCTTGGGGTTGATTTTTCATATAGCACACTTGAGAGCAAATACCCTGCCTCACCGACAATCCTTCGTCCGGGCTCACAAATAATCGTCAAATCTAGCCCGTTTAAAGCTTTTAAAATACTTTGCGCGTAATCATAAAGTGCGATCACTTGCTCATTTTCATAGCAAATCCCAACGCCACCACCGACATCAAAAAACCTCAAATCCACACCCAAAGCGACAAGAGATCGTGCAAGCTCGGCTATTTTTTGGGTGCTTTGAGAGATTGGAGAGAGATCTGTAAGCTGCGATCCGATATGAAAATGAATGCCTATGGGCTCTAGGGTGCTTGATTTATACGCATACAGATACATTTGCTTTGCGAGATCCATATCGACACCAAATTTATTTTCGCTTAGTCCTGTTGAAATGTATGGGTGGGTTTTGGCATCAATGTTTGGATTTACGCGGATAGAAATACGCGCTACTTTTTGCAGTGAAGAAGCGATTTGCTCTATCATCATAAGCTCAGCTTGAGATTCTACATTGATAAATAAAATATCAAGCTCTAAGGCTTCTTTGATCTCGCTTGACTTCTTGCCGACACCAGAGAATATGATTTTGTATTTTGGGATTCCTGCAAGTAGTGCGCGCTTGACTTCATAAATCGATACGCAATCTGCTCCACTGCCACATTGCGCAAGTAGAGATAAAATACTCAAATTTGAATTTGCTTTCAACGCATAGCAAATTAAGGATTTTCGCCCAGCAAACGCCTGCTTAAAATCCAAAAAATTAGCCTTGATTTTCTCCATATCATACACATAAAGAGGCGTTCCATATTTTTGAGCCAACCCTAAAAAATCCATAAAACTTGCACCTCAAACAAAAATATTCATAAAAAAATAAGCTATAATTCTAGCCAAAAACTCCTTTAAAATATCAGTAAAAGTTGGAAAAATGTTTGATTTAATATTTTATTTGGCATTGTTTTTGGTTGTTATTATTGCGTGTGTGGTTATTGTTGCGAAATTTTCAAAACCCCCAAAGCCACAAATAAAAACACAAGATAATACAATTATAAGTTTTGAAACACTTATGGTCCCACTTGATTCTCCTGATAGCACTTATCAGGATTTGCAAAAAGCTGTTGGAGATTTATTTAGATTTTATGATATGCTTCATTTAAATATCGCACAAAAGCAACATTTTTTGTTTGCGCTCAGTAGGCATAAAAATGTCAAATCAGATCTTGTGCTTTCTACTCTTAATCAGCTTCAAGAGCTTAATCCCAGCCTCAAAAAGCAGCTTGAAGGAAGTGTGAAGCGAGGATTAGATAGACGATAATCCTTTAGAATCTAATCCTAAAATCTTATTTGATACCTAAACAAAGCTTAAAGAGGAATGTATGTTAGATTGGAATTTTATCATTGAGCATATCTTTTTCTTTAAAGATGCCATAATCCTTACATTCAAAATTTCTTTTTTTGGCATTGTGCTTGCCCTTATCATTGGCTTTGTGTGCGCTTTGCTGATTTCGTTTAAAAAGATTTTTTTCCTTAGCAAGATTATAGAATTCTATGTCGAATTTGCACGAAATACACCACTTTTGATTCAGCTATTTTTCTTGTATTTTGCATTACCCAAAATCGGAATCAAAATTAGCCCCGAGTCTTGCGCGATTATCGGGCTTGCTTTTTTAGGTGGTGGATATATGTGCGAGTCTTTTCGCTTAGGGCTTCAAAGCGTAGGCAAAGCCCAGATAGAATCCGCCCTTAGTATTGGGCTAAATCCCATTGGGCTGATTGTTTATGTTGTGATCCCTCAAGCCTTAAGTGTCGCGCTTCCATCTATCGGTGCAAATGTGATATTTTTGGTCAAAGAAACTTCTGTGGTTGGAATCCTAGCACTTGCTGATGTGCTGTATGTAAGCAAAGACATCATCAATGTATATGGCAAAACATACGAAGCACTTTTTATGCTTTTGCTTGCTTATCTTGTGATCTTGCTGCCATTATCGATTCTCTTTAGTGTTTTAGAAAAAAATATGCGTAAAAAACTCTAACAACCCAAAAGGAGCAAGTATGGAATCTATTTTTACTACGATAAACCTTATCCGCTTTGCTGATGGGCTTTTTGTTACATTTTATATCGCGATTATCTCGATTATGCTTTCTATACTTTTTGGCTCAATTGTTGGGCTGTGTATGCTTTCAAAGTTTTTTCCCATTCGCGCGCTGTGTAGATTCTACCTTGAATTTGTCCGTATAGTGCCTATCCTTGCGCTACTTTATGTATTTTATTTTGGACTGCCACAAGCTCTAGGGCTTGATATTAATAATCACCTTGTAGCAATTATTGTTTTTGTAATTTGGGGTAGTGCAGAGATCGGCGATTTGGTGCGATCAAGTCTAAATTCTATTGATAAGCACCAAAGAGAATCTGCTCTAAGTTTGGGGCTAAGCTGGCTTCAAACCCAACTTTTTATTATTTTTCCGCAAGCCAATAAGCGACTTTTACCCGCGTTTATCAATCTTTTTACTCGAATGATTAAAACTACAGCACTTGTTACATTTATCGGGGTTGTTGATGTGCTGCAAGTCGGCAGGCAGATTATCGAGGCAAATCGCGCGATTGATAATGCGCCATTTATCATTTATGGCTTGCTGTTGTTATTGTATTTTGCGATTTGTTATCCGCTTTCAAGATTTTCTAAAAAGCTTGAAAATAAATGGAATTAATGCAAGGAGGATTCTATGCTTAAGATTCAAAACCTACTCAAATCCTATAATCAGCACATCGTGCTTCAAGATATTAATCTCACGATACAAAAAGCAGAAGTTGTTACATTGCTTGGACCAAGTGGCTGTGGCAAAAGCACGCTTTTGCGATGTATCAATGGACTAGAGCCGACACAAGGTGGCGCAATCTACCTAGAATCTAAGCGCATTAATGAGCCAAAAACAAATTGGAGTCAAGTGCGCCAAGACATTGGTATGGTGTTTCAAAACTATGAGCTTTTCCCTCATTTGAGTGTCGAGGAAAATATCCTCTTAGGACCGCTCAAAGTCCAAAAACGACCCAAACAAGAAGTCAAAGATCAAGCCTATGCACTCCTAAAGCGCATAGGATTAGAATCTAAAGCCCTTGCTTATCCAAAAGTTTTAAGCGGTGGGCAAAAGCAACGCGTGGCTATCGTGCGGGCATTGTGTATGAATCCAAAAATTATGCTTTTTGATGAGATCACCGCTTCACTTGATCCTGAAATGGTGCATGAAGTGCTTGAGGTTGTCCTAGAGCTTGCTGATGATGGGGTTACGATGATGATTGTAACACATGAAATGGGCTTTGCAAAAGCTGTGAGCGATCGGATTGTGTTTTTAGATTCTGGGGTGATTATCGAAGAAGATACGCCACAAAATTTTTTCACAAACCCCAAAACAAAGCGAGCGCAAAACTTTCTGCAAACCTTTGACTTCAAACGCAAAAAAAGTCATTAATGCGAGACTCTAGGCAAATAAACAAATAAAGTTAATAGCATAAGTCCTGCGCTACTATTATAGTTGCTTTTGTGGTAGCTTATTTGGCAGTATAGCATAAGTCCTGCGCTACTATTATAGTTGCTTTTGTGGTAGCTTATTTGGCAGTGCGGAAGCCTACTAAAAGGCGCATTATCTAGAATCTATTTATGCTTTTTTGCTTTGCCTGCGATAATGAAGCGTAAGGCATTAAGCTTGATAAATCCTTGCGCGTCTTTTTGATCATATACGCTATCTTCTTCAAATGTGCTATATGCCGCATCAAAGAGTGAGTTTTTAGATTCTCGTCCAAGCACCATGATATTACCCTTATAAAGCTCCAAGCGCACAACGCCCTCAACCCTCTCTTGCGTCTTATTAATGAGTGCCTGCAACGCCTCGCGTTCGGGGCTAAACCAATACCCATTATAAATCAAGCTCGCGTATTTTGGCATAATCTCATCTTTGAGATGTGCCTCCTCTCTATCAAGCGTGATAGATTCTATCGCGCGATGTGCCTTGAGGTAGATACTGCCACCGGGCGTCTCATAGCAGCCACGCGATTTCATACCCACATAGCGATTTTCGACTAGATCAAGTCGTCCTATGCCATGCTTTGCGCCCAAATCATTAAGCTTTGACCAAAACACCTCAGGTGCTAGCTCTTCACCATTAATGCTTACCCCATCGCCGTTTTTGAACCCAATAGTAATAATTTCACTCTCATTTGGCGCGTCTTTTGGCGATACACTCCACCTCCACATACTCTCTTCAGGGGCGACATTTGGATCTTCGAGAATCTGCCCCTCATAGCTGATATGCAATAAATTTGCGTCCATAGAATATGGCGATTTGTTGGGTTTTTTGTCGATTTGGATTCCGGCATTTTGCGCGTAAGACAAAAGCTTTTCGCGACTATTGAGATCCCATTCTCTCCAAGGCGCGATGACTTTGATATTTGGATCAAGTCCATACGCTCCAATCTCAAAGCGCACTTGATCATTTCCTTTACCTGTCGCACCATGGGCTATCGCATCAGCATTTGTAGCATGCGCTATCTCGACTAAATGCTTTGCAATCAATGGGCGCGCAATGCTTGTGCCTAGCAAATATTCGCCCTCATAAATTGCATTTGCCCGAAACATAGGAAACACAAAATCACGCACAAATTCCCTTCGCAAATCTTTGATAAAAATATTTTCACTTTTTATGCCAAGCTTTTGGGCTTTGAGCCTCGCTGGCTCTAGCTCCTCGCCCTGCCCTATATCTGCTGTAAAGGTAATTACTTCGCAATTATACTTATCACCAAGCCATTTGAGTATCACGCTTGTATCAAGCCCGCCTGAATACGCCAACACAACTTTTTTGATTTTACTCATTGAATGCTCCTTAAAAATTTACTTTAATTATATTAGAATTAGCTAAAAAATGAGGTGTGAATTTGAATACAATCGAATGGTTTGGAATAGGAGTTGCACTTTTGTGCGTGATACTTCTCATCAAAAAATATAAAAAACGTGATTGTGGCTGTGGCTGTGGCTGTGGAAATGACTATCAAGGTAAAAAATGCAAAAAAATCAAATAGTAAAGATTTTGCTTCTTGTGCTTGTTTGTGGTTTTGGCGCGTGCAAGGATTCTGCTTCTAGCACAAAGACATTCAGTATCGCTTGTAGCGATGATGACAAACCACTAAGCTATCAAGAAAATGGCGAACTTAAGGGCTTTGGCATAGAGCTTGCCAAGCTTCTTAATGACACAAATAATAATCTGCAAACTGTTATAAACACTATCAATACACATCAAGAAAGCCTACTTCAAGGACTAGAATCTAAAAAATTTGATGTAATCATCACTCAAATCCCGCCCACAAAGCAACTTCAAGATCAATTCATCATCAGCGCGCATCCTTATTTGTTTTTGACTTTGCAGATCCTTGTGCCAGAATCTAGCCCAATTCACACACTTCAAGACCTCAACCAAAAATCAATCGCAACCCTCATAGCAACCCCACAATCTAAAGCCCTGCAAGAATGGAACGCAAAAGAGGGCAATATCATTGATATTCATTACTATCGCGACAATGCGACTCTTTTTGAGGCATTGCAAAATGGCGCGATTGATGGTGTGGTAGGCGATGCGGCGATGATTAGCGATTATATACAGAATCTAGCGTTGCGGAGTGTTGGTGAGAGTATTGCCAAAGAGCCATTGTATCTCATCTACAAAGACAAAGATGTGGCGTTGGTGGTTGATAAGGCATTAGAGGAGATTATAGATTCTGGGGCATTGCGCGATCTTTCACTTAGGGTTTTTGGCGTGGATAAAACCCAATAACAGCTACAATAAGACATAATTAAGACATGATAATGCAATCAAACCCATCAAATCATCAAATAAATCCCCAAGTAAATTACGCAAAAGAGATTTATCTAGCTGGCGGGTGCTTTTGGGGTGTAGAGGCGTATTTTTCACATTTGCAAGGAGTCAAATACACAAGCGTAGGCTATGCAAACACTAAGATTCCAAACCCAAGCTATGAGCTTGTCTGCACAGGAGCGACAAATGCGACTGAATGCGTGCGTGTTGTGTATGATGAGACTTGCATTGTATTAGAGCAGATTTTAGAGGAATTTTTTGGGATTATAGATCCGACTTTATACCATAGACAAGGCAATGACATCGGCTCACAATACCGCAGTGGCGTGTATTTCACAGACTTAAATGATGAGGCAATCATCACATCTTATCTCGCGCAAATCGCGCCAAACTACCGCGCCCCAATCCTCACAGAAATAGCACAGCTCACAAACTACTACCTCGCAGAATCCTACCACCAGCAATACCTCCAAAAAAATCCAAATGGGTATTGTCATATTGATTTATCAAGATTGAAAAGCTAAACTAAGATTCTTAGATTTAATTCAAAATAAAGAGGTGATCTTTGAGCGAGGAGACAAGGAGAGCGATTTTGCAAGCAGGATTAGAACATTTTGCGCTTATTGGGTTTGACGCTACTTCAACTCGCGCAATCGCCAAAAGTGCAAACGCTAATCTTTCGGCTATTTCCTATCATTTTGGTGGCAAAGAAGGCTTATATAAAGCGGTTTTGCAATCATGCTTCCAATCTCTTTTGACAATCTTAGATTCTGCGCCAACAGAGCCAAAAGCACGGCTTACATACTGCGCGACTCATCTTGCCAAACTCCACCAAGAAAAGCCTTTGATCCTCAAAATCGCTCTGCAAAATATGATCGAGCACAAAGATTTTATGCAAGAGGAATTGCACGCTAATCAACAAATTTTGATGAAGTTTTTTGCGCAAATCTTTGAGGCAGGCAAGCAAAGCGGACAATTTCGCCAAAATCTTGACACAAAAAGCGCAACTATCGCTTTTGCAGGTATAATCCATTTTTATTTCATCACGAATAAGCCAGATTCATTTGCATTAGAGCCGATGCACTATATCAAATACGCACTTGAGGTGTTTTTTCATGGTATTGAGGATAGATAGAACTAGATTCTAGATTCTAATTTCCATGTGATCTAAATCCTCTCTTTTTTGCTATGCAACTCTAGGACTTTGCCCGAACGCTTTGCTTGAGAAGACATATTTCAGGGAGTTTGAAATTTTTAGCCTGCGATGAACTCTATTGTTACATTTTTTGTGTTTTTGCTTGTCTAAAAATTTCTACACAACCCTGACTAAATCTGCCTAAAAATAGAGGATTTTTTTGCGCTCATTTTATTTCCATAGAATCCTAGAATCTAAAAGTAGATTCTATGGATTGCCACGACTTCCTAGCGGAAGCCTCGCAATGACGATTCTTTCTGGATTCTTCGTTCGTCTCACTCGCTCAAGTAATGACAAGTTTTAATTCTATGCAAACACAAGCAAGCATTAAAAAATTCTCTATTTTTAGCTTATTTTTGTAGTTTTGCAAGTTTAGCGAGTTAGTCGCTACTTTTCATGCGTCGCCAAAATAATACAAGATAAGCCCTAAACGAAGCAATCTGCAAAAAGAAGCAAAAAGAGAGGATTTGGATCACATGTAAATATGTAAATTAGATTCTAGAATCTAAATCTCTTATTTTCCGAGCTGGATTCCCAGCATAAATCCCAGAATCTACAATGTCTTTTGTTACTACGCTTCCTGCGCCAATAACAACATGATCGCAAATTCGCACCGGCAAAATTGTCGCATTGCTTCCAATGCTGACATAATCGCCAACATGCGCCCCCCTCCATTGATTAGGATCGCTATTTGGCGCGCCATGCTCAAATAAGTCATTGATAAACACCACCCCATGCCCGATGAAGCAATGGCTACCAATGCGCGTAAGAGCGCAGATAAAACTATGGCTTTGGATTCTGCAAAAATCCCCGATAGATACATTATTTTGGATTTCGACAAAAGGACCCACAAAGACTTGATTACCAAAAGTGCATTCATACAAATTCACAGGCTCAATCGCGCAAAAATTCTCTCCATGGCTTATATCGCGGATTTGCGAGACTTTGAGATTCAAGCTTACTCCTTGAGCTGCTCGATTTCTTGCTGCAATTCAAAGATTTTCTGGCGCATGATATTGAGTTTTTGCATCATAGATTCTGCGTTTTTTGCGTAATTCTGCGGAAGTGGCAAAGCCAAAAGACTTTGGATATTAATCGAGCTATCATGAGAATCTTGATAGATTTGCTTCAAGGCTTCTTCCCCCTGCTTTGAAAACAAATAACAATACAATCCAATGGCTGATTGTCTGTCTTTTGTGCGCAAGACGATAATGCCCGCATTGACGACACATATTTGATTTATCTCGCCAAGAATAGCCAGCTTTGGCACAACCCCTCGAAGCGAGAGCAAAATATCATAAGGCTTGATTTGGTATTTTTTGATTTTTGCGATATTGCCATAGTGCTTTGTGGATTGGACATCTTGTGTGAATCCACAAGGCGCAAAATCTGCAATCCCTATATCCACAAAATCAATCCGATCATCGCCACTCACGCGCTGTCCTCGAAAGATCTCAATCCCGATAGATTCTATGGTTTGTGATTGTGAGGTCGGGGTGATGAGCTTATTGACATAAGTATGCGCGCGCAAATCTTGCGTAGTGATAGTATCTATTGGTGTTAGCGTTGAGTATTCAGTCTGAAGCTTTTGATGATAGATCTGCAAAATCTCATTTACATTAATTATGCGATTGTATTTGCCATCTTTGCAGTAGAAATGCGGATTATTGACATTGATATGCAGAATCGTATCATTATCATAAGAAATCACAAGCAAAGAAAAATCATGGCTTTGGTGTGGAAAGATATTTTTGGGTAATTCAATAATCGCCTCAATCATTCGCTCTTCGCATAATCGCTCGCGCATTTTACCTTCAAGTGAAGATTTTAGCAGGGTTTGATTCCTCACAATAAAAACGCCCTTTGTCTTAAGATGTGCCAAAGAATGCGTAAGAAAGGCTAGCTCTGGGTAGGTTTTGACTAAGATTCCAACCTTGCTAAATCGCTCATCATCTTTTAGAAATTCCACGCCCATATACGCGTTTAATGGCGGATTACACAAAATCTTATCAAACAAGCGGTATGTGTTTTTGTCTTTAAACACAGGGTATGCGAGAATATCGCTCACATAAAGGTGTGTGCTTTGGATTTGGCTAAGCTTTGCAATCAGCTTTGCGATATGAGAAAGCTTAGAATCTAGCTCTTCGCCATAAAGTGCGATATTTGGTGTGATACTTGCTAAGCTTAAAAACACGCTTCCTATGCCATAGCATGGATTATAAATCTCATCATTGTCTTTGATGTCTAAAATCCCGACTAAAAGCTGATTGATCTCGCAAGGTGTGGAGTAAAAATATAATTTATTTGTGGTCTTTTTTTGGGTGATGATATGCAAAAACTGCTCGATTTTATCATTTGTAATCAACTCAGATTCAAGCATTTTGAGGATTTTTTGGGCGTTGATTTTGGAATTTGGGGCGATGTAGAGCTCTGGCTCAATGATTGTTTTTAGCTCATCACAAAGATTTGTATAGATTCTGTGTTTATCCAAAAGCAAAAGTTTAGACACACTCTCTGGCTTAAATACCTTCAACGCACACAACTCTATAATAATGCCAATGGTATCAAGCATATCATTATGATAAGGCTTGAGATATTCAAAGCATTTTAATAATTTATCCATTCACACTCCTTACTAGATTCCAAATCCAAACTCTATAATAATTTTTATTGATTTATGATGTTGTTTATCTCAAATTTATGCCGAAATTTTAGCAAAAATTACACAAAAGTGATAATCTTGCGATAAACAAATTTTATATAGATTCTGATAGATTCTATAAAGAGGTGAGCTATGGTAGAGATTTTTCCAGCTATTGATTTAAAAGATGGCAAGGCTGTGCGACTACTAAAAGGCGAAATGCAGAGCGCAAAAATTTATGGGGATTGCGTTGAATTTGCACAATACTTCGAATCAATCGGGGCAAAATGGATACATATTGTGGATTTAGACGGGGCATTCAAAGGATCAGCACAGAATCTAGAATCTATCAAAAAAATACGACAAGCAACAAATCTCAAAATACAGCTTGGAGGCGGAATCCGAAATGAAGACACGATAAAAATGTATCTGCATTTAGGCATTAATCGTATTATATTAGGCTCTATGGCATTGGAGAATCCAGAATTTGCAAAACAAATGGCGGAGAAATACCCCATTGCTATTGGCATTGACGCAAAAGATGGCAAAGTCGCCACACAAGGCTGGATAGAAGTCGGGCAAACTGATGCATTTGCTTTGGCGAAAGACTTTAGAGATTCTGGCATTCAGGCTATCATCTGCACTGATATTGTAAGAGATGGTGCGCTAAGTGGAATCAATGTGGATTTTACTTTAAAAATGGCAGAAGCAAGCCAATGTTTTGTGATTGCAAGTGGCGGATTTGCAAGCATTGATGAGATCAAAAATCTATCAAAAGCATTCACCCAAAAAGGAATACAAGGCGGGCTTATCATCGGTAAAGCATTCTATGAGGGCAAAATAAAACTTGAGGAAGTTTTTGAAATACTCAAATAACAATCAAAATATATATTATGTAATATTAAATTTTTATGCTAAAATTCTATTTTTAAGTTGCGATTTTATATTTGAATGCATATTTAAATTGACAAATTCATAAAGGAGATAGCTTGAAAATATTAGTTGTTGATGATAGCTCAACTATGCGCAGAATTATTAAAAACACTTTGCAACGACTAGGATACGAAGATATTTTAGAAGCTGAGCATGGCGTTCAAGCTTGGGAGATTTTAGATAGCACACAAAATGTTCAAGTTCTTATCACAGACTGGAATATGCCAGAAATGAATGGGCTGGAGCTTGTCAAAAAAGTCCGATCAGATGAGCGATACAAAGACATTCCTATTATTATGGTTACGACAGAAGGCGGAAAAGCAGAAGTCATCACCGCGCTTAAAGCCGGGGTCAATAACTATATCGTGAAGCCATTTACTCCTCAAGTCTTAAAAGAAAAGCTTGAAGTTGTTTTGGGCGTGAATGATTGATACGCACTTGCATTATTTAAAGATAATATAAAGAATAAATTTGGAAGATTATTTTGAAACCCTCATCATTCCAAATGCCCTATCTGACATATTTATAGATTTTATCATCGAGCAGACAAACCAAGCTATCGAAGAGATTTCTTCATCAAAACTATCGCAACACAATCAAGATTTTAGCTTTTATAATCTCTCATCTTTTCCGCAAAACTCCACTGCGATTATCCTCCGCCTAGAGCAGAATCCAAGCCCACTTATCAATACGCTAAAAGACTTTAGCGACACTCTTTCAATGAGGACTTCTCAACATATCGGATTTGCCTACTACACACAAACCAAACACAATATCGATTGGATTGAAGCATATCGCAAAAGCGTTACACCGATACAATGTGAAAACTTCTATATCCACCCATCATGGTATCCGCCCCAAAAAAACGCTATCAATATCACAATCGACCCTGCCCTTGCGTTTGGCTCTGGACATCATGCAAGCACTTTTATGTGTATTGAATTATTGCAAAATCTCAATCTCTCCGACAAAACCGCGCTAGATGTCGGCTGCGGAAGCGGAATCTTAAGTATTGTCATGGCAAAAAAGGGGGCAAACATTGATGCGTGCGATGTCGATGCACTTGCCATAGCAGAATCTCGCAAAAACTTCGCACTCAATGCAATCACAGCATATAACATTTGGGAAGGCTCGATAGAGTGCGCAACCCAACACTATGATGTGATTTGTGCAAATATTCTTGCTGATATAATTATCATTCTTCATAATGATTTTAAAAACGCCTTAAAAAAACAAGGGATTTTGATTCTCTCTGGCATCATAGAAAGCAAGATAAACCAAGTTATCGATGTTTTCAAAGATTTTGAAGTGCAAGAAAAACGACTCAAAGATGAATGGGCTAGCTTAAAGTTAGTTTTAAAGGAAGAAGATTAATCCAAATATACTATAATCGAGATTTTAGTTATATTTAAAACAAATAAGAAAATGAGGAAAAAATGACACCAAATGAAAATCCCAATGACAAAAAACCACCCATAAAACAGAATCCAATTTTACTTTTTATTGTATTTGCGATTGTTGCTATGCTTATTATCAAATTTACAAGCTCAGATTCTAGTGGAATGTTTAGTGGAGGCTTTAGCGGTGGCTCGACAAAAAACATTGAATATTATGAGCTCAAACAACTTATAGCAAGCAAACAAGTCAGTAGCGTAAGTATCGGACAAACAATAATCAAAGCAAATGGTATCGATATGAATGGTCGCGCAGTAACCTATATCGCAAGAAAAGTCGCTGATACATCGCTTGTTCCACTTTTGGAAGAAAATAAAATCACCTATGGTGGCTTTAGTGAATCAAACTTTTTTACAGATATGCTCGGTTGGCTCTTGCCTATTTTTGTGTTTTTGGGACTTTGGATGTTTTTGGCAAATCGTATGCAAAAAAATATGGGCGGCGGAATCTTTGGTATGGGAAGTAGCAAAAAACTTGTCAATGCCGAAAAACCAAAAGTGAAATTTGATGATATGGCTGGAAATGAAGAGGCAAAAGAAGAAGTTGTCGAAATCGTTGATTTTCTCAAATACCCCGATCGATACGCTGCTGTTGGCGCAAAAATACCAAAAGGTGTTTTGCTTGTAGGACCTCCGGGCACAGGAAAAACCCTGCTTGCCAAAGCTGTGGCAGGTGAAGCGAATGTGCCATTTTTTTCGATGAGTGGAAGTAGCTTTATTGAAATGTTTGTCGGACTTGGCGCAAGCAGAGTGAGGGATTTATTTGAAATGGCTAAAAAAGAAGCACCAAGCATTATTTTTATCGATGAAATTGATGCGATTGGTAAATCTCGCGCAGCAGGCGGAATGATTAGCGGTAATGATGAGCGAGAGCAAACCCTTAATCAACTTCTAGCAGAAATGGACGGATTTGGAAGCGAAAACGCGCCTGTGATCGTCTTAGCCGCCACAAATCGCCCTGAAGTGCTTGATCCTGCGCTTTTGCGTCCGGGTCGATTTGATCGGCAGGTTTTGGTGGATAAGCCAGATTTTAATGGGCGAGTTGAGATTCTCAAAGTCCATATCAAATCTGTCAAACTCGCTCGAGATGTGGATTTGGAAGAAATCGCAAAACTCACAGCTGGGCTTGCAGGAGCGGATTTGGCAAATATCATCAATGAAGCTGCTTTACTTGCAGGAAGAAGCAATCAAAAGCAAGTCTCACAAGCCAACCTCAAAGAAGCCGTAGAGCGAGGCATAGCTGGACTTGAGAAAAAAACCCGCAGAATCTCTCCAAAAGAGAAAAAATAGTCGCCTATCATGAAAGCGGACATGCTCTTATTGCTGAAATGACAAAAGGTGCATCAAAAGTCAATAAAGTCTCAATCATTCCTAGAGGAATGGCAGCTTTAGGATATACGCTCAATACCCCCGAAGAAAACAAATATCTTATGCAACGACACGAGCTTTTGGCAGAAGTTGATGTGCTTTTGGGCGGAAGGGCTGCAGAAGATGTGTTTTTGGGAGAGATTTCCACAGGTGCGAGCAATGACTTAGAGCGAGCGACAGATATTCTCAAAGCAATGATTAGCTATTATGGAATGACTGATGAAAATGGCTTAATGGTGCTAGAGAAGCAACGCAACGCGTTTTTAGGCGGTGGATTTGGTAATGCAAGAGAATTTAGCGAAAAAACTGCCGAAAATGTGGATAACTTTGTCAGACAAACGCTCAATTATCGCTTCAAAGCAGTAAAACAGATTCTGCAAGAATATGATGGAGCTATCCAAAAAATGGTCAAAGAGCTCTTTGAAAAAGAAGTGATCGACGGAGAAAAAGTCCGAGAGATTATACTTGCATTTGAAGAGGAGCATAATATACCCTCGCGCCTCATCAAAGAAGAAGAAACTGAGGAAGTATAGAAGCATAAACGCTAAAACTTATAAACCAACTAAAACCAATGGAGGAGGCATAATGAATGGAATACAAATCGTAGCCAAAGAATCTCTAAATGGCATTATTGCATTTTTTATCTGGATTCTATTTTGCTTTTTTGTTGATTTTTCATTTGGCTTGTTTTTGGGAGTTGTAGGGATTTTGTTGTGGTGCTGGGCGTTTAGAAATCCTGAGCGCATCGCCATGCAAAAAGATAACATCATCTTAGCACCCATTGATGGCGAAGTGATTGGCATAGAAAAAACCGAAAAATCTTGCCTTATCACAATCAAAGTCCGTTTTTTTGACGCGGGCTTTATCCGACTACCACTAGAATCTAAAACCATAAAAATCACACAAAAATCAGGGCTTTTGCTGTATTTTTCAGATTTATGGAAAAAGCTCAATCAGCAAATAAAAATCAAAGGCGCGCATTTTGAAATGCTTATCTTGCCAAAAGTTTTTGCGCCCTCTTCTATCAATGGCTCTAATGCTTTGCATGTCGCGATAGGACAAAGAGTGGGCTTTATGAAAGTTGGCGAACTTCAGCTTCACATCACAAAACCACAAGTTGATATATGTATCAATGTCGGAGATAAAATAATAAGCGGTCAAAGCATTATAGGATACCTCAAATGAATATCAATCCTCTTTATATTTTGCCAAATTTTTTTACAGCTGGAAGTATTTTTTTTGGAATCGTCAGCATTATGCTTGCCTCAAATGCGTCTTTTGAGTGGGCGGCTTGGTTGATTGTTGTATCTATGATTTTTGATGGGCTTGATGGGCGCGTGGCTCGGCTGACAAATACTTCAAGTAAATTTGGCATAGAATTTGACTCATTAGCAGATATTGTTGCGTTTGGCGTCGCACCAGCTATGCTTGTGTATTATTACATTCCAACCATTGGCGCAAATTATGGATTTGATGGCGCGTATGGATTGTATCGCATATTTACTTGCGCGCTTTTTGTGATTTTTGGTGCGATCCGACTTGCTCGCTTCAATATCACAACCATAAACGCAGAACCAAATACTTTCATAGGCTTGCCAATCCCAACAGCCGCAGTGATTATTGTGCTTTGGATTCTCGTTGATCTCCGCTACAATCTTTTTGTAAGCTCATTTAGCTATCTTTTGCTTGTTTTGACTTTTATCGTCAGCATACTTATGGTAAGCAATATCCGCTATCCAAGCTTCAAAAAAATCAAGTGGAATCTAAAAATTTTCACCACGCTTCTTATCGCCCTAGCATTAATCATTAGTTCAAAATTGTATGTTGAAATTTTTTGTGCGATTTTAAGCTCATATATACTCTATGGCATAGGAAGGTGGGTTATTATGATGTGTAAGGTCATAGTCAAAAAAAGAGCATAAAAGCCTTAATACCCCCACTTAAAATAGTCATAAGCCTAAATCCAAAGGAAAGCCATGCAAGAATATATAAAAATTTTTGATACAACATTACGAGACGGAGAGCAAAGCCCGGGTGCTTCGATGAATATCGAAGAAAAAATAAAAATTGCTTTACAATTAGAAAAACTCGGGGTTGATGTGATTGAGGCTGGATTTGCAGCCTCTAGCCCGGGAGATTTTGAAGCGATCAATCAAATAGCCCAAAGCCTCTCAAGTGCCTCAGTTTGCTCTCTTGCAAGGGCACTGGAATCAGACATTGATGTCGCAGCCAAAGCGATCGCGCCAGCACACCACAAAACCATTCATACCTTTATCGCCACAAGCCCCATTCATATGGAGTTCAAGCTCAAGCTCAAACCCGAAGAAGT
Organism: Helicobacter fennelliae; assembly: GCF_900451005.1. NCBI lineage: Bacteria > Pseudomonadati > Campylobacterota > Epsilonproteobacteria > Campylobacterales > Helicobacteraceae > Helicobacter > Helicobacter fennelliae. Next base: position 1,725,137 of record NZ_UGIB01000001.1, read on the forward strand.
CATCAAAAAAGCAGTCAATGCTGTCAAATACGCCAAATCTCTATGTCAAGATGTAGAATTTAGCTGTGAAGATGCTTTGCGGAGCGATATTGGATTTTTGAAAGAGATCTTGCCTGCTGTGATTGAAGCGGGGGCAAATACGCTCAATCTTCCCGATACCGTGGGCTATCGATTGCCACATGAAATCGGGACATTTATCAAAGAAATCCATAACTTTATAGGCGATAGAGCTATTTTATCCATACACTGCCATAATGACTTAGGGCTTGCTGTGGCAAACTCCATAGCAGCAATTCAAAATGGCGTCAGACAAGTTGAATGCACCATCAATGGACTTGGCGAGCGCGCAGGAAATACCGCATTAGAAGAAGTAGTCATGATCCTTAAAACCCGCAAAGATTTGTTTTTGACAAGCACAAATTCAGCCCTAGATACTCACATCAACACAAAAGAAATCTATCCGACAAGCAAACTTGTCGCTGATATTACTGGTATCCGCCCACAGCCAAATAAAGCAATCGTTGGCAAAAACGCATTTGCTCATGAAAGCGGAATCCACCAAGATGGAATGCTTAAACACCCGCAAACTTACGAGATTATGCGACCTTGCGATATAGGCATACCAGAATCTAATGGCTTGATTCTAGGCAAACATTCAGGCAAAGCCGCTTTCAAAGACAAAATCAAATCGCTAGGTTTTGAGGGCATAAGTGATGCTGAGCTTCTTGCTGCATTTGAGCGATTTAAAGTGCTTTGTGATAGCAAAAAAGAAATTTTTGATGATGATATACGAGCGATTTTAAGCGAAGAGACGCTTCATATTCCACAAATTTTCTCACTAGGAATCATTCAAGTGAGTGCCTGCTCTAGCGGTAAATATTGCGCGGCTATTAGCATTTATAAAGATGAAAATGAGGTGAGCGATTCCGCACTTGGCAATGGAGCGGTAGATTCTGTGCTTAAAAGCATCGATAGAATCAGCCAAATCCAAGGACATCTCCAAGACTACAAAGTAGAATCCATAACAAGCGGCAAAGATGCGCTTGCAAAAGTCGTCGTTAAAGTCGTGTTTGAAAATAAAAGTAGAGCCATTATCGGACATGGCATTGATATAGACACGATGAGCGCGACAGCTAAGGCTTATATCTCAGCACTCAATAGCTATCTCTCAATGAAAGATCTTATCTCAAATAACGCATAAGGAAAATGAATATTCATGGCAAAAGCTAAATTTTTTATCGAAGGAATGACTTGTTCGGCTTGCTCATCTGGAATCGAGCGATCACTTTTGCGTAAAGATTCTATTACAGAGGCAAAAATCAACCTCATCTCAAAAGTCGCCTCTATCAAATACGACAAAACCAAAATCAGTCTCAATGAAATTTTTGCACTCATCAAAAAACTCGGCTACACGCCAACTCTCCACGAAAATGATGATGTGAGAAACACACCCATTGCTACATTGCTAAAAACTCGGCAATTTGGCGCGCTTGATAAGCGGTTGTTTCCACCAAAAATACGGCTTTCTATAAGTTTGATTCTCACTTGCTTTGTGCTGTATCTCTCAATGCTACCGATGATGTTTTCACAGATTCTCATCGCGCCATTTGATATGCCTTCTATCAATCTCTTCTCTCAACTCTGCGCCTCGCTTATTGTTATGCATATGGGGCGAAATTTTTATATCAAAGGTTTTAAAGGGCTATTTTCCAAAACCCCAACAATGGATACGCTTATTGCCATAAGCACAAGTGCTGCGCTTATTTATAGTTTGTATTCGATGTGGGGGTATTTTATCGCGGGTATTCCAACGCATCATTTTTATTTTGAAAGCATTTGTGTGATCCTCTGCTTTGTCCTGCTTGGCAAAACAATCGAACACAAAGCCAAAAATAATGCTAATGAAGCAATCAAAGCCCTTTTAGCTCGCAACGAAAAGCAAGCCCTCATTATAGATTCTGATAATAATCAAAAATCTATCCCAATAGATCAAATCCAAGTTGATGATTGTATAAAGATTCTGCCACACAGCTATATTCCCGTAGATGGAGTGCTTATTAGTGGTGAGGGTGGGGTTGATGAATCCATGCTAAGTGGCGAAGTTTTGCCTGTGTTTAAAAAGCCAAATGACAAAGTCTTTGCTGGAAGTCTCAATACAAGCCAATCGTTTATCATCAAAGCCACCACAACAAGCGCGCATAGCACACTTAGCGCGATTATCGCACTTATCCAAGAAGCCACAAATTCCAAAACCCAAATCTCGCGTCTTGCTGATAGAGTCTCAGCAATTTTTGTCCCAAGCGTGATTGGTATCGCGCTTATAGCAGGAATTATATGGGGCATTTTTAAGGATTTTACATTTGGATTTGAGATTTTTATCAGTGTGCTTGTGATCTCTTGCCCTTGCGCTTTGGGACTTGCTACACCTATGGCGATTATGCTTGGCAATACTTTAGCCAACAAGCAAGGTATTTTTCTCAAAAAATCAAGCATTTTAGAAATCACGCGAAATGTAACAAGCATCGTATTTGACAAAACAGGCACACTCACAAAAGCAGAGCTTCATATCCAAAAAATCCAAAGTTTGAGTAATGTAAGCGAAAATGAGATTCTCTCGTTATGCGCGGGAATTGAGCAAGGAAGCGAGCATCTCATCGCTAAGGCGATTTTAAAACAAGCCAAAGATTCTCATATAGAGCCAAAAGTTTGCCAAAACTTCAAATCTCTCGTAGGCTATGGAATCCAAGCAACTTATAATGGTGAAGACTATGTAGTCGGAAGCAAAGAGCTTTTTTCGCAGAATCTAGAAGTTTTGCAAAATAATCAAGCTTTATTGCACATTTATGTAGCCAAAAAGCGCGGTGATTTGTATGAGATTCTAGGCGTTATATTTTTAGAAGATAGCATTAAAGATTCTGCATTTTCATTGATTCCAAAGCTAAAAAACAACCTCATCACACCATATATTTTAAGTGGAGACAATCAATTCAATACCGCTCGTATCGCGCAAGCATTAGGCATTGAACAATTTAGGGCAAATGCTAAGCCTAAAGATAAATTCCACTTTATCCAAGATCTCAAAGCCAAAGGCAATGTCGTGATGATGGTAGGCGATGGCATAAATGATGTGGGCGCATTAGAGGCTTCAGATGCGTCATTAAGCTTTTCTAATGCAAGCGATGTGAGCGAAAAAACAGCAGATATTGTGATTTTTAATCACGACCTCAATCGCATTGATTATATCTTGCGACTCTCAAAAGCAGTCGTTAAAAACATAAAAGAGAATCTATTTTGGGCTTTTTGTTATAATATCATCTGCATTCCATTAGCATGTGGAGCATTATATGGATTTGGGATTTTGCTTAACCCAATGGTCGCTGCTTTTGCGATGAGCTTAAGTAGCGTAAGTGTCGTGCTTAATGCGCAAAGATTGCGGAAATTTAAATAAATTCACATCAAAGGATAAAAATGAAAGAAACACTCAAAGTCAATGGAATGAATTGCGCGCATTGCGAAAACAAAATCAAAACTTTTGTCAATGAACTCAAAGGCGTGAAAAACACTGAAGTGTCTTTAAGCACAAAAGAAGTCAGCGTAGAGTTTGAAAGCCCTGCGACATTAGAGCAAATCAAAGAAGCGATTTTAGATTCTGGATTTGAAGTTTGCTAAGTGAGGTTTGAGCTTGAAAAGTTTTTATAAACGATTTTATCCATACATCAAAGATTATTATCTTTTTTTCTTTTTTGTCGTGCTTGCAAGCGGGCTTACTGCCGGCTGCACAGCGTATTCTGCATATCTTGTGAAGCCTGTTTTAGATGATATTTTTGTCAATAAAAACGACTTTATGCTTAAACTCCTGCCATTGCTTTTGGTCGGCGCATACTTTGGCAAAAGCTTAGGCACATACGCGCAAAACTATTTTGTCAATTATATTGGACTAGATATTGTTCGTCGCATTCGAGAAGATGTATTGTGTCACATGCTAAGCCTGGATTTAGAGTTTTTCAACAAAATGCGTAAAGGCGAGCTTATCGCAAGGATTACTAATGATATAGGCTTGGTGCGTGCGGCAGTGTCAAATTATTTTGCAGAATTTATACGAGAAGCTTTAACTGTGATCGCCCTGCTTTGTGTTGTTATCGTGCATAATCCAAGACTCGCGCTTTTTTCTCTTATTGTCGTGCCACTTGGCGTTGTGCCGATTGTAATGATTATCAAATACCTCAAAAAAATCTCTCATAAAACGCAAGCAAAAAATTCAGATATTACTGCCAAACTCTCTGAAATTTTTAATAACGCAGAAGTCATCAAAGCCAATAATGGCGAGAATCTTGAAATGCAGCATTACCAAAAAGAAAATATGTATTTCTTTAAGCTCGGTATGAAAGCCACTTTAGTTGGCGGGCTCAATGGTCCATTAATGGAGACTTTGGGAGCGATAGGACTAGGGCTTGTGATTTTTGTCGGTGGATCTGAAGTGATTAATGGTAATATGACAGCCGGCGATTTTGGCGCATTTACTACGGCTTTATTTATGCTTTATACGCCTATAAAGCGACTTATTGGCATTCTTACAAGCTTTCAAGACGCGCTTGTGGGAGGTGAGCGTATAGGTGAGATTTTGGATATGCGCCCAAAAATCATCGATGGCACACTCACGCTCTCCCAGCCAATCCAATCCATCACAATCAATGATATTCATCTGCATTATGATGATGTCGCAGCACTCAATGGTGTGAGCCTTCAAGTCCAAAAAGATGAAGTCATCGCGCTTGTAGGCAAAAGTGGTAGCGGAAAAAGCTCTCTTGTAAATATGATTCTACGGCTTTATGACGCAAGTAGCGGAGAAATCTTAATCAACAATACAAATATAAAAGACTTGCAGCAACACAATTTGCGAGATAATATCACTATCGTTACGCAAAGAATTTTTATTTTTCATGATAGTATCGCTGCAAATGTAGCCTATGGAAGTCAAATCGATGAGCAAAGAGTGATAGATAGCCTCAAAAAAGCTCAAATGTGGGATTTTGTAGAGAATCTAAAAGGCGGAATCCATTGCGTGCTTGATGAGTTTGGCACAAATTTAAGTGGCGGGCAAAGACAAAGAATTGCTATTGCAAGAGCGATTTACAAAAATAGTGATGTGCTGATTTTTGATGAAGCGACTTCAGCCCTTGATATTAAAACCGAAGAGGCGATTAGAATGACGATAGAATCTATCAAAAAAGACAAAATCATTATCCTTATCGCACACCGCCCAAGCACAATCTCTCTTGCTAAGCGCGTGTATTGCCTTGAAGAAGGAAAAATCACTCAAACAATCACGCCACAGGAGTTTTTCAAACAACATGAGCTTTAAAATCACTCTTGAGACATTTTTGATTTCAGATACGCACTTTGGACATAAAGCCGTCCTCAAAAAAGAGCCGATACGAAAAGTCGTCACCAAGCAATGTGGATTTAAAGTCTTTGATGATATGAGTGTATATAATTGGAATCAAGTTGTGGGCGATTCGGATTTGGTGCTTCATTTGGGGGATTTGTATTTTGATGATGGATACAAATACCTACCCAAGCTCAATGGATTTAAGCGACTTGTGGTGGGTAATAATGACATTGGCAAATTTAAATATGTCAAAAAAATGCATGATTGGAAAGTCTGCAACAAAATCTCGCTCAAAATCCAGCAAAAAGAAAGATTCCACGCAAAGCTTATCAAAAAATTTGGATCAGAGCTTAAAAATCCTTATATCAATGCTATCATTGCGGATTTTGGCAGTGAGCGCATAATGTTTAGCCATTTTCCTGTGATGAATCGCAAAAAAAACGATCGCTTCGAGCATGCGCGAGATATTTTAGATGAGATATACAAAATCCTAGATTGCAGTCTCAACATTCACGGACACACACATTCCAAAAAAACTTACAATAGATTCTGCATTAATGTAAGCTGCGAGGAGATAGATTTTACTCCAATTCGCTTAAGAGAGATTATCAAAATCCAATAATGTGATATAATCTTTTTTCATAGAATCTTTGAATCTAAAATATCTTGATGTTTTATAGAATCTAGATTTTGTATTGATTTGATTTTACGCTGAAATGAAAGCAAAAAGCGCGAAATTCACCCAAAAGCTAGAATAATTCTATACATAAATGAGATAACAAAAAAGGAGAAACCATGGAAGGTCAGCTTATGGCACTTGCTATCGAATCATACAAAATCACCCTTCTTATATCGCTTCCGATTTTGGCGACAGGGCTTGTGATCGGGCTTTTGATTAGTATTTTTCAAGCCACCACCCAAATCAATGAAATGACACTCTCATTTGTGCCTAAGATTCTAGGCGTTATTGCTGTGGTTATCTTTACAATGCCTTGGATGCTTAATATGCTTATCGATTACACGACAAATCTTATCGCACTCATTCCAAAATTCATCGACTAACTCCTCAATGCTCTCTAAAACGATTGATTTTGCTACATATTCCTCACTCAAAATCGGAGGAAAAAACGAAGTGATGATCCTTCAAACACACGATTTTAGCGCGCAGAATCTAGATTTGACATTAGATTCTATACATTCATTTAGCATTATCGGACATGCTTATAATCTCCTTGTCTCACCAAAAGCTAGCAATCTTGTAATGCTAGATAAAACATTTGATTATATATATGATTGTGAGGACTGCATTGAGATTGGTGCGATGACTCCAAGTGGCAAAATATATCGATTTTTTAAAGAAAATGATTTGTTTGGATTAGAGTTTTTAAAAGCCCTTCCCGGAAGTGCTGGCGGGCTTACCAAAATGAATACCGGTATGAAGCAATATGAAATCAAAGACATTATGCTAAGTGCGTGTGTCAATGGAAAATGGAGAGATGATATAAAGCTTAGCTATCGCAATAGCAATATACAAGGAATCATTAGCGCGATACGCGTGCGCAAAATCAAAGGCTTCCGCCACCATCTCATCGCAGAATTTAATGCTATGCGTCGCACCCACCCAAAGCTTCCGAGCTGTGGAAGTTGCTTCAAAAACCCGCCAAATCATTATGCTGGAAAATTGCTTGAAGAAGCTGGATTAAGAGGGTTTGTGTATGGTAATGTCGCTTTAAGCCAAGAGCATGCAAACTTCTTAGTCAATCTTGGTGATGGAAGCTTTGATGAAGCAGTGGAGCTTATCGCTTTGGCTCAGCAAAAAGTTTTCACGCTTTTTGGGATTTGGTTAGAGCCTGAAGTAAAGATTATCAAAGAAAAAATATGATAAAATCACGCACTTAAAATCAAAAATTTTGGAGTTACACAGATGAATACGCTTTTTGTTGTTATTGAAATTATTTTGGCAATTATGATTGTAGGGGTTGTGCTTTTGCAAAAATCCTCAAATATGGGGCTTGGCGTATATAGCGGAAGTAATGAGTCGTTATTTGGGGCGAAAGGTCCTGCTGGATTTTTGGCAAAAGCCACAATGATCTTAGGATTTTTATTTCTGGTAAATACAATATTTTTGGGCTATCAGTTTAATTCACAGCAGCAAAAAAGCGTATTTGATAACCAAACACTAAATGAATCAAACATGCTCAATCAATCTCTAAACCCGCAAACACCGCTTAATACAACACTCAAGCCAATGCAAAACCAAAACACACTTCAAAATACACAAAACACCACCCAGCAAAATACAGCTCCAATAGCAAAGGACAAAAAATGACACAAGAAATCCTACACAATACACGCACACACATGGATAAAAGTATAGAATCTTTGAAGCGAGATTTTAGCACTTTGCGAAGTGGCAAAGTCTCTGTAAATATTCTTGATAATATCCGCATTAGCTATTATGACTCGCCTACCCCGCTTAATCAAGTCGGCTCTGTGATCGCGCAAGATGCTACGACAATAGTCATCACTCCTTGGGAAAAATCTCTACTTAAAGACATAGAAAGAGCGATTGCTGAAGCAAACATCGGGGTAAATCCAAATTCAGACAGCGAATGCGTCAAACTATTTTTTCCGCCTATGACACAAGACCAGCGCAAAGAAATCGCCAAAGAAACAAAAGCCATGGGCGAAAAAGCCAAAGTTGCTATCCGCAATATCAGACAAGATTCTAATAACCACATCAAAAAGCTTGAAAAAGACAGAGAAATCACTGAAGATATAAGCAAAAAAGCTCAAGATGATATCCAAAAACTCACTGATGAATTTGTCAAAAAAATCGATGAAATGGTCAAAAACAAAGAAGATGAAGTGATGAAAGTATGACAAAGACACTTGATATTCAAAAAATCTATGAAGATTCTAGGGCGTTATTGCAAGGGCATTTTTTGCTTAGTAGTGGCAATCATTCAGACAGATACCTCCAATCCGCGCGCGTGCTTGAGAATCCAAAAAATGCAGAGATTCTCGCCAAAGCACTAGCTGAGCAAATTAAGGCTGCTAAGATTGAGGTTGAGTGTGTTTGCTCCCCTGCATTAGGCGGAATCTTAGCTGGATATGAGCTTGCGCGCGCGCTTGGTGTGCGATTTATATTTACTGAAAGAGTTGATAGCGAAATGCAATTACGAAGGGGATTTGAAGTCCAAAGCAATGAAAAAATCCTTGTATGCGAAGATATTATCACCACCGGCGGTTCAGCACTAGAATCTGCGCGATGTGTAGAGTTTTTGGGTGGCGTTGTGGTCGCGTATGCGGGGCTTGCAAATCGTGGGTATTGCAAAAGAGTTGGCTCAAATACCCACAAAAAGCCTGAATGTCGCTTGCCTGATGATATTCCATTATTTGCGCTGGAGGATTTTATATTTGCAATGTATCAGCCCAATGAATGCCCGATGTGTAAGCAAAACAACTCAAAAGCTATCAAGCCCGGCTCAAGAGGCAATTCATAATTATTCACATAAATCTCACAAAGTAATATGAAGCACACAAAAAACACGCGCTGGAGGAAAATCAAACAAGCCAAATCCTCATCTCTTCATTCTGCATCTCCTCGATCCGCTAGTCAAGATTCTAGGCAGACATTACAACGCATTTGCGCTCAAATCCATCTCACCCAAAGGCTTAAGGCATTTTTGACTGATTTGTTTATGATCTATACGCCTATACTCTACATCACCACTTATGTGATTTTAGATGGAGCGCAAAGCTTCAGAGACAATCAAGTTGCTATTTTTTTATGCTTTCTTGTATATGGAATCTTGTATGCGACTTTTATCGCACTTTTTACGCAAACGCCAGGACTCAAATATGTCAATCTCGCGCTCATTCAGACAAATGGCAAAAAAGTTGGATTTATCAGGGCATTTGTGAGGTTTGTTATATGGGCGATTGGCGCATGCTTTTTGGTAGGACTCATAAGCCCACTTTTTATGCCAAAGCATAGATTTTTGCATGATGTGCTAACAGGCACGACTTTGCAACACTGCTAGATTCTAGGGTTTAGTAGGGTTTAGTTGGCATAGAATCTAATCTTTAAGTATTACGCACGATGAGTGTTTCTGGCAATCCAAATGCCATAGCAATCTCTTGCTCTTTTGCCCTATGCTCGCCACTATCGCGCTCATGATCAAATCCTAGCAAATGCAAAAGCCCATGGATAAACAACAGCACGATTTCAGAATCCAAACTATGCCCTAGATTCTGGCTTACTTCCTGTGCTTTTTGCGTGTTTATGATAATGCTTCCTAGCGGAATCTCATTTGTGCCGAAAGATTCTAGCGGAAAGCTTAGCACATCAGTTGGATAATCCTTCCCCAAAAATTCAGCATTAATTTGCTGTATTTGAGTATCCTCGACAAACACAAGCTCAATGTCTTTTGGTGTTAGTTTTTTGGCGATTTTTTCTAACAAAGTAGAATCTATATCGCAATTTGTGTGATTTGTGATGTCTAGCATAATGTCTACTTTTAAGATTTTTTAAGAGAGTGTAGTATATAATTTTAAACTTAAAAAGGACAATCAAAATCAATTCAAGCAAAATCACAAAGGAATATAAATGACTCAGCACATCGCCACAAAATCAAAAATCATATACAAATCTATCAAGAATATCTGCCTAATAGGCGCGTTGCTTATCTGTGGTGCTTCATTGCAGAATCTATCAGCCCAAAGCACCCAAACCACAAAAGATACAAAACTCAAAACATCAGACCAAACAAGCCTCAAAGACGCACTTCAAAATTATTTTAATGCCCTTGTGCCAAAAGATGCAGATCCAAAAAACACGATTCAGTGCAAAGGAAACGATCTGTTTTTTACATGCAAAGCAGACAGTATACAATTCAAAGAAGTCTGGCTAAGGCATTTTGAACTCAATGTCAAAGCACTTAAAAATCACATACGAGCCAAAACTAAAGCAAAGATCAATTACAAACAAGAGTTTATAGATATGCTACCTACACAATGGCAAAACCTCCTACCGGAATCTATCCACTATGAGCAACAATACAAACAACACAAAGCAACAATTGCTACACAAGAAGAGCTTCAAATACAATCGCCTGATGACTCCAAACTTAAAATCGAATATGAGTTTGAGGCAAATAATATTGAGATTAAGGACAAAACACTAATCCAAAATATTAGCAATGTCCTTGCTCTACTTGTCGCAAATAAATATTTTGAAGAAGCCTTTCTTGAAGAAGCCCCTTATGACACAGATAACAAATATGATGAATATCATGAAGACTGCGATAGCAAGGATTGCGATGAGCTAGCATTACAATATTCCATAATTTCGCAATTTAGCCAACAGCTCTCTCAGACAAAATTCAAACTCAAAAAACTCCGCATCACACTAGAATCTAAAACCTTGCGTGATGTCTTGCTTCAGACATATTTAGAAGAGTGGCAACCATACAAAGAAAAAAACAAAAACAAATATGGCTTTAGTAGCGAGATTTTGGAAGGTATTTCATTTGTAAAGGCATTTCTCTCCCCAAAACTCACCAACAACAAACAAGCCCTAGAATCTGTGCTTGATGATGTGGCGCAATTTTTACTCACAGACAAAAACGACAAAATAGGCTTTGAGCTCAAAGCCACCAAAAACTCCAAAAGTATAACACTAGAAGAATTTAATCTCTTAGATGATGACAAACTTTTCTTGCTGCTTGATACTTATGAACTCAAAACGATCAAATAAAATAATGTAAGAATTCTAGTATGCAAACACCAAACACAAAAAACACAGCACTTATCACACTTGATAAGTGCAAAAAAAATCACCGCTACACAATCGCTTCTATCGCGATACCAAATGAATCATTGCGCGAGCGATTTATATCTATGGGAATCACAAAAGGCGCGGATTTTACACTCCTTTATACATCGCTTAAAAACCTCACCTACTCTATCCAAATTAATTGCTCACAAATCGCACTGCGCAAAAACGAAGCCAAACTCATCAATGTGGTAGAAAAACTATGCCCAAACACAATCAAAAGCAGCCACAAATAAAGCAACCACGAGTAAAACAACAGCTTAAAGCAAATCAAATCAAAGCGTTATTTTTGCAACACTATCATAATGCCAAAACTGAGCTCATTTATCACAATATATACGAGCTTCTTGTATGTGTGATACTTTCAGCCCAATGCACCGATAAAAGAGTCAATATCGTAACCCCTGCGCTTTTTGCAAAATACAAAAGCCCAAAAGAACTTGCCAAAGCCGATATAAACGATGTAAAAGAACTCATAAAAAGTGTGTCGTTTTTTAATAACAAAGCGCACAATCTTATTAAAATGGCACAGCAAGTGGTGAATGATTTTGGCGGTGAGATCCCCACAAATCGAGATGAGCTAAAAACTCTAGCAGGTGTTGGGCAAAAAACTGCTAATGTCGTGCTAATTGAATATTTTGAAGCAAATTTTATGGCGGTTGATACACATGTTTTCCGCGTCTCACATAGACTTGGGCTAAGTGTAGCAAAAAGCGCGCTTGAGACAGAAAAAGATCTAAGCGCACTTTTTAAAGACAATCTTTCAGTGCTTCATCAAGGATTTGTTTTGTTTGGACGCTATGTTTGCAAAGCTATCAAGCCTCAATGTCAAGAATGTTTTGTGAAAGATTTTTGCATAACTCGCTCAAATTTTAAACCAGCATAAAGAAAATAGGTTTATAATTAGATATTTACTTTATTTTAAGTCAAGGTTAATAACAATGGACATCATCAAAGAGAGTTTTTTTAAAGTGATTAAAGACTCCATAGGGCTAAATCCGCAAGATTCTATTATCCCGGTGAAGAGAGGATATTTGGTTTCTATTGAAATGATTGGTGAAAAAATCGTGTATTTAGTGTTTAATAAAAGTTTTCTAAGAATTATGTGTAAATATTTCTTATCTGATGAAAACCCCACAGAACCAGCACTTGAAGATATGGCAAAAGAGCTCTCAAACCTCACGGTCGGACATGCAAAAGTCATCGCCCAGCAAAAAAACAAAACTTTCAATATCTCTACGCCTAATTTTTTGGGTATCAAAAACATCACTGATTATGATGAGGGAATCCACTTTAGGCTACAAAGCAAAGGGCATTGTAGTATTTTTATGAGAAACTATAAGGCATAAATATGGCTGACAACGAAAATCCTATCCTTGATAAGCAAAAAGCTCACACAGCACATGAAATTGAGCTAGCGACATATCTTGAAGATATGATGAAAAATTATGGTGGATTGCTTGATATGGGCGTTATTTTTACAGCAGAGCTTGGCTCTACAAAGATTCCGCTTATTGAGATACTCAAATTTGAAAAAGGCTCGATTATTGATTTGCAAAAGCCCGCGGGCGAAAGCATTGATGTGTTTGTCAATGACAGAATTATAGGCAAAGGCGAGGTTATGGTTTATGAGCGATCACTTGCGATTCGGCTTAATGAAATTTTAGATTCTAATGCTATTGTGTATTGCATCGCTCGGACAAATTCATATGACTAGAGTGCGGTATGTTTATATTTAAGCCTTTTTGTATAGTCGCGATTTTTGTTTGTAACGTTTTTGGCACTGCTATAAAAGACATAAAGATTAATTACTTCTCTAGCCAAAGGCTTGATCTGCTTTTGATGCTAGATTCTGAGTTTAAGGGCGAAATCGGCACTGCAAGTATCCAAAACAAAAAACTCACCATGATTTCAAATCTTACGATTTCAAAAATATGGAATACCAAATTTCAAGAATCCTCACCCATTCTTGCGATTCAAATTATCCCTAAAAATAACAATATCTATCTTGAAATCACTCCCAAAAAGCATTATTATCTCAAGCCTAGTATTTCCAAAGATAAAAACACGATTCGTTTGAGTTTTTTTGCAGCAGATGAGCAGCTTAACACCCTCCTTAAATCATCAACAACCCTCAAACCAACGCCAATTCAAGATGTTTTTTCACCAGAAGAGCAAGCCCGCCAAAATAAATCCACTCCTAGCATTTCAACCCCCACATCTTCCACTTCCACAGCCTCCACAACTTCTACCTCCATAGATTCTGCAGCCTTAGATTCTGCCACAGAATCCACTTCAGATTCTCTTTTTTCAAACCAAAGCCTCCAAACACTTTTAGACAAAAACTTCATATATTACGTTGCAATTGGCATTGGCGTGATTATTGTTTTGCTTTTTGTACGCTATTGGCTCAAAAAATCCACCCACCTCAATGGCACGATAAAAATAGCTTCCCAAAGTCAAGTTGATTCCAAAAACAAAATCGTGATTTTTGAAACGCGTGATTTTTTTTATATGGTTTTGATTGGCGAAAAAAACAATATGCTGATTGACAAAATCCCTAGAGAAAAAGCTTTCAATGCTAAAGGTAAGAAAGATTCTCAAAGCTCCCAAACAATCGGCGATGAGAATACCTTTAATGATGACTTTTGGAACTCGCTTACTAAAAATTCCACAAAAAAATAGAATCTAGCCCATGAGCGCATATCTAAAGAGAGATACATACTCAAACAAACGTTTTTTGCTCTCTCTTCTTCTTTCGCTTATTTTGCATAGTATCGTGTTTTTTGGGCTGTATTTTTTGTATGACTACATCAAGCACAAAACCCCAAAACTCCACAAAATCAATGCAGAGAATCTGCTTGTCCTCAAAAGAGGACGAAGTCTTGATCCATCTGCTAACACACCCGGAGCCAAAAAACCCTCTCTTGCCAAGCCAAACACTTCTCAAACCATACCAACCCCACCTCTAGCGACACAATCTCAACCAAAAGAGAATCCACCAACAAAGCCCACTCCACAAAGCAGTGGTAAAACCCCTTTGCCAAGCCAATCTCTTCCAAATACATCGCAAAACACACAAATCGATCATAAAAATCTTAAATTTTTTACACCAAACAATCAGCAATACGCCCAAGCTCAAAATATCCAAAAAGACAAAGGTATGGATCCTCAAACAATCCGCGATATAGATGAACTATATGGCGATGAATGGGGCGATTTGGGTGATGCGCAAAAAGACTTTGTTGCATCAAATCTAAGAGAAATCGCTAGAATCACACAAAGCTACTTAGAATACCCACAAACAGCAGGCTACCTAAGGCAATCTGGCGAGAATGCTATTGAATTTTATCTGCTACCAAATGGCGATATTGAGGATTTGAAGCTTATCAAAAATTCTGGATTTGTCCTGCTTGACAAAAATTCACTCAAAACTATTGAAATCGCTTTTAAGGATTATCCACGACCACATCAAAAAACTTTGATAAGATTTCATATCACATACAGACTCATTTATCGCTAAGGAGCTCCAATGCAAATCACACTCACAAATCCGCTTGATATGCATATCCATTTTCGAGATCATGCAATGCTTGAAGTTGTAGCACCATACACGACAAAAAGCTTTGTAGCTGGCGTGGTTATGCCAAATCTCAATCCGCCAATCACTTCAGTAGCTTTGGCAAAATCCTATATGCGTCGCATTCAAAGCATAGATGATTGCTTTTTTCCGATTTGTCCTTTGTATTTTCATGAAGATCTTAGCTTTGCAGAGCTTCAGCAATGCGTAGATTCTGGATTGAGAATCCTCAAGCTCTACCCAAAAGGCGCGACAACAGGAAGTGAAAAAGGTGTAAGCCAAATCCTCTCCAAAAAAACCCTAGAAATCTGCTCTATCGCGCAAGATTTAGGAATGATCCTCTCCATACATGGCGAGAGCAATGGCTTTATGCTTGATCGCGAGTATGAATTTGGAGAGATATTTGCCTCTTTAGCGCATGCTTTTCCACATCTCAAAATCATCATCGAGCATATGAGCGATCATCGCTCAATCCCGCTTTTGAGAGAATTTAAAAATATCTACGCCACGCTCACACTTCATCACATCACGCTTGATCTTGATAGTGTCGTAGGGGGCAAGCTTGAGCCTCATCATTTCTGCAAGCCAACCCTAAAAACCCCAACAGACAAACAAAAACTCCTTGAGCTAGCACTAAGTGCTGATCCAAAAGTAAGCTTTGGGTCGGATTCTGCGCCACACACACTAGAATCTAAACGCAATGGAGCTGCAGGAATCTTTAGCGCGCCTTGCTTGCTTGAGCAGCTTACAGAACTCTTTGAGACGCATAATGCACTTTCAAATCTCCAAGCCTTTGTAAGCGATAATGCCATGCGTAATTACTGCCTTTCACAATGGCTTCCACCGCTTCGACAAAAGCAAATCACCCTCACCAAATCTCCCCAAACAATCCCAGAATCTATCGATAGTAAAGATAGTAAAGAAGACGTAATTATTCCATTTCATGCAGGCAAAACTATCAAATGGAGCATAAAGCAAATTTGCGAAGTGTAAATTACAAGCTAAAAAATTGTAGATTTAGGCTACAAAAAGCAAAATTAGATTCTGCTATAATTTTTGCGAATATTTTTGAGAAACAAAAGGAGTATATAATGAATGAAATTTTAACACGATTTCCAAAAACGCGAAAACCCCTACCTAGCGCATATCAAGCGATCTATGAGGAGCATTACAAAAGCAATAGAAATGGCGAAGGTGCTGCAAGCGGACTTGCTCAAAAGCTAGAATCTTGGCTGCACAAAAAAGTCGCCGACGACACATTAGGGCTAAGTGGGCATAAAACGCTAGAAATCGGTGCAGGCACGCTAAACCAGATTCCCTACGAGCGCGATTTGAACCATTATGATATCATCGAGCCATTTTCCGCGCTCTATGCAAACTCCCCACACCTCAAATCAGTGCATACTATTTATAACGATATAGCTGAAATAGCTTGTAATGGGGGGGGGGATACAATAGATAATGCGCTAGATGATGCGCTATTATATGATAGAATCATCTCCTGTGCGGCATTAGAGCATATCACTGATTTGCCAAAGGTCGTTGCACACGCCTGTTTGCTATTAAAAGATGATGGAATCTTCTCTGTTTCTATCCCAAGTCAAGGGCGACTTCTTTGGACGCTAGCTTATAAACTCACAACCGGCATTGAATTTAGACTGAAATACAAACTCAATTATGATGTCATTATGAATTACGAGCATGTCAATACACAGCAAGAAATTATCGAGGTGTGCGAGCACTTTTTTGGCTCGGTAAAAAAGTCGCTCTTTGGGCTAAGTAATGAGCTTTCAATCTACACGCACCTTTCATGCAGAGCCCCAGATCGCGCCAAAGCGAGAGAATACCTAGCACAAATCGCAAAATAATACACAAAAGGGGCAAATCCAAAAATCAAAAAACTAAAATCACAAATGACAAAATCCATACAAAATATAAAAAGTGGATTTATTTTTGCTTCATTTGTGAAAACTTGGAGCCTTATTTTGCGTATAGATTCTACCTTTTCACAGCCATCGATTCATCAGCCATTGGGGAATGACAAGCAGAGTCAAACCCCAAAGCAAACGCCCAAAGACACGACAAAACTAACCCCCACGCATAACGCACAACGCATCAAAGACAAGGAGGAAAAGGAGGACTCTACCCAAACCCAAAAAACACAAAATGACAACGATAAGCCAAAAAACCGCCAAACCTATGGGTTGATGATTTTGGAGATGATGAGTGATACGGAGTATGCGACATTTCAGAGGGCGACTGCTGGAATGAGTGAGGGCGAGAAAATCATGGCAGCACAATCGCTATATTCGCTCACAGAATTTTATCAAGGACAGCATGACAAAAAGCCCAAAAATCCATACACAAAAACCAACAAAGCCTTTGGCAGACATCAAAACTTCATCGAGCAATACAAAGCCATATATAATGGCGCGAAAGAAGTCAATCTTTTGAGCTAGGTTGTATTGACTTTTAATGTTTTTTGGCTTATAATTATCGCTTTTTAAGGGTCAGGGTAGCTCAGCTGGTTTAGAGCGCTGGTCTCATAAGCCGGAGGTCGGGAGTTCAAGTCTCCCCCTTGACACCATAATTTTATATTGTTTTTACACTTTGCTTCTGAAAGACCTCTTGGGAATCTAGATTCCAAAACTTCAAACATAAAAGAGAATACACAAAACCAAAAAATATATCTTAGATACAAAAAAAATGCTTTCGGGTATTATATTAATTTCTTTTGCAGCTATAAAAGCAAAACCTACATTTACACATATTTATGCCACACACTCTTTGCCTTTTATACATTAAAGCAAAGAATGGAAAGTAAAATTTGTTTTAAATTTAAATATTTAGCGGATAAATTGCAATGCTATACTTACCACAGATAGCACAAGTGCGCTAATAGAGATGTATATACTAACTTATTTGAGCCTTTTGTTTTTTGAAGCTCTGCTATATCTTGAGTATTTTTTTGAATCTGTTCTTCCTGCTTGGAATCTACCTCTCTTTTTCTCTCCAAAGCTTCCTGAATACTATCAAGTCTTTGCTCTTGTCTTTCATCTATATTGCTTTTATCATCAAGCACTGAAAAAATCTTGTTAAGTTTCTCTGTATTTTCTTCAATAAGAAATCTGTTTTCTTCTATATCTTTTTCTTGATTTTTTTGCCTTTCCTCATAGATTGTCTCTTTTTGAATGTAATCTTGCGCTTGTTGTATAAGTATCTGTGTAACTTCTTTTGCATGTTCGCTTAGTCTTATTATGTGTCCATCTTTATCTTCAAAGCCTTTGGTAAGTATTCCTGCCATAGTTGTTGCCATAAGTCTTGCGTATTCTATTTGGCCGCAGATAAACACAACAAGCCTTTGGATAAGCTTGTTTGTTTCTGCTACTGCTTCGTTTGTAGCTACAAGCCCCTTGCCCATAAGGATTGCTCTTTCTTTTTCTATGTTTATCCCTAAAATACCACCTGGAACTCTTTGTTTTAACCAATTAACCCAAGTATCTTTTTGTGAGATATTATTTGCTTCTTGCGCAAAACTTTGGGCTTTTTCTATCCTTCTTGTCTGCTGCTCTATCATGCTAAAAATCTCAACTATATGCGATTTTACCGCCTTTTGAAGCGCTTGCGGATCTCCTGCTACCATAGACATTTCCTTAGTCATTCTTTCTATCTGCTCGTCTAGGCTGCAATTGCCAGTTGATATGCTTTTTGCTGAGACTATATGATCTAGGTTTGTTTTTGTGTTTTCCATTGATTACTCCTTATTTTTTATTTGGTAACAATGCTCTAAGGCTTTGCGTAGCCATCTAAATCATTAAGAGAATCTTCTGCTTTTTGATTGCTAAGGTTGATTCTTTCTTGCGTTTTTTGAATCACTCGCATACTATCTTCTATTGCAAAACTTAAGAATCTAAAACCATCAAGCACACTAAAATAGCTTCGTGCCACTTGGTATTCCACTACAACGCCACTTTGTGCCACCATTTGCACTTGCATATTTGCTATTTTGCCCTGATTGCGTAGCTTATCCATATAATAAAGCGCTATCGTGCTAAGCACAGCTCCACCAGCTGCACTTATACAAAGCGACAAAGCTTCTGCTATGCTTTCTCCTGTAAAAGGTATAGGCAAACTTAGCACAGCATTTAATCCCGGGATTGCAAGCAACCAAGTCTTTATGGTTTCACTTGCTAGCATACTCACAGATGCAATCATGCCTGTTACAAAAATTTGAGCTGCAGCATAAACCCTATCTTCTTTTGGAGTGTCTTTATCACACAAAGCTTTAACCGCACTCCATAATGAAGTAAAACCAGCACGGATAATTTGCACAAGTTTTTTTAGTGTGGTAAAAATAGTGTTGATGATAAAGACAACCAAATTTGAGAAAAAGGCTTGTAGCCCGGCCTCTATGGAGCCCGAAAAAATATCTTTCCACTTAGCCTTTATATCCTCCCATACTGCTACAAGCCTATCTTTGAATCGAGTAAAAATTTCCTTTAGGCTTTCATTGCCAAATTCTTTGTAGGTAATTTTTAGCTCCTGCATCATCGCTGTAATAAAATCTTTAAGCACTACCCCAAAAGCAGAATAAACTGCCATTTTTACTGAATCTTTTGCACCTGTAAGCAAAACTTCTTTATAAGGCTTTGTGCTTATATAATAAGCCTTATCTATTTCCTTGTCTATCCTTTTCTTTTCTTTTTCATAGGTTTTTACGAAATCATCATCTAAGATTTCCATTTGCTTATCAAGCTTTTTTTGCTCATTTAGCTCACTTTCTGTGAGATAACCTCTTTTAGCTAAATTTCTCTCTAGCTCCTTTTGTCTGTTGTCTCTATACCCTAAAAATTCAATAGCACTTTTATCTTGTTTCATAGAATTTAGTCTTCTATCTGTCATTTTTAAATTTGATTCTGTATTAACAAGCTTTGCACCATCAGCTTCAGCTAGAACCCTGCCTCTATCATCATGTACAGTTTTAGCAGCAACTATATGATCTAAAGCTGTTTCTTCATTTGGACTAATCTTTTTTCCTGTCATATAATCTGTAAGCTCGCCTTTTTTCTTAAGCTCACTTTGTTGCTTATTTACTTTTTTATAAGATGTTTCCCCGTGATATAACCTTGAATCATATTTTTCTCTATTTTCATAAGCATTTCTTTCTTTATCGCTTGCGTATATACCAGCTCTTGCATTATGTGTGGTATTGACATTTCCCCCATCCTGAGAGCCAAGCACCACAGCAGCAAAACCAAAATGCCCAGTTACAGCATCCATTGCGCTTTTGGTGCATTGTTCAAATAGTCCTTGTGTCTGCTCTTGTGGAATCTTATCTTTTAGATTCTGCAAATCTTGCAATGCGATTTCTAACCCCTCGTTGATTTCTATCCTCAAAACCTGCTCTTTTGAGAGAATCTCTAGCTCATTTTCTAAACTCTCAAAATCTTCATTCAAATAAAAATTTTCTTGTTCTTTTTGCATATTTTCTCCTTTTTAAATCCCACATTCTAGAAAAAAAAAAAAAAAAATCAATAAAACAAGAAAAATATCAAAACAACGACAGAATCCACAATGAGCCCTGTATCACAAGCGCATTTATCAAATCCAAGAAAAATGCCCCAACCAAAGGCACGATAATAAAAGCCGTATGGCTCAATCCATAATGCGAAGTTACTGCCTGCATATTAACCATAGCCGTAGGAGTCGCCCCTAAGCCAAACCCACAATGCCCAGCAGCCAAAACCGCCGCATCATAATCCTTCCCACAGAATCTAAAAGTGATACATATCGCATACACCACCATAACTACCACTTGCGCGCCCAAAATCATAACAATAGGCAATGCCAATGCCACAAGCTCCCATAGATTAAGCGTCATCATCGCAAACGCAAGGAATAGCGAGAGTGAGACATTACCTAACACAGACATTTCCCTATCAAACACCTGATGAATCCGAAGGGCTGATAGCACATTACGCAAAAGCACCCCCACAAAAAGACAATACACAAAAGTAGGCAGATTAAACGTCGGTAACATTAACTTCGCCCAATCACTCAAAAGATTACCAAACAGCAGACATAGCGCAATCAACGCCAAAGATTCTACAAAGCTTATAGGCGTGATAAGTCGCTCTTTTGCTGGCATTTCAAACATCTCGCCCGTAGTGCTATCTTGCTTTATACCCGGGGTTTTGAGCTTATAATGCTTAATGAGAAATCGCGCCACAGGTCCGCCGATAATCCCGCCCATAATCAATCCAAAAGTCGCGCACGCCATAGCCACTTCCAATGTAGCATTAAGATGATATTTGTTTCTAAATGCCTCCGCCCATGCTGCACCTGTGCCATGCCCGCCACTCATCGTGATAGAGCCTCCAAGCATACCGATGAGTGGATTAACGCCCATAGCCGATGCTACGCTTACCCCGATGATATTTTGCAATGCAAGCAAACCCACCACCGCGACCAAAAACACACAAAACATTTTGCCACCCTTACGCAACGAGGCAAAATCCGCACTTAACCCAATCGATGAAAAAAACGCAAGCATAAGCGGATCGCGCAATGATGAGTCAAATTTAAATTCTATATGCCCAAACTGATAAATACACAAAATCAGCACTGCGACAACAATCCCGCCAATCACTGGCTCAGGAATGTTATAATCGCGCAAAAATCGACTCTTTGAGATGATGTATCGCCCGACTATAAGCACTCCGACCATACACATAAATGTGATATAAAAATCAAGATTAACCACACTAAGTATGGCATTTTGCTTGTAGATATAGCCAAATAATGGCGCGCTACCTTGCATCTGGGCTTTGATATACAAAAACTCCCCATTCTCTGCTAGCGCCTCAATGCGATCGCCTTGTGCTAATGTGATGACACCTTGCTTGAGATTATAAGATGTGCTAGAATCTAGCTTGCAGCGCTCATCTAGCGCACTATACAAAATCGCTTCAGAAGTGAGCTTGTAGCCATTGCGCCAAGCGGGTATTTTTTGCATTTGGGTTGTAGATTCTTTGCATTCTTGAGTTTGATTTGCGCGTATTGTATGGCTCTCTAAGGACTGCGCAAAAGTCTGTGTCAAAGGCTTTGTATCAGCATAAACGCTACTCACACTCCATATCATCACACCAAATGCAAACAAAATAGAGCGAGGAATGCTTTTTGAGATTTGCGCGAGGATTTTGTATCGTGAGATTTTACGCTGTGATGTTGTGTGTGCTTTTTTCAATCAATTTCCTTTAAATGTCTTATTACAGATTTTGGCTTTTGTAATGAGATTGTATCAAAAATTACTGCTAAAGTCTTAAGATGGGTTTTGTTGCAAGATTTTCTTATCAATCCGCTTTGTCATTCTTTTGTCATTCTAAGGCTTGCCATAGAATCTAGAAAATAGATTCTATAATTTAGCTATATTTTAGATTCTTGTTTGCAAAATCTTTGGATAAATACATTCATAGAATCTAGCGCAGAATCCAAATAAAGCCAAAAATAAACAACCCAAAACAAAACTCCAAAATCGCTGTAATCCTTACACAAATGAAGCGATCACAATTGCGATTGCAAATCCGCCATCATGACTAATACTTAATGCAAGATTATTGATATGGAATTTTTCAAGCTTATGCTGTGTGAGTGTGATAAGTGGGGCTTTTTTGGGAGTGTATGAGATGATGATGTCTAGAAAGCTTAGATCTTTTCCTATACCGACACCTAAGGCTTTTGAGCACGCTTCTTTCGCAGCCCAAAATCCAGCCATACTCGCGACATTGAGATTTTTAGATTCTAGAATCTTGATTTCTTGTGCGCTTAAAAAATGCTCCAAAAAATCCATTCCATATTGTCTAAATATCCGATCAATTCGCTCGATACTTGTGATGTCTATCCCAACCAAGTTTAGCCTTGTTGGATTATGACATTTGAGTAAATCACTTGCGTTACATTACCATCGACTAAAAATTCATTGATTCTGTCGCGTATTTCATCAACTGCTTTGTTTCGTCCTTTGGGAGTTTTCATATCCTCTGGAGTTTTGGTGGAAAACACATCAATAATGACATTTCTGATAATATCGAGTTTTTTCTCAATTTCTGGCTGAAGCTTCTCGCTATCAAGTGCTAGGCTGATTGAAATCTGCATATAATAATCTCGCCCTTGACTTGCTAGATTGATGATAAATGGCTCGGCAAGAGGATAAATAGGACCGACATTCATCAAAGAAACCGCATCACTGCTAAGAGGAGCTTTTTTGTTCGTCGCACTTTGTGTGCCATGATCTTTTGGGCTTTCTTCCTCACTTCCTCCGCCTAAAAGCATAATCACAACTACACCGATAATGATTAATGCAACCACAACGCCAATAATGATAAATAATAAACTTTTATTGCCTTTTTTAGATTCTTGCTGCTCGTCTTTTTCTTCTTCAGCCATGTTGTTCTCCTTGTGTAAAATAACTTAAACTACTCTTTCCAAATTTTCTGGTTTTTGTCTGCAAAAACATTCCAATCTGTGTCGAAAAATGATAAGAGCTATAATGCTCTATGATAATCTCTCGCACAAATGGAGTATCTATTGTGCGTATAAGGTTAGCACAATTTTCATAAATATCGGCATAATTTTGGCGGATTGAAAATGGCGGGTCAAGATACAGCAGGCTTGGATTTTGGAGTGTGCGTAAGAATTTTGGAAGCTCTATGAAGCTATTGCCGACAAAAATTTCTGCATACATTTCTGTCATTTCTGTATGACTATATTTTGACAATAGCTCTAGATTCTGCTTCAAAAGCTCTATGGCTCTTTTGTCTTTTTCAAAAAACACTGCCCTTTTTGCCCCGCGACTAATTGCTTCTATGCCGACACTTCCGCTTCCGCTAAACCCTTCGATAAAATAGCAGTCTATAACCGCACTTCCAAGCGTATTAAAAAGTGATTCTTTGAGTATGGATTTTGTGGGGCGCGTTTGGGATTTGGTGAGATATGCAGAATGACACAATGAAGAGTGTGCTAAAGAGTGCGATGAAGCAGACACAAAGCTTGAGGCAGAATCTAAATTAGATTCCAAGTTAGAATCCAGATTTGATTTTGTGTTGGATTTTAGGCTAGATTCCAAACTAGATTCTGTGTGAGATTCTATGTTTTCAAGGGGCGCAAAAAGCTTGAGTCCCCTAAACTTTCCGCCGATAACACGCAGATGTTTTGGCATATTTATCACAGGAATGTGGCGCGATTTTTGTGATTTTCTTGATGAATGCGATTGAGATTTTTGCAAAATCTGTGATGAGCGCGATTGATTTGATTTTTGCGATTTTTGGTGTTTTTTTGTAATTTTTTTCAAAGCAGAGTGCTTTTTGTGATTAGAGCGTGTATTGTGCAGGGTTGTTTTAGGGGTTGTTTTGTGTGTATTATGCGTCATTTTGTATGTTGTTTTTGAGCTTGAGGATTTCATAGAGTTTTTGGTTAAATTCATTGAACGTGCATTCTACAAGCGCGCTTATTTGCTGATATACAAAAATATCTTGCTTGGAGAGTCCTTGTAGCTTTGAATCTGATGTGAGAAAAAATGTCTCATAAAAATCGTAAATATCTTTGAGTAGGCTAAGTTGCGTAAATGGCTTTTTGATATGCGCATTTTGCCCATTTCCAACTAGGCAGAGTGGCTTTAGATCAGATGCATTATAATCCGAAATCACAAAATCACAATCACTCAATGATGAGAGGTATTCTTTGAGATATATCTCTAGACTTTTTTGGAGTAGCTCAGACTCGCACACGATAGCAATTTTCATTTTTTCTCGATTTTTTATTTTGGTTTTGTGAGATTTAAACACATTTTTGATAAAGATTTGATAAAAGCCAATTTTAAGTGCCCAAAAGATATAATGCTCTCGCTCCTTTTTAGACCTATGCAAAGTTATTTTTGGATAATGCTTCAGGGTGGGAACACAGCAGAGCCTCTGATTGTAGCTTGTGCCGTAGGTATCTGGAAAGGGGTTTTAAAGTTTGGATTATTTTAAGCTTTTTGCACAGAATCTATATCAATCATCGTCTTAAACCCTAGTGATTCCAAGTCTAATTAGTTTATCTCATCATTTTGAAATCAAAATCTATTTATTGTTTTTATTGTCCGCAAAAATCAAACATTACAATTTGAGATTCTATGTCATCTCTCATTCTAGCGATAGCTTTGCAATCCAGAGAATCAAACCAGAATCTATTTTAGATTCCAGAATCTAAAATCCAAGCTTGACCATAACAACCAAACCACTTTCATAAAGTTTATTTTTTAAGCGCAATTGCTTCTTTGACAAGATCATCGCCTGTGCTAAATGCTTTTGCATTCATCGAGTAGCCTCTTTGAAAGAGGATAAGATTTGTCAGCGCATTACCGACATCAACATTACTTGTCTCTAAATACTTATGCTTGATTTGCCCAAATTTGAGATTCCCCTCTTCATTCCAGCCTAGAATCGGATTTCCACTTAGAATCCTATCTTGCCCATTGAGATTGCTTGTCTGCATCGAATACACATTATCACCATTTTTTTTGAGTCCTTGATCATTGACAAATGCAACAACCCCTATCCGCCCCATAGGCTCGCTTACGCCATTGCTAAATGCAAGAAATATAATGCCATTTTCATCAATTCGTATATCTTGCAAATCCCCTTCAGCCTTGCCATCTTGGCTCATCTCTAAAAGCTTAGAATCCTCATAAGGAAGATTTCTTGAGGCATATTTATCACTCTTTGCTATTGAATAAGAGATTTTTCCTTCTTTGAAGTCGATTTCAATAGGCTGTGCGATTGGATTCCCATTTTCATCAAATTCAAGCGTGTGATCTACAAGTGATTTGCTCACCATAAACGCGCCGCTATAATCATATATTCCACTTTGCACGATCCATTTTTGATTGATTGGCGGAGTAGCTCTTGGATCACCAGAATCTACAAGATAATATTCACTCTTAAGTAAAAACTTTTTGCCATCTTCATCATAAATATCCACTGCGCTTGAATATGTAGCGATTTTGAGATCTTTGGATTGGATTTGCTCTTGTGGGGCGAGTGGCACTTCTGAAGTATTGATCCCCATTCGACTTGAGAGAGAGCCACCTATGGTTACTTTTAACTCATCTGATGTTTGATTGCTGATGCCTAATGCAAGATTCCCGCGCGCGCCAAAAGTCGGATTTACAGACAAGCCACTTTGTTGGAATAACCCCATCAAATCCCCCATAGTGCGAAATTCATTGGCACTTGCGCCACCATTGCCATAGCTAAAGCGATAGGTTTGCTCTTGCTCGCCTTTTTTGATCGTGATGATAATATCTCGAAATGCTCGTGGATCAAACGCATTGCCATCATCATCTGAAAAAGAAGCGACATCTTGCGCAGACATACGAGCAGAATCTATCTGCCCATTTGGAGCGAGAAATTCTTGAGCCATTTTGAAGTTTGATTTTGCATTGAGATTGAGCGCGAGATTGACATTTGTAGTCAAAACAGGGTGAAACTTCAACTCTTGTGGAATCTGCAATGGCTGCATAGATCCGCTTGGCAAAAGCGATAAATCAGATTCTTCATTTGCAGAATTAAATATGCCATTTTTGATTTTATTGAGATTGACACCATAGACATAATATCCACCCGAAGTTACCAAATACCCGTCTGCATCTCGATTGAAACCGCCATTGCGTGTGAAAAAAGTTTGCTGATTTTCAGTATAGCCATCTTCATTGATTGTGAAATTCCCATCTTGCTTTGGTCCTACAATAAACCAACCTTTTCCCATATAAGCGACATCAAAGTTACCATCACTTGGGTGATAATTTCCATTTTTTGTCGAAATCGCATTGCTTGCCGCAGTCGCACCATAGGAGCGATCGTTGTTTGTGATTGAGTTTGAATTTATATGATCAAGCTGGGCTGAAAAAAGATTTTTAAATTCTGGAATGTTCTCTTTGAAGCCATTTGTATTGACATTGGCGATGTTGTTTGCCACAGAATCTAACCCAAATTGATGAGTTTTGATACCGCTATAAGAATTTAAAATCGTATCATTCATTGTTTGACCTTAATTATCATTGATTGCATTTGATTGCATTCATTTGTGCCTTAATTTACATGATGCGGGGCAGAATCTTTGGATTCTTTCTCATAAAATTCCAAAGCCGCTGAAAGAGGCAAAATCAACTCTCCCATACGAATCATTGGCTTGCCTTTATCAAAAAGCACACTTTGGATCTCACCTCTTCCTACGCGAGTTGTGAGATATTGATTTGTCGCTGGGTCAAGATTATATTCTGCCATGACAGAATACGATCCACTTGGCATTTGCTCTCCACGCTCATCTTTTCCGTCCCACGAAAAATCCAAATATCCTGATTGATTTGCCTTATCTTTGAGCGAGAGTGTCCTAATGAGCTGCTTATCAGAATCAAAAATCTGCACCACAGCATTGCCCTTGCTTACATCAATAGGTCTGTCAAAATACAGCGCAAAAGTCGCTCTGCCCTCGCCTGCATAATTAATCCCGCTCACATCAGTTTCAGCGATTTTGCCTACCATAGAGATACTTTGAAAAGCCGAAGATTGCGACATTTGCTCTGTGGCTTGTGTGCTAAAATCAATCCCTTCTGTGAGCTTATCCATAGTCTCTTTGAGATTGGTTTGAAAGTTTTTGAATTCCTCATTGCTTTCTTGCATCACCTTCATAGAATCTACCATTTCTTTCATCGCTTTTTTGTTTTCTTCTTGCATTTCAACTTGCGTGAGCTGAGCTGTTTGCGTGATGATTTTGTCTGTTTCCATTGGTGCGGTTGGATCTTGGTTTTTTAACTGCTCCAAAAAAAGCTTCATAAACGCATCTTTATCCATTCCATTGGCTATTTTTGGTGCGGCTTCTTTTTGTTTTTTGGCTTCTGCTGCCTTATCCGCTCCGGTAACTTTCGCTAAATCAAGTGCCATTTTTTATCCTTTTATCCTTTTATCCTTTTATCCTTTTATGCGTATTATGCGTATTATGCGTATTATGCGTATTGTGGAATTGTAATTTCCATTGCACTATATGTTGGCGCATTGTGTGCCTCTTCGTATTCATTGAGTGGGTTTTGGCTTGATTCTTGGTGTTGCCCTCTGCCTTTTCCGCCACTATTTCCGCCATTTCCACCCGCATTTGATGAAAAGCTTAGATTCACTCCCTCAAATCCCGCATTAATAAGCCCTTGTCTAAGATCGACTTGATTATTAGCAAACAAATTGAGAGCTTGCGGATTTGAGATGACATTAATATGGATATTTTTGCCTTGTTGAGTAATTGTAAGCTCGATATTGCCTATTTCTTTTGGTGAAAGCTCAAGAGAAATGCGACTCATTGGCGGTTTGAATTTTTTGACTTCTTGCTCAAATTGACTCACAAATGAATGTATCGTCTCTTTTGGATTGAGAGAAGCTCTTGAGTCGTTTTTTGCCATTGTCGCATTTGTGGTATGTGAGGCAGTGGCTTGGGGCTTTTCTTGAGATTTAGATTCTGCTTTTGCTTCGATTTCTTTTGGCATTTTGGCTTTCTCTAAGATAAATTCATTTTCAAGATTCTGCGCTAATTCTGATTGTGAGGATTGCGCTGCTTGCTCTTTGGGTGCTTGGGGCGTTTGAGAAGCAGGCGATGCAGAATCTATGCTTGACTCTTTTGGAGTTTGGCTATTTTGCTGTGTTGCTTTAAGCGGAATCTTTTGTGATTTTTTATCTTTTTGCCTTTTGTTTGGATCTTTATCTTGCTGTTGGGGCATTGCTTTTGTGGCATAAAGTGCTTGAGTGAGCGATTCTGAAGCAAGAGTTGCGCCAAGTGGCTTTGCTTGCTGTGAAGCGATTTTTAGGGTGGGCTGCGAGGCAGAATCTAGATTCTGGGCAGATTCTAGATCTTTTTGGATTTGCTCAAGATCAAGCGATTTGCCGGCTAAAAGATCTTTTTGGATTTGCTCAAATACCCTATCTTGCTTATTGTTTTTGAGTTGAGAATCCACGATATTTTTTGGTAACTCCCTTCCTCTATGGATAATCGCAATGCGCTCGCTTTTTCCCTCAATGGCGTATTCTATTTTGTTTTGGTTGTTTGTTTTGCGACGATTTGCAGCAAGCTTGGCATTCATACCCTCAAGCATATAAAATAACGGGCGCAAAGTCTGCTCATCTTGCTTGTCAAAAAAATGCTTCACATCACTTTGCTCACCTTGCGGTGTCCTTGCTAAGTGATTTGCTCGATTTTGAATGGAGTTTTTGAACTCATCATCGCCCGCTTCTTTGTCAAATTTTATATTGCTTGGATTGAGATTTAAATCATTAGCTTTTTTGGCGACATCATTGAGTGTATAACTTTGTGGATTTGATGTATCAAGCGGTGTTTTGAGACTTGCAGTAGTTTTTGCTTGTGATGGAGTGGAATGATTTGCCAAATTATTGGCAAGATTTGCGGTGCTACCCAAAGTGTGAGGCTCGCTAGATTCTGCAAATGCTTGAGATGCCTGATGAGAATCTTTAGCAGAAGCCACATTAAGTGGATTGAGTGGCGAGGCAATGGCATTTGCAGAATCTAGCGCGTTTGGTTGCAAGCTTTGAGAATCTTTTGCGTGGCTTTTGTCATCAACATTTGATTCTTTTGAATTTAATGCTTGAGGTTGGGTAGTTTTGCCTTGTGCGATTGCAAGCGATGAGGGTTTGGGCTGTACTTTTGCCATTTCATTGAGATCTCGTTTTTGAGAATCTTGTTTTTGGAGAGATTTTGACAAGTCCATATCGCCTGTGCCTATATCGCCTGCACCGCTATTTAAATCCAAATCTGCGCTACGTTGGCTTTGCTGTGGTTGGTTTTGCAATGCAATACTTGCGGCATTACTAAGTGTATTTTTTTGGTGCGTGCTATTTGGAGCTAGATTCTGCTTGGGCGCGGAATTTAGCGCAGAAGATAAGGCTTTATCTTCTAGTGTTTTGGCTGTGTGATTGGTGCTATTTGAAGAGAGTGTTTGCCCTAAATCTGTGATATTTTTAGGATTTAGTGTTTTTTGGGATTGCAATGGATTATTTTTAGATTCTGCTTTTGTTTTTGATTTGGGCAGAGCGTTTGGATTTGGTGCCTGTTTATTGTCGCTATTAAGAGAGTTTGCAAGGATTGTCTGAAAATCTGGCACATCTTTTTTGGTGTTTTGGCTAGATTTTTGAGGGGCTTGATTTGTGTTTAATGCCACCGATGGAGTG
Organism: Helicobacter fennelliae; assembly: GCF_900451005.1. NCBI lineage: Bacteria > Pseudomonadati > Campylobacterota > Epsilonproteobacteria > Campylobacterales > Helicobacteraceae > Helicobacter > Helicobacter fennelliae. The sequence goes on from NZ_UGIB01000001.1 coordinate 1,755,208, forward strand.
GAAATATTTAAGGCTTGTTCTAACACTTCTTATCCTTGATTGATAATTTTTATAAGAACAAAGCAAAAATAATTCCATTTTTGGATTACATTCAATCACCATCACATCACAACATAACAAATCCAAAGGCAAGCTGGAATATCGCGCAATTCATCGATCACTTTTTGTGGCACATCATCATCGATAAGCACCAAAGCCAACGCCTCGCCACGATTATTTCTAGCAAGTCGAAAATCTGAAATATTGATACTATGTTTGCCTAGAATCTGCCCTACATTTCCAATCACACCCGGAACATCGGTGTTTTTGAAAAGAATCATTCTGCCTTTAGGCTCAACAAGCACTTCAAACTCATCAAATTGACTCAATCGGATAATATTATCATCAAATACCGTTCCTGCGACACTCAAACTTCCCTCGTTTGTATTAAACGTGATACTGACAAGGTTTTTGTATGAATTTGATGAATCTTGCGTATTTGTGTGGATTTGTATGCCTCTTTCTTGCGCGATAAATGGTGCATTGATATAGTTGATTTTATTATCCAAAGAAGGCTTAAGCACACCAACAATCGCAAAAATCTTAAGTAAATCTACATATTTGCTAATCTCGCCTTCTGTATGGATTTTTATCGAAGTTATCGCACTTTTATCGACTTTTGAGCAAAAATATCCAAGCTTTTGTATAAGCTCTGTATAAGGCTGCACGAAGTCAGGAGTATTTGCCTGTGTAGCCGGAAGATTAAGCGCATTTGGATACGCTATTCCTCGTGCAGCTTCCATTGCTGCTTGTGTCGCTTCTTTGGCGATTTGTTCTTGAGATTCTAGAGTATTTGCACCAATGTGAGGCGTAACATAAATATTTGGCAAATCCAAAAGCTTATTTGAAGTTCCGGGCTCTTTGTCAAAGACATCTATACCTGCCCAACGAATTTTTTTGCTCTTCAGCCCCTCATATAAATCATCTTCATTATAAAGCCCGCCTCTTGCGCAGTTGATAAGGATAACGCCATCTTTCATCTGCGCTATTTCTTTTTTGGTGATCATATTTTTTGTTTCTGTGCTTTTGGGCGTATGAATGGTAATAATATCACAAGCAAGAATATCGCTAAAATTTTTGACATAAGTGATCCCTAGATTTGTAGCTTTTGAAGGCTGGATATAAGGATCATACGCCAAGACTTCCATTTCAAAAGCCTTGCATCTGATACCAACCCTTGAGCCGATATTTCCAAACCCAATAACACCAAGCTTTTTGCCTTTTAATTCTGTGCCATACCAATCCTCGCGCTTCCATTTGCGCTCATCTTTGAGTTGAGTATTTGCACCCGGAAAATTGCGAATAGCACTCAAAATATGTGTCATTGTAAGCTCAACTGCAGCGATTGTGTTTGCTGTTGGGACATTCATCACAACAATGCCTTGTTTAGAACACCCATCAATATCGACATTATCGACCCCAACACCCGCACGCACAACAGCCTTCAGATTCTGCACAGATTGCAAAAACTTCTGATCGACACTTGTCGAACTACGCGTAATAGCCACATCGACATCTTTGAGTCGCGCAAATAACTCATCTTTTGGCAAATCCGAAAAATCAAACATTTCAATATCGTTTTGAGAAGAAAGCATATCCAAGCCTTTTTGGTGGATATGATCGCACACAGCTATTTTATACATACATTACTCCTTTTTGTGATTTATTGATAAGCAAAGTCTATATCATAATAATTAAGATTATGAATAAGGCTTTTTGATTGTGCGTATTCTTTTGGTAAATAGATGATAATATCAACGCTATTGTGGTTTTTGCTATACGCAAAATTGATATTTTGTGATTTTAAAAATTCATTAATACACGCAAATTTATATTTATCAATCGCTGATATAAGGAGCTTTTCTGGAATATGCTTTGTATTTGGATCGATAAAATCTATCATGACATCAAATTCTTTGGATGGGTAAGTGTATGATGTATTAAAAGTTGTGATTCTATCAAACCAATTTTTTTGCGACTCCTTAGGGCTAGAAGCAATGGGAGCTTCAATGATATGTTTGATTGTGAATTTTTGCTGGGTGAATGTTTTGTAAAAATACAAAAAAAGCCCCAAAGAGCAACCAACAAAAAATAGAGCTATAAAAGCCCATAGAATTAATTTTGTTTTCATCTATTACTCTAAATTCAGAATCTAAAATTTATCTTTGAGAATATCTCCCAATGTCATCTTGTCGTTTGAATTAAACGCTTTGATTTCATCTTTTTGTTTTTGTTTTTCAAGCTTTTTGACTGATACTCGGACGCGGTTATTTGCTTTGTCTATATGGCTGATGACGCCTTGTATCTCATCGCCGACTTTAATTTCTTCTTTTTTGACTGGATATAAATCCTCATTTCTGATTAGCGCGTCCATTTCATCGGTATTGATAAACACACCAAAATCTTTAATATCCACGACTTTTCCGACTACAACATCATCTATTTTGTGTGTTTTACCAAAAATTTCTGCTGGCGATTCGTTGAATGCTTTTTGGCTCAATGAAATGCGTTGATTCTGCACATCAATTTTGATAATTTTGACTTCTACTTCATCACCGACTTTGAATTTATCTTTGCATTTTTCGTTTTTGTTCCAAAATGCATCTTCATTATGAAGCAATCCATCAACCTTACCAAATGTTACAAATGCCCCAAAATCAGTCAAAGTCGCGATTTTTCCTTTGATTATATCTCCGATTTTATGAGCTTTGGCAAATTCATCAAATGGCTTTTGCTGAAGATTTTTGAGAGAAACCCTCAACCTGCGATTTTCTGTATCAATCTCAATCACTTCCACATCAATTTCATCACCGACTTTGAGATAATCACTAGGGTGCTTGATATCTTTATTCCACGATATTTCTGAAATATGCAAAAAGCCCTCAATATCATTGCCAATATCCACAAAAGCACCATAAGGTTCGATATTATTGACAACAACCTTAATCGTATAGCCTTTTTTGAGCTCTTTTTGGATCTCTTTCCATGGATCCTCACAAATTGCCTTTATAGAAAATGAAAGTCGCTTTTTCTCTTCATCATAGCCCACGACTTTGAGTGCTACGCTATCACCTTCTTTGTATAGTTTGGCTGGATTGACTGGTCCTCTGTGGCTGATTTCAGTATAATGTACCAACCCTTTGATATTATCGACTTCAACAAACATTCCAAAACTCGTAATACTTTTGACTATACCATTGTAGATTTTGTTTTCTTCAAGGAGCTTTTGGATTCCTTCGGATTGTTTTTGGTCATTGATTTCAAAAAATCTTTTTCTTGAGATAATGATAGAATTTTCCTCTGGATGCACATCGATAATGCACGCTTTTATGTGTTTGTTTAAGCTTTTGTTAGGATCTTTGAGTGCGGCGGCAAATTTTGGCATAAAATAATCCACGCCATCAGATTCTACGACATATCCGCCTTTATTTTTGCGGATAATTTTACCCTCGATAATAATGTCTTTGAAATCATTAGCAAGAGATTGTATTTTTTCTCGGATTTTTGCGGTTTTTATCGCTTTTTTGTAAGATACATTCGGACGCTCGCCCCTTCCGCTTGATACAAACACATCTATTTCATCACCGATTTTAAAAATAACATTGCCATTCTCATCGACAATCTCACTTAAACCCAAAAACCCCTCTAGCTTCTCGCCGACATCTACTAATGCGCCATTTTCTTGGATTGAAATTATTTTTCCGCTTTTTATTTGTCCATCATCTTCTCTTTTGACACTTTCTGCAAATAATCTAGCAAATTCATCATTATCTTCAAAATCATCTAAAACAACTCTCATCGAAACCCTTTATAAAAATATTGAAGCAATTTTAATCAAAATTGGCTTTAATAAGCTTTAACTTTCATTTACAATTATATATTTTCAATATGCTCTTTGACTTTCTGCACAATCCAATCAGGAGTCGAAGCCCCAGCGGTAATGCCACATATTTTTTTACCATAAAACCATTCTTTTTGTATTTCTTTCTCATCTTCGACAAGGTAGCTATCTTTGCAATTTTCTTTGGCAATCATAAAAAGCTGTTTTGTGTTTGAAGAAGTTTTGCCACCGACAATCACCATAACATCTACTTCTAGGCTTAATTCTCGCGCTGATTGTTGATTATCAAAAGTTGCATTGCAAATTGTATTAAAAATACGCACTTCATGACATTTGGTAATCAAATAGCTTGCAATCTCATTAAATTTTTCAATTTGTTTGGTTGTTTGCGAGATAAGTGCGACTTTTTGGTATATTTTTTGTTGTTTAAGCGCTTGCAAATCCGAAATCACAATCGTATTGTCTTGGTTTTTGGCATAGCTCATCACGCCTTTAATCTCAGGGTGCGTAATGTCGCCAAAAATAATGATTTGATAGCCCTCTTGACTTATTTTTTCCACGATTTGTTGTGGTTTTGTTACAAATGGACAAGTCGCATCAACGACATGAAATTGCTTGGCTTTAATCTTTTCTAAATCACCCTTAGGAATCCCATGCGTGCGGATTATAAGCGTTGAGCCTTCTTTGATTTGCGTATAATCTTCTTCTAATCCGACATTGAAATTTTGCTGAAGGCGGTTGATTTCTTGATAATTATGTATAAGCGGTCCTAATGTAAAGCTATTTTTGTTTTTTTCAGCGATTTTTATCGCGCGCTTCACACCAAAGCAGAATCCATGCTTCTTGGCAAGTCTGACTTCCATAAGTATTCCTTAAACGATATATTTAACAGATTGGATTCTACACAAAATAGCATCAAAATTTGGAAATGAAATACTAATACATGCATAATCAGAAATCTCCACAGCACTCACAAGCCCTGCTATCGCAAAACTCATAGCGATTCTATGATCTCCAAAACTCTGTATGCTTGCAGGCTTTGCAGATGTTTTTAATGTGCCACCATAAATCACATATCCATCTTCTCTCTCCTCGCATTCCACACCCAAAGCGCGCAGATTCACCAAAAGCGCGTGGATTCTATCAGTCTCTTTTACACGCAATTCTTTAGCGTTTTTGACTTCGCTTTTGCCATTTGCTACCGCCATAGCGATCCCTAATGCCGGAAGCTCATCAATAAGCCAAGAAATATGGCTATCAATAGTAATGCCATGCAAAGGCGCGTAGGCTACATAAATATCGCCGACTTCCTCATAAGGCGAGCTTGTTTTAGTGAAAGTTACTTTTGCGCCCATTTGTTTGAGTATTTCAAAGGCTTGGATTCTAGTTTTATTAAGCACGACATTTTTGAGCAAAATCTCACTCCCCGGCACAATAGCTGCTGCAAGCGCGAAAAAAAACGCACTCGATGGATCAGCAGGAATAGCAAAATCCACAGATTCTAGGGGTTTTGTAAGCGGTGAGATATGGATTGTGTTTTCATGCTTTTTGATCTCTGCACCCATACCGATAAGCATTTTTTCTGTGTGATCTCTGCTTGACTCGTTTTCAATGTATGTGCTTTTGTCTTTTGCGTGTAATGCCGCTAAAATCATGGCTGATTTGACTTGCGCTGATGATATAGGGCTTTGATAATTAAATCCATCAAGCTGCGAGCCAATGATTGCCATTGGAGCAAATCCGCCTGCGCGAGAGTGGATTCTCGCACCGATACTTTGAAGTGGCTGTATGATGCGATTCATCGGTCGCGCGCAAAGATACTTATCGCCACTTAACACAAAAAACCCCTCTACCCCAGATAATAATCCCGCATAAAGTCGCATTCCTGTTCCAGCATTTCCGCAATCAAGAATGCAATTTGGCTCTTTTATTTTTTTGGGCGGGGTGAAGCGCATTGTGTGAGAATCTATCTCTTCAACCTCAAGCCCCAAAGTTTTGGCGATTTCTAGCGTATGAAGCGTATCTTCTGCTAAAAGATAATTTTTAATCACGCTTGGTTTATCAGTAAGCAGACTAAACATCGCACAACGATGCGAGATAGATTTATCAGCAGCAATATCATCTACTTCAAGACTAAAGCTTTGTGCGGGGCTAATACAAAGAAGTTTGCCTATAAGCATGGGAGACCTTTAGATTTTAAGTTTTGCGTTAAATTCAGATTCTAGGATATGGAGTATTTGCTCCATAAAGCCTGCGATTTGCTCTTCTGTCAAGCTTATATCTTGTGGCTGAAATACTGCTCTAAGCGTAAGCGCAAAATCCTTATCCTCATACACATCAAGCGGATAAATCGCCTTAAGATACAGCGGAGCAGAATCTAAAATGCGCGATTTAATCTGATGAAATGGAATATCTTTATCAATCACAATTGTCAAATCTCTTTGATTTGAATGAAGCTTAGAATATGGCTTCATAGATTGCAAAATCTTGAAATTAAACGTGTCAATCTGCGCAAAAAACGCTCCTTGTATATCAAGCGTTTGGGCAAATTTGGGGTGGAGTCTGCCGATAAATCCAATCCGCACAGAACCTAAAATAATATCTGCGTATTGATATGGGTGCGCAAATGTCGGAATCTCCTTAGGTGCGCTAAGCTCAAAGTCCCCGATGATATGTGAGATTGTTTGCGCAAATGAATAAAAATCCCATTTTTCGCCCTTAGGATACGGATATGACTCTTGTGTTTTGAATCCACTCACAACAAAGCTCATATGCTGAGATTCCTCTCGTTTGCGATTATATACACTTCCAATCTCAAACATTTTGATACTTTTGTAGCCAAAATTTTGATTCCGCACAACAGAATCAAAAAGCCCCGGAATCAAGCTCGTTCTTAATGTATTGAGCTCATTTGTGATAGGGTTTTTGAGATCAAGCCCTTCTTCTAGCACTTCAAATCCCCATTCTACAAGCTTTGATCGCTGATAAAACACATAATGTATCGTCTCAAAAAATCCTTGTGCTATCGCTCTTGTAGCCAAATCGCGTTTGTTTTGATATGCAAGCAGAGTTTTATTTATGCCTCGTTTTTGTATGCTAGAATAAGGCGTTGAAGGAATGTTTTTGATCCCATAAATACGCAAAAACTCCTCGGCGACATCTTGCGGAGAATAAATATCATGCCTATAAGGAGGTGGCGTAATCCTAAAAAATACCCCATCACCATCAGCATCGATTTTGAAATTTAATTGCTTGAGAATCAAGGCTATTTTTTCTTTTTCAACTTCTTTGCCGATGATTTGTGAGATCATATTAAAAGTCATATTGACATAATGCCTTTGGCTCTCTTGTGTCATCTCGACTTCTTGATACCCCGAATAAATCGAGCATTGTGTATATGTATTTAAAATAGAGCAAAAAAGATTCATACCGATAAGAAGCTCTGGATTACTTCCTCGTGTCGAGCGATAAGTGATGTCTTTATCATGTGGTATGTGCTTATGAAACAATGCTTTTGAGATAATCTCTGGCTCTGCATAACTTGCCTCAACAATCAAAAGTGCTGGAAATGCTACAATCTTGCTTTCATCAACATAGCTTTTTATGCCAATCTCTGAAAGCTTATGTCCCGCGCTATCATAGACAGATTCTAGTTCGTTTTCATCTTTTTTGATTTTGAGTGTGATTGGCGTTTGTGTATCGTTTGAGATTGGATAGATATTAAACAAAACACCGCTTAGATAAGTGATGAAGTTTTTATAATTTTGGATTGGGTTTGACTTTAGGATTCCATTATATGCGAGGATAAGCTGTATATGCAATGCCATAGAAATCTCTTGAACCTCAATGGCTTTATAGAGCAAATACGACTTCAAGCACCCTTCAACCGATAGATTCAACGCCCGCCCAATACCAAAAACCAAACCATATTCTTCCTCGCTTGGCAGGGTTATTGAGAGATTATACACACAAGCAAGCTCTCTTGCAATCCCCAAAATACACAAACAATCCCCACGATTTGGCGTTAAAGAAACTTCTATGAGATATTGATTAAAAAACTCATATTCACATAATGGCTTGCCAAGCTCTAGCTCGCCGATACTAGAATCTAAAACCATAATGCCATCATTGATTTTTTCAAGTCCTAATTCACTTGAAGAGCAAATCATTCCGCAACTTTCAACGCCCCTTAGAGTCGTTTTTTTGATCGTGAGTGTATGTGCTAAAGGGCTGTCTTTTTTATCTTTTGTTTTTTTATCTTGCGTTTTTTGCTCTTGGGTTTTGTTATCTTGTTTGTTATTTTGCACTGGAAGCTCTGCGCCCTCAAGTGCCAAAGCGACATATTGATCTTTTTGCACATTTTGCGCGCCACAGACGATCTGAAAAGTCTGATTCCCAACATCAACTTGACAAATATTAAGCTTATCGGCGTTTGGGTGAGGATTCTTAGAGACAACGCGCCCTACAACGACTTTTTGTGGAATCTGAATCTGTCGCATAGATTCTACTTCAATCCCAATGCTATTTAGCTTTTCGCACATATCCTCAATCTGAATATGTGAAATATCAATAAAATACGATAAATTCGATGTAGAAATAACCATTAAAACTGCTCCAATAGTCTCAAATCTGTCTCAAAAAAACTTCGCAAATCATTAATCCCAAGGCTTAACATCGTAATGCGCTCAATCCCTAGCCCAAACGCATAACCGCTGACATTCTCATAGCCCACTGCCTTAAATACATTATCATCAACAATCCCACAGCCCAAAACCTCAAGCCAACCAGTATGCGAGCATACTCTGCAACCTTTTTGGTGGCAAAACACACAAGAAATATCCACTTCTGCGCTTGGCTCCGTGAAAGGGAAAAAAGACGATCGGAATCTCACTTTGACATCACCAAACATATAATTTAAAAAATCCTCCAAAATATATTTGAGATGCGAAAAGCTAACCTTGCCCTCCTCATCGACAACCAACCCCTCAATCTGATGAAACATAGGCGAGTGCGTTACATCATAATCCCGCCTAAATGTCTCGCCTGGGCAGATCATTTTGATAGGCGGTTTTTGCGAAAGCATAGTGCGGATTTGCACAGGTGAAGTGTGTGTGCGCAAAAGTTTTAAATCGTTAAAATAAAAAGTATCTTGCATATCTCTTGCTGGGTGGTATTCAGGAAGGTTGAGTGCTTGAAAATTATGAAAATCATCTTCGATAAGCGGACCCTCGCAAAGCTCATATCCCATACTCACAAAATATTGGATAATTTTATCTTTGATGTAATGGATAGGGTGTCCTATGCTTCGTTTTGCATTCAGACTAAAAAGACTCACATCTATTTTTTCATTTTGCAATTCTTGTGCGAGTCGCTTACCTTCTAAGCTTTGCTTTTTGTGATTATAAGTGGATTCAAACTTTTCTCTCATTATATTAAGATTCTGGGCTAAATGCTTTTTTTCCTCGCCTGTGAGGGTTTTTAGCTGCACAAACTGCTCGGTGATAATGCCCTTTTTGCCTAATGCTTTAATGCGGATAGATTCTAATGCCTCTAATGTCTGCGCACCTTGCAACTCTTGTAATAGATTCTCCATAACAATCCTAATCTCTAAAATAAGCAGAGATTGTAACCAATATTTGATAAAAATAAGTTTATTTTAATGTGAGATTCTGCTTTGGCTTTGATTCTTTGGGATTGCTTTATAAAATAGCAAAAGCCAAATCTACTTAATCTCGCGTGAGAGTGTGGCGCATTCGTTTTTTGACATATCGATATTAAGGCTTTTGAGATATTGGCTAATCTCGATTTTTTCCACGCGATTTAGCACCTTTAGCTCGATAAAATTACTAATCCCAAAATATTTATCAATTTCTGCATTGCTATTTTTATCTTTGATACAATAAGGTTTTTTTCCTTCTTGATACAAGATATAGTGCGAGCCTTTGAGGCTTTCAAGTGGCAGAAGGTATTTGTGATTGAAATCGATAAATGCGTAATCCCCATTATAAATGCTTGGCTTTATGCTGATGTCATATTGCTTCAAATGTGCTTCATCAAGCTCTTTGTGGCTCATAATGTGATAAAACTCCTCATCATCAAGGCTATTTCTAAGCTCTAGAATCTGATCTTGCGTATAAAGCGTAGAAATCTCGCATTTAGCGCATTCAAGATAAAGTGTATCGACAAAGTCTGCCTGCTTTGGCTCTGATATGCCAAATTCATTGACAAACTCAAAAAGCCTAGAATCTTTTTTGATAAAGTCTTTGATCTCATCAAACCCAAACTTCAGCCTCACCTCACCACACGAATATGGCGCAAGCACATAAGGAGCATACATAAAATACACGCCATCATACCCAAAAGCCACGCTTGCATTCGTATAGTCAAAATCCTGCTTAGCATCAATTTTGCATTCTTGATGTGTCTCAAGAAACGCGGTATGTTTGGATTGGAGTTTGTGAAGCAATCCATCTGCTTTGGTATCAAAAACATCTTTATGCAGATTGATTCTATGTCCTTCATAATCAAACATCATATATTCAGAGCTCCACACACCATGCGCACCACCCATATCCACAAACTTTGTGCGATGCAACTGCAAAAACCTATCATCAAAAAAATCAACACTATAATCCATATATTCTAGCTCGTAGCTATTTTTTAAGCCATTATTTTTCATACTTATACTTCGAGTTTGTAGATTCTGCTTAATAAATGCGTCAAATTGCGCTTGCGATACATCACAATTTGTCGGGCTATCGATATTGTAGGCTTGAAAATTTTTTGCTTGGATTTGATTGATTGCATGCTGGATTTTGCTTGTATCAGAGCACAAAAAATCAATACGCAACGCAGAATCTTGAAGCATTTGCTGTGAAGTGTGCTTATATAGCGCAAATTCCCTCACACTCTCAAGGGCTACATCATAATCTTTAGAGACAGAAGAGATATTGCTGATTTCTTTTTGATTATGGAGAATCTCGCTGATTTTACTTATCGTGATTTTTGGCTGGATAATCTTGCCTTGCTGGATCTGGGCTATAAACTGCTTTTGACAATCAATCTGCCCGTTTAACACTCCATTTTCCAAACTTTTGAGTGTATTTTTGAGCGCGCATTTGAGATTCTGGTGGTTTCTTCTAAATACCGCGCTTAAGATGCCTTTTTGATTCTGTGAGACAAAAAGCCACATAGTATCTTTACTTGCTTTATTGGATTTATCAGACTTGCTGGAATCTTTTGATTCTTTTGATTGATTAGATTCTTCAAGCTGATGTGATAACTCTTGCAAAAGAATCTGACTTGGCACAATCTGATAGATGATATATTCTTGCTTTTTCTCATAATCTGGATTTATAGATTCTAGCTCTTGAGAAAGTCTAGAGTCAGAATCCACAGAAGTTTGGGCAGTTTGGGCTGTGTTTTGTTCATTTTTGCAACCCGCACTAATGAATGCAATCAACAAAAAAGCACAACCCACACAGATTCTAAGATTTTGAAGAATCTTAAAGGCTTGAAAAGCCCTAAAGCTAAAATTTACTATCGCTACACTCCGCAATCAAACTACCCCTTGATCGATCATAGAGTCAGCCACTTTTCTAAAGCCCGCAATATTTGCTCCCATCACAAGATTTGTAGGATCTCCAAAATCTTTTGCTGTGCTTGAGGCGTTTTGGTAGATGTTTTTCATAATGCCAAGTAGCTTTTGATCGACTTCTTCAAAGCTCCATGGGTGCATACTTGCATTTTGTGCCATTTCTAATCCACTCACAGCCACGCCTCCTGCGTTTGCAGCCTTGCCCGGACCATAGCAAATCTTTGCATTCAAAAAGAGTTCGATCGCCTCATTTGTCGAAGGCATATTTGCTCCCTCACTTACGCATTTGCAACCATTTTGAAGCAAGATTTTGGCGTCTTTTGCGCTGAGTTCATTTTGTGTCGCGCTTGGAAATGCCGCAAAGCACGGAATGCTCCAAACCCCATTACACCCGCTCTCATAATCGCTTGCTTTAGTGTATTTGGCACTTGGTTTGGCTTTGGCGTATTCTTCTAAAGACGCGCGCCTTACTTCTTTGATTTCTTTAAGTAGCGCTACATCAATGCCTTCTTTGTCATAAATCATTCCTTTTGAATCGCTCGCAGTTACCGGAATAGCCCCGATTTGATGAAGTTTTTCAATCGTATAAATTGCTACATTGCCCGCACCTGAAACAAGGCAGATTTTACCCTCCAAGCTTTCATTGCGATCTTTAAGCATTTCTTGCGCGAAATACACACAACCATATCCCGTGGCTTCAGGTCGCACCAAACTTCCACCCCAATTTAGCCCCTTGCCTGTAAGCACACCATCAAATCGATTGGTTAGTTTTTTGTATTGCCCAAACAAATACCCAATCTCTCTACCACCCACGCCAATATCTCCAGCGGGCACATCTGTATGCGCGCCTATATGCCTATATAGCTCATTCATAAATGACTGACAAAAGCGCATAACTTCCATTTCGCTTTTGCCTTTTGGATCAAAATCGCTTCCGCCTTTGCCACCGCCCATAGAAAGAGTTGTAAGAGAGTTTTTAAGCACTTGCTCAAATCCCAAAAACTTAATCACGCCCACATTGACATTCGGGTGGAATCTAAGCCCGCCTTTATAAGGACCAATGGCAGAATTAAACTCGATTCTATAACCATAATTTACCTGAATCTTACCCTTATCATCTACCCAAGTCACGCGAAAGATAATCTGTCGCTCTGGCACGACCATTCGCTCCAAAATCGCAGAATCTTGGTATTTTTTCTCTCTGCTTAAAAGTGGCTCAAGCGAAGTTAAAACCTCTTCTACTGCTTGATGAAACTCGTTTTGTGATGGATTTTTATCTTTGAGAATCTGGATAATTTGACTTGCATATGACATGATAGACTCCTTGACCTTTGATTTATGCTGTATTATATCTAGCACACATAAAAAAATCTTGAAATGCTTTATAAATATTTGTCTTTATCTTTTGACAAACTTCATAAACTCACCATTTTTTCAAAGATTATTACATTTTTCTTCAAGCTCAAAATACCGCTCATATTTAGATTCTAGCATCTCTTTTGCCTGCTCTAATTGTGTCGCAATAGTTGCTATGCCTTTTTGTAAATACACCGCACTATCGCTAAGCTCAGATTCTAGTGATTTGATTTGAGATTCTAGAATCTGAATTTCTTTGGGAAGTTGTTGCAATTCTAGATTCTCCTTGTAGCTAAGTTTTTTGGGCTTTTTGGATTCTGTGGTTGTGTTATGTTGATTTGTCGTAGAATCTTTTTGGTTTTTTGTTTTATCTTCCATTTTAGATTCTATTTTGGATTCTTGCTCAAGGCTTTCTTGAAGGCTTTTGTATTCTCTTAGCTCTTTTTGCATATCCAAATATTCACTATATAGCATATAACTTTCTGTGATGTGGGTTTGTACGTGGTTTGTGATAGGTTCAAAAATCAGCAATTTTTTGGCAAGTTTATCGACAAAATACCGATCATGACTTACAAAAATAAGCGCGCCATCAAAGCTTGCAAGATATTCTTCCAAAATATTAATTGTTGCGATGTCTAAGTCATTTGTAGGCTCATCAAGTATCAAGCAGTCATAATGCTTTGTAAAAAGCAGTGCAAGCGCGACTCGGTTTTTTTCTCCGCCACTAAGAGCTGCTATTTTTTTGTCAAGCATTTCTTTTGGAAACAAAAAATTTTTCAGATACCCAAACACATGTATATTTTTACCGCGCACTTCGATGTGATCTCCGCCATTTGGGCAAAATGTCTCAATTAAGCTTTTTGAATCATCAAGCATTTCTCTATGCTGATCAAAATACCCAATGTGTAGCTCACCTCTTTTGATTGTGCCACTATCTGGTGTGATTTTGCCAAGCAGAATCTTTAAAAGTGTAGATTTTCCACTGCCATTTTTACCGACAATCGCGATTCTATCATGCTGCAAAATCCGCAAAGAAAAATTTTGGATTAACGCCTTATCATAGAATCTAAGATTAATATTTTCACATTCAAAGATCATTTTTTGGGCGTTTTTACCCTCTTGACGATAAAAGTGTTTAGATTCTCGCTCAAGCTCTAAGCGCATTTTATTAATGAGTGCTGGATTGTGTTTTGCACTTTTTCTAAGCTCCATAAGTCGCTCTTTGCGCCCTTCATTTCTTTTTCGGCGCGCTTGCACGCCTTTTGCTAGCCATTCTTCTTCAGCCTTTAAAAGCTTAAGTAAATGCGTATGCTCTTTTGTGAGATTAGCTAGAATCTGGGCTTTTTGCTCGAGGTATTGCGTGTATCCACCGCTAAAATTCAAAATCTTTGCATTATCCACCTCGACAATGCGCTGCGCGATTCTATCGACAAAATACCGATCGTGGCTTATAAATACAACGCTTGCTTTGAGCGAGAGGATTTTTTCTTCCAAAAACTCCACTGCTTGCACATCGAGGTGATTTGTAGGCTCATCTAAAATATACACATCAGCCCTTTGAAGCAGAATCTGCGCGAGTGCGAGTCGTTTTTGCTCGCCACCTGAAAGCGTGCAGGCGATTCTGTTTTCAAACTCTTTGAGCGAGAAATGCTCCAACACATCTTCGACTTTTTGCTCAAGATTCCAGCCATCGGTGTTATCAAGGATATTGCTTAGCTTTCCAAGCTCATCTAAAAGCGCGCGATAAGTTGGCTCATAATTATTATGATTATTTTGAGAATCTAAATGTTTTGATTCTTTTGCAAGAGTTATATTAATGTGCTGGATTCTGTGATGGATTTGCAATAGTTCTTCTAAACTCTCCAAACACACTTCGCGCACACTTTTTCCGGGCGTGAAATTTGAATTTTGCGCTAGAGAGAGAATCTGCAAGCCTGTTTTAAACGCTCGCTCTCCACTATCAGCTTGAATCTCACCATTGAGAATCTTTAAAAGTGTAGATTTTCCACTGCCATTTTTACCGACAATCGCAACTCTTTCATTTTCATTGAACGTGAAGCTCACTTCATCTAAGATTTTTTTGTAATCAAATTGCTTTGAGATTTGTATCAAACTGATTAATGCCATTTTATGTAATCCATATCTTTATTCATGCCATTTCAAAAAACAAAATAAAATTTGTATAATTATACAAAAATTTACTATCCAAACCACAAGGCAATCTTATGAAATTTGGCAAAATCCAATACCTCAATCTCGTGCCATTTGATATGTTTATCAAATCCTATCCTCTCCCTACACAATTCAAACAAGCTCTATTTTTCCGTCGCTCATACCCCTCCAAACTCAATCAATCATTTTTGTTTCGGCGCATTGATGCTGGATTTATCTCATCAATCGCTGGCTACAAATCCGCCCTACTCCACAAAGCCACAATGAGCGGAATCATCTCTAAAGGTGCGGTATGGAGTGTGATCGTGCTTCCAAATGATGACAAAATAGACTACCAATCCCAAACATCAAATGCTTTGTGTAAGATTCTAGGACTCAAAGGCGAAGTGCTTATAGGCGATAGAGCACTCAAAGCCCAATATAATGGCGCAAAATATATCGATATGGGCGAGGAATGGTTCAAAAAACATCGCCTTCCTTTTGTTTTTGGACGATTATGCTTTAATAAATATGCAAATTTTTATACTCACATATCCGCTCGCTTCAATGCCAAAAAAACAAAAATTCCATTTTATATCCTCTCATCGCACGCCAAAACCACAGGCATTGATATGGCATATATCAAAGAATACCTCACACATATTTATTACAAAATCTCACACAAAGAGCACTCTGGGCTCAAGCGATTTTATCGGGCTTTGCGCTTAGAGCAAATTCCATTTCCACACAGAATCTACCCGCAAGACATCACAAAAAACATCACAAAAAAGCGTGATAAATCAAAGAAATAAAAACACAAATAAGGACAAAAAGTGAAACGATACGAGCTTGATACTTATCTCACCAAACACAAGCCAAAAGGGGCTTTGCTGTATGGAGAGAGTTCTTTTTTGATTGAGTTGTATTCCAAAAAAATTGCCCGCGCAATTAGCGATGATACCTCAAATCATCACACTTTTTATTATTCAGAATATGCCCTTCCAGCAGTGCTAGAGATTTTGTCCCAAAATAGCCTTTTTGGCGATAGTTCAGTGGTAATTCTTAAACTTGGCAAAAAACTTGGCAAAAAAGACATTACTGCAATCTCACAAATCCTCGCTCAAAACCCGACAAACGGCATTATTATTGAATTTTATCAAGCCGAAAACAAAAGCCCGATAGAGTATTCAAGAGATTTTAAAGACTTTGCGACAAACTTCAAAGCCGCAGGTTCGGCTGATTTTGTCGAAGTGCGGTTTTTTGAGCCAAATACCAATGAAGCACTTGATTTTATGCGGCAAACCGCCCAAAAACTCCAAATCAAAATCAGCAATCAAAATCTCTTACTTCTGCTTTCTATGCAAAACAACGATATAGCCCTAGCACAAAGCGAGCTTCAAAAATTTGCTATTTTAGATTCTGAAGTGCAGCTAACTGATATTGAGCGGTTGTGTTATGGGCTTTGCAGTGTTGATGTTGATGAATTGCTTGATTGTCTTTTTGCCAAAAAAGAGGTGTTTTTGGTGTTTGAAAAAATGCTCGAAGAAGGCGTGCAAGATCTTGATATTGTCAAAGAAATGGAGGAATATTTTTATCGCTTGTTTTTATTTTTTGCGCATGCGCGATTTGAGGGCAAAATTGAGGCGCCTAAGATTCTAGGATTTGCGCCACCTACGCATATTGTCAATGCATATACCACGCGCGCTCAAAGCATCAAAAATCAAAATGTATTTTTGCATATTTTCAAAATTTTTGGAGAATGGCGAAATAAAATTAAGTATGACAAAACTATTTCTTTGCAAAGTTTAATCAAAATTCAAGCTTTGATTCGCTAGTATTCTTTGCTTTTAAGCCTTGCTCTTTGCTCTATTAAGCCAAAGGGCTATAACCAAAAGGAGTTTTTATGAAACATTACGAAACGATGTTTATCATCAAACCTACACTTGTAGAAGAAGAAATCAAGCAAAAAATCGAAAGCTACAAAGAGATCATCACCAAAAATGGCGGTCAAATCGAAACTTGTCTTGATATGGGTATGAGAAATCTCGCATATGAAATCAAGAAAAACAAACGCGGGTATTATTTTGTGATCTATTTTAGATCTGAGCCTAGCTTTATTGCGGAGCTTGAGCGATTGTATAGGATCAATGAAGATATTTTGCGCTTCATCGTGATCAAATATGAAAGCAAAAAAGAGCAAAAAGCGTGGCAAACTCTTGTAGATAAGGCAAACAAAAAGCCTGAACCAAAAGCCAAAAAAGAAGTTGAAGCAAAAGAGATTCAAGAAAACTCTAAAGATTCTCGAATAGAGGAATCATAAATAATCGAGGATAGCTATGTTTAACAAAATCATTATCATCGGAAACCTCACACGTGATGTTGAGCTAAGGTATTTTCCATCTGGTGGTGCAATCGCTACGATTGGGCTTGCAAGCAATAGACGTTACACAAAGCAAGACGGCTCAAAAGGCGATGAGACTTGCTTTGTCGATGTGAAGCTTTTTGGGCGCACTGCCGAAGTAGCCAACCAATACCTCCACAAAGGAAGTAAAATCCTCATAGAAGGCAGACTTGGCTTTGAGAGCTGGAATGACCAAAGCGGACAAAAACGTTCAAAACATGTCATTATCGCAGAAAGTATGCAAATGCTTGACTCCAAATCGCAATCAAGCGAATCAAGCCAAAACTATGCGAGCCAAAACTCAAACCAAACATATGGCAACTATGATAATAGCGGTTACAATCAAGCTCCAAGCAATGACTATCCACAGAATCCAAACTACACTACACACAAACAGCCAAGTGGGAATGCACACTCACAAGAAAACATTCCTAGTTATGATGTCGATGACGAAATACCATTTTAAATAAGGAGAATCCAATGGAAAGAAAAAAATACTCAAAACGATACTGCAAATACACAGAAGCAAAGATTGACTTTATTGATTATAAAGACATCGAAATGCTTAAACACTCTCTATCTGAACGATACAAAATTATGCCAAGACGACTCACTGGCAACACAAAAAAATGGCAAGAGCGCGTAGAAGTTGCGATTAAGAGAGCAAGACACATGGCACTTATCCCCTATGTGATCGATCATAAAAAAGTCGTAGAAAATCCATTCAAAATCTAAATTTATGATTTGACTGCAAAAACAGCTAGGCGCAATTCTACACTCTAAATCTCCAATTAATCTAAGCTAGAATCTAGCTTAGATTCCACCCACAATAACACTATTTACATACATTCATCATTCAATACAGAATCTAAATCTATTATGCCTACATTATGCGCCTATATTATACTAACCTCGCCTATTCTTAAGTGTGAGCCAAACAAGTCTCATAAACAAGTCTCATTGCGATGTATTTTTGGCTTATTTTTTGTCATTCTAAGCATCAGCGAAGAATCCATAAAAAACAAAAAAATAAAATCTGCTTAAAAAGAAAAAGTAGAATCTAGATATTGCAGAATCTAACAAACAACTTGTCATTGCGAGACTTTGTAAAAAGTCGTGGCAATCCAGAATCTAGTTTTTTCGTTATTGCGAGCAGTTGCAAAACTGCGTGGCAAAAAAAAGAATTGTCATTGTGGCTTATTGTTTCGCAATTCTAGATTGCTTCACTTCATTCGCAATGGCGCATAATTTTGTCATTGCAAAGCTCTTTAGAGCTGTGGCAATCCATAGAATCTATGGTATTTCTTTTCTTGATTTTTTTAATTTTTATTTATGGATTCTTCGGCTTTTACAAAGCCTAAGACATGACAAGGTGATTTGGAATAATAAAATAAGGATACTTTGTGGATTCTGTGGATTGCTTCGCAGTTTTGCAACTGCTCGCAATGACAAAATAATTTAGAATAATGAAATAAAAATTGCAATGACAATATAAGCTTCATTCGCGCGGTGTTCTATGATTGGTATTTATTGGTATTTATTAGTATTCTATGGCTTGTAGAATCTAGATTCTAGCTTGCCACGCACCCTCATGTTTCATTACAATGCCACACAACTTTAGTATGCCAAAAATCTAAAGCATACTAGATTCTACAAAACACTTGCTTGCAATGATTTATCAGAGGCATCAAATACAACTTTATTGCCACTTTTAAGCTTGTCTTCTAAAATCAATTCCGCGAGCCTATCTTCCACCTCTTCGTATAATGCCCTTTTTAGTGGTCTTGCGCCAAATACAGGGTCAAACCCAACTTGTGCGACAAACTGCTTTGCCTTTGGTGTAAGCTCAATCTCAATACCCCTCTCTTCGAGCTTTTTCCTAATGCCATCAAGCAAAATATCAACAATTTTAGAAATCTCATCAATCCCCAATGGATTGAAAATCACAATATCATCAAGCCGATTCAAAAACTCAGGCTTAAAAAACGATTTAAGTGCATCTCTGACGGCTTGTTCGCGCTCATTTTTATCGGCAATCTCTATGATTTTATCACTTCCTATATTACTTGTCAAAATGATAATTGTATTTTTAAAATCAACGGTTACACCTTTATTGTCCGTCAATCGCCCATCATCAAGCACTTGAAGCAAGAGATTAAAAACATCAGGGTGCGCTTTTTCGATCTCATCAAAAAGCACCACGCTATATGGCTTTCTCCTCACTGCTTCTGTAAGCTGCCCACCTTCCTCATAGCCGACATATCCCGGAGCTGCCCCGATAAGCCTACTTACTTCGTGCTTTTGCATATATTCGCTCATATCAAAGCGGATTAAATTTTTATCAGAATCAAACAAAAACTTCGCTAATGCCTTTGCAGATTGGGTTTTCCCAACTCCTGTAGGTCCCAAAAACAAAAAACTTCCAATGGGTCGTTGGGTATCGCTTAAGCCTGCTTTATTGCGCTTGATTGCCCTTGAAATTGCTTTTATCGCCTCATCTTGCCCGACAACACTTTGGCGAAGTTCATTTTCTATCCCCAAAATCTTGTCTTTTTCACCTTGTAGCATTTTTTTGATCGGAATCTGCGTCCAGCGGCTTACGATTCCAGCGATACTCTCTTCTGTTACAGCATTTTTAAGCAATGTGCCATTTTCTTGCATTTTTTCCCATTTTTCATTGAGATCTTGCTCTTTTTTGATCGCTTGAGGCAAAAGCCCATAATCAATCTCAGCGGCTTTTTGGAGCTTGCCATCTCTTTTTGCAAGCTCTGATTGATTTTTGAGAGAATCTATCTCATTTTTGCTTTGAGCGATTTCTTGAAATACACTTTTTTCGTTTTCAAACTGCGCCTCAAGCCGTATTTTTTCTTCATTTGCACAGCTAAGCTCTTTTTTGATTTCTTCTAAGCGCACTTTATTGGAATCTTTTTTCTCCATTTTCAAGGCTTCTTTTTCGACTTCAAGCGTTTGGATTTGTCGCTTTATCGTGCTTAATTCATTTGGTTCAGATTCTATCTGCATTTTAAGCTCCGCTGCCGCTTCATCGATCAAATCAATCGCTTTATCAGGCAAAAATCTATCTGTAATATAACGCGATGAAAGCTTTGTAGCCGCCACAAGTGCAGAATCTATGATATTGACTTTGTGATGTGCTTCAAGTCGTTCCTTGATCCCACGCAAAATCTGCAACGCCTCATTGATTGTCGGCTCATTAATCGCAATAGGCTGAAATCTCCGCGTAAGCGCGGCGTCTTTTTCAAAATATTTGCGGTATTCTTTCAATGTTGTCGCGCCGATTGTATGCAACTCTCCGCGCGCTAAAGCAGGCTTTAGGATATTTGCAGCGTCCATGCTTCCCTCGCTAGCTCCAGCCCCTACAATCGTATGAATCTCATCGATAAACAAAATAATATTTCCAGCCTGCTTGACTTCATCAACAACAGCCTTAAGTCGCTCCTCAAACTCCCCACGATATTTTGCACCAGCCACAAGAGCACTCATATCAAGCGCGATAACTCGTTTATTTTGCAAACTCAAAGGCACATCTTTTTTGATGATTCTTTGAGCTAGCCCTTCTACCACCGCAGTTTTGCCCACACCCGGCTCGCCGAGTAAGATAGGATTGTTTTTTGTTTTGCGGATAAGGATTTGCATCATACGCAAAATCTCCTCATCTCTGCCGATGACAGGATCAAGGGCATTTTGGCTTGCTTTTTGCGTGAGATCAATCCCAAATTTTTCTAATGATTCGAGATTTGAATCATCATTTTGATTTTGGATTTTGGCTCCGCCTCGTATCGCTTCAAGCGTCTTTTTTAGCTCATTCAAATCGACATATTTTCCTAGAATCTGCTTAAACGCCTCTTCTTTGATATTTGCGATAATAAAGCTATCAAGCGCGATATATGAGTCGCCATTTTGGACGCTATAACCTTGCGCGCGCTCGATTGCTTGGGCGAATTCTCTTGAGAGTGTGAGATTTTCTTTGCTTAGGCTTGAGGATTTAGGAGCGCGCTCGACGATGCTTTTTGCCTCAAGCACGATCGCGTCATTTGCGACATTCATTTTATTGAGTGCTTGATTGAGGATACTTTGCGAATTTGTCAGCATTGCCCATATCATATGGGATAGAGTGATTTCTTGATTCTGCGAATGAAGTGTCAAAGACGCGGCAGAATCTAAAGTTTCTTTTAATTGGTTTGTCATTTTTTCAAAATTCATCAGAGGACTCCTTTTTGGATTAAGTTTATATGGTTGGCATTATAATACTTTAGTCTAAATGTATAAACTTTTTTTATTTACTCCTATCAAAATTTTTTAAAAGTTTTCTTTTTGCCTTGTTTTTTTTGATTTTCTTTGGAGAATTTCTTTGGATTTTATCTAGGATTTGAACAATTTTAGGTAGAATCCTTGTTTCACATCAAAGCAAACAAACAAAACAATTCAAATCATTAAGGAATTTTATGAGTAGAAATTTTGTATTTGGGATATGTGTTGGAATAGTGTGGGTATTCCTCACAATGGGCAATCTTGAGGCACTCTCACAGCAAAATGCAAGTCTCCAAGTAGATTCTAAAAAGCAAAGAGCGCAAGCTTATGAACGTCTCACAAAAACGGTTGCAACGATAGAGGCGTATTATGTAGAAGATATGAATATCAATGAAATCATCGACAAAGCCATTGATGGGCTGCTTGCAAATCTTGATGCGCATTCTGCTTATCTCAATGACAAAAAATACAAAGAGCTCAAAACACAAACCGATGGCGAATTTGGCGGACTTGGAATCACCGTTGGTATGAAAGATGGCGCGCTTACTGTTATCGCTCCGCTTGAAGATACCCCAGCACAAAAAGCGGGCTTAAAAAGCGGAGATGTGATCCTCAAAATCAACGAACAAAGCACGATTGGAATGAGTATTGATGATGCGGTAAATCTCATGCGTGGCAAGCCAAAAACCACCATAAACCTTATGGTCGTGCGCAAGGGTGAGGGCAAACCTTTGGAGTTTAAAATCACAAGAGACATCATCAAAGTCAGATCTGTTTATGCCAAAACAATCGAGAATCTACCATATCTGTATCTTAGGATCAATTCTTTTGACAAAAATGTAACAGATTCTGTAAAGCAAATCTTAAAAGATAACCCCAAAATCGAAGGGCTTGTGCTAGATCTAAGAAATAATCCGGGCGGATTGCTCGAACAAGCAGTCGATCTCTCTAAGCTTTTTATCTCAAATGGCGTGATCGTCTCTCAAAAAGGCAAGGTTCAAGAAGAAAATATCGTCTATGATGCATCAGGCAAAGCTCCATATCCTGATCTGCCTATCGTTGTGCTTGTCAATGCCGGTACAGCAAGCGCGAGTGAAATCGTCTCTGGTGCCTTGCAAGATCACAAAAGAGGGCTTATCGTGGGTGAGGATACTTTTGGAAAAGGAAGCGTGCAGGTTGTCATACCTATCAACAATTCTGATGCAATCAAGCTCACAACAGCAAAATACTATCTTCCAAGTGGGCGCACAATCCAAGCTGTGGGGATCAAGCCTGATATTCTCGTCTATCCGGGCGCAGTGCCACAAAATAATGGCGGATTTGAGCTTAAAGAAGCGGATTTGAGAAATCATCTCCAAAATGAACTTCAAAAAATCGACAAAGATAGCACAACCAAAAAAGACGAAAAATCCGATGAAAAAGAGACGCAAAAAACAACTCAAAACATCACTATGGCTGATATAGCTAATGATATTCAGCTCAAATCTGGTATCGATGTCCTCAAAGCGTGGGCGATTCTCAAAGCTCCACACTCTACAATCAAAAAGGAAGCAAAATGAATAGCCCGACACACACAACAAATGCGATAGAAAAAGGCGCAATGCTCTATGAAGGAAAGGGTAAAAAACTCTTTGCCACAAACAAAGAAAATCAGCTTATCGCAGAATTTAAAGACGATCTCACCGCATTTAACGCGCTCAAAAAAAGTCAAGAATCTGGCAAAGGTGCGCTAAATTGCGCGATCAGTTCGGCAATTTTTGATCTCTTGCAAAAAGCTGGAATCAAAACCCATTTTATTAAGCAGTTAGATTCTACGCATATCCTCTGCAAAAAAGTAAAGATTATACCGATTGAAGTGGTTGTCAGAAATGTCGCCACAGGATCGCTAAGCAAACGACTTGGGATAAAAGATGGGCTTATTTTGCCTTTTACTTTGGTTGAGTTTTATTACAAAAATGATGACTTAGGAGATCCTATCATTAATGATGAGCATTGTCAGATTCTAGGCATTATTGATGATATAAAAGAGCTTGATATTTTGAGACAAGAAGCAAAGCGCATTAATGAGATTTTGAGAGAATTTTTTGACAAAAAAGGGCTAAAGCTTATTGATTTTAAGCTTGAGTTTGGAAAAGATGAGCATGGAAATATTATCCTTGCTGATGAGATTTCTCCTGATAGTTGTCGTTTTTGGGATAAGCAAACAAACGAAAAACTTGATAAAGATAGATTCCGACAAGATCTAGGAGACATCAAAGAAGCCTATCAAGAAGTTTTAAAACGTATAGAAAATCGCTAAATCCAATCACTTAAGGATCTTTTATGTATGCCCAAATCACAATCAAACTCAAAAATGGGGTTTTAGACCCGCAAGCAAAAGCTATCCACAATGCCATTTCATCGCTTGGTTTTAATGATGTCAATGATGTGATTATGCAAAAGCAAATCCTCTTGCAATTCACAGACAATAACGCACAACATGTCCTCCAGCAAGCCACAAATATCGCTAAAGATTTGCTCTCTAATCCTGTTATTGAGGATTATGAAATCGCGCTTATCTCAAAGGATTAGACTTGACACAGAATCCAAACATTACAACAAGCAAAGATTCTAGATTTTGCGAAATATTTATAAGCAAAAATTTTGTGCCAAAAGATTGTAGATTTGAGAAGGGATTTAAAGTAGTAAAGGATTTAGATTGGTAGGCATTTTACGCTTTTTGGGCACAAATTGTGAATTTGATATGCAGTATGTGTATCAGCATATATTGAAGATTCCAACGACAATAATTTGGCATAAGCACACTTCCATACCAAAAGAAGTCAAGCTTATTGTGATTCCGGGTGGATTTAGCTATGGAGATTATTTGCGCAGTGGAGCTATTGCGAGATTTGCACCTATCATGAATGCAGTGCAAGATTTTGCTTTCAATGGCGGAAGGGTGCTTGGCATTTGCAATGGATTTCAGATTCTCACAGAAGCAAAGCTACTTCCGGGGGCTTTAAAGCGAAATAAAAACCTGCATTTCATCTCCAAACATCAAACCCTCACAATAGAAAACACAGACAACGCAATGCTCTCTTGCTATCAAAAAGCCCAAACAATCACCCTTCCAATCGCACATGCTGATGGCAACTACTACATCGATAAGCAGGGATTGCAAGAGCTAGAATCTAATCATCAGATTCTGCTTAAATACACCGATGATATTAATGGCTCAATCGCAAATATTGCTGGCATTTGCAATGCAGAAAAAAATGTGTTTGGACTTATGCCTCACCCAGAGCGCGCCATAGAGCCTCTCTTAAAAAACACAATCGGCTTGCAAATGCTTCGATCAATCTATGAATCCACACATTAAGGCTAGCTATTGAAAATTTTTCATATTCTTTTTTTGTTTTTTGCACTACTTAGTTTTGGCGCAAGCGAAGTAAGCACAAGCCCAAATCAAGAAAATCAAAGCAGAGCGCAGAGCCAAAGCCTTCCAAACGAGCGCATTGTATATGCCAAAAACGCCACTCCTGATGAGATTTTAGAAAAGCCAATTTATGTCGGGCAAACTATTCCAATCACTTATAGCGCGTTGCTTATGAATAACGCAATTCTGCAACAAAGCCTCTTTACAGAAAAACTCTCAAGCGACAAACTCACTCTCAAAACTCCAAACGCCCAATGGAAAGGGGCTGAAGATAATAGCGTGCAGATTACATATTATTTCAAAATCAAATCTCCAAATGCTATGATTCCGGAGTTTGAAGTGATCGCCAAATCAAAAGATAACTCCTATACCGACTCATCTATCGTGCCTTCCATACATCTTAATGTTATTGATTTGTATCAAAACAAAAAATATGTCGGTGTCGTGGCTGATAGCCTCAAAGTTGGAATCTATAAAGCCAAAAATTATGATGCAGATTATAATTTGCTTGCATTTGAACTTATCGCTACAAACGCAAATCTCGAGGATTTTAAGATTCCGGATTTTCAAAAACAAGGCATAGAACGTTCTAATTTCAGCGCGCAAGAATCAAGCGGTATTTTTTATTGCGTCGTTCCTAGAAATATCCAAAACATAAGTTTTGAGTATTTTTCGCTTCCAAACAATCGCTTTGAGACAATTCAGATTCCGGTTATCCCTGCTGCTGATATAGTCAGCACGCAAGAAAGCCTCAAGCCCAAAAACACTTATTTGCTGTATTATTCACTTTTTATCGGGGCGATTATTGTTACACTTCTTATTCTTTCATTCTTTTTTAAAAAAATACGAAAGATTTTGTGGATTTTGAGTTTTGGGGTTTTTGTATATCTTTTGTTTTATCTTTTTTATACAAAAAGTGGCACACTAGAATCTGGCAAGCATATATGGGTATTGCCTACGCATAATTCTACGATTTTGGAGACTACAAAAACCTCAATGAAAGTCAAAGTCATCGGCGAGCATGACAAATACTACAAAATCATCACGCCTGATGATAAAGTCGGCTGGATAAGGAAAGAAGATGCGGAATAAAATCAAAGGCATATACGAGGCGTTACTCATTAGCATTGGGCTTGCTGTGATTGTTGTGTTGATTTATTTTAATAAACGCAAGCAAAACGCAAGAAAACCACGAATGGGCTGTCGGCTGTTTTTTACATTTGCGGGTATAGAGCTTCAGAAAGTGGGCGAGTTTGATACAAGCGCGACTTTGATTGTGCTTAACCACCAAAGTGTCGCTGATATTTTATGTTTAGAGGGTTTTCACCCCCAAAACATCTGCTGGATAGCCAAAAAAGAGCTTGGCGAGATTCCATTTTATGGCTACGCACTCAAAGGTCCAGAAATGATCCTTATCGATAGAGAGGATAAACGAGGGCTTACATTTCTCCTCAAATCCGCCAAAGAAAAATTAGCCCAAAATCGCCCTCTTGTGATATTTCCAGAAGGCACACGAAGCAAGGGTGGCGAAAAATTTTTGACATTTAAGCCGGGCGCAAAAATACTTGCAGAAAAATTCCAACTCAAAGTCCAACCAATCGTGCTTATCAATACAAGAAAAGTGTATAATACCTCTCCTTTAGAATCCACTTCAAATAAAGCGCGTATGGTGATTATGGATTCATTTTATCCGCAGGATTTGGGCGAGGGCTGGCAAGAGAGATGGTATGAAAAATTAAAAGAGGATATGCACAAAACATATTTGCAACACTATCACGAACTCAATCCATAAATTTAGCTTTTTAGAAGATTGATTGTGGTAGAATCAGTCTTTTAGATTCTAACTTATAGAGAATCTAAATCCTCTCTTTTTGCCATATTTCAGGGAGTTTGAAATTTTTAGCCTGCGATGAACGCTTAATGTTCATTTTGTGTTTTTGCTTGTCTAAAAATTTCTACACAACCCTGACTAAATCTGCCTAAAAATAGAGGATTTCGTGATGTGCTATTGTGTCTATATTAGATTCTAGAATCTATGGGGTGTTAGCTCAGCTGGGAGAGCGCGACGCTGGCAGCGTCGAGGTCAGGGGTTCGATCCCCCTACACTCCACCACGATTATTTCTCTTGGTTTTTTATTGCCTCTTTTTTGCAGTATCTTCATATAAGCATATATTTTCCTTTATATTTGACATGTATTTTGGATTTCGTCATATTAAAGAAAATAAAGAAAATAAATTTTTATAATCTATGCAATGTTTTTTAATTTAAGCAACTTTTAAGTGGGGTGGGGGGCAGAATAACAGCTATTTTACTTTTAAGGAGAAAAAATAGCAACTTATACTTGTAAATATTGTGGACAACAACAAAGTAATAGTTTTGCGCTAGCGGGACAGCTATGTTCTAGAAGTCCTAACGGCAAACACGAGCTTCTTGGCTAAGGTAAGCTATCAAGCCTTCATGGCTGATATGTTTTGATAAGGGCTTTTGCAAGCTTTTTTCAAAGCCTAAATATAACAATCCTACAAATCAAGCAAATCAAGGAGATAAAATGCCAACCACCACTGAATACAAAATTATGCGTGAAGCCTATGAAAAGGAGCTTGATAGACTTTGGCAGCGCTCTATTTTCCTCGCTACTTTTATGACTTTAGCATGGGGCGGATATAGTGCTTTTATTGTTAATTTCTTAAAAGAAAAAATAACTTAGATGCAAATTTATACCACCTCATTGCTATGGGGTTGTGCTTTGCTATTATGATTCTTTCTATGCTTTGGGTGGCTATGGCTAAGGGCTCTAAATTTGTCCAAGAAGCCCACGAGGAGCATATTAAAAAATTTGATATAAATATTTATCTGCCTTATAATGAAGACATCAAGGAAGAAGAGAAAATAAACTTGTTTTGTGATTTAAGCAAGTATGAGGATTCTATCAAAAAAGAAAATGGTTGCTATTTAACCTGTGCGCTCAAATCAGCCCGCTACTCACCAAGCAAAATCAATATCGCTTTGGGGTATGTGAGTTGGTTTGTTGCTTGTTTGGCACTTAGCGTTCATATTGGATTTTGTGAGTCTTTTGCTGTTTTGCAAACATTTTTACAAGAGAAAGCCTGTATTTTTTTAACTATCTTAACTTTATCTTGGATTTTGTATTTTTTAGTGGGTTTTGTATTAAGGGGAAGCCAAAAAAAGCTAAAACTATAAACAAATAAAGGCTTAATATAACCAAAAGCAATCAAAATAATATTCAAGATTCTAAAATTTAAATTACTAAAAGCTAGCAAAAATCTTAGCAATTTCTTGCTTGTTGTTTGTGTATCCTAAAACAAGCGAGAGTAAGATTCTGCTTTTTTGGGGGTTGAAGTCATATGAGGCGATAGTCGCACATTCCTCATCAATACTATCTGGTAGAACAAGCCCACTGCAAACCCGCGAACTTCGAACCACAATAAGCTTATATGCCAAAATCTTATCTTTTAGAATCTGCCTCTGTGCTTTTGGGATATTTCCTGCACCGCCTCCTGCGATTACGATGCCCCTTATGCCACTTTCAATCAAAGCCTGCAAAACCGCCTCAAAATATGGCGCATTTGTAGCATACACAATCTCCACGCAAGGTTGTGGCTGCAAATGCCAAATCATAAGTGGCGTTTGCGTAGTGTGTGGCATTGTGCTTGCAGCTCGAAAATAAGGCACGCCATCAATGATACTTCCAAAGATTCCAGAATTTGGCGCAGCAAAGGCATCAAGATTAAGCGTTTGGGTTTTAGTCATATCTCTAGCCCCAAAGATTTTGTCATTCATCACCACCATAACGCCTCTATCACGCGAGCTTGTATCAGCACACAGGCAAAGAGCATTATAGAGATTTTGCAATCCATCAGCACTTACAGAATCCGAAGGACGCATAGCAGCGACAAGCACGATAGGTTTAGAGCTTTTTATGACGAGATTAAGAAAAAACGCACTCTCTTCAAGCGTATCACTTCCATGTGTAATCACCACGCCATCAATGTTACTTGAATCTAGATTCTGCTGGGCTTCTTGGGCTAATTGTATGAGATTCTCATAACTCACATCAATGCTGTCTATATTGGCTATGGCTTGTATTTTTGCGATGTGGATTTGGGGTTTTGTATGCAATGGAATCTTATCAAGTAAAGATTGGATACAAAGATTTCCGATGTGATAATTTGTCGTGCTATTTTCTTGCGAAGTGCCACTGATTGTCCCGCCCATTGTCAAAATGCAAATATTAACGCTCAATACACCACCCCGATTTCCAAAAGTCGCTCACGCAAGATTCTCATTTGGATATTTTTATCAAAGCACCATTTTGGCGCGATCAGGCTTTGATGATGTGCGCCTGAGCTTATACGTTGTATCACTACATCTGGTGGAATCCTCTGTATAGATTCTACGATAAGCTCCACATAAGAATCCAAATCAATAGGTTCATATTTTTTCGCCTCATACATGCGCGCAAGCTGGGTTTGCTCAACGACATATAATGGGTGGATTTTTATACCATCAATCCCCCACCTAAGCACGCAATCAAGAGAATGTAGCATCATATCAGCAGTTTCATTTGGTAGCCCATACATCAAATGCGCGCAAACTTTGATGCCTCTTTGTCGCGTTTTTGCAAACAATTCTTGCGCGCCTTGAATGCTATGTGCGCGATTAATGAGGGCTAATGTTTTGTCAAAAACCGATTGGATTCCATATTCAAGCCAAATTTCTTTGCCATCTTTTACATATCCTTCAAGCAAATCCAAAATCTCATCACTCACACAATCTATCCGCGTGCCTATACTCATTCCAACCACATTCTCAAAGCCTAAAGCCTTGTCATACAGGGCTTTAAGGGTTGAGAGCGGCGCGTAAGTGTTGGTATAGGATTGAAAATACATCATATATTTTTTGACTTCAAATTTGTCTTTGTGAAAGTTTGCATGCCAATAAAACTGCTCTTCAAGCTGCGAGAGTTGATTACTAAGGATTGGATTTGATTTGAGTGAAAAATTCATCGTAATGCTTGGTTTGTATTGCTCGATTTTTATAAAGCTTGGCGAAAAGCTCTCATTTCTACAATAAATACACCCACCCTTTGCCAAACTTCCATCGATATTTGGACAAGTAAAGCCTTGCAAAGAAATGGGAATCTTACGCACTCTTTGCCCAAATTTAGACTGAAAATAGCGACCTATTGTAAGAAGTTGCCTCATTGAGTGCCATATACTCCATCGATGTATTTGCCATCAAAGCAGGCTTGACAATACTCTTCCTTGCCTACTCCTTTTTTGAGTCCTTCAAGCGATAAAAACCCCAAATAATCAGCTCCGATATAATCCCTCACTTCATCTAAAGAATGATTAGCGCAAATAAGCTGGCTAGATTCTGGTGTATCCACGCCATAATAACACGCCGAGATTGTCGGTGGCGATGAGATAAGCAGATAAATATTTCGCGCGCCCGCATTGCGTAAGATTTTGATAATCTGCTTGCTTGTTGTGCCACGAACTACAGAATCATCAATCACAATAATATCCTTATCTTTAATCAGATTCTCAACAGGATTAAGCTTTAGCCTTACTTTGAGCTCTCGTGCTTGCTGTGTAGGCTCGATAAATGTCCGCCCGACATAATGGTTTCGTATAAGCCCTAGCTCAAAGCTAATGCCACTCTCTTTTGAATACCCAATCGCAGCTGCCACACCAGAATCTGGCACAGGAATCACCATATCTGCTTTGAGCTTATGCTCTTTGGCTAATTGTATGCCAAGATTTTTGCGCACTTCATAGACATTTGAGCCAAATACCACACTATCAGGACGCGCAAAATAAATAAACTCAAACACGCAAGGCTTTGGCTTTGGCATAGCAAACATATAAGATTTAAATGTCGCATTTGTGGTTGCATTAATAGAGGTTTTTTCAAAAATAAGCATTTCACCCGGCTCCACATCGCGGATATATTGCGCTCCTATGAGATCAAACGCGCTTGTCTCACTCGCGACAACATAGCCTTGCGTGCCATCATCATTTTCTATTTTGCCTAAACTCAATGGACGAAGCCCATAAGGATCGCGGATTGCAAACATTTTTGTCCGCGATAAAATCACAAGCGCGTATGCGCCATCGATTTGACAAATAGATTCTCTAATGCGCTCATATAAATGCGGATAATGGCTTTTGGCAATCAAATGGATAAGCACCTCTGTATCGAGATGACTTTGAAAAATCGAACCTTCTTTGGTGAGATTATCGCGGATAGAATCTGCATTTGTCAAATTTCCATTATGCGCTATGGCAATCGCACCTAATGAATAGCGCGCAAAAATAGGCTGGCATTCATTTGCGCTCTCTTTTCCTGCTGTGGAGTAGCGATTATGCCCGATAGCCGCGTATCCTTCAAGCTCTGCGAGAATCTCAGGAGTAAAAACATCTGTAACAAGACCATTTTTTTTATACACTGCAATTTTTTCAGAATCACTCACTGCAATCCCGCTTGCTTCTTGCCCTCTATGCTGCATAGCAAATAAGCTATAATACGCAAGCACAGAAGCATTATGTGCATTATAGATTCCCACAACTGCGCATTTTTCTTTCCATTTTGAAATATCTAAATCCATTTTTACTCCTTTGTTGTGTTGCCTAATGGTAGCAAACACGAACTCTCAACGATGCAATTTTCAATCACAAAATAATTAGTTTCGTTTCGATGTGAATACAAAATATTAAAGCCCTGCGCATCAAGCGTGTTTTTGATGATATACATTCCCAAACCAAAGCCTTGAGAATTTGGCTTGATAGAATCTTTGAAATAAGGCTTGAAATATTCCTCAATATCCATTTTAAGAGGATTCCCACAATTTGAGATAATGAGATTTTTGCCATCAGAATCTATCACCACCTTGCCATCATAGCTATATTTAATCGCATTGTCTATGAGATTTTTAACAGACATAGCAAACAATTCAAAATCCGCTTTTATCAAATCATGAGACGTTTTGGTTGTGATTGGATCTTGTTCTATGGTATTGATAAGAAGCATTTTTTTGACATAATCAATCAGCTCTTCGACCAAAAATTCCCTTTTGGTGATATTGTAGCATTTTGAGGAGAGCTGCTCGATTTTGGCAAATTCATCAATAAGCGTATTAAGCCGATAAAATACCGAAGTAAGCCGTTCTTTTTGGGTTTTGTTATCAAGCATTTCAGCAGCGATTCTGCCCTTTGTGATAGGCGTTTTGAGCTCATGCATAATGGAGCGCAAAAAAAGTGTGCGCGATTTATTGAGCGCATCAATCCGCTTTATCGCCTTGTCAAATTCATTTGCAAGCTCGCCGATTTCATCTTTTTGTGGAAGTTTGCATTCTATTTGCAGATCTCCTTTGGCAAATTTGCGAATCTGCCTACGCAAATAAATCATCGGAAGCAAACTTCGCATAACTAGCACAAACAAAAACACAAGAATCAACGAGCCAATCAAAATAATAAAATAATAATCCACATAAAAAGTTTTCAGAGAATCTTTATACAAAAATACTTCATGATAGCTTGCAAGCAAGATAAATACATCATTATTAATCTCAATAGGCTTTAAGAAAATGCCATCAACATTGAGGTTTAGATTGCTTTTTTCTAAAAGCAATTTTGTGAGCCTTTCGTCATTGACTTGGATAAAGCCCATTTCTTTGAGGTATGTTTGTATAGTCTCAAGCGTGCTATCTTGAGAGATGATTTTATTAAAAATCACGCTTATCTTTTCGTATTTTTGCTCTTCGTTGATATTAGAATACCGCTCGCCTTGAAACTTCAAAAAATAAAACGAAAAAGCAAAAAAGCTTCCCATAGCAAACAAAAAAAGTATAGTAATTTTAAAAAATATTGAATGCTTCATTTAAAATTCTAACTTATATCCAACGCCTCGAACAGAAATGATATGTTTTGGTTTTTTGGGATCGTCTTCGATTTTGGCTCGTAATCTTCCTATGATGACATCTATACTTTTATTCGAACTCTCGGGGTTGATAGATTCTGATTCTATGGCAATCGCCTCTCTTGAAAACACATTACCTTTTTTGCTGATAAGCAAAGTCAAAATCTCATATTCTGCACGCGTGAGATCAAGCTTTTTGTCATGATAAAAAACCTCTCGACTATTTTTATCGATTCTAAAGATTGGATTGGCTTCTTTTTGCTCATCTTTAGGGCTTTTTTTATTATATCTTCTAAGGAGTGATTGGATTCTAGCGAGCAATTCTTTTGGATCATAGGGCTTTGGTAGATAATCATCTGCGCCGTTTTCAAGTGCTTTGACTTTATCATCTACATCACTTCTTGCAGATGAGATGATGATTGGAATATTTTTTTGTTTTGCTACCCTTTTGCACACTTCTAATCCATCTAAATTTGGCAATGTCAAATCAAGAAGCAATAAATCAAAATGCTTGGCATTGATAGCACTCATACCTGTATATGGCTCATCATAGCTTGTAACATGAATATCGTGCTGTTGCAGATACTCACTCAAGATTTCAGCAAGCTCAACATCATCTTCAATCATTAACACTTCTAACATAAGATTTCCTTTATCTTGTTTGTCTCATTCTAGTTTTACCCATTCACTCCACAATTCACCACAACACAATGCCCCTGTGTTTTGGGATATTTTAGGATAAAAGTTTGGAATAAAAATTGAAAAATCCTATCACAAATAACTTAAGAGTAAAATTAAAGAAGATTTATTTGAGGGGCTACCACTAGAGGGGAAGTGATAACCCAACAATAGCTAGCATGGAGGGGGAAAACTAGCCATTGTTGCCTAACGGCTTTGGAATTGTAGCAAAATTTTACAAATTATTAATAAAAACCTTTAGTTGCTGTTTTTCTTTTCTAAAAACTCATCAAGCAAGCACAATTCGTATTGCAAAAAATTCACCACAAGACTAACCTTTTTTTCAAGATCTTTTATCTCTGCGACTTGCAAGCCTTCAAAAAGAATAAGGAGTTTCTCTCTTAGATTCTCCACAAACTCCACATTATCTGGATCAAACACGATTTTTTTGGAAGGTGTAAGCACTTTGCCTGTTTTGATTGGGGAGGATTCTATCTTTTTGGTGAGGCTCAAAAGCTTGGTGTTTGTATCATGTGATATATTTGGGTATGCAGCTACTTCTGCGTGTGATTTGATGTTTATTTCTTGAAGTTCTTTAGATTCTGGGGTTTTTTGAATAACTTGTGATTCTTCGACAACAATTTCTTGAATACCCTCTTGGATAACCTGATCTTGCCCTAGATTCTGCCTTTGCTCCTCTTTTTGCTCCTGCTCTTGATCGTCTTTGATGACCTCATCAAGCGTTTCTAAAATCAAATTTTTTAGTTCCATTGGGTGAGCCACTCCTCAAATTGAAGATAATCCTCATCGCTTTGCGCATTGACAAAGAGCAAAAATTTCTCTTTATTGAGCCCTGTAAATTTGCATTGATCGGTCTTGAGACGCACGATTGATGAGCGTGCTTGTTTGTCGTTTGGATTCTTGCGCAAAATCTCCTCATAAATCACAATAGCTTCTTGCTTATGCCCTTGTATCTCATAGATATGAGCAAGCGTTGAAGTTTTGACAGACATTTTTGCTCCTTTATTTTCTCTTGAGATTGTGTTAGATTCTGCTAGATTCTAGCGCGTTGTGGATTCTATTGTTTTAGATTCTATCGCTTGGGCTATGAGATCTCCCATTTCTTGGGTATTACAAAGCTTTTTGCACCCAAATTGCGCTATATCTTTTGTCCTATTGCCATTTTTGAGTGTCATCGCGACAGCCGCTCTAATGGCTCTAGCCGCCTCTACTTGCTGCAATGAAATCTCTAACATCATCGCCAAACTCAAAATCGTAGCAATCGGATTTGCTATGTTTTGACCTGCAATATCTGGCGCAGATCCGTGGATTGGCTCATAAAGGGCGATTTTCTCTCCCACACTCGCACTTGGTAAAAGCCCTATTGAGCCTGTGATTTGGCTTGCTTCATCGCTCAAAATATCACCAAAAAGATTGCTTGTCAAAACGACATCAAACTGCCTTGGATCGCGAATAATCTGCATGCTCGCATTATCAACATACTGATGAGAGAGCATAACCTCAGGATACAATGCGCCAACCTCTTCTACGACTTCGCGCCACAATTCACTCACCTCAAGCACATTTGCCTTATCCACAGAGCACACTTTTTTATTGCGCTTCATAGCAAGCCTAAATGCCACATGAGCGATGCGTCTAATTTCATCTCTTGTATAAATCATCGTGTTATAGGCTTTGTCTGCTTGTTTAGCTCGTGGCTCGCCAAAATAGATTCCGCCTATAAGCTCACGCACAATAACCAAATCAACGCCCCTAATCACTTCAGATTTTAGTGTGCTTGCATCAAGCAATTCATCAAAAACAAGAGCTGGGCGCAAATTTGCAAATACGCCCAAAGTTTTACGCAATCGCAATAACCCGCTCTCCGGACGCTTTTCTTTGGGTAGATTCTCCCATTTGCTTCCGCCAATAGCCCCAAACAAAACCGCTTGAGACTTGAGACAACCATCAATGCTTTCTTGTGGCAGTGGATCGCCACACTCATCATACGCGCACCCACCCATCAAAAACTCATCATAATGTATATCAAAATCAAACACGCGTGCTACAACTTTTAATACTTTTAACGCTTCATTAATGACTTCTACGCCGATTCCATCGCCTTTAATCACGGCTATTTTGTATGATTGTTTCATGATATGCCTTTTTGGTGAAGGGTTGTGTGATGAAGTTGTGTTTTGGCATATTCGATAAGCCCGCCACTTTGCAAAAGCTTAAACATAAAATCCGGAATCTTTCTAAATGTATAGCTTTGATTTTGTGTGAGATTTTTTATCACGCCTTCTGTCATATCAATACGCAATGTATCGCCCTCATTGATATTTTCAATCTCATCACATTCCAGAATCAAAAGCCCCATATTAAATGCGTTGCGATAAAAAATGCGAGCAAAACTAGGCGCAATCACGCACGCTATCCCGGCAGCTTTGAGTGCCAAAGGTGCGTGCTCTCTGCTTGATCCACAGCCGAAATTCTCATCAGCAACGATAAAATCCCCTTTGTGTATCATATCTGCAAACCCAGCTCGCGCATCTTCCATAATGTGCCTAGCCAAAATATTCTCATCACTTGTATTAAGATAACGCGCTGCAATAATCACATCTGTATCGATATTTTTCCCAAATTTCCACACTTGACCTTCAAGACTTTGCATACAATCTCCAAAATATTTTTAAGCCACCATTTTAGCAAAATTGACCCAAAATTCATCTATTTTTCATCAAATTCAACAACAAGCCTTTTATTATCCTTAAATACCTTTCCATACCCCAAAGCCACACCGACAAAAAGATTTGTCCCTGCTTGCTCTATATATCTTCCTTTTAATAGATACAAACTCACAAATGGCGCAATTGTAAGGTTTTTTAAAATCACTGTATCAAGTCGCATATTGAGTTCAAGCTCAAATTCGGGGTTTCGCTCATTTGAGTAATTATTGACAATATAGTGCCGATAATTAATATACCCGCTCAAATCCACACCTTCTCTAATCTTTTTTTTGATATTGATTGTCGTCTCTGCACCCATACTCTCAGCGAGTCTTTTTATATCGCTAAAATCCTCCTCTCCAAATACACCAGCGCTAAGATTTTGGATATACACTCCATCAAACAAGCGGAATCCAGCCTGAAAACGCAGAATCTTACGCCGATAAGGCAATGGCATTGTAGGTGTGAATTGCGTTTGAAAATTAAGCTGTGCAAAAGGTCCTAGCTCCAAATTCCCAAATTTCTCGATTTTCCAGATTCTCTGTGTGTATCCTGTCGAAAGCAAAATCCTATCAAGCGTTTTGTTATTAACCCTTATGTTGTTTTTTGGATAGACAACCGTTTGTCCGTATTCGCCCAAAAAAGAATTAAAAAATACAAACCTCCTCGCATAATAATCCACCATTAGATTCCCATATCCTTGCACGATGAGCTGTGAATTTCCAGTGATTTTATTATTTGAAAAAGAAGCGTATAGCTCTTGATTATCAATCTGTGTCGCCGAAAAATTAAGCGAGATTCTCTGAAGCTCAATCCTCCAGCCCTCGCGATCAGAATCTATATCAAGATTCCCCCAATGCATCGACTGCGCGCGCAAATAATGCGATGACAATGACAAAATAACAAGCCAGACGACACAAACAACACGAAGCATTATTGAATTTGCGATGCGTCAATTTTCCCTTTTAGATCGCTTGGAATGTGTTTAAGAAGATTCTCTAAATTAAAATCTACGCCCTGATCTATGGCTTCTTTGGCAAGTGAAATCGCCTCATTGACATTATATGCACTTCCGCCCTCATGAGGCTCAAAAATGCGATTTGTAATCGCAAGCGCGTAAGAATTTTTTTTGACATCAGCAGGCGCGGCATGCGGACTTGTAACATATACGACGGTTTGGATAAGGCTATCATCAAACTTCCACAAATCAAAGCAATACGCCAAAAACGAGATATGATCAACCCCGAAAAATTCCTGCTCCACAAGAGCGATATTTTCATAATGGTTCGCTTCAATAGCTTTTCTAAATTGTTTATCTTGCTTTGTTTTTATAAGTGCGCTTGAAAACAAAATCATTCCCAATCGCAAAAGTATCACACAAGGAATAAGCATTTGAGTAAGCTGCTTATCCTCCTCAGATAGCCAATCCGAGACAAATCCCACTTCCCGCGAACAATTCCCCAAAAAACTATCCGTATCTAATCCATAAGGAGAGACATTGATTTTGAGTGCTGAGCGCAAAAAATCTGCCATTAAAATATTTTTGACATTTTCAATCCCAAGCAACGCCACAACTTGATTAATCGTTGAAATCTTTGATGAGAATCCATAATACGGCGTATTTGCGACTTTGAGCAAACTTGCTGTGGCAAGCGGATCTTTTGAGATGATCTTTACAACGCCCCCGACTTCGATTTTTTCTTCTTTGCGATTGATATAATCTCGTAATTCAATTACGGTATTTGGCAATGGTGGAAGATTTTGCTCAATAAGCGATAGGAGAGTTGCATTCATTGTAAATCCCTTAATAAAATTAAAATTTTAAATTTGAGTGCGCTTATTCTATCTAAAAAAAGCATTTTTTCTTGCAAAATATCACAAAAACAAAAAATCAATAAAAGCAAAAAATACTACAAGCAAGACTTCTATATCCAAAATAAATATATTCATAAAATAATTACAAAACCGCAAAACTATCGGATATTCTAGATTTTTTGCTTGATATTTAAAAATGACAAAATAAGGAGGCTTTGTAGATTCTGTGGATTCTTAGGCTTTTTGTCAAAAGCTTTAAGAATATATTAATATTAAATTTAGAATCTAGATTCTTCTAAAAACTCAAAAAATGGATTGCCACGCAAGGATAAACCTTGCTCGCAATGACAAGCTTGCTCCATCATTGCGAGGACGACAGGACGAAGCAATCTAAAAAAATGGATTGCCACGACTTCCTAGCGGAAGCCTCGCAATGAAGAAAATGGCATAGAATCTAGATTCTATGAAAACACAAAAAGAGCGTAAAGAAATCCTCTATTTTTAGCTTATTTTTGTGGTTTTGCAAGTTTAGCGAGTGAGTCGCACTATATCGTGCGTCGCAATGAGCT
Source organism: Helicobacter fennelliae (assembly GCF_900451005.1). Lineage (NCBI taxonomy): Bacteria > Pseudomonadati > Campylobacterota > Epsilonproteobacteria > Campylobacterales > Helicobacteraceae > Helicobacter > Helicobacter fennelliae. The sequence goes on from NZ_UGIB01000001.1 coordinate 1,794,013, forward strand.
AAACGAAGCAATCTGCAAAAAGAAGCAAAAAGAGAGGATTTAGATCACATGGAAATGAGAATCTAGATTCTATTTAAAGTGGGCGGATCATATTTGCAGGAACTACAAATTTATCATAATCAGCCTCACTTACAAGCCCAAGCTCCATAGCCGAAGCCTTTAAGGAAATACCTTTTTTATGGGCGTTTTTGGCGATTTTGGCGGCATTTTCATAGCCAATGTGTGGATTAAGAGCCGTTACAAGCATTAAGGAATTGTGCAAGTAGTAATCTATTTTTTCTTTATTAGCGCTAATGCCTACCGCACAATGCTTCTCAAAGCTTAGCATAGAATCCGCTAGCAAATCAAGGCTTTGGATAAAGTTATAGATAATAACAGGCTTAAAGACATTAAGCTCGAAATTGCCTTGCGAAGCGGCTATGCCTATAGCACTGTCATTGCCCATCACCTGCACAGCAACCATTGTTACAGCCTCGCACTGGGTAGGATTAACTTTGCCCGGCATTATAGAGCTGCCCGGCTCATTTTCAGGGATATTAAGCTCTCCAAGCCCACATCTTGGACCACTTGCAAGCCATCTTATGTCATTAGCGATTTTCATCAAATTTGCTGCCAAGCCTTTCATCGCCCCATGCGTAAAAACTATGGCATCATGGCTTGTGAGGGCGTGAAATTTATTTGGGCTTGCCTTTAGCTCAACGCCAACAAGCTTGCTAAGTTCTTTGCTTACCTCTTCGCTAAAATTTTTTGGCGCATTAAGCCCCGTGCCAACGGCTGTGCCGCCTATGGCAAGCTCTCTTAAAGTAGGCAAAGAAGCGATAATCTGCTCTTTGGAATGCTCAAGCATAGAGACATAACCGCTAAATTCTTGCCCCAAGGTTAAAGGCGTGGCATCTTGCAGGTGGGTGCGTCCGCTTTTGATAATGTCTTTAAATTCATCAACTTTTTTGGCTAGAGTTTTCTTAAGCGTCTCAATGGCTGGCAAGAGCTTTTTTTCTACTTGCTCCACCGCGGCTATACTCATAGCTGTTGGAAAGGTGTCATTTGAGCTTTGTCCGCGATTTACATGATCGTTTGGGTGTATGAATTTTTCTTTTCGAAAATCCTTGCCAAGTATCTCAGTTGCGCGGTTTGCGATGACTTCATTGACATTCATATTGCTTTGTGTGCCTGAGCCTGTTTGCCAAATAGCTAAGGGGAAATTATCATCAAATTTACCCTCTATCACCTCATCGCAAGCCTTGACTATGGCGTCCTTGCGCTCATCATCAAGCCCGTTTTTAAGTCGGTTATTTACGATAGCAGCTGCTTTTTTGAGATTTGCAAAGGCATAAATTAAAACCTTTGGCATTTTTTCACTGCCTATGCGGAAATTTTCTAGGCTTCTTTCAGTTTGCGCGCCCCAATATTTCTCATCAGGCACTTTAACCTCACCCATAGTGTCTTTTTCTACGCGGTAATTCATCTTTTCTCCTTTTGTTTAAAGTGCAAATACTTTAGCATAAATACAAAATTTTGCCTTTAAAAGATGTTTAAAAATTGCTGTGAATTGTCAAAATCGCCACTTTTGCATGCAAACTATGAGATTTTTCAATTTTTTTTGCGTTCTTGATGTTTGCAGAATCTAGATTCTGTGATTGTATTTTACAAATGCGCGTGCTCGCGTGTGATCGCGTCCAAAATTTTAAATCACTCCCTATCGCTTCGTAACGCCCAAAATCCAAGCATAGCAGTGCCAATCGCACAAACACACACCACCACACTTGTAGCAAAAAATATATCCTCGCCTAGCCCAGTAAGTGGTGAGACAATCCCACCAAAAACAAAAAAGCTAAACCCCAAAACAGCCGAAGCATTGCCTGCGTTTTGACGCTCCATACTCATAGCAAGGCTTGTTGATGAGGGCAGTATAAATCCCAAAAACACAAGCATAATCGCAAATCCTAGAATCACGATAAGAAAATGTGTAGAGCTATTGAGTATAAAACAAGCCAAAATCCCAAGCAAAAGCACCCCGCAAATCCCGACTTTGAAGGCTAATTTTTCGCTTTTAAAAAGCGGGGTCATACTTGCACCTAATGTAATCCCAAATGCCGCAGCCGCAAAGCAAAATGAATATTCAAGATTACTCAAGCCAAAGTGGTTTTGAAAAATAAAAGAGCTTGAAGCAATAAAGCTAAACATAATCCCCATAGCGCAAGTTTGAGTAAGCGAATAGAGCACAAATTGCTTGTTTTTCAAAATACGCAAAAACGAAAAACTCTCCCAGAATCTACCTTTGAGCCTTTTTTCCACGCTTAAGGTTTCTTTGAAAAACACTATCGATACGCACAGCACTAATCCAATACCAAGCAAAATGCTAAAGATTCCATGCCAATCTGTGAATTTCAGCACAAATCCCCCAAATATCGGCGCACAAATAGGTGCAAGCCCTTGTATCGCGCCAAGCATTGCAAAAAATCGCGCCAACTCTTGCCCCTTAAACAAATCCGCCACGATAGATTTTGAAATCACTATGCCTCCAGAGCCAGCGATCCCTTGTATCAGACGAAATCCGATAAATGAATAAATATCCCACGAAAAAAGACACGCAATGGTTGATAATACAAACAAAACAAGCGAGATTTGCAAGATTTTTTTGCGCCCATACATATCGCTTAATGGTCCCATCAAAAGCTGTCCAAATGCCAATCCCACAAGCGAACAAGTAATTGAGAGCTGCACCAAAGAAGTTGTCGTCTCAAATACATTTTCAATATTTGGCAACGCAGGCAGATAAAAATCCGTAACAAATGGTCCAAAAGCCGCTAAAGCAGCCATATTTAAAAGCAAATAAAACTTTGAATTGCGCTGTGGCAGCTGTGGCAAATGTGCGGATTTTTGGGTAGGTTGTTGGGTAGATTGGTGAGTGGATTGTCGGGTTGGTTGCGTTTGAGAATCTAGATTCTGATTTTTTTGTGTATTGTGCTGCATACACTCTCCTTTATGCTAAAAATATCAAAAAGGATTATAAATGATAAAACACAAACTAAATCTGTGTAAAAACTTAAATTTTCAAACCTAAACATAAGCATTTCTTTGCTATTATTTGGATTCCAAACAAAAAGGTGTATCCAAGGTATGAATAAGGTATGAATGCTGTTAAATTACTCAAAAAACATAATATAGCCATTACTGATTTACGACTTGAAATGATTGATTTACTTGCGCAAGCCAAGCAGCCCTTAAGCTTTGAAAACTTCAATCTCAATGCCAATAAAACAACATTTTATCGCAATATGGAACTCTTTACACAAAACAATATCGTGATAAAATCCGAGATGAATCGCAAATTTTTCTACGAGCTTGCCAACCACGCAAAAGCACACTTTGTCTGCGATGTATGCCACCAAATCAGCGATATTGAAATCCCAAAAATCAAAGGCAAAATCAAAAGTGTCGTCATCAAAGGAATCTGTCAGGATTGCAACAAATAATGAATACTCAAATCATCACCCAAAATGGCGAAATCACCACAAAAGAAGATCTCATCAAAGAAATTGAAAATATCCTCAATCGCTTTGATTTAAACGCGCATTCTAAACCCTATCACTCAAGCATTGATCCACACATTATCCAAGCACTCCCAATAGATGCCCTCATCTCTATCCGCAACAATCTCTTGCACTCTGATGAAAAAGCATTGCAAGATTTTAAGCATTCACTCACAAAGAAAGAATCCTCAAAAACTCCACAAAGCTAAGATTCTGCGCCAAAATATAGCGATAAAACACTCCGCGCAATCGAGGCGGAATCTTATGCTGCCTCATAAGATCTTTGAAGTCATTTGGTAGTTTTGGGCTTGATTGTGCTTGCAAGTTTGATTGCAAACTTGATTGATTAGGATTGTGTTGATTTGGCTTACACTGGTGATTTTGCTTTGCGATGATGAGCTTATCATTACATTTGGCGATAATAAAGCCTTTTTTATTTGATTTACCACCTCCTATTTCGCAATCAAAATGCCTCTTTAGAATCTCTTTGCGCTGTTTTGATGAAATCATATAGCCCATTTTTTTGCAATACACATCAATGCAATCTAACGCCTGAATCTCATTTGTCGGCGCATAAACGATAAAAGCCCCATAATCCTTGTTCTCACACGCAAAAAACAACTCTTTTTCTTCTTGCAAAATCTCAAAACTCCGCACAAGCCCAGCAGAAAATCTCTGCACAAAAGCATCTGAAAAATGCGCCCTGATAAAATTACGCGCTATGCGCTCATCAGTATTGCTCTCATCAATAAAAAACTTCAAATCACATTCTTTGCAGAATCTTAAAATCTCACTTTTTGTAATCCAAAGCATAGGTCGGATAATCTCATATCCCTCGCGCTTTTCAATCCCATTAAATCCAAGAAGATTGCGCATACCAACGCCCCTTGAGAGCTGCATCAAAAACCACTCAAAGCGATCATTAAAATGATGAGCAAGAATGAGGTGTGTATAATGATGTGTGTGGATAAGATTCTCAAAAAATTCATACCGAAAATTGCGCGCCAAACACTCAAAATTAGACTCAAAACTCGGCGCAAGCGAGACAAAACATTTTTTATTATGCGCTTTGGCTAATTGCTTGGCGTAAGAGACTTCACTTTTGCTCTGCGCGCGCACACCATAATCCACAATAGCAATATCAAATGCCACGTCTTGTGCGACAAGCGCATAAAAAAGCGCGACAGAATCGCTTCCTCCAGAGAATCCAAGCAGATTAGATCCATTGCGTAATTTCTCAATGTATTTAAAATTATTGATACATTTAGATTCTAGGATATCCAAACTATCGCCTTAATTAGAATCTAAAATAGATTTTTTGCCCTTGATTTTGCGTAATCGCTCCACTTCTTTAAACACCTGCACAACCGCCTCAAAGAGCATTCCGGGAATCTCTTGATTCAAATCCACTTCCTTATATAAGCTTCTTGCAAGCTTTGGGCTCTCAATAATTTCAATATCATTTTGGCGCGCAATGTCTTTAATCCGAATAGCTAAATGATCAATTCCCTTAGCCACAACCATCGGTGCTTCATGCTTGCCACGTTCAAATGCCAATGCAACCGCATAATGCGTGGGGTTTGTAACAACAACTTGCGCGCTAGGAATCGCACTCATCATTCTACTCATAGCATTTTTACGCATAATTTGGCGCATTTTTGCTTTGACTTCTGGATTTCCTTCATGCTGGATTAGCTCGTCTTTGACTTCTTGCTTACTCATACGAAGTGATTTGATGTATTGTCGTCTTTTTAGCAGGTAGTCTGCAAATGCCATAACGCTAAACACACCTATCATCGCTCCGATGAGAATCAGACATTTATTGCGCCACCATAAAATCTGATTCATCATGCTTAAATGCGCCACGCCCTCAATCTCATGCAAAAACCCGATAATAATAATCCCGCCGACAATCAAAGCAATAAGCACTTTAAGCGTAATCATTCCGCCATCGATGAGTTTTTTGATAGAAAATACATTTTTTATACCACTAATTGGATTGATTTTACTTAATTTTGGCTTGATAGCCTTGATAGTAAGCAAAAACCCAAACTGCATTGTATTGCCGATTATCCCTGCAAATAGCAAAAACCCAAACACAGGCAAAATCATGATCCCCGCCACACTAATCAAACTCCAAAAAATACTCACCACATCGCTTATGGTTATATCTTGCTTTGGAAAAGTAATCATATAAATATAAATGCCACGAATGCTTTTTACCCAAAATGGAAAAATCACAAACAATGCCATAAGCCCAACAAGCATTAAAATAACCCCGCTTACTTCAGGGCTTTTTGCGACATTGCCTTCTTGTCGTGCTTTTTGGATTTTGTGCTGCGAGGGGGCTTCTGTTTTTTCTTGTTCGTCTGCCATATATTATTCACACACTCTAAGCTCATTATAAAGACTATCACGCTCAACTGCGATAAATCCGGCATTTTTGATTTGAGCGACAATCTCATCAAAAGACGCTCCATTTTTGGATTTTGAACCACCGGCAGATTGGATACTTTCATTTTCTATCGTTCCGTCCATATCATCTGCGCCAAATTCTTGCGCTACTAATGCCAAATTCATTCCCAAAGTCGCCCAATACGCTTTAATATGTGGAATGTTTTTAAGCACAATGCGCGCGATAGAAATCGTTTTTAAAATTTCTTGTCCGCTTGGAAACTGCTTGATATTTAAGAAATTATTTTCTCGCTGATACAAAAGTGGAATAAATGCATTAAATCCGCCATGTTTAGATTCTACGATTTGAGAATCACACTGCGTGCGCGCAAGACGCAACATATGATCGATTCTGTGCTCTCTATTTTCGATATGTCCAAATAGCATCGTCGCATTACTCATTTTGCCGATTGAATGCCAATACGAATGGATCTCTAGCCACCTTGTAGAATCCACCTTACCCTTGCAGATACGACGACGCACTTCCTCATCAAAGATTTCAGCCCCACCTCCAGGCATAGAATCCACCCCTGCAAGCACCATATCTTCAAGCACTTTTTGGTAGCTTTTTGCAAATTTTTTGGAGAGATAATGCACTTCAGCAGCTGTCATTGCTTTGAGATGGATATTTGGGACAGCTTTTTTGACTTCGCTAAAACAGCTCAAATACCACTCATAACTATAATTTGGGCTATGGGCTGATACGATATGCACTTCTTTTGCCCCGCGCCTGTATGAGGCAAGGGTTTGAGAGATGATCTCATCAATTGTCATTTCGTATGGATTTGGATTTTTTCTACTCGCAGAAAACGCACAGAATTTACACACATCAGTGCAAATATTTGTCGGATTAATGTGGCGATTCATATTAAAAAATACTTTTTTATCGTATTTGCTTGCGCGGATTTGATTTGCTGCTTCACCTAGAGTAAAAATATCATAATCATAAAGAGCACTCAAAGTTTTTGCATCAAATTCCTTGCCCTCTAGCACTTGAGCTAAAATATCCATTTTCTCTCCTTTTTAAAGCTTGCATACGATTATATGCGCTTTACAAGATTCTGCTACCAGATTTTCACTTCAGTTTTTGTTGTTTTATACAAACTCTCTGCCGAGCCATCGATTTCATATTCAATGCCAAATCCATATTTAATCGTTGCGATTCCAGTTTTTTTGACTGAGACATTTTGATATGCGTCTTTTGTGATTGGCAGTGATCCTACATTTGCCCTTGATTTTGGCGGAATCTTTTTTTGTAGATTCTGCTCAGATACTAAATCACCATCCATATATAGCGCACCATAAGTAATAGTGATAAAACTATCTGTAAGATTTGTAATCGTTAGACTCACACTTCCAGATCCTACCTTAAACGCACTGCTTGTGATTTGAATATCGCGGTTTTGGGTTGTCATTCCGGGCACATTGACATTGCCTAAAATATATCGCGCAGGCGTATCTCCGGTATTATTGGCTATATCCATATCTCCGCCATAGCTCATAAGCAAAGCGATCATTGCAGGGTTACGCGAAGTTACAGCATAATGAAGAGCGGTATTGCCACGAATAGAATCTTGTATATTTGGGTTAGCATCATATTTTAGCAAGGCTTGCGCGAATTTGTAATTATTAAATTGCACGACTTTATGTAAGGCTGTCTCACCATGAGAGATCGCATTGACATCTGCGCCTCTTTTGAGTAAAAGATACAAAATATCCATATTGTTTTTGCGTGAAGCATCATATAATGGCGTGCTTCCTCGAAGTCTTGCATTGACATCTGCGCCTAGATCGACACCTTTTCTCACATCAGTGTAATTATTGCTAAACAACAAATAATCATAGCGATTTGCCATACCCAAAACAACAACACATATCCATAAGCAAAAAATCCTTACTCCTACTTTCATGCATTACTCCTCAAATGTTTGTGGGCTAAGGTTTTGATTTTTTGGTAAATCACCTTAAAATCAACCCCATAAGTCCGACACTGACTGATAGTTGTAAAAAAATTTGTATCTCCTTCATATCGAGGCACCAAATGTATATGCAAATGCTGCGGTATTCCAGCACCTGCTACTTTTTTGATATTTATACCATAATTCACCCCTAAACTACCAAACTCTTCTAAAAGTGCGATACATTTTTGTGCTATATCATTTAAATGCCCCCACACTGCGCGATCAAGAGATGTAGGCGAATCAATATGATCATGAGGAATAATCAAAAAATGCCCGGGCGTATAAGGATAGCGATTCATCACACAAAAACAAATCTCATCTCTATAAAATACGAAATTCTCCTCATCTTCTTTGGGATTTAGTGAAATCTCGCAAAACACACAACCCTTAAGCTCCTCTTCAAAATACTTTGCCCGCCAAGGTGAATATATATGCTCCATAATCACTCCTAAATATAACTTGGTGCATCATTAGCAAAATACACTAAACTTCCGCTTGTAATCATACCTTTGAGCACATTTTCAAGCTGACTCTTATCGCGCGAAATCACTTTTTGGATATGCAAATGCGAAGATAGTAAGTTTGAATTCCTATCGCCTGTAATAATAGCCAAATCAAACACTTTATTAATCGCTTCAGCAAGCTTGATATTTGATTCATCATCGCTTTCGATAAGTCCGGGCGTAACGATAAATTTCCTACCCTCAAACAGCCCACAAAGCCGAATGCCTTCAAGCATTCCATTAAGATTACCATTGAATCCATCATCAATGATTGTTTTGCCATTTGAGAGAGAAAGATTAAAGCGATGAGGAATGGGGGTGAGCTTTTTGACTGCTTTTTGGATATTTGAGAGTTTGATCCCAAAATATTTCGCAAGCATAATCGCCACAGCGATATTTTCGACATTAAACCGCCCCAAAATATAAGTCTCAAACAATTCCCATTTGCCATCTATCTCCATTTCAAAGCTCGTCTGCTCCAAAGTCGCATTGATATTGCGTAATTTCAAAGGATATGGCTCTATGAGTGCTTTTTTTGCTTCGCTTAAATCTTGCGGAATTGGATTTTTGGCATAGACAAATGCTTTTTTGAGATTGTGAGATTCTAGTAGTTCAAATTTTGTTTTTACAATCTTTTCAATCGTTTTAAAATACTCAATATGCGCCTTGCCGATCTCACCAATAACTGCTACTTGCGGATTGACTAATGTAGCGATTTCTGAAATATCGCCCTCTTGCCTCGCACCCGCTTCGATGATATACATATCTGTGCCAAAGTTTAAGTTATTATTAATGTCTGCAACAATGCCTTTTAGGGTATTGATACTTCGCGCTGTGGTGTGGATATTATAATACCCCTCAAAAATCTGTGCGACAAAATTTTTGATACTTGTTTTGCCAAAGCTTGCTGTAATGGCGATGATTTTAAGCTCAGGCATAAGTGCGAGCTTGTCTTTGACTAGAGCGATAAAATTCCTCATCAAAATATCCTCAAAAATCTTTCCAAACACAAGCGCAAAGACAAAAGACAACAAACAAAGATAATACAAACTCTCAACTTGAAAAATAAAAAATATCAGCTCATTAATCAGCATAAATACCAAAAGAATCACAAAAAACCGACACACTCGTTTTGTGAAAACCACGCGTTTATCAAGCTTTGCTGCCCAATATATCAGCATAGGAATATACACCAAATACAAATAAATATAAAAAACAATTCTCACATCAAACCAAAAACACACAAAAAACATAACAACAGGACAAACAAAATATATCAAATGCCACGAATATTTGTGGTGCTTTGTTATCACGCGCCAAATATCGTAGTTATACCATTGCAATAGTGTGATTGAATAATACGAAATAGCAAACACAAACACAAAAAGCGATACGATGTCTAAAATCGATAAATAATTCATTATTGCTCCTATTGCAAGATGATAAATTCTGTAAATGGGCGTTTAGATTCTGATTCTGTGTGGCTGATGTGGCTCACTTCTGCGCGCTCTGGTCCTTGTGCTAAATGCTTTAAAAACTGCTTCATATCAGATTCTTCACCTTGCGCAAAAATCTCCACACTTCCGTCTCTAAGATTTTCTGTTGTGCCGGTGATATTGCATTCTATTGCTTTAGCTTTTGCAAATTTCCGATACCCAACCCCTTGCACCTTGCCAAATACCAGAATCTGCAAATGCAAAAAAGGCTTTGTGCTTTGGTTATAGATTTGATTATACATGGCTTGAATCATATCTCCTTGCTTAATGAAAAAATAATGATCCCCCTCCAACACAAAAAAATAACTTCCCTTAATCAGCCTAGCGATTTGCTCCCCGCAAGATAAAGGCGTAGCCCTATCTTGCCTCCCCCAAAAAATGCTGACTTTTTTTGTCGTTGTCGCAAACACTTCACTAAAATCCTCATTCACGACATTTTTAAATATCTCATACATTATCGGACTTAGATTGTGCGCATCTTTGCTTCTTAAAAATGGAAGTTGCACCCTAAAAAACTTCGCTATTTTAGCAAGATAAATCTTAATTTTCACACTCAAATGTTTTGGCATAAGAATCCCCGCTGAACTTAGTAAAACAACTTCTTTAGCTTTACTTAGCATAGCGACTTTGCCTCCAAAGCTATGCCCAAACACAAGCACAGAATCTAAATGCAAAGATTCCATAAAAATATTTATAATCTCTGCATAATCTTTTGTGCTTAAAAACACTTCATTTGGACTCTCTCCAAATCCGGGCAGATCGATATAGTAATGATTAAAATCACAAAACACCCTCTCAAATGCAATACTCATCACTTCTTTATTGCTTCCCCAGCCATGCAAAAACACGATATTTTTTTCTGCATTGTTATTGATTTTGCGATATGCGATCTCAAAACAATGCCCATTATAAGTGATTTTACGCAATGCCATGATGATATTCCATAATGATTTATCCTCTTCAGATTCTATGTTTGTTTTTGTGCGCTTTAGCTTTTATTTGCCTTTGGCGTGCTGGATTTGTAGCACATATTTATAATCCACCTTAATGGGTCGCTTTCGCGGAAGGCTTTGTTGCAAATCCTGTATCACTTGCATAAAATCCTCAAACAAATAATGCGCGAAACTTCCGGGTATCGGATTGATTTCATTTAAATACACACAATCATCAATCACAAAAAAATCACACCGAATCAGCGCACCACAAAACACATCGCCATAAATTTTCTTAAATGCCTCTTGTATTTTAGATTCTAGCTCAGGGCTGATATTTGCCCTTACTACCTGCTCTGTGCGCGAAAAGTCAAGATATTTATCCTCAAAGCCTAGCAAATCTTTTTTTTGTGGCTCTTCAATAAGTGAGAATCTAAATTCCCCATTTGACATTTTGTATCCTGCGAGATTGTATTCTAAAACCCCCTTATAAAAAGGCTCGATGAGAATCTCATCATCATAGCCAAACGCAGAATCTAGCGCGTATTCCATTTCGCTTTGCTGAGAGACGACACTCACACCAATAGAGCTTCCAAGTCGCGCGGGCTTGATTATAAATGGATAAGGCAGGCTTGGCTCTACATCATCTTTGCTTGTGAAACGCTCATATTCTAGGCATTTGATTCCATTTTGTTTGGCATATATTTTTGTCAAGATTTTATTAAAGCTTATCGCGCAAGCCTCTATCCTTGGACCGATATAAGCGATTTTATAAAAATCAAGTAGCGCGCTTATGCTTCCATCTTCGCCATCTGCGCCATGGATTAAATTTATAATCACGCCCGCATCGCTCAAAACCACCTCTTTACCCAAAAATCCCTCACTATAAAAATACCCCACTTTAAGATGCAGCTTTTTGTGCTTTTTATACGCGCCCGTCGCAAAAGTACTGGATTTCATCTCTTGTGTAGGAATGAGATAAAACTGATGTGTAGAATCTAAAAAAATAAAATATTTTACTTTATCTTTTAGAATCTTTTTGAGGCTTACTGCGCTAACAATGCTTATCTCATGCTCAAAACTCAACCCCCCAAACAAAACACTTACACTCAAAATCTACTCCTTATATGTTATTTTTCTTACAATCCCAAATAAAAACTACATTAAATCTCAAATCAAAAATCCCAAAACCAAAAATCTAAAGTATATCCAAAAATCAAGTGTTTTTTTCACTTTCGACTTTGATTTTGGGTTTCCAAAAAGTCCAAAGAAGTTTGATGGCTATGCTAAATACAATCCCTTCAATCATCGCTGCTAAGATAAATGAATAATACACATCTTTGGTGATTGCACTCCAATCATAAGCGATTTTGGCAGTGGCTACCAAAAATGTCAGTGGCATAGAATCACTCAACGCAAAAAGCGTTACATCTTTGGTATGCTGAAAATATTTTCTAAACGCAATATGCGCCGCACACAAGCGGATAACAATCATTCCAAACGCGATATATAATCCATAGAGCGCAAATCGTGGATTCTGAAGTATGAGCGCAAAATCAAGCGTGCTTCCGACATAAATAAAAAATAATGGCACAAAAAACCCAAACCCAACATCATTGAGTTTATGCACCAATTCATGCTTATATGAAAAAAATATCGCTACAATCATTCCTGCCAAAAACGCCCCAAGTGCCGCCTCCAAATCCAAAAACAACACCACAGAAATCAGCAAAATAAACAACATCATCACAAAGCGAATGTCTTGATTGCTTATATCATCATAAGGCATGATAAAAAGTTTGAGCTGTGGAAACCACCAAAACAAAATCTTAAACACCCAAAAAATCCCAATAATCCCCATAATAAAAATAAACAAAATCAATAGATTCTGATAGAGTTGCAATGAATTACCATAATGATAAAATCCGCTAATAAGCGTCAAAACCGCAATACTAACAATCTCGCCGACCACGCCCACGCGCAATGCAAGCTCAAGCCATTGCTTGTCTTTGCCATAATCTTTGATAAGCGTCATAATCATACCAAGACTCATCACAGGAAATGCGGCGATGAAAATTTTGTCAAGATGAAGCACAAGCACCACACTAATAGAAATCCCATACAGCACGACAAGATAAATAATCACATTTTTGATAAATTTTCTACCAAGGCGCACAAATCCGCGCAAATCCACTTCCATTCCACACAAAAACATCAAAAACAAAAAGCCAATTTTTGCCATTACACTTAGCACTTCACTTTGACTAAACCAGCCAAAATAAATCCCAAAACACCCCAAACACATCTCAACGACGACAATAGGAATCCTGCTTGCCTTGCTGATAAGCGGCGCAAGCGCGATAAAAATCGCAATCACACTAAAATTTAAAAATGTCTGAAGCAATACCTCTTCCATTATGTCAATCCTCCTAACTCAAATCCTTATAAATCATATCTTGTATTGTATTTTTGCTTATTTAGCTTTGCTTATGATTTATGCTTTTGTTTTATCGCCAAGTCCATTACCACGCGCCAAATCCTCCAATACACGCAATAATGCCTGTGGATAAATCTGATATTCTAATGTATGGATTCTATGCTCAAAATCTTGCAAACTCTCGCCTGCGATTTTTGGAATTTTCTCTTGCAAAACCATCTCTCCAGAATCTAGATTCTCATCGACAAAATGCACGCTCACCCCGCCAAAATCCTCACTTCCCAAAAAGCTATCTCTAATGGCATGCGCGCCTTTGTATAAAGGCAAAAACGACGGGTGGATATTCATAATTGTAAATTGCTTTGTGATTTCTGCCCCTAGAATCCGCATAAATCCAGCCAAAACAACCAAATCAATGCGCGCTTTTTGTAGCACCTCACTTATCGCCTCATCAAATGCTTCTCGCGTGTGATAGTCTTTGTGAGAGATGATTTGAGTTGGGATACCTAGATTCTCGCACCGCTTAAGCCCATAGGCGTTTGGATTATTACACAGCCCAAGTGTAATCGCCACTTTTAGCCCAATAGATTCTAGCTTATCTTTGGTAGAATCAAGCCTTAAAAATTGCGCGATATTTTCTAAATTACTGCCATTGCCACTAAATAAAATCGCGATATTGATGTGTTTCATAATAACTCTTTTTGTTTTTTAGGTTGTCATATTTTCATTCTAAATCTTGCCAAAAACCTAATAAATCTAGAATCTAGGACAAAAACTTTGCCACCATCGTCATATCTTAAGGCTTACTAAAGAATCTAGGCTTTACTTTTGTAGAATTTGTTTTTCTGGATTCTTCAGTCGTGCATACGCACTCCCTCAGAATGACGAAGCATTTTAGAATCTAGATTCCAAAATGTGCTATTATACCAATTTTTTTACGAGTTTTTTGAGGTGATATTATGCTAGCTTTTATCATTATCGCTATTGCGGTGATTATTTTTATCCTCTGGGGTGCGAGCTTAGGCTTTTTGACACAAAGTCGGCTTCAATCCATGCAATCACAAATCGCGGAACTTAAATCTCAAATCAAAGCCTTACAAGACGCAGAAAAAACGCAATCCTCGTAATCCTTACAACCTACGCAAACCACAGAATCTATCACAACTATACCTTCGCAAAATCTAGATTCTCACCAAACCAAAGAATCAAATCTAGCGCAAAATCTTAATCCTACACAAAGCCAAACCACAACAAAAGAATCCGCCCAAAACACAAGCACAAAATCCACACAAAGTGCCTTATCCAAAAAGTCAAGCCCCAAATCAAGCCTCAATTCAAACCTTTTATCGCCATTTTCTTTTGAGCAGATTTTCACCCAAAAAGCTATGGTTTTTATCGCCGGAGTTTTTTATCCTTGCAGCATTTTCCTTATCCGCTACTCACTTGAAAACAACCTCCTCACGCCATTTGCTAGAATTATTCTTGGAATTGTGTTTGGCTTTATTCTTGTGATAAGCGGAATCCTTATACAAACCCAATCAACCCAAAACAACGCTCGCACCTCGCGCATGAAAATAAAGATAACAACACTTGCTACTTACATTCAAATCTCACGCTTTAAGGCTTTATTTTCACGCACCAACCCCTCACAAACTAAAAGTCTGCAAGACTCCAAAGCTACATTTTCCAAAATCTTACCAACCTCACTTGCCACAATCTCTCAAACCCTCATTGGATCTGGCGTTGTCATGCTGTATTTTGCATTTTATGGTGGATACAAAATCTATGATTTTTTCGGCTATTTAGGCTATTTTGGTGCATTGAGTTTAATAAGTCTTATGGCGTTGGCTCTTTGCCTATATCGCGGGATTATTGTCGGTATATCTGGCATTATTGGTGGATTTTTGACGCCGTTTTTATTGCAAGGCAATGAGCCAAACTTGCTATTTTTATTTGGGTATTTGAGCGTATTTTATCTCTTAGGTTTGTTTTTAGCCCTAAAGCAAATCCTCTACACTCATAATTCTGGCAAGCTGCTTTATGCTACTATACACATTTTTATGCCTACATTCTATGCCACTTAACACGCAAAATTTCATCATCGTGTTTTTCGCACTTTGCGCTGTATTTCTCTCAACTACTCTAAGTGCGCCATTTTTTGCGCCACATTTCAATCATCACAAATCTATCACACAGATTGTTTTATTTGCCTTGATCGCTCTAAGCATCATTGAAGTGGGCTTTCTCTCAAGCAAGATCCATTACATACAAATAGATGATGAAATGACTGCACTTGAGCTGTGCTTTTTGGCGATTTTAAGCCTAATTGCACTTCTTTTGCCTAGAATCCAATGTTTTTTAGATTCTGCTAGCACGCATTTTGCTAATTTTACCAACGTTACAAATCACACTACAAGCGATACTTCATATTATTCACACACTACGCAAAATCCACAAAATAGCTCTCAACATAGCCTAAATGCCTACTTTTCGATTCTGCCAATACCTTTTGTGTTTATGATGAATATCTGCGTATTGTTTGTCATGCGCTCATTTTGGCTCATCTCGCATTGGTTTATTATGTGTGCGTTTATCGGTGGATTTACACTTGGCGTGTGTATATATTTACACAAATCCCCTACAAATACCCAAAAAATATGGTATTTATGGATACTTTTTATTATTGGGCTTGGATTTTTGATACTTGATATGAGCTTTGGTGATTTCCTAAGTAGCGCACAATACTCCATAGCTCCGATATTTTTTATCCTTCTTGCTGTGTATATGTATTATTTCATAGCTTTTCAAATCGCCAAAATTATGCCATTTACCACTTCTGCATTTGCACGATTTACACAATTTACCAAAATAACTTCACCAACGCCCGCTTCATCTGCATTTATGCCATATGATTCTGATACATACATATTGCCAAAATCTCTCAAATCCCTTGATTTCTTGCTTTTACCAAGCATAGCGATAGGATTTTTCTCACTTACCCAAATCCAAATCCTCCCACATTTCCTAGAATGGCACAACATCGGAGCGTATTTTGGATTCTGCTTGTGCGCATTGGCACTTGCCAAAATGGGTAAAAGTGCATTCCTTCCGTTGCGAGTAAGATATTTTGAGTGGATTTTTATCGCGCTTTTTGTGATTGTATTTTGGGAGTATTATTGCTATAACGATATAGATTCTATTATCCAAATATGTGAAGCTTTTTAACTATCAATACCACGCAAGCCCTCACATTATCTACGCTACCCACACTATCATTGGCAGAATCTATATTATTTTTATCGCCCTAAGCTTTGCGCTCTATATCCTCAAAAACGATTTCAAATCAAGCTTGCTCACATCAAATCACAAATCAAGTGATTTTGGGCACAAACGCCTCATTATTTTATGCTTCTTATCAGCACTCTTGTGCTTTTTGTAGTCGTGGTGAAGCTTGCGACTTTGAAGCTTTTTGCGATATGTGAGATTGGATTTATCCCATCAGAGATTGCTGATACATTTATTTTTGGCTTGAGTACTCTTGGAATTACAAAGCTCTTTACTAACCCACAAATCGCGCACTACACAATCTCTCAATCCACCCAAAAAGCTCTTTATGTAAGCTTTATTGTGCTTATGACAAAATGCCTCTATAATCTCATATCTTTACGCTCATCGCCCAAAACCCGCTTATAACGCCAATCTACACAGAATCTAGCGCGCAACTTTATGTGTATATGTATGTGATTGTGTGTGGTTTTGCGCTTGAAAGTGCTATCATCTGGAATCTAAAAAGTGCGTTTTTCACTCTCTCCATCTCATTTGACACAAAACGACATCAAGTATATCAAACGCAACAAGCCCAACAAGCACAAAATCCTGCCCAAAACCAGCTTATACAAAATCCACAGAATCCACAACGCCCGCAAACACAACATTTACAATATCCACAAACCCCGCTCAAATGGATTTTTGTCGCATTTGATGTGCTGATTTTTGTCATGGGATTATGCGCGATTATTTTGAGCGTGCATTTAGCCTTTGGGCTTTCAAATGACATTATTATCAATTTTGATAACACCACAATCAACCCTCAAATGTTTGAGAATCTAGATTCTGCATTTAATGCTATATTGGCGATTGATTTTAATGCGATCTCCTCTGGAGAGCTTTATGCTTATTCGGTGGTATTTGTGCTGTGTGGCGCGATATTGCTTGGAATCTATCTTTTAGAACCTATGCTGAAACCCAAGCATACTCAAAGTGTCAATACCAAAAGCATTGATGTATGTAGATTCTATTCATTAGCCCTTTTTATCATCGCCGCATTTAAGGTATTTTTCATCGATACAAGCTCTTTTGGCTCGCTATCCAAAATCGGACTTTTTGTCTTCATTGGGATCGGATTTTTGGGTATTTCGTATGTGTATTCTCGATTTGTATTCAAAAAATCATAGATTCTAGTTTCCATGAGATCCAAATCCTCTCTTTTTGCTTCTTTTTGCAGATTGCTTCGTTTGGCTTATCTTGTTTTATTTTGGCGACGCACAATATAGTGCGACTCACTTGGTTTTATCTTGCGCCAAAGCTTTCAAAACTACAAAAATAAGCTAAAAATAGAGAATTTCTTTACGCGCCATTGTGTTTGCATAGATTCTAGATTCTATGATTAATTTCACAAGGCAAATTTATTTTACCCACTAAAATCTAAAGTTTTTTGCTACAATTACAAGTTTGATTCTAGCTGAAGGAGACTTACAAATGATTATTGATGAGAAGCTTTTAGACAAACTACAAAGGCTTACAATGATCCAAATATCACCACAAGAAAGAGAGAAAGTAGCGCAGAATCTCAATGATATTTTGGGCTTTGTCGAGAATCTAGGAAGTATCAATACCGATAATATCACGCTTACAACCGACAAAAAAACGCCGATGAGAGAAGATATTATCCATGATGCCAATATCGCCAAAGATGTGCTAGATCACGCGCCAAGCGCGCAAAATGGATTTTTCTTAGTGCCAAAAATCATAGAGTAAGAATGCAAGATACAATTAAGATTATCGGTGCTAGAGAGCATAATCTCAAAAACATTCATCTTGAGATCCCCAAAAACAAACTTGTCGTATTTACCGGGCTAAGCGGAAGCGGTAAATCAACGCTAGCTTTTGACACGCTCTATGCTGAAGGGCAAAGACGTTATATAGAATCTCTCTCAAGCTATGCAAGGCAATTTTTGGATCGAGTTGGCAAGCCTGATATTGACAAAATAGAAGGGCTCACGCCAGCTATCGCAATCGATCAAAAAACAACCTCCAAAAATCCACGTTCAACGGTTGGAACGATCACAGAAATTTATGATTATTTGCGACTTTTGTATGCGCGCGTAGGAATCCAGCATTGTCATCTTTGTGGCAAACCCATCTCTCAAATGTCCTCAACAGATATTATCACGCAAGTGCTAGCCCTTGAAAATGGCGCAAAAATGATGATTTTGGCACCTATTATCCGCGAGAAAAAAGGAAGCTTTGCTGATAAAATCGAACAATTACGTCAAAAAGGATATGTGCGTGCGTATATTGATGGTGTGATGGTGCGACTTGATGAGGAAATAGAGCTCTCCAAAACCAAAAAACACACGATAAAAATCATCATCGATCGTGTGATAAATACGCAAGAAAACCACACAAGAATCGCTCAAGCTGTCGAAAAAGCTTTAAGTGAGACATTTGGCGAAGTGGAAATAGAATACACACTTGAAGACAAAACGCAAGTTGTGCATTATTCAGAGCATTTTGCGTGCTTTGATTGTAAGGTAAGCTTTGAGCCATTAGAGCCTTTGAGCTTTTCTTTTAACTCTCCAAAAGGCGCGTGCGAGAGCTGTTTAGGGCTTGGAAGCACATATAGTATTGATACCAAAAAAATCCTCAATACCTCTCTTCCATTGCGCGAAGGCGGAATCAAAGTTATCTTTGGATTTAATCGCAATTATTACGCAGAGCTTTTTAATGGATTTTGCGCGCTTGCTAAGATCGATACCAAAAAAAGCTTTGATGAACTGACAAAAACCCAACAATCACAGCTTTTATATGGAACAGCGCAAAATGTAGAATTTCAATGGCATGGAAGCTCAATTTCGCGCCCATGGAAAGGGATTTTGCAAATCGCGTATGATATGTTTAAAGATGAGCGCGATTTGGGGGATTATATGAGTGAAAAGCCCTGCACAAGCTGCAATGGCAATCGTCTCAAACCAGAATCTCTAAGTGTCAAAGTCGCAAAAAAAGGCATAGGCGAGATTATTAATATGCCTATTGAGGAATGCTATGAATTTTTTGCAAATGATAAAAACTTCGCTTATCTAAGCCAGCAGCAGCAATTCATAGCTATGCCTATTCTCAAAGAAATCAAAGAGCGGTTGTTTTTTCTTTTTGATGTGGGGCTTGGGTATTTGACACTTGGTCGAGATGCGCGCACTATTAGCGGTGGCGAGAGTCAGCGCATACGAATCGCAAGCCAAATTGGCAGCGGGCTTACAGGCGTTATGTATGTGCTTGATGAGCCGAGTATCGGGCTTCATGAGCGAGATACACTGCGACTCATAAAGACATTGCGTAATCTTCAAGAAAAAGGCAATAGTGTGATTGTCGTAGAGCACGATCGAGAAACAATCCAAAATGCGGATTTTATCGTAGATATTGGTCCGGGTGCGGGCAAAAATGGCGGGGAAGTCATTTATAGCGGAGATTTAGCAGGTATGCTTAAATCCAAAACCTTGACGGCTGATTTTATCAATCGCAAAAAAGATATTTTTTACCCTCAAAACCGCCCCCAAAAACAATGGCTCACAATCAATAATGTAACAATCCACAACATCAAAAATCTAAGCCTTAAGATTCCGCTTCAAAATTTTGTGTGCGTTACAGGAGTGAGCGGAAGTGGCAAAAGCTCGCTTATCTTGCAAACGCTTCTGCCTGTGGCTCAAGAGCTACTTAATAACGCCAAAAAAGTTAAAAAATGCGATGGTGTTACGATTTTGGGCTTGGAGCATTTAGATAAAGTGATCTATCTTGATCAAACCCCCATAGGACGCACACCGCGTAGCAATCCAGCTACATACACAGGAGCAATGGACGAGATACGCACGATTTTTGCGCAAACCAAAGAAGCCAAAATGCTTGGCTACACAATCGGGCGATTTAGCTTCAATGTCAAAGGCGGAAGATGCGAAAAATGTCAGGGCGAGGGTGAAATCCGCATAGAAATGCACTTTTTGCCCGATGTCATGGTGAAATGCGATGTCTGCAAAGGCGCAAAATACAACCCCCAAACACTTGAAGTCAAATACAAAGGCAAATCCATAGCCGATGTGCTTGAGATGAGCGTTGATGTGGCGTGTGAATTTTTTGCCAAAATTCCCAAAATCTACCAAAAACTAAAAACACTTCAAGATGTCGGGCTTGGCTATATCACGCTCGGGCAAAATGCCGTTACATTAAGCGGGGGCGAAGCACAACGTATCAAGCTTGCCAAAGAACTCAGCAGAAAAGATACCGGACGCACGCTTTATGTGCTTGATGAGCCGACAACAGGGCTTCACTTTGGCGATGTAGATCGGCTTACAAAAGTGCTTCATCATCTTGTTGGACTTGGCAATAGCGTGATTGTTGTCGAGCATAATTTGGATTTGATAAAAAATGCAGATTATATCATCGATATGGGTCCTGAAGGAGGCGATAAAGGCGGCAAAGTGGTTGATTGCGGAAGTGTAGAGGAGCTTATCAAACGACACAGGCAAACAAACAGCTACACAGCAAAGTTTCTCGCCAAAGAGTTTGAATTTATCAAAAAACAAAAGCATTAGATTTTGGATTGTGAAAGTTAAAGATTTATGATATAAATTTTGACTCAAAGCAAAATCTAAAAACAAAAAAGGAATCAAATAAGAAAAAATGATAAAAGTTGGGATTTTAGGCGCGAGTGGCTATACAGCAAATGAGCTTGTGCGATTACTACTAGGACATAAGCAAGCCAAAATTATCTGGCTAGGCTCACAAAGCTTCGCGCAAAAGCCGTATTTTTTGGCGTATCAAAATTTCTTTACATGTTTGGATTTAGACTGCATAGATACGCAGAATCTAGAACATTTGTGCGATGAAATTGATGTGCTTTTCACCGCAACTCCGCATAATTTTTGCGCCAAAATCCTAACTCAAAATATCATTAATAAAGTGCGCGTGATTGATTTAAGTGCGGATTTTCGCCTCAAAGACAAAGATAAATACGCCTCATGGTATCACACCCCACATGCAAGTCCTGCGCTTCTTAGCCAAGCAGTTTATGGGCTTTGTGAGCTTTATAAAGACAAAATCCAAAACGCTAGACTCATCGCTAATCCGGGCTGTTACCCAACCTGCAGTATTTTATGCCTTGCGCCACTTTTGCAATCAGGACTTATTGACACAAAAAGTATTATCATCGATGCCAAATCCGGCGTATCAGGTGCGGGCAGAAGTGCGAAAGTAGATTCTCTGTTTTGCGAAGTCAATGAAAATTTCAAAGCCTATGGAATCACCACACATCGCCACACACCAGAAATCGAGCAAACAGCCTCTGAGCTTGCAAATGAGTCTATAACGCTTAATTTCACACCTCATCTCATTCCCATTAATCGCGGAATCTTAGCAACTATTTACGCACAGCTCAATGCGCAAATCACACAAAACACACTTGAAGAGCTCTATCAACTCTATCACACAGCATACAAAAACAAACCATTTATCAGAATCTTACCCAATCATCTAAGCGCGCAAACTCGCTGGGTTGAGGGAAGTAACTTTGTGGATATAGCCTTGCATGTAGATTCTCGCACAAATCGTGTAATTATCATCGGTGCTATGGATAATCTCATCAAAGGTGCGGCAGGACAGGCTATCCAAAATATGAATATTCTCTTTGGGCTTGATGAGCAAATGGGCTTAGAGCAGATTCCGATATTTCCATAAATGAGTCGTGCAAATGGTGCAAAATAAATCAAATCAACAAAAGTCAAACATAATAGGATAAAAAGCGATGACAAAACCAAACATACACATTCGAGCAATGCGTAGTGATGATTATGACAAAGTGCAGGATTTGTGGCAGCATATTGAAGGGTTTTATATCCGCAGTGTTGATGACTCAAGAGAGGGTATTGAGCGATTTTTAGCACGTAATCCAAATATGAGCGTTGTCGCACTCACCGATGAAGGCGATAAAAACGATGAAAAAATCATAGGAAGCGTGCTGTGTGGACATGATGGACGATATGGAAGCCTTTATCATGTGTGCGTGCATGAGGATTTTCGCAAAAATGGTATCGGGCGCGCAATGGTAGAATTTGCACTCAATGCGCTTAAAAGAGAATCTATCTCGACTATTTCACTCATCGCCTTTAGCACAAATAAAGAAGGTAATGCGTTTTGGAAGGGGCTTGGCTGGGATATAAGACAAAATGTCAATCGATATGAACTTAGCCAAAATCCTGCTAATATATCTACAAAAATAACTCCAAACAAATCAAACTTCAAATAAGGAAAGCCGATGAAACAAATTAAAGAATTTAAGATTCTACAAAGCGGATTAAGCAGTGTCAAGGGATTTGAGAGTGCGGGCGTGAGTGCGCAGATAAAATACCAAAATCGCTTAGATATGGCTCTTATTTTTAGCCAAAGCCCTTGTGTTGGAGCAGGGGTATTTACCACAAACAAAATCCAAGCCGCATGTATCAAGCACAACAAAAATAACATCAATAATTCCATATCCGCTGTGATTATTAATTCTGGTATCGCAAATGCTTGCACGGGCGAAGAAGGCATAAAAGCATGCCAAAAAAGCGCAAAATACGCAAGCAAAGTACTTCATATCAATCAAAACAATGTGCTTTTGGCTTCGACAGGCGTTATCGGCAAACAGCTTCCAATGGATAGAATCCAAAAAGGCATAGAACTTTTAGCAGCGCAAAAAAACTCCTCCAAGCAAAACGCACAAAACGTAGCACAAGCGATTATGACAACTGATACAAAGCCAAAACATATCGCCATTGAAGTGGTGATTGGCAATACTCCTGTGCGTATCGGCGGAATCGCAAAAGGAAGCGGAATGATCCACCCAAATATGGCGACAATGCTAGGCTTTATCATCACTGATGCAAATATTTCTCAAAAACTCCTCCAAAAAGCCCTCAAAAAAGATGTCGCCTCAACATACAATATGATTTGGGTTGATGGTGATACTTCCACAAATGATATGGTTTTGGCTCTTGCAAACGCGCAAGCAGGCAACAAAAAAATCACAGATTCTAAGCATAAAGATTACAAAACATTCAAAAAAGCTCTGCATTTTGTCAATATGTATCTTGCAAAAGAGATCGCACGAGATGGCGAGGGTGCGAGCAAGCTTATCTGCTCTATTGTCAAAGGTGCGCAAAAAAGCTCCACAGCTAAGATTCTAGCAAAATCTATAATCGCCTCAAATCTCGTCAAATGCGCGATGTTTGGAAATGATGCAAATTGGGGAAGAATTATTTGTGCTATGGGATATAGCGGAGCGAAATTTGATGAGGGTAAAGTTAATTTGTTTTTCAAAAGCAAGGCTGGAGAGATTCAGATTCTCAAAAATGGTTGCGCGCTAGATTTTAGCGAAGAAAATGCAAGCAAAATCCTCAAACAAAACGAAATAGAAGTGATTTTGGATTTGCAAAGTGGCGACAAACAGGCAACAGCGTTTGGTTGTGATTTGAGTTATGATTACATCAAAATCAATGCTGATTATCGCTCATAAGGGAAAATTATGAATATGCAAAATCTACAAAACAAAGCCCAGATTCTCATCGAAGCCCTGCCCTATATCCAACGTTTTAGCGGAAAAATCATCGTCATCAAATATGGCGGAAGTGCAATGGAAGATGAGACACTCAAAAAAAGCGTGATTAGAGATATTGCGTTGCTTAAAAGTATCGGATTTAAGCCTATTATCGTGCATGGTGGCGGAAAAGAAATCAATAAATGGCTTGAGCTCTCTGGCGAAAAACCAGAATTTATACAAGGATTCCGCAAAACAAGCACAAATACTCTGCAAATTGCAGAAATGGTCTTAAACCAAATCAATAAATCGCTTGTGGGCTATATGTCAAGCTTTGGGGTTTTGGCAGTGGGTATGAGCGGTAAAGATGGCAATACTCTTCTTGTCGAAAAAAAATACATCAATGGCGAGGATATAGGCTTTGTCGGAAATGTCGCCAAAGTCAATACAAAGCTTATTTTGAGTTTGCTTGAGGGCGGGTTTTTGCCTGTGATTTGTCCAATCAGCATAGACAAAAACGCACAAAGCTACAATGTCAATGCTGATGATGCAGCCTATGCGATAGCCCAAGCACTCAAAGCCGAAAAGCTTGTGTTTTTGAGCGATACTGAAGGTGTGTATAGAGATTTTGAGGACAAATCAAGCCTCATTACAATGCTTACTATCGCCAAAGCCAAAGAGCTTATACATTCCCAAAGTATCAGTGGTGGTATGCTTCCCAAAATCCAAAATTGTATCGAAGCAGTCGAAAATGGTGTCTCAAGCGTGCATATCATCGATGGGCGCATTAAGCATTGTTTGCTACTTGAATTTTTTACAGATAGTGGCATTGGCACTGCGATCTTGAAAGAAGAATAAGGAAAAATAGAGGAGAATAAAGGAGAATAAATGAATACGACTACTGATTTTATAGCTAGCGCTTCAGAATCCATACTCAAAACCTACAACCGCCAGCCCATAAATTTTGACTACGGCAAGGGCGTGTATTTATTTGATACACATGGCAAAAAATATTTAGATTTTGGCTCAGGGGTTGGCGTAAATGCGCTTGGCTATGGCAATAAAGCCTTTAATGACGCGCTCAAAGCTCAAATTGACAAAGTGCTTCACATCTCAAATCTCTACTACAATACCCCAGCTATCGAAGCCGCACAAAAACTTCGCCGAGCTTGCGGGCTTGATAAGGTGTTTTTCACAAATAGTGGCACAGAATCTATCGAGGGCGCACTCAAAGTCGCCAAAAAATACGCCTTTCAAAAAGGGCTTAAAAACCCTCAAATCATCGCTATGAATAATTCCTTTCATGGACGCACTTTAGGCGCGCTCTCTGTTACCGGAAATACAAGCTATCAAAAGCCATTTTTGCCTCTTATTCCGGACGTTGTGTTTGCGGATTTTAATAACTTTGAAAGTGTAGAAAAATTCATTAATGACAATACTTGCGCGATTATCTTAGAAAGCGTGCAGGGCGAGAGTGGCGTAACGCCAGCTACCAAAGAATTTCTCTCTCAAATCCGCAGAATCTGTGATGAAAAAGACATCGTGCTAATTTTAGATGAGATCCAATGCGGAATGGGACGAAGTGGTAAAATGTTTGCCTATCAGCATTATGGTATCAAGCCTGATGTGCTGACTTCAGCTAAGGCTTTGGGCTGCGGCGTGCCTGTGGGGGCATTTGTAGTGAGCGAAAAAATTGCCAAGCATTCTTTGCAGCCCGGCGATCATGGTAGCACTTATGGCGGGAATCCTTTTGTGTGCGCTGCTGTAAGCAAGGTTTTTGATTTGTTTGAGGAATTATCTCTTATACAAAATGTCCAAAATATGACCACTATCTTAGAATCTAAAATCAATGCACTTTGCAAGAAATATAATTTTCTCATTGATCATCGAGGTTTGGGGCTTTTGCGCGGGATTGAGCTTGAGGAGCGCATCCATTCAAAAGACATTATCGTGCGCGCGCAAGAAAAGGGGCTTATCATTCTGCCCGCCGGTCATAACACCCTGCGTATCGCGCCACCGCTTGTTATAGATTCTAGCCATATTGATGAGATGATAGAGATTTTAGATTCTATCTTGCGCGAGATATAATAGATAATCAACCAATCGCCCAAAGGAAAATCATGCAACTTAATTCCAAAGAGCAACAACAATTAGAAGAACTTTGCGCGCTAAGCTTTGATTTTGCAAGGCAAAACGATACGCAGAATCTAAAGATTTTGCTAGATTCTGGGCTTAATGCTAATCTTGCCAACCACAAAGGCGATACGCTCCTTATGCTTGCAGCCTATCACAATAGCCTTGAGGCTGCCAAAATGCTTATAGAATACAGCGCGCAAGTGGATAAGCCAAACGACAAAAACCACACACCTTTGGCTGGAGTTTGCTTCAAGGGGTATTATGAAATGGCAAAGCTTTTGCTAGAATCTGGCGCAAATCCTGATGGCAAAGGCGCGCTTTCACCGATGAATTGTGCGATTATGTTTAGACGCAAAGAGATTTTAGATTTATTGCTACAATACACAAAAGCAAAGCCGAGTGTATTACAGAGGATTTGGTTGTGGTGGAGGTCAAAAAACACAGAATCTATCGCTACACAACAAAAAAATGCTAGAGATGTGGAGGTGGATTTAGATTCTAGAAATTAAATACACAAACACAAAATAGCATAAAATTATCGCGTGCTACAATCCAAACGCTAACACATTGCGACATTATGACATCGCAGTATCGCGGATAAGATTGCAAAATTGTAAAATTGCAAAAATATAAGATTGCAAAACTACAAAAAAAGAAAAGAGAGAGCAAGAGAAAATTTACCCCTCAAATTTTGATATTTTTTGATATTTCATAAAGGAGACAATATGGCATTAAGCTTTTCAGACATACTACTCAAACTTCAAGAGTTTTGGAAGCAGCAAGGTTGCATTATTCTTCAGCCTTATGATATTCCCGCAGGTGCTGGCACATTTCACCCTGCGACATTGCTAAGAAGTCTAGATTCTACGCCATGGAGTGTGGCGTATGTCGCGCCTTCGCGTCGTCCAACTGATGGGCGATATGGCGAGAATCCAAACCGCCTAGGAAGCTACTATCAATTTCAAGTCTTAATCAAGCCGAGCGTGCCAAATATTCAAGAGCTGTATTTACAATCGCTCCAAATGCTAGGGCTAGATTCTAGTAAGCATGATGTGCGCTTTATCGAGGATAATTGGGAGTCGCCAACGCTTGGTGCTTGGGGGCTTGGCTGGGAAGTGTGGCTTGATGGTATGGAAGTTACACAATTTACTTATTTTCAGCAAGTCGGCGGAATCGCGTGCGATCCTGTGGCAGTTGAGATTACTTATGGGGTTGAGCGATTGGCGATGTATATTCAAGGCGTAGAATCTGTGTTTGATATTTGCTGGAATGATGATGGCAAACATATCGTCAAATACGCTGATGTGCAT
Source organism: Helicobacter fennelliae (assembly GCF_900451005.1). NCBI lineage: Bacteria > Pseudomonadati > Campylobacterota > Epsilonproteobacteria > Campylobacterales > Helicobacteraceae > Helicobacter > Helicobacter fennelliae. Next base: position 1,821,615 of record NZ_UGIB01000001.1, read on the forward strand.
TTGGAGAGTGAGTATGAGTTCTCAAAATATCACTTTGAGATAGCTGATACAACTATGCTTTTTGAAGCCTTTGCTATGGCACAAAAAGAAGCGGTGCGATGTTTAGATTCTGGTGTTGTTTTGCCCGCGTATGATTGGGTTATGCTTTCATCTCATTATTTTAATATCCTTGATGCGCGCAAGGCAATCTCCGTAACAGAGCGTCAAAACTATATCCTAAAGATTCGAGAGCAAGCAAGGGGTTGTGCTATGCTGTATAAAGAGCAAGAAAATGAGCGCGCAGAGCGACTCCAAGCCCAAAAACAAACCACGTACAAACCACACAAATAAAAAGCGCGCAAAATAAAGGACAAATATATGAAACTCTCTGAAATTTATGAAGTGCTAGATTCTATAAGTCCATTTGCCTTGCAAGAAAAATGGGATAATTCAGGGCTTAATATCGGTGATTTACATCAAGAGATTGAGGGCATTTATCTTGCATTAGAGGCTGATTTGCAAATTGTCAAATCCTTGCCTAAAAACGCACTTCTTATCACACATCACCCGCTTATCTTCACCCCTCTAAAATCCTTGCAAACCGCGCAATACCCAAGCAATCTAGCCCAGATTCTCCTTAGCAACAATAACGCCCTTATCGCCATGCATACAAACTTTGACAAAACACATCTCAACGCGCACTTTGCAAAAAACATCTTAGGCTTCACAGAGGCTCAAGAATGTAATATGGCGCAATATTGCAAGATTCAAGAAAGCACGATTGCAAATTTAGCATTACATCTCAAACAAACATTAGGGCTTGAGACTATCCGCTTCACGCCGCTAGAATCTAAAATATCAGATCTATATATCGTATGCGGAAGTGGTGCTAGCTTTCTCAAAGAAATACCACACAAGCCAAGCTGCCTTATCACCGGAGATATAAAATACCATGACGCGATGAGCGCACTTTCTATGAATATAGGTTGCATTGATGTCGAGCATTACGCAAGCGAGAGAGATTTTCCAAAAATCTTAAAAAGTATTTTGCAAATTAAGAGCCTTAAAGGTATAATACTACACAATTTTTCCCCATTTTCTTATATATGAAGGATATTCAATGAATAAACATTTAAAACAACTCATCGAAATTGCTCAAATCGACAAAGAATCTGATGCGTTTGAGCCGATGATAAAAGAAAAAACAAAAACCCTCAATGCACTTTTGGCTTCACAAGATCAGCAAAAAAGCGCAATCACAGCCATAGCAGAATCTAAAGACGAACTAAAATTAGCAATTGTGCGCAATGAGCTTTCAATCCAAGAAAATTCCCAAAAAATCGAGGAGATCGCCCAAAAAACAAAAGAAGTGCGATCTGATAGAGAAGCGCGCGCACTTGCTATCGAAGAAGATCTTGCGCGAGAGCAGATAAAACACGCAAATAGCGAGATAGAGCGACTCAATAAAGAGCTAGAATCTAAAGAGCAAGAGCAAGCCCAAAAGCAAGCCAAGCAAGATGAGCTTCAAGCTCAAATACAAGAGCTTCAAGTAGCAACAGACGCAGAGGTGAAACGTATTAGAGAGCAGCAACATGAAATTTTCCTCAAAAAAGAAAAAGCCATTGCCTCTATCGATCAAAAAGTGATTATTTTTTATGAAAAAATCCGCAAATGGGCGAAAAATACAAGTGTCGTGCCGGTTAAAAAACAAGCTTGTGGCGGGTGCTTTATCCGCATAAATAACAAACTCTACACAGAGATTTTGCAAAGTAATGACATCATCACTTGCCCTCATTGTGGCAGAATCCTCTACATCGAAGAAAATGTTTAATTATTTCTATCTCTTTTTGTGCGCTCTTGTATATGGCATAAGTTTGCCATTTCTTATCATCACAAGCTTTCGCACAAAGCACAGACGCTCAATTCCTGCGCGTTTTTTCTTGGATCAAAGATTTTGTGCTGATTTTAAGCCTGCCTTGTGGTTTCATGCTTGCTCGTTTGGTGAGATAAAATCCATAGAGCCAATCATCACTTCCCTTTTGTCTCACACACAATCCAATCAAACCCCCTATCAAATCCTCATCACCACAATCACCCAAACAGGCTATAATCTCGCACAAAAAACCTACCACAATCACAGCAACATTCGCATTCATTATTTGCCATTTGAGATATTTTTGCCCTTATATAAACACCGCTTAAAGTCATTGCAAACACTCATCGTTACAGAAGCAGAGCTATGGTTTGAGCTTTTTTATCTTGCCAAAAGCCTAAAGGCAAAGACTTTGCTTATCAATGCTAGAATCTCAAATGCGTCCTACCCAAAGTATAAAAAGCTTGCGTTTTTGTATCGCAAAATCTTCTCATATATCGATAAAATCCTAGCCCAAACACAAAACGATATGAATCATTTTCTCACTCTTGGGGCAAATGAAGTCTGTGTATTTGGCAATCTCAAGCTCCTTGCAACCCCGACGATTACACACACCTACCCTAAGCCTGATAAACTCTGCATTATCGGTGCTTCGACACATCACACAGAAGAAGAGATGATTTTAGAATCTTTCCTTGCACTCAAAGCCACACATCATAATGCAATTTTATTTCTTGCGCCTCGCCACCCGGAGAGATTTATACTCGTAGAGGAATTACTCCAAAAAAATCTACTGCGCTATGCAAAGCTAAGTGATGGATTCCGCGATGATGTTGATGTGCTACTTATTGATAAATTAATGGAGCTTAATAATTTTTATGCTATTGGCGATGTTGTGATTTTAGGCGGGGCATTTATCAAAGCAGGCGGACATAATCCAATCGAGCCAGCGTATTTTCACAATAAAATCATTAGTGGCACACATATTTTCAATCAGCACGCATTATTTGAGTGCATACAAGGTTATACGCTCACCCAGAATCTCACCCAAACGCTTCTATCATTTGAGACTATCCCTAAATCTCAAATCCTCTCGATAGATTCTAAGCTTCCAGAGCTTTGCAAAGAAATCACGAAAGGAATACACAATGCAAAAAGCATATAAACTTCTAAGCACACAGCTTGGCACTTCACACAAAAAAGCCAAAACACTCATCGATCAAGGACGCGTAAGCTTCAAAGGCAAAAAAATCACTCTCGCTCGCGCAGAATTTCCAGATCAAAGCATATTTGATGTGATCGCCTACACAAAGCCGACAATCCTTTTTGAAGATTCTGATATTATGTGTATAGACAAACCGCCATTTATCGAAAGCTATAATCTTGTAGATGATCTTATAGATATTTTTGGAGAGGAATTCAAAGAATGGAGCTTGCTTCATCGGCTCGACAAAGAGACAAGTGGGGTTATTTTGCTTGTCAAAACTGAGAGTGAATTTGCAAAAAAAGCCAGAGAAGAATTCAAACACAAACGCGTAATAAAGCATTATAACACTTTAGTAGATGGCATTATAAGCGAGGAGCAAGTGATTGATTTGCCTATTTTGACCCAAAGAGGCAAAATCGCAAAAAGTAAAATCTCAAAGAAAGGTTTGCCAGCTATAAGTATCATCAAGCCACAGGCAATTATTGGCAAAAAAACTCTCCTTGATGTCGAGATAAAAACCGGTCGCACACATCAAATCAGAATCCACCTTAAAGCTATCGGGTATCCAATTGTTGGCGATAGTCTGTATGGTGGGATTCCAGCCAAACGACTTATGCTTCATGCTCGATATATAAAGATTTTTGATTATGAATTCCACGCACCATTACCAAAAGAGTTTCAAGTTTAGAGTAAATTTCTATGCACTAGAATCATGTATAGATTCTCTACTTCTATCCGCAAAAACACAACATAAAGATTCTTTGTATGCAATGTTGTGGGAATTAGGAAGTAATATACTAGAGATGGCGTATGTGCGACAAACAAAAATGGCGATACATTAAGGCAAGCTTAAATCAAATGCGATGTATTGGTGTATGCAGACACAATGCAAGTGCGGTTTTTGTATAGGATTCCACCGACAAAACCTAGAATCCAAACCCGCATAAAACATCACAAAACCGCCTATAAAGCACAGCAAACAAATGGATTTGGGCATATCATTATTGCGTTTTTTGCACGAAAATTTTGCTATGATATGCCAAAAATTTTTGTCATATCAAAAACACAACGGCTACTTTGCATTCAGCTAAAGAGGAGATATTTTGAGTATAACGACATTACAACGCGATAACCAAATGATTATCCGCTGGGAAGGCAAAATAAAAACACAAGAAGATTTTGCAGATTTTAGCACGCAGTTTAGAGCTACAATCGCCCAGCATATCGATACGCTCAAATCGCAAAAATGGAAACTTTTTCTCATTAATGCTTTTCCTTTCAATACCTACGCACTAGGCTATCTACTCAAGCTCAAGCAACGAGATGGCTTTGATTTTAGCATCTCCACAGATCATTACAAAATATATAGCATTTTTGAGCAAGTCGAATTCAATGAACTTTTTGACATTGCAATCGAGCAAGATCCGCTAGAAGTGAGGTGAGAGATGGGAGGTGATATGAGTTTTTGGAATGATATTTATCAAAAATTTGACCCTATTGCTTTTAGCGTGTTTGGCTTTCCTATGCATTGGTATGGGATCGCGTATGTGTGCGCGCTTTTGTTTGCTTTTTTTGTCGCAAAAATCATCATCTCGCGTGCGCCAAATCGCTTTCCTATCAGCTCACATATGCTTGATAGTTATTTTATTTGGGCAGAAATTGGCGTGATTTTGGGTGCGCGCATTGGCTATATCATCATTTATGATCCTATGCGGTTTTGGTATCTTGCGCATCCATGGCAAATCTTTAATATCTTTGATACAGCGGGTAATTTCGTAGGCATTCGTGGAATGAGCTATCATGGAGCGATTATTGGATTTTTGCTTGCTTCGTGGATTTTTGCAAGACTCAAAAAACAATCATTTTTGCTATATATGGATCTAGCAGCCCTTAGCATACCTTTGGCGTATGTATTTGGGCGCATTGGGAATTTTCTCAATCAAGAACTCTATGGGCGCGTGGTTTTAGATTCTGATACATTCGGGCAAATGATTGGGATTATAGTTGATGGCACACTTCGCTATCCTAGCCAGCTTTTGGAGGCGTTTTTGGAGGGCGTGGTGGTGTTTATCATCGTGCTTGTGAGTGCGCGCCTTGTCCGCACAAAAGGAATGCTTATTGCTATTTATGCGATAAGCTATGGTGTCATGCGCTTTATTGCGGAGTATTGGCGAGAGCCAGATTCTCAAATGGGATTGTTTTTTGGGTTGAGTATGGGGCAGATTCTGTGCTGCTGTATGATTCTATGCGGAAGTGCGCTTATGCTGTATCTTAGAGCTCACCCAAAACAAATAAAAACAAAGGCAAATACAAGAAAGGATAAATAATGCGCGTAGCGAAAAATCCATTATTATGGGCGTGGATGTGTCTGATTATTGCGATTTTGACAGAAGTTATAGGCTCAAGCTTTTTAAAGGTGGGCTATGTGCATGATTTTCATATCATTATATTTTCTCATCGCATTGATTGTAGCTTTTTTGTCACTGCTATTTTTATTTGCATTTCTTATTATTTCATCGGGCTTGCGATAAAAAAAATCAGCGTCAGCATAGCATACGCAATGTGGGAAGTTTTGGGGGTGATTTGCATTGTGTTAGTGAGTATTTTTTATTTTGATGAAAAGCTCTCAACTATGCAAATGTGTGGTATTGCACTTGGGATTTGTGGGATTATTTTAATCAATCTTGGCGAAGAAAAAAGCTCAAAAAGTAGCTAACAGAAAGGAGGCAAAGTGGAATCTCTCTCATCTCTTTCATCAGCAAATTTTATGGGTTTTGTCCTTGTGGCATTAGCTGCGCTCATTGATGTGATCGCAAATCTTTTACTCAAGCAATCAAATGGCTTTCAAAAAAAGCTCTATGGGATAAGCGCGATATTTTTGGTGCTTTTGGCGTTTTATTTGCTTCGCCTTGCGCTTAAGCATATGCCTTTAGCAGTGGCGTATTCAAGCTGGGGAGCGATTGGGATTATTGGGACGCTTATTGGCGGGCGGATATTATTTGGAGAAAGGCTTAATGCCATCGGCTACATTGGTGTGGTATGTGTGCTATGCGCGGTGGTGCTACTCAAAATGGGCGAGATAGATGGGTGAGAATAGGCAAGATGGGCAATGAGATTAGGCAAGATGTAATCTCACAATTATTTGAGCCTATCTCTTAGCCAAAGCAATATATCTTGAATGACTTGTTGCTTAATGTGTGGCTCATTAAGAATCTCATGTCGCGCATCTTGATAAAGGATAATCTCAACATCTTTGTATCCTTGCGTTTGCAAATGGATTCTAGCTTTTTGCACGCCCTCGCCAAAATCACCGCACGCATCATCATATCCACTGACAAACAAAACAGGCAAAAGCGGATTTTTGGGTTCAGGGTAATTAGGGCTATATACTTCTTGTGTGCCATGAAAAAGATTGAGAAAACTTTGCAATGAAAAAATAAAATCACACTTTGGATCTGTGATGTATTCTTGCACGACTTGATTATCTGAGCAAAGCCAACGCATGTTATTTGCTTTTGCGCTATCAAGGCTTGGGGTTTGTTTGCGCTTCATTTTATTGTGTTTGAGAAGTTTTTTGTTAAATCCACCAAAGCTAAGCCGATTTAGCACTTTTGCGCCTAGATTTTTCACAATCGCCAAATCAAAAAAACCAAATGCCCTACCTAGCCAAATGCCAAGTGGTAGCAATGGATTATACGCAGGCGTGCCACTTAAGATAAGCGCACATATAGAATCCCCATACAGCAGCAAATACCGCCTTGCAAGCAAAGAGCCCATAGAATGTCCGAGCAAAATAATCTCCGCCTTAGGATAAAGCTCTTTGAGCGTGCAATTTAGCTTATACAAATCATATGCAGCTTTTTGGAATCCATCTTCGCCCATTTCACCCAAAGTGATTTTAGATTCTGCATTGACACTCTCGCCATGCCCTCGATGATCGCTTATGGCAACGATATAGCCATTTTTAGCAAGCTCGTGCGCGACCCAGCAATACCTTCCTTTGTGCTCGACCATTCCATGAGCGATTTGGATAATCCTCACAGGCAATGCCACATCTAGCGCAGGCTCATACAAATCATAAGCGACTTTGCCAAAATCCGACTGAAAAGTCCTTTGAGAGTGTTTTATCGAAGTTGTCATATTTTACCTTGAGTCTTTGGATTTTATGTTTGATTATTTGTAAGTTATTGTAAAGATATATTGCTAAAAATATCCTTTATCATATTGATTTTGGGATTTGCTTCTTTGCGCGCAAAAATACTAAAAGGAATATTGAAAAAACACAAACAATGCTTCATTGAGAATCCACAAACAAAAAACCTCACGCAAACAAAACCTCATTTTGTTTTGGATTCTATGACTTTAGATTCTACGCTTTGTGCTGATATTTTTTAGCTTGCGATATGGATTCTAGATTCTACCAATCCTTCAGTGAGAGCCTCTTAAACCCTCTTGTCATCATAAAGCTTTGCTCATAAAATATCGACAAAACAATCAAAACCCCCGCAACCAACGCCAATGAGACAGAAACCATAATCATAAAATGATCAAAAAACGCAAGCAAATACTCAAGCCTGCCCTTATCATCGTTTTGCTGTATAAAGAGCAAAAGTGAGATAATGCTTTTGTATCCATAGCTTCCCGGAAACATAGGCAAAAGCGCAGGAAACACAACAACTTCAATCGGGCTTGTCAGCTTTTTGGCGATGATTGTAGCCAAAAGCCCGATACAAAGGCTCGCACAAAAGCTCGCTCCCGCAAAGCCAAAAAACGAAGTCTCCATAAGCAAAAACCGCACATTATAGCCAATCGCTGCAAAAACCGCGCTCAAAATCAATGTGCGCTTGAGCGGATTAAGCGCACACGCAAAGCCAAATCCAGCGATAAATGCAAAAATCGTATTTGATATACATTCCTGCCAAAGCGAATTATGCAAAAATGGCGAATGTAATAATGTCGCTAATTGTGGAAAATTTTGCGTAATGTCAAACATTTAAAATACTCACTTTTGTAATCTCCAAAGTCATATACACCCCGCCTGCAAGACATAGCATAACCACAATCATATTTATCGTCCTGCTAACCCCCATAAGCGTGTTTTCTTGGATAATATCTACAAGGGCATTAATGATAAGCACGCCCGGAATCAAATACAAAATACTTCCACCAATAGCAATCTCAGGCGTATGCGTAAGACCTAGCCAAACGCCGATATACGCCACAAACGATGACAAAAAAGAAGTAAATAAAAATTGCGCGCGCATATCAAGCTTGATTTTTTGGCAGAAAAACCGCAACCAAAATCCCACAAAAGTCCCCATAAAAATACACACCAACGCCCCAAAATCCCCGTCAAAAAGCTTGCAAAATGTAGCATTTGCAAAGCTGACAAAAAATGCCGTAGGAATAGGAGCAAGGCGCGCTTTATGCATCATATCCTCAAATCCTATCTTTGCTTCCTTAAGGCTTAAGTGCTCATCATAAATCTGCCAGCTTAGTGCGCTTAAATGCGTAATTAGCGCGAGATTGACATTTGGTTGGGTATTGTTGATGACTTGAGTGTAGCGATTGTCGTAATTTTGCTTGTCGATGACATTAAGGATAATGTATTTTAAAAATATATTTAAATGCACATCATAGCCAAAAGATTCTGCTATCCGCTCAGTGCAGCGCGCGACCCTTGAAGTGTATGCACCATTTGAAAGCAAAGCACTTGCGTATTTTGCGACAAAATCACTTACTTCCATAATATGTGCTTTTTGAATGTGCGCTTTTTGGATATATGCTTGGTGTGCTTTTTGCATTCTGCCTCGCCTGATTTGATGGGATTCTAGTCATTCAATAGTGCAAATTCTAGCACATTTTTAAGATAAACTTACTCACTCTTTTTGATTTTGGTTACAATGCAAACTTTATAAATGATTTGATAAAGGACAAAAATGCTACTTGGTTCTAGCTTTGTATTTGTGTGCGATAGCGATTTTAGTGTGATTAAAAATGGCGGGGTTGTGTATGAAAATGGCGAGATTATAGAAGTTGGCATATTTGAGGAATTGAGGGCAAAATACCAGAATCTAGATTCTAGATTCTATGAAGATAGCGTGCTTTTGCCGGCTTTTATCAATGCTCATATTCATTTTGAGTTTGGAGCAAATCACTTTCATTTTGATTATGGTGGATTCCCGCAATGGCTCTCTAGCGTTATGAAAAATCGCGATGATGTGCTTGATAAAATAGATTCTATTATTTGTGATGAGATTAGCTCGCAGCTTGAATGTGGAGTCGGAAGTGTGGGTGCTATCTCAAGCTATGGGCTTGATATGCAAGCACTTACTCAAAGCCCGCTTAAAGTTGTGTATTTCAATGAAGCCATTGGCTCAAATCCCGCAGCCATTGATATGCTTTTTTCGGATTTCAAAGCTCGATTTGAGCGATCGCTTGCCCTTTCTTCAAGCACATTTTTTCCAGCCATAGCCATTCACTCGCCATATTCTGTGCATAATGTGCTTGCGCGCCATATCATAAACATCGCCAAAGCCAATCAATCCCTGCTCTCCACACACTTCCTAGAATCTAAAGCCGAGCGCGAATGGCTCTCACATGGCAAGGGGTGGTTTTTGGATTTTTATACCAATGTGCTTAAAATCCCAAATCCTAAGCCTTTTTATACGATAGATGAATTTTTTGAGCTTTTTAGTGGATTGCGGGCAGTGTTTGTGCATATGACAAACGCCACGCAATCTGAGCTAAGAGCCACGCTAGATTCTCATCATTCTATCATCACTTGCCCAAGAAGCAATAAACTTCTTGATGGCAAGATTTTTAATCTCAATGCGCTTAGATCTGCCACCAAATCCACTCAATGTAAGGCTTTTGATGTGGATTCTTTAGATTCTGCTAATTTAGATTCTGCGCGCATAGCTTTAGCTTCAAATTCCCCCACTTCAAGCACCATAGCTACACATCATCACACCACAAATCACCTTGCCATAGGCACTGATGGTATGAGCTCAAATTTCAATCTCAATCTCCTTGATGAGCTAAGAGCAGGACTTTTGTGTATGGATACAAATATCGAGAATCTCGCCAAAGAGCTTTTATTAATGGCAACCCACAATGGCGCAAAAGCACTCAATCTCAATAATGGTATTTTGCAAAAAGGCAGGCTTGCGGATTTTGCGATTTTTCATATCCCACATATCACCAATTCCACGCAGCCTCATTTGCATTTCATCATGTCAGCACAAAAAGTCTCTACGCTCATTCTTAGTGGAAAAGTTATTCTCTAATCTCAAAGCACATATCGAAGCTGCGCATAGTAGCTCGCTCCAGCGACGATGTAGTAATCATAATATCGATTGTTTGTCATATTTAAAGCCTGAAAGCTCACTTCTATGCCATTGTTAAACATATAGCCGATTTTGGCATTGAGCGTGAATTGCGCCTCATGATGCCCGAAAGTATTGCTTAAAACAGGGGTATTAAGCACATCATCATAAAATGACGAAGTCAAATATGTCCAAAGCGAGCCAAAAAAGCCTCGTGGCTGATTATAATGCAAAGCGATATTGCCTATATGCTCGGGCACTTCTTGAAGTTGTTTGCCAACTACGCGCGGATCTGCGTCATTTTTGATGACTTTTGCAGAAGTGAGCGTATAGCTTCCCTCAAGGCTTAATGCCCCATATATCGGAATCTCCGCGCTCAATTCTATGCCATTGATTCTGCCATATCCTGCATTGCTATAATGTCTTGGATTTTCCGCAGTTCCATTACCCACGCGATAGATCATATTTGAAAGCTCTGTCTGAAAATAATACAAACTTGTTTTGATATATTTGCTTAAAAACTCCGTGCCAACTTCAAAGCTCAAACCCCTCTCTGGCTTTAGATTTTGAGATGCGATCCAAATCCCATGCGACATGGGCGGATATGCTTCGCGCAAAGTTGGCATTCTAAATCCGCTTCCAATGCTTGCTTTTGTAATCCAATTTGGCAAGATTTTGTAATTTATCGAAGCTTTAGGGCTGAATTCAGAGGCTTGAAGCGGATTTGAAGCTGCGAGCGCACCTATTGTGTAGCCATCAAAATTCCGCCAATAATCATAACGCACGCCAAGACTTGTAGAGAGCGACTCAAGCCAAGCTGCGTCCCAAGAAATATAAGTCGATCCCACAAATGCCTTAGAACCATAGGCTCGATATGGCGCGCCTGATCGTTCCTTGACTTCACGCCAATTTGCTACATTATAATTACTCTGATCCAGATCAAGATAGCGGAATTGCACCGCGCTTACAAGCCTGTGTTTATCGCTCAAATCGACATGATAAATCATATCAAGATAATTATTTGAAGTCGTAATATCTTGCGTATAGCCAGCCCCGCCAAAGCGATTTCCGCCATTACTTATATCTGCATCTTGCCACCAGCTTATCAAGTTTGCGCTTGAGAAGGCGATTTTTAGCATTGATCGCTCAAAATCCTGCGTGAAGCTAAGTGCGCCTACTAGATTTGTGTAGCTTCCATATCCTCCATATCCAGAGCCGACAAAATAATCCTTCCCACCAACATCATAGACCACATCACCACTTGCATTTCGCAAATAGCTCTTAAAATCATGAAAATCATAATTATGGTTTGAAGCACTAAACATCGCTGAAATCGTGCTAGATTCTGTAAGATCAAATTCTGCTTTGGCGCGTATATCCCAAGTGTTGTATTTTCTTTTGCCACCATCGCCGATTATCTGACGCCCTTGCGCATCAGTATACCAGCCACTAAGATTGCTCAAAACGCTGGGTGTGTATTCACCCGCAGAATTTGGATAAGTCGGAAAGCTAGGATAGCCTTGCGTGGAAGTAAATCCACCTGAGATTTTAAGTCGCAATCGCTTATCAAAAAACGCATCGCCCACGCTTCCATAAAAACGATAGAGATTTTTATCTGCGGTATCGCTTACAAATTCACTCCCATACCCAGCCAAAGCCTGCACTTCAAGCTTTGTAGGCATAGAAGTGATGAAATTCACCACACCTCCAATCGCATTTGTCCCATACAAGCTCGAAAACGCCCCGCGCGCCACCTCCACGCGCGTAACATCATACAGCGAGATTTGATTTAAGATTCTATTCTCACCCTCCAAATCATTTAAAATCACGCCATCAAGCATAACCAATGTGCCATAATTAATCCCACGAATCTTAATCGCAGGGCGCGGATTAAACCCGACATCGCGATACATCATAACGCCCGCGAGCTTCTTGATTGTATCTGTGATTTTTTGATTTGGAAGATGAGAGATATGCGCAGAATCCACAACGCTAATATTGCCCGGAATCTTTGCAATATCTGTCGCCATAGCCGAGCCTGTAACGACAGAATTTTGCAACATATATGTATCCTCCGCACACAAAACACCGCTTGCTAATATCACCAATAAATGTAATTTATGTATTTTAAACATTATATTCTCCATTTGCTAAGTTGGAATTCGGATTGTATTATAATGCAACTTAGTTGCTTCTTAAGATAAAAGTTGCATTTATGATGAATTTAATACTGAAAAATCAAAAAAGAAAAAAGAAAGAAAAAATCTAGAATCTATTTTGTCATTGCAAGTGGCAAGCCTTGTGTGGCAATTTAGTAAAGCCCTGTCATTACTTAAGCTTTCGTAGAAAGCGAAGAATCCAGTCATACACAATCACATAAGACATCGCGTTTTCTTTTATCCATTTTTTGACTAGATTGCTTCGTCCTGTCGTCCTCGCAATGACAAGCCTACCCCCTCAATTGCGAGCAAGGTTTATCCTTGGTGGCAATCCAAGAATCCATAAACAGAATCTAGATTCTGTGAAAACATAATGGCACTTAAGAAATCCTCTATTTTTAGGCAGATTTAATCAGGGTTGTGTAGAAATTTTTAGGCAAGCAAAAACGCAAAAAGGTGTAACATAAGCATTTATTGCAGATTTGCAGGCTAAAAATTTCAAACTCCCTGAAATATGACTTCTCAAGCAAAGCCCTAGAGTTGCATAGCAAAAAAAGAGAATTTAGATTCTATATAAATTAAAATCTAGATTCTCTTAGAGCAAATGCCCTAGTTTTGCCTTTTTTGTCGCGAGGTATTTTTCGTTGTATTGATTGCTTTGGATTATGATACTATCGCGCACAACCTGTATATACTGCTCTAATGCCTTAATTTTGCGTGGATTGTTTGTTAAAAGGTGGGCTTTTTTGATCTGATAAAAATCCAAAATCTTGCCTACAATCTCATAATCGCGCTGATCGCTTGCAAAACCGAGTGCTTCATTTGCCTCAACCGTATCATAGCCTTTGTCTTGTAGTACATACGCATTGACTTTATTAAAAAGCCCTATCCCGCGCCCTTCTTGACGCAGATAAATCAGCATTCCGCCCTGCCCGCTTGCCTCTGAAGCAGCGATTTTTTCCATTGCCAAAGCAAGCTCTCCGCCACAATCGCACTTATGCGAGCCAAACACATCACCCGTCAAGCATTCAGAATGCACGCGCAATAATGGCGCATCACTTAGTGTTGATGTCATCACGACCAAATGCTCTAGCGCACAATCGCACTCACCTTTTTTCCCCATTTCGCGAAATGATTGTATGATAAAATTCCCAAAACGCGTAGGCAATTTAGCTTGATTTGAAACCTCAAAAGTATTATTCATAATTTATCCTTATCTATAAAGTCAAAAACGCAATGCAAGTCCTATCCCCATAGGTGAAGCAAATGAAACAAAGCGTTTGGAATCATTCATATTATCAATCCCCATAAATTGAGCTAACCCTAAATCCCGCATAATCACGCCGATTGGATCCATTAATGCTACCACAATATACCCCAAAATGCGCGAACCAAAAAGCTTATAATCGGTATTTTGGATATATTTTGTAGTCTGATAAAAAATCTCCCCAAAAATCGAGCCAATGGCTGGCGTATAGATGAGATCCTGCCAACTTGGAATCTCAACAAAAGCCTCGATTCCGTATTCCCAAAAAATCGTCGAGACGATAAATGAAAACAATGTAGATTCTGCCCAAGAATACCCAGCAATGCGTGGCTGCATATAATACACAGCACCAAAATATGGGTGCGAGATACCATTGAGGATAAAATTATCACGATCAAGCACAGGACCAACTTGCACATCTTGAGCCCACGCACCAAACCCAAACCGCGATCTATCCCAATTTGTAACGCTTTCAGGCATCAAATACAGCCCGATAATACTCACTAAAAGCCCTCCACTTAGCAAACCTATTGTCGTGCCAAGATACCCACTACTTGAAGAGGGTTGATAATATTTTAGTTGGTGGTTTGGCTGTGATGATTGATAATATTTTGGCGGATTTTGCAAATAATCATCTTGCAGCACAGAAGGTCCCAAAGTCTTTGGAGATTCTAAAGATTCTAGTGTGTAGATACTCACAAGAAGTGCAAAAATATATTTTTTCATCTTAATTCTTTATCTTAAATCTATCGCGTATTATTTACATCATCGTGGCTAACTTAGATTTTTGCGTGCCTTTTGCAGACAAAAAGCACAATACAAATCCCAAACAATGCCGGAAGCAAAAACATATTTTTACCAAAAATTAATAAACACACTACACTCACAATCATACCGACAAATGCTGCAGTGTGGTTTTTGTTTTGTCTCCATTGATCGATAAAAATCACCACAAAAATAGCACTCATCACAAATTCCACCCCGCTCACATCAAATGCCACAAAACCTCCAAGCAAAGAGCCCAAAACACAGCCCATCACCCAATAGATTTGATTTAAAAATGAAATAAAAAACATAAACCAACCAGAATCTACGCCATTTTTTGGGGTTTTGGAATGCAAAAGCGCAAATGTCTCATCAGTGAGCGAAAAAATAAGATAGAATCTTTTTTTACCCATACAACCAAAAACCCCAAGCATTGAAATCGCATAAAAAATCTGCCTTGAATTAATCATAAGTGCTAGCACAAACGAATCAAAAAGTCCAGCCCCGCTAGCAAGTAGCCCAACACACATAAACTGCATAGCTCCAGCATACAGAAAAATACTCATAAACAACGCCCATTCAACGCCAAAGCCTGCTTTTTGGAGCAAAATCCCAAATGTCGCGCCCATCAAAACATACCCAGCCAAAATAGGCAATGTATGCGGAAATGCGTCTTTGAATGCGCAAGATATGATGTGTATTGTGTCTTTATTTTTTTGCATATTGTTCCTTTTTTGCGCCATTATTTTATGCTTGATTCTACTTGATTTTGCGTGTTGTATGTTTGATTATGTGTTTGTTGCTTTTCTCTCTTTTTGCTATTTTTTCTTTTATTGCTCAAAATCCAAACACTCGCGCAAAAACAAAACACAAAAATCGCAAGCAACGCCAAAAAATGAGGCATAATACTTGAAAAATCCGCACCCATTTGATTAAGCGAAATAAACCCACGCACACCATGATATGCCGGAATCAAAAAACTAAGCTGTCGCAAAAACTCCGGAAGCAAATCACTAGGCCAAATAAATCCCATAATAAACACAAGTGGCATTGATGAGACAAACACAATCTGTGTAGGCAAACTCTCATCATCACAGCATACCCCAAGCATTATGCCCGCTGCTGCACTACTAAAAATAAACATTAACGCAAAGCACCAAAAATCCACAATATGCGCGTGGATATGCACGCCAAATGACGCAAAAAGCACGCCAAAATACACCAAAAACCACACACAATAAATGCCCGAAAAAACTAAGATTCTAGCCAAAAGAAGCGTTATGATTGGAATCTTGTTAAAATAATCTTTTTGGTTCTTGTGAGAGATTCTGTTTTGATACGCGCACAAAATCCCAATCCCGCCAATAAGCGTCTGATGCAAAATAAACACAAGCACCGCTGCCAAAGCATAATTGACATATCCTAGATTCTCGTTATACAAGGCAATGGGCTGATATGAGATGATATTTGTCTGCAATATATCTGGCTGCAATGATTTACGCAACTGATCGCTTAGCTCATCAATTGCATTATGCACGCCCTCAACAATCGCGCCATAAATCAAAAAATACGATGCATTTCCCATATATGACACAACGCTTCCTATACCCATTTTTGCATTTGCTTCAAATCCTTTGGGTATAAACAAAATCCCGCCCGCTTGAGAATCCTCAATCTCTTTTCGCGCAGAATCTAAAGAATCCACCTCTTCTAAAAGCTCGATTTGAGGAGTCGCGCCGACAAGAAAAATCAACTGCTTTGAAAGCGCGCTTTTATCCTCATCAACAATCACAAGCTTTTGCCCTGTAACTACATCTGTAATATAAGGCGTAGGATACAAAAGCCCATACACACAAGTGCCGATAAAAACAACAAGCACGACAACTTTATTTGTGATTATGGCTTTGAGCTCACACAAAACAACTGCTAAAAAACTCATTTTTTTGTCCTTAGCCTATAGATTCCAGCACCAAGCACAAAAAAGAGCAAGAAAAACACCATTCCACCCATAATACTAAAAGCTTCACTCATCGCACCGCCATAATTTGCCTGCTGAATATACAGCTCCATATAATGCGAAATCGGCAAAAAATTGCTCCAAAAATACGCAAAAAAATTCATAGAATTTTGAGGATAAGTAATCCCCGCAAATGCAAGTGAGGGCGCAGTATAAACAGCAATGACACCTATTGTTTTTTTCATATCTTGTAATACAGAATTCACAAATACAACAACGCCATTTACCCCAAATATAAGTAGCACCACACCCAAAATAATCAATCCCAAATCGCCTCGATTCTCATAGCCTAGAATCTTAAGAAAAACAATCATACAAAGTCCCCAAAACAAAAACACAAGCGAATTAAAAATATATTTCATCAAAAGATCCATCGTGCTTTTTGGCGTGGATTTAAGAAGGTGGATCATCGCAAGCGCACTTAGAATCTGAAGCATACAAGGAAGTAGCAATGTAAGCAAAAATTGCGCGTAATTATTGCTTGGATTATAAAGCGGAATAATTTGTGAAAATATCGGCATAGACTTGCTTTTGGCAAGGGTTAGATTCTGGTCTTTGATGAGATTTTTTGCTGCCCATTCTTTTGCATTTAATGTGCCGATAACTTCTGCAAACGCGCTGTTTAAGGATTTGCCAACAAGCACAAACTGCGCATTATAATAAAACGCTATGGTCGCACTTGCTGTTTTTATGTCTCGCTGATAATGCGCTGGAATCACAATAAGCGCATAGATTTTGTTTATCGCAAGATCTTGCTTGGCTTTGGTGATTGAGTCATAATGCTGTGTGATTTGCATTGTCGGCAGTGCATTGATGTTAAATATAGCCTCATAACTTGCTTGCGAATGATCCAAATCCACAATCCCCACAGGAAGATCTCTAGGCAATGACGCCATAAAAACCGCATAAATAAACCAACCAATAAACAATGGCAACACACAATAAATCAAAAATAGCACTTTATGCTTTGCGATAAATATGGAGATATTTTTGAAAATGCGTGCGTTTTTTTTCATTTTTAAAATCTAGTGCTATTTTTGCGATGTCATCGATGATGTTAGTGTAACTATCGCGCTCATACCGATTTTGAAGTCATTGTTGGATTCTAGTGGAATGGCTTCGACTTCAAAACTTCGCAAATCATAACCCTTCGAGCTTGAAGTCGCCCGCCAAGTCGCAAAATCTCCCATTACAGAGACATAGCGCACTTTAAATTGTATGTCTTTATTGAGTGCTGGAAGAAAAGCACTAAATTGTGAGCCGACTTTAAAATCCTGTAAATATTCTTCAGACACGCTAAGCCTTAGCCACACATCAGCATTATCTACAAGCATAACAACCGGAAATCCCGATGGACTTAGCTCGCCTTCTTGTAATAAAATATTTGAAACTTCTCCATTTGAAGGTGCATAAGCTTGAATATCTTTGATATAAGCTTCAACCTCACTTAGTTGCCCAGCAGCAGCGATTTCTTTTTGTTTGGCAGCTTCTTTTGTCTCTTTTGTCGCGCCATCAAGAGCAATTTTGTATTGCTGATAGGCGGTGTTTTCATTGTATTTTGCATTCTGAAACGCTGTGTAAGCCTCATCTCTGCGCTGCAAACTTGCTACGCCATTTTTATACAAATCCTCAATGCGATTGTAGGTTTTTTCAGTAAGCTCTCGCATCGCTTTAGCACTATTATAAATATCCCTAGCAGAAGTGATTGTCTCAAGTCTTGCGCCCTTGTGGGTTTCTTGCGATATAGCTTTTGCGGCTTCATATCCGGCTTTTGCTTGCATAAGCTTTGCTTCCACTTCAGGAGAATCTATCGTAAAAATCAAATCACCTTTTTTGACTATATCGCCCTTTTTGACTAAGATAGAGCCAACTCTTCCAGCAAGCTTTGAGCTTACATTATATTCTCGTGCTTGTATTTGTCCTTGGACTTGCTGTGGTTTGGGCGCGTATGCCCGATAAAAACTTATCACAAGCCATATTAGCAATATCCCACTAATAACCGCCACAAAAGCAATTTCAAATGTTTTTTTCATCATTATCCTTATGTCTTTAATCTTTTAATGTTGGAATTCATAAAAACTCTCAATATCATCGCTCAAAGCAAGCAATTTTGCTAATGCTACAATGGCTTTATAGCAGATTGTTTTTTGCTCTATTAATGCGCTTTGAAGTGTGTTTTGAGCATCAATTACTTGCGCGCTTGTGGCTAATCCTTGCTTAAAGGCTTGCTGCTGGAGCTTAAGATTCTCTCTTGCAAGTGCTATGGAGGATTGCAAGCTATGATATTCATCGCGCGCATACACGGCTTGTTTGTAGGTTTTGCGCACTAAGAGGGTGAGATCTTTTTTGGCTTGCGCTTTGAGGCTTTCTAGCTCTAATTGTGTGATTTTTGCAGCTTGGTATTTTTGGATTCTCGCACTTGAAGTAAGGATTGAAACATTTGCCATAACCCCAACATACCAAGTCGGAATATTCTGTGTGAGGAGAGATTTTTGACTATCAGTAAAAAAATAACTTCCCATACCAACAACTTGTGGCAAAAATGGCGCGATTGCAAGCTTTTTGGCTTGTTTGGCAGAATCAATCTTAAGCTCCAAAGAGCGCAAGGCTGGATACGCCTCTAATGCGCGCGCGACATAATATTCCTCTGATTCAAAGCTTTTATCTGAAATAGCCAAAGCCGAAACAGATGTGATATTGTCTTTTGAGAGTGCTGTTTGCAAGGCTAAAGACGCGATGTCTAGGGCATTTTTAGATTCTTTGAGCTTGCTTTGTGCTTTGTCATCAGCAACTTGCGCGCCCAAAACCTCAATATGCGCGATCTGTCCGCTTTTTTCTAAATCAAGCGCATTGTGATAATGCAAAGCCGTGCCGTCTTTGATTTGTGCCAACACTTCAGCGACTTCTTTTGCCAATACCTCCGCATAATAAATCCCAACAAGCTCTTCAAAAGTCGCTAATGTCTTAAGCCGATAGGCTTCTTTAGCATCTTTTTTGGCAATATCAGCAATCTTTATCGCTCTATATCGCGCCCCGCCAACATACAGCGGATAAATGATATTGAGCGCGCCAATCATGACATTTTGATTGACAAGGTGAATGGGCGCACCAAGAGATGAGAGAAGTGGTAGCATCTGAGGGGGCAAAGTAGCAAGGCTAGATTTTGGAATGTTTGTTTGCGTGAGCGAAGCCTCGATTGGTTTATCAAGATGCAAATACGCGATCTTGGCATTAATTTCAGGTAAAAAGCTAAGCTTTGATCCGAGTGAGAGTTTTTCAGCTCGTTTGGTATTAAGCTCTTGTGCTTTGAGCGCATCGCTTGTGTCTAAAACCATGTGCCATGCTGTTTTTATATCGATAGATTCTGTGGATTCTATGGGTTGCGTGGATTTTGTAGAATCTGCAGAATCGAAAATATCTCTAAAATCCATAGAATCTGTGCTAGATTCTGCGCTCAAAACCCCACACAACACAATAAACAAAACTCTAATATATCGCATTCTCTCGCCTGTATTTTTGTATATTTATCAGCATTTTTATGCAAATACTGAAATTATAAAAAATCACAACTTATATTTAGCTTTTTTAGACGTTTTATTTGGTGTTTGGTGGTTTGGAGATTTGGCTTTAGTATTTTTAACGTGGTAATTTTAGCCATTTTGGCTCATGGTATTTGTAAAGTTTCATCAAAAGCTCACACCAAGCATAATAGAGCCATAGGTCAAAAAGCCATCTTGCGTGGAGAATTCTTTTGAGCGATGAATGACGCTATAACCGATATGAAAGCATTTATAATCCAACGCCACGCCCCATATAAACTCGCCAATAACGCGCTCCACATCAAAACTAGAATTTAGGGCAGAATCTAATGTCAGATCTGATGTGCGATATGTGCGATGTTTGGCAAAGCTATTGCCCTCTAAGAAAATATTGCGTCCGACAACCCTACCTCCAACGCCCACAAAGCCATAAATGCTTATATGTGGCGTATAGGCAATAGGCGCGCTTGCAAATCCTGAATTTTGATTGAGCGAAAGCGTATGTGGTGAGAGATTGTAGCCAAATCGCGTAATCAAAGAGAGTTGAGCAAATATTTTGGCATTGCCAAGCGCAAAACTTGCTTGTGGCATCATATCCAAATAACGCGCCAAAGACTCGCTGAAGGCATAACGATAAGAGATTCTACAAAATAGATTAAAGATAAATTCATTTTTGAGCTGTGTATCCCAGCCTGCTAAGAGTTTGTTATTTGTGAGTTTGTGGATAAGATTCTGTGTTTGCTGTGCTAAAGAGGCTTTGCCAACCATTCCCAAACTCAACTCAAACTGCTCTAAAAACCGAGAGCTTTTATTAATCGCGCCAAATTGCGCATACAAAAACCCGCCATAAGGGTGATCGTTTGCAGGTGGAATGGGCGAGAATCTATCTTTTGGCGCATAGATTTCTTGACTGAGATTTACACTAAATGAAGAGAGATTCTCATCTTTGTGAAACAAAGAAAAAATCCCAAAATACCGCAGAATCTGATTTGCTCTAGAATCTAGCCCAAATGTTTTTGAATAATATGCTAGCCTCGATCCTGCTGTGTAATATTTATCAACGCGACTATCAAAATTTGAGTCATTTTCATAAATAAGATAGAGCGAATGCTTGGAGTGCGTGTTAGTGGCGCGCGTGTCGTATGTGTTGGAGTGCGTTTGATTTGGCTCTATTACTTTATCTACTTCATCGCCATAGCACACGCAAGCCACGCTACACAGCATAATCCCGCATATAAAAACCCTCACAAAAACTCTCGTGAGCTTTTTTGCAATATTTCTTAATTGTTTGAATGTATTTTTGCACTGCGCCATAAATATTATAGAAACTTCCTCACTCAAAATAAAGTGGATTTATAGCATATTTGTTTGTTATTTGAGATAGATTCTGCTTAAACTATATGACAAACCCCGCCAAAAGCAGAATCTATAACAAAACCTATAAAGTCAAAGTGTATTCTATCGGGATCTTAAGTCGCACTTGCTTTGGTGGAAGTGGAAAGTTTTTGTAGGCTTCTTGGATTGTTTTGAGGGCTTGCTGGTTTAAAATATCACCGGTATTTGAGTGAAAAACCTTAAGCGCATGAATGCTTCCATCGGTATTGAGTATAAACTCAACCGTTACAATACCCTGAATCTCGCGAATCCTCGCAAGTCTTGGGTAATGGTGTTTCTTTTTGATCGCCTCTTGGATTTTACCCAAAAACTCATCACTCACGCCCTCATTATATGCTAAAGATTCTTGCGTAGAGCCTTCTGAAGTCTGACTAGATGGTGCGCTTTGCGTGTCTTGCTCTATTGGTGAGGGTGGCGTGTCTTTTTGAGTTACTACTTCTTCTTGTGGAGTTGTATCTTGCTTTGTTTCTTCTTGCTCTTCTTGGATTGGGATAGGATTTTTGGGCTTATGTTTTTTGGGTATTTTTTCTTTTTTGTGTTTGTGCTTTGGCTTTGGCGGTTTGGACTTGGTGGGGGTTGAATATTTTTTTTGATTACTATTTGTATTGAAGCTAGCAAGGCTCATTGTAATTGTATTTGCGCCAACTTGTGCGATTTTGTCTTCTGAAGTAAATATGCCAAAAATACTTGCCAAAATGCCTAAATGCACGATACTTGAGCAAATAAATCCTATGAATACAGGATTTTTAATTTGACTGCGCAGAAATTGAAAAATTTTCATGCCCCTTATCCTTAATAATGCCAATAATCTTTACAAAGCTTTCAAACTTCGCATCTTTGTCGCTTTTGACTTCAATGGGTTGTCTGTCATCAATCCTATTTATCGCCTCTTTGACCTCATCGATTGATTTTTCAACATCATCGATATAGATTTTATTATCCGCACTGATGAGAATCACCATTTTTTTCTCGTCCATTTTCTGCTCGACATTGTCAGCTTGCGGGAGATTGATAGGGATTTTGCCTTGCGCGATAAAAGTCGATACGCTCAAAACAATAGCCAGCAAAACAAGCATAACATCAATCAAAGGAATAATATTAAGCCCTTCAGTGCGTTTGATTTTCAATGTGTATCCTTTATGGTTTGTGTAGCTTGTGTAGTCGCTAAATGCGTGTGTTTATATCGATTTAATATCACATCAATTCTACGCAACAAAAAATTATACACAACTAATGTCGGAATAGCGACAAGCAAACCAAAAGCAGTGGCTTTGAGTGCCAAAGAAAGCCCAACCATAATGGTTTTGGCGTCCATTCCACCGCTCATACCCATATCATAAAAAGTAATCATAATGCCAACAACCGTTCCAAGTAGCCCCACATACGGCGCATTAGAATAAATCACATACAATATAGTGAGATTTTTTGTCAAAGATTCTTCCAAATCATC
Organism: Helicobacter fennelliae; assembly: GCF_900451005.1. Classification (NCBI taxonomy): domain Bacteria; kingdom Pseudomonadati; phylum Campylobacterota; class Epsilonproteobacteria; order Campylobacterales; family Helicobacteraceae; genus Helicobacter; species Helicobacter fennelliae. The sequence goes on from NZ_UGIB01000001.1 coordinate 1,844,594, forward strand.
AATATTCTGAAAAACATCAATATTTATTTTTACAAAATAAATAAACCGCTCAATACTAAACCATACCGCCAAAAAGCTCATAAATCCCAACACACAAAATATAATCAAATCAATATGAACGCGCAAAAATTCCATACCAAAATCCTTACAATTCTAATTTTTTACAAAATTTTATATCACACTATTAACACTCCAAATTACAATCAACAACAAAATACTTCATCTTCAACTGCTGATACAATCATAATCTAGGAATAATTATTAATATCGTGCAATTATATGTTAGCTTTTATAAAAATATTATTAAATATCAATTTATTTTTTGTATAATTGCACTTTACATTATTATAAGTCCATAAATCACAAAACCACTGATCCAAACTTTAGAGAGAATATAGGGAGAAAATTTGGCTAACCACATCAAAATACCGCACGATACCTATGTCAAAGATAAGCTCAAAAAAAATCTCTATGCGTTTATCAATCACGAATCATTCAGTGGAATCCTCATTTTCTTTTGTGTAATTTTTGCCATGCTGATTGCTAATTCTCAATTCTCACACACATATTTTGAGTTTCAAGAGCTAAAAATCGGTGTATTTTGGGGAGAGAGTCAATATGGAATGACAATCTTGCATGCCATAAATGATGTAGCGATGAGCTTGTTTTTTTTGATGATTGGGCTAGAGACTAAACGTGAGATTTTGTATGGCGAGCTTGTAGGGTTCAAAAAAATAGCCTTTCCTGTTTTGGGTGCGATTGGCGGGATTATCATGCCTATTGTGATTTATTTAGCGTTCAATCACGACACTCCTTCAGCGGGCGGATTTGGCGTGGCGATGAGCACAGATACAGCCTTTGCTTTGGGGGCGATTTTGCTACTTGGCAAAAGAGTGCCTTTGAGCCTCAAAATCTTTCTTGTTACATTAGCAGTGATTGATGATTTAGGCGCGATTTTGGTGATTGTGTTTTTTTATACTTCTTCGCTCAATGCCTTTTGGCTCGTAATAGCGGGCATTATCATTGCGATTTTGCTGTATTATAATTATCAAGACAAACACAGACTTGCAGCATATTTAATCCTTGGGATTTTTTTGTGGATTGCTATCTATAATAGCGGAATCCACGCGACCATAGCAGCAGTTATCGTGGCATTTAGCATACCGGGTCGCTCAAATGTCTCTGATCACTACCTTACCAATCTCAAAAACGAGCTCAATAAAATTGATATTTTAATTAAAAATGGAAGCAATTTTTTTGAAACCCATATCCAAAAACAGCAAAAAAACATATTCAAAGAATGGATTTATGATTTGGGGAATTTCTTTAAATCCGATCAGAATCTCACCAAAAAATTCAACATCAAAGAGCAAAGCAAGCGCGCACAGATTCTGGATTCTATCTCCAAATACTCCGCTTACGCGCAAAATCCGCTCATTCAAGTGCAGACATTTTTGCACCCTGTGTGCTCGTATTTTGTGATTCCTGTTTTTGCGTTTGTCAATGCGGGCGTGAAGCTTGATTCTAACATCGATTTTTCTTTGGATCATATCTTTTTAGGCACGGTTTTGGGGCTTGTGCTTGGCAAACCTATTGGGATTTTGCTTTTTGTATTGATCGGCGAAAAGTGCAAAATCGCCACAAAGCCTAAAGATCTAACTTATGCGCATATTTTTGCCACCTCTTGCCTCGCTGGAATTGGCTTTACGATGTCTATTTTTGTCGCAAATCTTGCTTATAACAATCAAAATGCTATCAATCTTGCCAAAATCTCTATTTTGTATGCTTCATCTATCGCGCTTATTGTTGGGATTTCTGCACTTTATCTCTCGACAAAGCCCACAAAAAATCAAGACACACAAGAGCTAGCAGAATCTACCCCTCAAAAACCTTAATCTCATTTGTGATTCGCGCATTGAGCTTTGCGCAAAGCCGACTGACTTTGACAGAGAGATTGAGCGTGTGTGGTGCTTTTTATTTAGCATCGAGTAGATTCTAAAGACCAAAAACGCATTATGCTTCTCCTTGAGCGCGAGAATGATTTTTTGCTTTTTCTCAAGCTTATCGATAAATCTATCGCACTCCTTGCGAAAATCATCGCTATGCAAAATCTTAGAGCTGATTTTATAAAAGCTATGTGGAAGTTCTTTATTTGGGAGCTCTTTATTTGATAAAAGCTCCTTATTTATGGGATTGAGTGGTGCTTCATTATATGCGATATTTGTGGTTTGCGTTGTTTGTGTTATTTGTGTGTTTTGTTGTGATGTTGTATGAGATATTGCATGATGAGAATCTAAAACGCTAGAATCCAAAAAAGTAGAATCTAACGAGCTAGAATCTAGCCCATAAGTTTGCGCACTTGATTGTGCTTTGTTTTGTATTTTGGGTGCTAAAGAGTGGCAAGCTGTGGATTTTTCGTAATCCTCCAAAGCCTGACGCCAATTTTATACTCAAGCATAATTGCAGCATGTTCGCCGATTTTGCATTCGCAAGGTCGGATTCCAAGGGATTCGTAGATTTCAAAGGGTTTGAGATGCTGCATATCAAATTCTAAACTCAGCACAAAAAATGAACATTTTTCCATTGATTTCCTTATAAAATCAAGAAATAGAGTTTAGATTTTACACTAAATTTCTAAAATCTAAAAACATTAAATTAAAAGCCAATCGCTTTGAATATGTCAAAAATATTTTCAAAAATGTTTAGAATCTACTCATTTTATAATTCAAATTACTCCAATTTTTTGCTTTAAGAAAATTTAATGATTGAATATGGTAAAACTAAATTTTACAATTTTAAGTAAAAAATAACATAAAAATAACAAAGGAAGAAAAATGAAAAAGTCTGTCTTAATACTCTCAATGGCTGCTGTGTTAGCCTTTGGGGACACTATGAGTGCGGAGGAGAAGCAATCAGCGTTAGATAAACTCGCTGAAAGCAAGCTTATCAAGGCATTAGCAAATTCCACAATTAGCGGTTTTGCATTTGGAAGATACAGATTTAATGGTGGTCGGGATTCTGAGGGGAATGTCTATCATTGGCGAACTATCGCAAACTTAGAAACAGGAAGATACTCAGGCTGGGCTTTGGGAACAGGCGCTATCTTTACGATAGGCGCAATCGCAGCAGATAATAGATCTTCTGCTGATTGGGGCGGCGTATTTGGCTCAAGAGCTTCGCGAAATGGTAAATCTGGGAATGACATTTTTGGTATCAATTCACTCTACATCAGCAAAGAAATGGGAAGTGCTGATAAGGTGTATTTCAAGACTGATGCAGGTATGCTTCGTATGAATACAACTTTTGCTGATAATAACCTTGACCGCGCTATCGGTGCGGAATTTAAGCTCAAAGCACAAGGCGTGCAATACTCTTTTGGTGCGTATGATAGCTTCATAACTGATAGCCTCGCACTCTCAATGGCTGGAAGAGGACAAAGTATCCAAAATCAAATTGTAGGTGCTGGATTTAGCAATCATCTCTTCTTGCTTGAAGCAAAAAACGACTCAAGCAAATTCGCAGGATTTGGCTTTAATCTCGGCTATGGCTACGGCACACAGCTTTTTGATTATCTTGTATTTGCAGAGCTAAGCTATGGAATCGCTGGCTTTGGTATCAAAGCACAAACCGCAGCAGCTGGGCTTAATAGCAGCGCGAAATTACAATTTCCTAGAACTATCGGTGCTGGAAACAATACAATCTCAATAGGATCTGTCCCTATGGATTTCAATCTTGAAGCACAACATCGCGGTGTCTATAATGTCGTCCTTTCATACAACACAACAATCGATAAACACGGCTTTAAGAGCAAAGTGGGGTATCTTGGAAGCTATGGCGATGGCTATGGTGTAGGGCTTAAAACAAATGCAGGGCTTGATTTTGGTGGGAAATCATGGTTTAATGGTCTCACTACGACAAAAGAAGGGTTTTCATTCCTTGGCGTCGGAAGTATCAAAGGCTCTAATATTTCAAGTGCTTACCTCGCACTCGCGTATGAATACGATAAAAAATATGGCGTAGGGCTTGACATCGCGTATGTCGGGGGCAATAACTATATGCCTATACTATCCAAATCTACACTCACATCATCAACTACTACCTTATCAGGAGGCAAGAACTTTGGCAAAGTAAAAAGCCAAGATTTACTTGAAATCTCACCAAGCGTAAGCTACAAGCCAATCAGTCATTTCACTATCAGTGCATTTATTTCGTTTTTTGCACTTGATGCAAGCTGGCAATACTACGCACTTGAGGCAAATTATAAATTCTAAATCTATGCAAGCAGAATCTAGAATCTAGATTCTGCTTGTTGGCAAATTTTGCGTGCGTCTGCTCACTTGCGACGCACACACAAGTGCGCCCTATTCACTTTCATTCACTTTCATTTATTTTTATTCACCTTGCAAACCTTAGATTTTATTTAAATTCTAGAATTTCTTATATCTCTTTTTTAGATTCTATCAGAATCTAAAATCTAATTTTATCGTCATTGCGAAGCCCCTTAGGGCTGTGGCAATCCATTTTTTCTAGATTGCTTCGTCCTATCGTCCTTACAATGACGATTCTTTCTGGATTCTTCGTTCGTCTCACTCGCTCAAGTAATGACAAGTTTTAATTCTATGCAAACACAAGCAAGCATTAAAAAATCCTCTATTTTTAGCTTATTTTTGTAGCTTTGCAAGTTTAGCAGTGAGTCGCACTTTTCGTGCGTCGCCAAAATAATACAAGATAAGCCCTAAACGAAGCAATCTGCAAAAAGAAGCAAAAAGAGAGGATTTAGATTCTCTGCAAACTAGAATCTAGCATTCTCTCCAAATCCTCTTCACTAATAATTTCCACCCCTAACTCCAAGGCTTTTTGTCTTTTGCTTCCTGCATCTTCTCCGCATAGCACATAATTTGTTTTTTTACTCACACTTGAATTGATTTTTGCACCAAGCAACTCAAGGCGTGCTTTCATCGTTTCTCGCGGAATGCTTAATGTCCCAGTAATCACAAAACTCAAGTTTTTTAATGGTTGCGCTAGATTAGATTTTGGCGTAAGCGTTGGCTCAATGAGCGCGAAGAGTTTGTGGATTGTCTCTTTATTGACAAATGCAAACTCCAAAAATGCCCGCACCATCTCCTCACCAAACCCATCAAGCGCGATGAGATCCTCAAAGCTCGCCTCAAAGCAAGAAAGCCCAAAAGCAGATTCTAGCTTTTTGCTCGCGCCTTCTCCGATATGCTCTATCCCCAAAGCATTTATAAGCCTCCAAAGCTCGATGTGCTTTGTGTTTTGGATTGCTTGTATGAGATTTGAAGCTTTTTTCTCCTTCCAGCCCTCAAGTGGCAAAAGATCATCTTGCGTGAGCGTGTATAAATCCAGAATCGAAGCGATTTTGTTACACTCAAAAAGTTGATAGACGATTTTTTCGCCAAGCCCATCGATATTGAGGGCTTTTTTGCTTGCAAAATGCACTATGGATTCTTTGATTCGTGCTTCACATTCCAGATTACAACAACGGATAAAAATCTCTTCTACTAATAACTCTTTGTGGCAAATAGGGCAAAATTTAGGCGGTATGATTGGTATTTGTGCCCCGTCTCTGCGCTCAATGATAGGCTTGATAATCTTTGGAATCACATCGCCACTGCGGATTATCACCACAAAATCATTGATTTGAATATCTTTTCGTGCGATTTCGCTGTAATTATGCAAAGTCGCCCTAGAAATAGTCGCGCCCTCAATCTCGATTGGCTCAAGTTCTGCCACAGGCGTTATGACGCCACTTCTGCCGACTTGATTTGTGATGGCATGAATTTTTGTGATTTTCTCAATTGCTGGAAATTTATACGCACACGCAAAACGCGGAGATTTAATCGTCCAACCAAGCTCATTTTGCACCCCAAAATCATCAACCATAACAACCATTCCATCAAGCATGATTTTTAGCGCATCTCTTTGGAGGCGGATTTGCTCGTAGTAAGCATGGATCTCCTCAACTCCTTGACATCGCTTTATCATCGGGGTTGCAAAAAATCCAAGTGCTTTGATATGCTGCATTGTCGCAAAAAAACTAGAATCTACATCGCCCACACCAATGCCCCAAGGAATAAAAAGAAGCTTTCTTTTTGCAGTGATTGTGCTATCAAGCTGTCGCAAAGATCCTGCGGCGGCGTTTCGTGGGTTTGCAAACAAGGTTTGATTATTTTTTATCCTCTCTTCATTGATTTTCAAAAAATCATCTTTGGCAATCAGCACTTCTCCGCGTATTTCTATGGTTTGAGACTCATCGATATGCATGGGGATTGAAGTGATTGTTTTGGCATTTGCAAGCACTTCTTCACCAATCAGTCCATCGCCCCTTGTCGCCGCACTCACAAGAGATCCATTTTGATACAAAAGATTGAGCGAGACACCATCAAATTTTGGCGAACAAGTAAAATACACATCGGGGTAATTTTTCTTGATACGCGCGACCCATTCCTCAAGCTCTTGGATATTAAACACATCATCTAAGCTCCACATTCTTTGGATATGCTTGCTTTTTTTAAACCCTTCAAGAATCTCACCACCAACTCTTTGTGTAGGAGAATCTGGAAGGATTTGAGCTGGATTTTTAGCTTCATACTCTTTGACTTGGTGGTAGAGTATGTCGTATTCCTCATCGCTTATTGTTGGGTTATCAAGCACATAATACGAGTAAGCAAATGCTTTGAGTTGGGCGATAGCATTTTTGTATTCTGCAAAATCTCTCACTTATTTTCCTTAGATTTCCTTGATTTTCATTAGATTTTACTAGCAAAGTAAGGGTTTTTTAAAAAAAATTGAGTAGAATTATACAATTTTTAAATCCAATCATCAAGCACAAAATACAAACCCTTTAAGGAGACGAGTTGTGATTAAAGAAATTGACAAAACTACCAGTCTTCACTTAAATAACGAAGCACAATTTTTGTGCTTTACTTTAGAAGATGACACCAAAACAAAAGATTCTCGCAATCCAGAAACGCAGCTCTATGCGATTAATGTTTTTAAAGTGCGCGAGATTATTTATTATGATGGAGATTTGACCGAAACTGCAGGCGAAAATAACGGCTTAGTGCTTGGCTTTCTGACCGTTCGCGGAGAGTCCATACCTCTTATTGATATGCGCCGATGGTTGTATTATAACCCCAAAAATCCACGAAAAGATTTGCGAGCATTTTCGGTAGAATCTAGCAAAAGTCTTGTTGTAATTTGTAATTTTTCAAATCAAGATGTAGGCTTAAAAATCTTAGGAGTCAAGCATATCATTCACAAAAGCTGGGGAGAGATTAATGTCGGAAGTGAATTTGGGTTTGATGGCGATAGCAAAGTAACAGCCACGACAAAATACGAAGACGGCTCGGTGATACAGATTCTTGATGTTGAGCGAATGATTGTTGATGCATTTCCGGGCATTAGCAATGACAAAATGCTAGAGATTAGCAATCTCCATGAAATCCATTCAGACAAAATGGTTTTAATCGCTGAGGATTCTAAATCAGCATCAAAAGCCCTAGAGGTGATTTTAGAAAAGCTTGGTGTGAAATATATGGCGTTTGGAAATGGTCGCGCACTGCTTGATTATCTGGGAAGAGATGGAGTTGCAGATACGATTGGCGTGATTATTACCGATTTGGAAATGCCTATGGTTTCTGGGTTTGAGATATTGCGACAAGTCAAAAATAATCCCCTTACAAAAAATATTCCTATTATTGTCAATTCTTCAATGAGTAGTGATTCAAATATCGAATTAGCACAATCTTTGCATGCAGACGGATTTATCACAAAATCTGATCCAAAGAAAATAGAATCATATTTGAGACAATTTTTGACACAATCATAAGCAATATCAAAGGAGAATTGAATGCTAAGGACGCATGTATGCACGCAAGTAACACAAGAACTAATAGGAGAAAAAGTTGTTGTTTGTGGTTGGTGCAATACTTACAGAGATCATGGGGGAGTTATTTTTATTGATTTAAGGGATTATAGCGGTATCGTGCAGCTTGTCTGTGATCCAACATCACAAGCCTATCAAGACGTCTCAAAAGTCAGAGATGAGTTTGTATTGATAGCAAGCGGAAAAGTTCGGGCTAGAGGCGCGGGATTAGAAAACCCAAAGCTAAAAACCGGAAATATTGAAATTGTGCTTGATTCACTCATCATAGAAAACAAATCTCAAACCCCGCCTATCGCGATAAATGATCAAAGTATCAGCGAGGATTTGAAGCTCAAATATCGCTATCTTGATTTGCGCTCTGCTCAATCCTATGAGACTTTCAAAAAACGAAGCGACATCAGTATAGCTGCGCGCAATAGTTTGCATAAAATGGGCTTTTTGGAGGTCGAAACCCCAATTCTTACTAAACAAACCCCAGAAGGTGCAAGAGATTATCTTGTGCCAAGCAGAATTCACGATGGGCATTTTTTCGCACTTCCTCAAAGCCCGCAGATTTTCAAGCAACTTTTAATGATCGGTGGATTTGATCGGTATTTTCAGATCGCGCGATGTTTTCGCGATGAGGATTTGCGCGCTGATAGACAGCCAGAATTTACACAAATTGATGTGGAGATGAGCTTTTGTGATGAAAATGATGTGATGAATGCGTGCGAGATTTTACTCAAAGATATTTTTAAGGCAGCAGATATTGCGATTCAAACGCCATTTGAGCGAATGCCTTATAGTGTGGCTATGGAAACTTATGGGAGTGATAAGCCAGATTTGCGATTTGATTTACCGCTTATTGAGGTGGCAGATTTGTTTGCAGAATCTAGCAATGAGATCTTTGCGCACATTGCAAAAGATAGCAAAAATAACCGCATAAAAGCACTCTGTGTCAAAGGTGGCGATAGATTCTATACAAGAAAAACGCTCAACGAGCTTGAAGAATTTGTCAGAAAATTTGGAGCCAAAGGATTAGCCTATATCCAAATCAAAAGCGAGTCACAAGGAATAGAGCCAAAAGGACCAATGGTAAAATTTTTGAGCAAAGGACATCTTGATGAGCTTATAAGACGCGTCGGCGCAGAAGAAGGGGATATTATATTTTTTGGTGCGGGCGATAAAAAAACCATTTGGGATTATATGGGAAGATTGCGCTTGAAAGTAGGCAAAGATATGGGGCTTATTGATGAGAATCTCTATCGGTTTTTGTGGGTGGTTGATTTTCCGATGTTTGAAACAAACGAAGATGGAAGTCTCTCTGCCCTACATCACCCTTTCACAATGCCTAAAAATCTAGATTCTAGCGATAAAGAAGAGATATGCTCCATAGCCTATGATGTCGTGCTTAATGGCGTGGAGCTTGGGGGTGGAAGTATCAGAATCCACAAAAATGAAATCCAGCAAAAAGTCTTTGAGATTCTAGGGATTAGCAAGCAAGAAGCCCAAGAGGAGTTTGGATTCTTGCTTGAGGCTTTGAGCTTTGGCGCACCGCCTCATGGTGGCTTTGCTATCGGGCTTGATCGCCTTGTAATGCTGATTACAAAAGCATCAAGCATTAGAGATGTGATCGCCTTTCCAAAAACCCAAAAAGCAATCTGCCCGCTGACAGAAGCACCAAGTAGCGTTGATGAGTCTTTGCTTAGAGAATTACACATTCGCCTAAGAAACCCAAAGTAATGAAAAACCAAAAGTAGTGAGAAACCAAAAACAAAGGAGAGAAAATGAAAAAATTGTTTTTAATCATCGGCGCACCCGGAAGTGGCAAAACAACAGACGCGCAACTTATCGCACAAAAAAATGCCGAGATTATCGTGCATTATTCCACAGGTGATTTGCTACGCGAGGAAGTGGCAAAAGGCTCATCAGAAGGCAAGATTATCGCTGATATTATCGCAAAAGGCAATCTTGTGCCATTAGAAATTGTTGTTAATACGATTATTTCAGCGATTAAATCCGCACCACGCGATAATATCATCATCGATGGCTATCCACGCAGTATCGAGCAAATGCAAGAGCTTGATAAAAAATTAAACCTGCAAAATGATGTGAAACTAGCCAAAGTTATAGAGGTTGAAGTGAGCGAGCAAACCGCTAGAGATAGGGTTTTGGGTAGAGCGAGGGGTGCTGATGATAATGTCGAGGTGTTTAATAATCGTATGCGCGTGTATCTTGAGCCACTCAAAGAGATTCAAGAATTCTATGGCTCTCAGAATCTTTTGCATCGTATTAATGGTGAGCGCACAATCGATGAGATTGTCGATGAAATGAACACCTTTATCATATCTCAAATCTAAGGAGCAAAAATGAATATAGCAAAAATTTCAGTCGGTGAGATTCCAGAAAAAGTCAATGCAGTTATCGAGATCCCTTATGGATCAAATGTCAAATACGAAGTCGATAAAGAAAGTGGCGCGGTTGTGGTTGATCGCGTAATGTATAGCGCGATGTTTTATCCGGCAAATTATGGATTTGTGCCAAATACTTTGGCTGATGATGATGATCCTATGGATATACTTGTTTTGAATGAATACCCATTGCAAGCAGGAAGTGTGATTAAATGTCGTCTTATCGGCGTGCTTATCATGGAAGATGAAAGCGGGATGGACGAAAAACTCATCGCTGTGCCAATAAGCAAAATCGATCCGCGATATGACAAAATCCAATCACTTCAAGATTTGCCAAAAATCACGCTTGATAGAATCAAAAACTTTTTTGAGACTTACAAAATGCTTGAGCCAAACAAATGGGTAAAAGTTAAAGATTATAAAGACAAAGACGAAGCAGCAAAAATCCTCCAAAAAGCCGTGCAAAACTATAAATAAGTATTTTTGGAGGATCGTTTGACTCATTACAAAAATTCTTTGGGATATTTTACTTCTTTGGTGGAATCCTTAGAGCAGATTCCAACCATTGGCAAAAAATCAGCCCAAAAAATAGCCTATACGCTCGCGATAGAAAATAAACATCTCGCCTTAAAACTTGCATATTGCATAGAAAATACCATTCATTATATTGCGACTTGTAAAAATTGTGGTGCGATTTGTGAGGGGGAAATCTGTGAAATCTGCCTTGATGACAAGCGCGATAATGGACAATTATGTGTCGTGCTTCACCCAAAAGATATTTTTACAATCGAAAATATCGGGGATTTTGGTGGTAAATATTGGGTTGTCCAAAATGCTATGGATAAGACTACGGATAAGGCTATGGATAAGATAGATTTTACTTTTTTGCGCGCACGCATTGTAAAAAACCATATCAATGAGATTATTTTTGCATTTTCTCCAAGCCTTGCAAACGAGACGATTATGATATTTATAGAAGATAAACTTCAAGACCTCAATCTCACATTTAGCAAAATCGCGCAAGGAGTGCCAACAGGCATAGGACTTGAAAACATCGATCAGCTTTCTCTCTCGCGAGCGATGAGTGCGAGGGTGAAGCTTTAGAGACTTTGATTTATTTAGAAATGATTAAAAATAAAAGGTAAAAAATGGGGTTTGAAATATTTGGAATAAAGGTTTTTGATTTAAGTAAGCCATTTGGTAATTTTGAAGCCTTTAGTACAATTATTCTTGTATGTTTGATTGCATTTTTAGGCTTTTTAATTTTATCAAAGAACAAAACAAACAAATAACACACATAAAAGAGATCATGATATGAAAAAAATAAATATCATACCGCTTGTTATGGGGTTTTGTCTCTGTATCAATATCGCCCTCTCTAGCGACAAACCACAATGGGCGCAAAGTGGCGTGTGTCAAGAGCCTGATTGTGCTGTGGGTGAAGCAAGCCTCAAAGAAGGCGAGATGAGTGCATTAGCGCGGGCTTTGAAAGAACTGCGTCTTTCGCTTGGCGTAAATATACAAGCAGAATACAATGAAAATACCGATAATAACGGAGAAACAAAAGCAGATTCTCATCTCAAACTCTACACTTCAATGCAGAATCTAGGCTACAAGATTCTTGACAAATACCAAGATAATTCTAGAATCTATATCAAAATCCAATACGACCCTAACAAAAAAGTAATCCAAAACGAAGTGATTCCAGAATTTGACACGATAAAAAGCCTTGAAAAACTCTGCAAAGACAATCAGCTTGATGGATATTATTGCGTGAGTTTGGGGAGGAAATACCAAAATGGCGAGAATGGACTAGCCAAAAATATAGATTTTGCGCTCAAATACTTTGACAAAGGGTGCAAAATGGGGACTTTGGAGGGGTGTTTGTTTGCAGGGAAGATCTCAGATTCTGCTCGCAAATCCAAAGAATACTTCACAAAAGCCTGCGATGGCGGACTTGGATCAGCCTGCTTTGAGCAAAGCCTCCTTGAAGATGAAATCACAGATAAAAGAGATTTACTCATCAAAGGCTGCAGTGGCAAAGACGCCTTGTCGTGCGCGTTTGCAGGGGAGATTTATCAAAAAGGTTTAGCACATGTCCAAACAAATACAAGTCTAGCAAATACTTACTACTCAAAATCTTGTCTGCTTGACAAAAACGGCGATGGCTGTGTTTTGCTATGGCAGAGTCAGCAAGATTGGCAAGAGATACAAAAACTCTGCGATACAAATAACGCCAAAGCTTGCGCTATCACAGGTGATGAAAACAACAATATCGATTTGCTCGAAAAATCAGCAATGCTAGATTCTGCGTTGGGGTATTATTTTTTGGCGCGGGCGAAAGATTCTACACAAAAAATGATGCTACTAGAGAAATCTTGCGCGCTTGGACTCAATGGCGACTTCACAAAAGGGTGTGAGGAGCTAGGCGATATGTATCAAACAGATGATGTGCAAAAGGTGCAATACTACTCAAAGGCGTGCAATACGCTTTTTTATGAAGAAAGCGCGTGCGAAAAACTCTATGAAATCGATCCGAGCCAATGCCAAAACGAAGAAATCTGCCTTAAGATAAAAAAGCAAAAAGAATTGCAACAAGCACAAGCAAACGAGCAAGCCAAGAGAGAGCAAGAAGAGCTAAGAAGTTACAAAGTAAAAACCGAATCTCACTCACAGCTTTCAAAAATCGGGGCGTTTATAGAAATGGGTATGCCTGTGCTACGTCCAAATCTGCCACAACTTATGAAGGAGTCTTCATCTAAGGTTGGATTTAATCTTAAAGTCGGGTTTGAAATACGTGGCAAAAACCCCAAATTCTCGCCATTTGTCGCGCCATATATGGGATACACGCGCATCACCTTAATGGACGATGATGAGCTTGAAGAACTTGATGCTCCGTATTATTACAATGGCGATGGTATGAATGTAGGTATGTTTAATGTCGGAAGCTATATTGGCGTAAGAATGGGAACACTAAGGGCTTATGGGATTATTGATTATTTAGTCCCAGTCTCAAGCTTAAGCATCGACAATCCTATTGATAATATGCTCGGCTATGGCTTTGGTGTAATGCTTGATATTGGTTTGCGCATAGGATTCCAATACATATCCTATGATGTTAGCTATTATGGAGGTAGGGTTAGAAGAGAGTGGTATGGAGATGGGGGATTTGAGCTTGATCGCTCACAAACCTACAAAAGCAAAAACAACGCATTTATGGTATTTATAGGCATTGGAATCTAGAATCTAATTTACATATTTACATGTGATCCAAATCCTCTATTTTTGCTTCTTTTTGCAGATTCTAGCCTTATGAATGCGGACACTCAAGAACTATACTAAATACCTAGATTCCACACAAAGCAGAATCTACTTCACAATCGAGCAGATTCCGCCACCATTGACTACAATCTCAAGCAAATTTCCTTTTTTAAACATATTGCACACGACAATAGGCAGGCGGTTGTCTTTGGCAAGGGCGATCGCTGTATCGTCCATAACCTTGATATTTTCAGCTAATGCGCTATCGTAGCTTATCACATCAAGCTTTTTAGCGTCTTGAAATTTGTTGGGATCTTTGTCAAACACTCCATCGACTTTGGTTGCTTTAATCACATAGTCTGCGCCTATCTCTACTGCGCGAAGTGTCGCTGTCGTATCGGTGGTAAAAAATGGATTCCCAGTGCCAGCAGCAAAAATCACCACGCGCCCTTTTTCAAGATGCCTAATCGCGCGCCGATAGATATAACTCTCGCAAATCTCCTTAATCTCGATAGCGCTTTGCACGCGCACATCAAGCCCGATATGCTCTAACGCCTCTTGCATAGCCACAGCATTGATGACTGTTGCGAGCATTCCCATATAATCCCCGCTTGTCCTGCGGATAATCCCCCCTTCTGACGCGCTCACTCCGCGTATGATATTTCCACCGCCAATCACGATCCCGACCTCAACATCAGCCTTTAGCAAACTCTCAATCTCTCTAGCAATATAGCTTAGCACTGAAGGCTCGATACCAAAGCCATTCTCACCAGCCAACGCCTCTCCTGAAAACTTCACCAATATTCTTTTTTTCTTTGCCATTGTGTCCTCCTTAGGATTTGAGAAATTATAGTGAGTTTGAAGTAAGAAAACTATAAAATATGTTTTTTTGCAGAATCTAAAATGGTGATTAGATTTGCAAAGTTTGAGCTTTAGAGTTGTGGGTTTAACGCGAGTTGTAATATTTTGGCTCTTGGTTTTGCTTGGTTTGCGCGGTATTTTAGATTCTAGTTTTTCTTATCTCGTTGCTCTTTTTGTCTCGTTGCTCTTTTTGGATTTTTTTGAGTTCTTTTTCAAATTTCTTTCTGCGCAAAAGTGGAAGCTTATCGATAAATAAGATCCCCTCCAAATGATCCATTTCATGCTGTATCGCGATAGCCAAAAGCTCTGTGGCTTGGAGGATTTTTTCTTGACCATGGCGATCTTGATACGCGATACTAACCTCCTCAAATCGCTCTATATCCTCATAAAATCCCGGCACAGACAAGCAACCTTCTCGGTATGTTGTCAGCCCTTTTGTTTTTAAAATTACAGGATTGATGATCTCTAATGTATCCTCTTTGTATTGCTCGCCATCTTCGCGGTGAAGGTTAATAATAAGCGCGCGCAATGGAATCCCCACTTGTATCGCTGCAAGCCCTATGCCATTTGTCTGTGTCATTATCTGATACATTTCATCAAGCATTTGTGCTAGATTCTCATCAAATACCTCCACGGGTGAAGACTTTTGCTTGAGTCTAGAATCTGGGTATTTGATGATTGTCATTGAGGTGCGCTTACTTCATCTTGTTGGTAGATTTTGCATCGTTGTTTTTCTTCAAGTGCGATTCGCAAAGTCGAAAGACAAGCACTCATTGTCTCTTCAATCGATCGATCAGGCAAGATTTTGGTGATACTTGTGATAATATCAAGCTGGAGATTAATATCAGCGACAAAAATATCTGTTGTTTGCGAAGCTTGATAGAGCGAGATACAGAGTTCTTGCGCTTCCAAAACATCAGAATATTTAAGCAAAACCCCAAATATACCATTTCCCATATACGCGACAGCATCGCTAGATCGTATGTGTTTTTGGAGAAATTTCGCCATAGTCTTCAAAAGAAGCAAAAATGTCGGAGAATCCTGCCCCACGCTTGAAGCAATCGATCGTGAAAGGCTAACATAAATCAAAATCGAAGAATGATTAAATTCTTTGCAAAGCTCTTGCTCTTTTTGCAAAAACGAAGTGAAATAATTTTTGTTATACACATCAAGCGTGAGATCATAGACAGAGTTTTGGCTGATTGATTTGAGATTTCTATTGATTTTGGTGTAGAGATTTTGGATTTGCCCAAGCTGCTTGGAAGTTATATTTGTTACTTTATTAATGTCGCGCATAAAAAAATCCATGACATTTTTGAATACAAGCTTATTATCAGCTTGTGCCATATCTTTGGAATATCGTTTGACGACATTTTGAGAGATGATGAAGTTTTGATATACCACAGACATACAATTTAGCACCTGCTTAATGATTTTGAGGCTTTCGCCGACGGATTTTTCAAACACAAGCGCGCGGTTTTGAATGTCTGATTGGAGGTTCATAATTTTTCGCACTTTTTCTTTTGTGCTTGGTGGCTCTTTTTCGAGAAACTTACCAAAATACAATTCATAATTTGCCGGCAAACAAGGCAAGGATTCTTGCTCCATAGCCTGAATGACACTTTGAGAAATTTGCTGGATTTTTTGAAAAAACTCATCGCGCGTTGGCTCTATATCGGTATTAGAATCCGGGACTTCTGGGTCTATGCCCGATAAAAAAGGATTTGTTTTGATATTTGAAGCTTTTTCTTGTAATTTATCTATCATAATTTTTATCCTTATTTTTGTGCATTATTTTGGTATTTGTTATTTTATACTCTTTGTAAGGATTTTGTCGATTAAGCCATACTCTTGTGCTTCTTTTGCATTCATAAAAAAATCTCTCTCTGTATCTTGAGCGATTCTTTTAAGCGTTTGATTTGTGTTTTTTGCCATAATTTCATTCAAAATAGACTTCAGCCTCAAAATCTCTTTTGCTTGGATTTCGATGTCTGTGGCTTGTCCTTGCGCGCCACCTAAGGGCTGATGGATCATAATGCGAGAATTTGGCAGTGAAAACCGCTTACCTTTTGTGCCACAACTAAGCAAAAATGCCCCAGCACTCGCTGCCTGTCCGATACAAATCGTGCAAACATCAGCTTGGATATAATTCATCGTATCATAAATGCTTAATGCACTTGTAATCACTCCGCCCGGAGAGTTGATATAAAGATTTATATCTTTTTGGGGATCTTCGGCTTCTAAGAAAAGCAGTTGCGCTACAATCGATGAAGCGACCATATCATTTATCTCGCCACTAAGGAGGATCACACGATCTTTGAGAAGTCGTGAGTAAATATCATAACTTCTCTCGCCTCGCCCTGTTTTTTCTATCACATAGGGGATATAATTCATTCTTTTGCCTTTTTAGGTTTTTTAGATTCTGCTATTTTAGATTCTGTGGATTCTGCCTTGCTTGCAGAATCTGCTTTTACTTTTGCGCCCTTAGTGTCTTTGGTGTCTTTAAGATTTGCTTTTTCATCAAGAAGTCTTGTAAGCACGCGGTTTTCTATCATCGACATTTTGATTGCTGGAAGAAAATTATTCTCTTTATAATACACAATAACTTGTTGTGGATCTTGCCCGCTCATCATAGATTCATAATAAATCGCAGACATCACTTCATTATCTGTTACATCAATGTTATTTTTCTTTGCCAATGCATCGATGATAAATGTAACTTTCACACTTTTGTGCGCCTCATCTCTAAATGTCTCGCGCTTTTCTTGTGCTTTTTTGGGGTCTTTTTGATAGACTGCAAGCTCATCTTTTGTGATTTGAGAGAGAGAGTTTCTAAATAGCATATCCATTTCTTGCTCGACAATCAAATCCGGCACATCAAAGCTAAAAGCTTTATTAAGCGCTTCAAGGCTTTTTTCTCTCATTTCTTCGCTGTAATATTTATTTTTGAGATCAAGATCAAGCTGTTTTTGTATATCTTGCTTAAGTTCATCAAGGCTTGCGTCTTCTTTATGGAGCACTTTTTTGGCAAATTCATCATTGAGTTCGATTTTTTCACGATCTTTGATTGCGTTGATTTTGACTTTAAAGGTTGCTTTTTTGCCTGCAAGATTAGCAGAGTGATAATCTTGTGGAAAATCCACTTGGATTTCTTTTTCTTCGCCGACTTTTGCGCCTACAAGCGCATCTTCAAATCCGGGTATAAACTGATTGCTTCCTATATCAAGATCAAAGCCTTGAGCCTTTCCACCCTCAAAGGCTACATTATCGACAAATCCTTCAAAGTCAATGTTGGCTATATGCCCTTTTTTGACTACTTTGCTTGTAGAATCCACAATCGGTGCTTGCGATCGAGCAAGCATATCAAGTCGTTCTTGGATTTGCTTTGGTGAGGCTGTGGGGATTTTTGGCTCAGGGATAGATTTGAGCGCATCAGAGACATCAAATTCAGGCAAAATAGAGATTTTGATCTCTACATCGATATTTTTCTCACCTTTTTCAAACTTCGTAATTATCGGATCACCAATAAGTTGCTTTGCATCGATTTTTAAATCTTTGAGTGCGGTATTTAGCATATCTTGCACCATTTCTCTTTGGGCGTCTTGCTCGATAGAATCCTTATATCGAGTTTTGACGATGCTTACAGGCACTTTTCCTTGTCTAAAGCCAGCCATTTTTATTGTTTTGCTTACTTTTTGTGCTATTTGGTTGAGTTTCTGCTCTAAGTCTTCAATCGCGATTAAGCCTTTTGCAAGAGCATTGGCAGTATTGATTCGTGTGGTTTGAATGTTCATAACACTCCTTTGCAAATTTTAGTGAATTCTTTTATTTTAACTAAAAATACCAAAAAACATTATAAAATTCTGGAAATATTCTTAAGGGGCTGTGTATCGCAATGTCATTAGAAGTGCTCAAAAGTAAGCTTAAACTTCGTCCAAATTTATCTCCACAATATGGCATCGTCTATAAAATAACACCAACAATCATTTATGCAAAAGGCATTATTCCCTCCGTTGGTGATATTATAAAAATTATCCATAGAGATGAGAGTCAATCGCTAGGCATTGTTATATTAAGCGAGGAGAATTCATTTGGATTTAGCCCGTTTTCTTTTGTCGAGCATTTTTCTATCAATGATATTGTATTTATCGAAAAAAACGAGCTTAGCTTTCCTGTGTGCGAGGAAATGCTAGGAAGAGTTTTTGATCCATTAGGACAGCCAATTGATGACAAGCCAGCATTGCTAACCTCCACTTATGCGCCAATCATCGCCCCGCCTATCCGCGCGCTCAAACGAGGAATCATTGATGAAGTGTTTGATGTAGGGGTGCGATCGATTAATGGTCTGCTAACTTGTGGCAAAGGGCAAAAAATGGGGATATTTGCCGGCTCTGGCGTGGGTAAATCCACACTTATGGGAATGATTGTACGTGGTTGTAATGCGCCGATTAAAGTTATCGCACTTATCGGTGAGCGCGGTAGAGAAGTGCCTGAATTTATCCATAAATCACTCAATGGAAATCTTGAAAACACTATTTTGATTGTCGCGACAAGCGATGATTCTGCATTGATGAGAAAGTATGGCGCGTTTTCTGCTATGGCAGTTGCTGAATATTTTAAATCACAAGGCAGAGATGTGCTGTTTATTATGGATTCTGTTACGCGCTTTGCGATGGCGCAACGCGAAATAGGACTCGCACTAGGCGAGCCACCCACAAGCAAAGGCTATCCACCTTCAGTGCTTACACTTATGCCACAACTTATGGAACGTGCAGGCAAAGAAGAAGGCAAAGGCTCTATCACGGCATTTTTTACGATTTTGGTCGAGGGCGATGACTTAAATGATCCCATAGCCGATCAGGCACGAAGTATTTTGGATGGGCATATTATCCTTGATCGAGGACTTACAGATGTCGGAATCTACCCACCTATCAATCTCCTCTCATCAGCTTCGCGCGTGAGTAATGACATCATCACCAAAGAGCATAAATTATTGATTCAAAATTTTCGCCGCTATTACGCGCTTTTGAAAGAAAATGAGATTCTCATACGCATAGGCTCATACCAAAAAGGCTCTGATGCAGAGCTTGATTATGCTATGGAGATAAAGCCACTTATGGAAAATTTCTTAAAACAAAACGAAGATGAGATTGTGGATTTTGAGCATTCTATCCAAATGCTTAAAGAAATCTTTGCAAGCAAGCTACAACAAACCTAAATCACACAAAAACAATAAATGATACGCAACATCTCAATAATCCAGAATCTAAAAACTCAAACACAATCAACACCAAATAAACACAGGACAAATATGAAAAAACAAAATACAAACCACACCATCTCTCAAATATTTTTAATAATGGCATTCATACTTCCACAAAACGTCTATCCACAAGCATTCCACCAAGCATTGCATAATGAAAGCTTGCAAGCAACACACCATAATCAGCAAAATCTAGATTCTGAATCATTGCAAATGCCTGCAAAACAAGCAAAGCAGAATCTAGATTCTATGCCATTTTTCGTCATTGCGAGGCGCGAAGCAATCCAGAATCCAGAATCCAGAATCCAGAATCCAGAATCCAGAATCCAGAATCCAGAATCCAGAATCCAGAATCCAGAATCCAGAATCCAGAATCCAGAATCTAAAACTCAAAATCTAGATTCTACGCAGAATCTAGCGACACAAGAGCCCACTTTGACTACTTTAGCCACACAGCCACAAACGCAATCAAACACAACCCAACCTCAACCACAGCCATATTTGCAACCACGGCTACCACAATCCGCAGAATCGCCACTTTATTTGCGATACAACTTAGGATTTGACTTTTTTCTTGACAATACCGAAGGAAGCGATCCGTATTGGGCTACGCGCACATTGTATGCCATTCGTATCGCACCTGAGATTGGTATGGGTATCGGGCAGAATCACTCCATAATGTTTGGAGGATTTGCAATCCAAAATATGGGCGCAAGCACAATTCCGACAAAAGCCAACATATCGGCGTATTATCGTTATGAGGGGGAAATTTTTCGGGCGTATTTTGGGATTTTTGGCAGGAGATATTGGAGGGGTGAGTATCCATTAAGCTTTTTTCGTCAAGATTTTTTGTTTTTCAATCCAAACACAAATGGCGTACTTTTGCAATACATCTCACATCAAGATTCTGCGATAAATGGCTATGCTGAATTTGTCTTTGATTGGTTTGGCGGGAATCTTGCGAAGCGATTTGATGAGTTTTTCGTCCTTGCAAGTGGCAAGGTACGTTTTTTGAATAATTATGGCTTTGTAGGCGGGAGCGCTTTGCTCTATCATTTCAAAAACGATGAAGTGCTTTCACAAGATGGCGCATTTACGCCAAGCGGACTGCCTGATACACAGCTTATGGATAAAATCTATTACAACGCATATATCGGGGTTGATTTTGTGCCATTATTGCGCGCTATGCAAACAGCCCAAATCCAATTTGGCGCACTCTCATCAATCGAGCGCAAAAGGCGTCTAAGCGGACTGGGCGCATTTCATCATGCTATGGGCTATGAGGGCGGATTCAAGCTCCAATACAAAGGATTTGGGCTTGAGGAGAGTTATTATTTTGGTGATGGGCAAATGTACTATTATAGCGAGTATGGCGAGAATTTTTATGATGGCTTGCCTTTTTATCGCGCAGATCGCTTTAATCGCGTAAATGTGTTTTATGAATACCGCAATAATTGGCTCAAGGCAAATTTAAGCTTTATGTTTTTTTCATTGCCACAAACTTTCGCCTTGCAACAAATGCTTACTTTGAGCATAGACACGCACCGCCTTTTTGGTAAATAATATTTGGCATATAAATTGCTTAGATTCTGCAATACTCTGTAAGGACACAAAGATGATTAATGGCTATTATTCCACAACCGGCGGTATGATCACGCAATTTAATAGGCTTGATGTTATCTCCAATAACCTTGCCAATCTCAACACAAACGGATTCAAGCGAGATGATGTCGTGGTGGGAGATTTTTTGAGGTTGTATAAACAGACTCAAGACACACTTCCTATCAAAGACCACACGCGCGCTGCCGCACAATACCAAAACCGCAATCTTAACCGCGTGCCAAATATTTCTGAAGAATACACAGAGTTTGAAACAGGCGCGATAGCACAAACCGACAACCCATTAGATTTTGCGTTGCAAAAGCCAAATGCGTATTTTGCGATACAAACCCCAGATGGAATCCGCTACACTAAAGATGGAAGCTTCACTATCGATAATGATGGTTTTCTTAGCACAAAGCAAGGTTATCGCGTGCTTTCTCGCGCTGGGATTGAGAGCGAAGGGGGGATTTTGATCGCTCAAGGCTTGCAAGTTGAAGCAGACAAAAATGGCAATCTTTATTTTCGTAATCCCGGTAATGAAGAAATCAACGCTCCGATTGCAGGTGGAAGCCTAGCGATTGTGAGCTTTGATAATCCAAAATACCTCCAAAAAGTTGGCGATAATCTTTTCAAATACCCCGATGAAAGACTTGATGACAGAATCATCGCCATAGATAATGGCTCTTTGGTGCAAGGATTTGTCGAAAAAAGCAATGTCAATGCAGTCAAAGAAATGAGCGCACTTATCGAGACAAACAGGCTTGTAGATATGTATTCTCGTGCAATGCGCACTTATATGGACGACTTTGCGCCAGAGGCAATTAGCAAACTCGCCGTCCGCGCGTAATAAAATTTATCTTGTATTTATCTTGTGGCTTTATAAGTATTTTGTCATTGCAAATCTTAATCAAAGCCAGAATCTAACTTAATCATTGCAAGTGGTTATAAGGCTATGTAAGTGATTGTGGATTTTGGAGGGCAAGCTAGATTCTTATTTGTGATTTTAATGTAGCTTTTACAAAAACTCAGTAGAATCTAGCTTTTGAATTACAGCAAAATGGAGTGATCGTGCATATTTATATCATTAATCTCAAAAACCAAACCGCACGGAGAGCCAAAATGGAGCAAGAGATCCAAAATCTCTGCCAAAATGCCACAGACAATCAAGCTATAAATGACACTAACACTATTTATTGGCATTTTTTTCAAGCAATAGAGTCAAGCGATGAAGTATTTGCCTCATACAAAACGCAGTATTTCAGCCCTTATAAATGCTATATGCTTCATGGCAGAATCCTAAGTGATAATGAGATCGCATGCTATGCTTCGCATTATGAAATGTGGAAAGAATGCGTAAAAAGAGATGAGCCAATCATCGTGCTAGAAGATGATGTGGGGTTTGAGCCGTGCTTTTTGGAGACAATCCAAACAATAGCAGAATCTAACTTTGCATTTGTGCGATTGTATTATATGGATAAAAAACGCGATAAATATGTCTATCAAATTGCAGATTCTAGATTCTACTATTCGCTCAAAAACACAAATGGCACGCAGGGGTATTATCTCACCCCAAAGGCTGCAAGGGCTTTTTTGAAGTGGAAAACTTGGGATAGCCCAGTGGATATACAAATGGAATTTGTCTCACGCAATAAAATAGATAATATCATCTACAAACCATTTTGTATTTTTGAAAACCAATACTCTAAACACTCAACTATTAATCGCTATTGCCCCCCCCTCAAAGGAATTTAGAGGATAAAAATCTAAAATATTCAAAGAATCTAAAAAAACTATTGATTCCATATAAAAATTTCTCATATAAAATCATCAAGCCTTTTTATCGCACAGCAATCCAACTTAGGCGAGCTTTATTTAAAATAACCTATTCTCCACCAAAATTTCCGCCTGCTTCATCGACTTAATTATTAACTTTTGCATAGATTTTACGCAAGGATTAAGTAGATTTTGGCTTGATGTGGGCTTTTGATGCCACATAAAACTCTATGCCTACGCTTTTTTGGATTATAATCTTTCCGCACTCAATAAGACTTTGGAGGGATTGTAAAGATTCTTGGCTTAGCAAAAATGTGGCTTCATTAAGCGCAATAGGACGCGTGGCGATGAGTTTATAAAGCTCATCTGCGGTGTAGGTTTTTGGCTTGAGCGGTTTTGCCGTGCTTGATTGTGATGATTCTTTGGATTCTTTAGGTGTTTGCGGATTTGTCGATCGTGTAGGGATATTTACATGCAGCCCTTCAAAAATTCTTGCAAAAGATTCTAGCCTCTCATGGCTGACACTTTTGACTTGATATGCGCTTGGTCTATCGATACTTCCTATATCGATTCGACTGACTTGGATCTCTCTTAGAAATGAAGCGATTTTGGCTAGATTTTCTTCATTATCATTAAATCCAGCCACAAGAAGCACCTCTGCCACAAGCTCACCTTGATATTTGCTCGCAAATTCTCTAATGCCCTCAAAAATATTCTCAAGATGTAAATTTTTGCTAGGACGATCTGTTTTTTTGTAGTCTTGCTCTCTTGCGCCATCGATAGAAAATTTCACAATATCAAAGAGCAAAAGTGCTTTTTGCTGCTCGTGAAATTTTGAGCCATTACTCAAAATCAAAGTCTTTATATGAGGTGGCAAAAAGCCCTTCACCGCACTTATCACTTCATATAGATATGGATAAAGTGTGGGCTCACCATTTGCGCTAAAAGTCAAAACATCAATCTCATCAGAATCTATACTCATCACAGCATCTCTTATCGCCTCAATCACCATTTCTTTTGGTATCACATCATTCATCATATCCACAGGCTTTGCTTTTTGCAATTCGCAATACACACAATCAAAATTGCATTGCTTTTTGTTTGGCGAGAGATCTACACCAAGTGATCGCCCAAATCGCCTTGAGCGCACAGGACCAAAAACAATATTTGATCTAGGCATTGCTTTTGGCTTTTTTGGTTGCTTTAGATTTGGTGGGTTTGGATTCTATGGGTTGGAGTGTTTGGACGTTGAGCTTGTGTTTGCATTTGAGGCATTCAAGCACTTCGCCACTTTTGAGCGTTTTTTTACCCATGATGTAGCCACATTCTGGGCATTTTGTAGAGGTTGGAAGGATTGAGGAGACAAAGGTGCATTTTGGATAATTTTTGCACCCATAAAATCCGCCCCTGCGCCCAAATCGCTCAACTATTTCACTACCACATTCTGGGCATGGGACTTGGATAATGTTTTGTGCTTGTTTATCGCCTTGGAGAGATTTTGTGTTTTTGCATTCAGGATAGCCACTGCATGCCAAAAATTCACCCCTGCGCCCAAATTTTTTCACCATTGGTTTTCCGCATTTCTCGCACACTTCATCACTTAGATTCTGCGAGTCTTGGGTTTGATCTTTTTTGATGTATTTACATTTAGGATAGCCACTGCAAGCGGTAAATTCGCCATAGCGACTTTTCCTTATGATAAGCTCTTTGCCACATTGCGGGCATATCTCACCTGTTGGAATCGCGACTTTTTGGCTGGCGATATTACTTTTGCCGGAAGTGATTTTCTCCATAAATGGCTCATAAAAATCCCATAAAACTTGCTGCCATGAGAGTTTATTAAGTGCGATAAAATCAAGCTTTTCTTCCATTTGTGCGCTAAAATGAGAATCTACAATTTCATTAAAATAATCCTCAAGCATTTTAATGACATTAAACGCGCTTTGTGTGGCTTTGATCTGACGCTTTTCTATTGTGATATATTCGCGATTGACAAGCAAGGCAATCGTTGGCGCATATGTGCTTGGTCTGCCTATCCCTAAAGATTCTAAAGTCTTAATCAAGCTTGCTTCAGAATAGCGAGCTGGTGGCTCTGTGCTATGCTGTTGATAGGCAATCTGACTTGGAGTGATTGGGGCAAGCTCTGTAAAATCTGGCAAAAGCTTGTCTTTGTCATCATTACCCAAAATCCTATAATACCCATCAAACACAAGCTTTCTGCCTGTGGCTTTGAATTCGCCCTCACTTGAGGCAAAAATCACGCTTTGAGATTCAAACACTGCATCTTGGCTTTGTGAAGCTAAAAAGCGATTATAAATTAATGTATAGAGCTTGAGCTCATCGGGTTTGAGATAGGATTTGGCAATTGCTGGCGTAAAGTCAATATTTGTCGGGCGGATCGCCTCATGTGCTTCCTGCGCGCTTTTGTTTTTGGTCGCGTAGATTTTGGGAGTTTTTGGGACATACTTTTCGCCAAAGTCTCTAAGGAGTTTTTCTCTTGCGACTTGTGAGGCTTCTTTGGCGATATTAAGGCTATCTGTCCTCATGTAAGTGATGATACCCATAATGCCATTATCTGTTTGCACGCCCTCATAGAGTTTTTGGGCGATTGACATGGTTTTTGTCGGAGAATATCCAAGAAGCGAAGATGCACTCTGCTGAAGTGTAGAAGTCATAAATGGCGGAGGAGTTGGAGATTTTTTGTCTTTGCGTGTGATTTCGCTGACTTTAAACTTTGATTTTGAAAGCACATCAAGCATTTCTTGCGCTTTTGAGAGCGAATCAATATCAAGCTTTTTAAGCTTTTTGCCCTGAAAGCTTACAAGTTCAGATTCTACTCCATTAAAGATTCCACTTATAAGATAATATTCTTGAGGTTTAAAATCTAAAATCTCTTTTTCTCTATCGACTACAAGCTTAAGCGCAGCACTTTGCACCCTTCCTGCTGAAAGTCCTTTTGATATTTTGCTCGCTAGAAGTTGGCTTAGCTTAAATCCTACAATCCTATCAAGTAGCCTCCTTGCTTGTTGGGCATTGACTTTATCCATATCGATTGTGCGAGGATTTTTAAGCGCGCTTTGGATAGCGTTTTTGGTGATCTCATGAAAGACTATGCGTGGAAACTCTGTGGTAGCTTTTTTGCTATCAAGAGCTTGCGTGATATGGTAGCCAATGGCTTCTCCTTCTCTGTCCTCATCGGTTGCAATATAGATTTTTTTGGAATTTTTGGCAAGCTTTTTGATTTGCTCGACTATATCTTTATGATCAGAATCTATTTGGTATTCTGGATAAAAATGTTTGTCTTCCACTTTGATTCCAAATGAATATTTTGGAAGATCTCTTATATGCCCTTTTGATGCGATCACCTCAAATGTATCACCCAAAAAATTTTTGATTGTTTTGGCTTTTGCTGGTGATTCTACGATGATTAAATCTTTCATTTGCCCTCTTTGATGTTTGATAAAGTTGTGGAAGGCATTGTAGCAAAAAACAATAATGTTTTATTTTATTTGGTGCTTGAATGTGGCAATGCGTCAAAATCATCTCAGAATCTATCATAATTATCACAAGCCATTATTTTGCAGACATTTTATAGATCCTACAAAAATCACAAAATCAGTCCATATCGACTATTTTATATTTACTTTTAATTTTTGGAACATCTATTGCTTTTAGATTCTGTGAAATTAATTGCAAAGGATGCAAATGGCTTTTCAAATCAATACAAATATTGCAGCTTTAACAGCGCATACAACTGGTGTTCAGACAAATAGGGAGATAGCATCATCATTAGAGAAATTAAGCTCTGGGCTTCGGATCAATAAAGCCGCAGATGATGCGTCTGGTATGGCGATAGCTGATAGTTTAAGAAGTCAAAGTGAGAGCTTAGGACAAGCTGTGCGAAATGCTAATGATGCGATTGGTATGATTCAAGTTGCTGATAAAGCAATGGATGAGCAAATTAAGATTCTTGATACAATCAAAACAAAAGCAATTCAAGCCGCACAAGATGGACAAACACTAGAATCTAGGCGCGCATTACAAAGCGATATTCAGCGACTTTTAGAAGAGCTTGATAATATCGCAAATACGACAAGCTTCAATGGTCAGCAAATGCTTTCTGGATCGTTTTCAAATAAAGAATTCCAAATCGGTGCGTATTCAAACACAACCGTAAAAGCCTCTATCGGTCCTACAAACTCTAATAAAATCGGACATGTGCGTATGGAATCTTCTTCGATTCTAGGAGATGGAATGCTCGCTTCTGGTGCGGTCAAAAACCTCACTGAAGTGGCACTGAATTTCCGTCAAGTCGATGGGCTCAATAGTTTTCAGCTCGAAGCTGCCAAAATCTCAACTTCAGCAGGGACTGGTGTGGGAGCATTAAGCGAGGTGATTAATAAATTCTCCGATACGCTTGGAATCCGCGCTTCTTATAATGTTATGGCGACAAGCACATTGCCTGTTATGTCTGGAACGGTAAGGGATTTGGTTATCAATGGCACTTCAATTGGAACTGTTAATGATGTGCGTAAAAACGACTCTGATGGACGACTCATCAACGCTATCAATAGCGTAAAAGAGCGCACAGGCGTGTATGCGTATCTTGACATTACAGGACGACTCAATCTCACCTCTTCAGACGGAAGGGCAATTTCCGTGCATGCTGAAGGCGAAGCTGCGCAAGTATTTGGTGGCGGGGATTTTAATGGAATCTCTGGATACAATCACGCTATCATCGGGCGACTCACACTTATCCGCACAGACGCACGAGATGTGCTTGTGAGCGGGGTAAATTATAGCCATATAGGATTCCACTCTTCACAAGGGATCGCTGAATACACCGCAAATTTGCGTGAATTACGCGGGATATTTGACGCAAATATCGCAAGCGCGTATGGTGCAAATGCAAATGTCGCACAAGCCGAACTTAACTGGAAGGGAATTGGCGCTGGGGTTACGAGTTTGCGAGGGGCTATGCTTGTTATGGATATGGCGGATTCTGCACGTACACAGCTTGATAAAGTGCGCGCTGACATCGGATCTGTGCAACAACAGCTTGTCGCTACAATCAACAATGTCTCTGTAACGCAAGTCAACGTCAAAGCAGCTGAGAGCCAAATTCGCGAAGTGGATTTTGCCACAGAATCTGCGAATTTCTCAAAATTCAATATCCTCGCACAAAGCGGGAGCTTCGCTATGGCGCAAGCAAATGCCGTGCAACAAAATGTATTGAGACTATTACAATAGCCAAACTAGAATCTATAATTTAGAATCTAGATTCTACGCAAACACAAGAGAGCGTAAAGAAAATCTAGATTTTTAAATAAATTTTATGGCTTTGCAAGGCGAACGAATGAGTCGCACTATATCGTGCGTCGCTAATTAAGAGAGCTGAAGCAATCCGCAAAATTTACCAAAAAGCTAGGATTTGAAATCTAGATTTTACTTGGAAGTGGGGATTTCTTTGACAAAATCTTGCATTTTGGATTTTGGGATAGATTTTGTTTGTGGAATCGCTAGGACTTCATATTGTTTTTGGTATTCGAGGAATTGCAATGTAATCACATCACCCACTTTTACAAGTCGGCTTGATTTGGCTATTTGGTTATTGATACTCACGACTTTATTTTCGCACATATCTTGCGCTATTGAGCGTCTTTTGACTATGTTTGTAGCATTCATAAAAGCATCGATTCTCATTTTCTAATCCTTATATATTTTGTTTTATTGAGCTTAAAAATAGCTGAACTTCTGCATTCACAAAACCCCCTAGAATCAAGCACAACAATATCACATTGCTCCACTGCCCATGCAAGATCAAAGCTTTTTTTGCTTATATTTGCAGAGGTGGAGTAGAGTTTTTTAAAAACCCTCAAAAACTTCAAATGCTCCTCATCTTGCACCACGCGGAAAGAGTGGCGATTTGGCAGGATAAAGCTTGTGCGCTTGGCATGGCGGATAAAGTGCCTATGGATTCTAGGGGTGCGATAGGTGGATTTGAGCGTGGCAAAGTCGCTCATCGTGAGGATTACGCTTTGGTGCAATGGGCGATTTTTTATGCGATTAAGGAGTGTGGGATCGCTTGAGAGAAGTCCTGCGGTCGTATCTGTCTGCGCCAAAAAAACAATATCTGTTTGCGTATTATAGAATGCTTTAGAATCCATATAAAGCACTTCTCTCCTCAACAATCCTTAAATCCTCCCATTTAAAACCTCATTTAACCTCTCATTTAACCCCTTGGCACCTTACAAATACTCTTGCAGTGGTTTTGGTATATGAATATCATTGCTCTTTATCTCAAGTATTGATTGTGCGGCGACTTCAGCACCTGCTATGGTCGTAAAGTAAGGGATCGCACTTTTGAGCACTTGATGACGAATCATACTAGAATCACTCTTAGTCTGATGTCTATCATCGCTTGTATTTATCGCCATTGCGATTTCTTGATTCATCATCAAATCCTTGATATTTGGACGCCCTTCAGAGATTTTAAGCACGAGTTGTGAGGGTATGGATTGTTTTGCTAGGATTTCGTGCGTGCCTTTTGTGGCGCATATCTCAAAGCCCAAATCTATAAACGATCGTGCAAGACTTTGCGCATGCTCTTTGTCGCAATCAGCGAGCGATAAAAATATCTTGCCACTTGTTGGAAGGGTGTTTGTAGCGGCTTTTTGCGCTTTTGCAAAGCTCACACCAAAGCTTTGTGAGATTCCCATAACTTCGCCTGTGCTTTTCATCTCAGGTCCAAGGCTTAGATCCGCACCACTAAGCTTGCTAAATGGAAAGACAGATTCTTTGATCGAGATATGATGCGATATTTTTGGCTCCATAGGTGTAGTAGAAAAATCAACATGAGAAAAAGCATCATAAAACCTCAACGCCTCGCGCAAATTGCCCTGCCACATTACGCGCGTAGCGACTTTGGCAAGCGGAATACCTGTGGCTTTGCTGACAAATGGCACAGTGCGTGAGGCACGAGGATTGACTTCGATTAAGTAAAGCTCATTGTGATAGATAGCGTATTGGATATTGATAAGCCCGATTATTCCAAGCTCTATGGCGATTTTTGTCGTGGTTTCTTTGATCTGTGCGAGCATAGATTCTGGAACGTTTATCGTCGGAAGCACGCTTGTAGAATCCCCCGAATGCACTCCCGCCTCTTCGATATGCTGCATAATCCCGCCGATATACACTTCTGTACTATCGCAAATCGCATCAACATCAAGCTCGATTGCATGATCTAAAAATTTATCAATTAGCACAGGAGAGTTTTCGCTCACTTGCACCGCTTCGTCCATATACAAACGCAATTCCTCGTCATTTTGCACGATCCGCATCGCACGCCCGCCAAGCACATAGCTTGGGCGCACAAGCACAGGGTAGCCTATCGTATTTGCGATACTAAATGCCTCTTCTTTGCTGATAGCACTTCCATTTTGGGGCTGATTGAGTCCTAATTTTTGCGCAAAAAGAGCGAATTTCTTCCTATCTTCGGCTATATCGATGACTTTGGCTTGTGTGCCGATGATTTTTGCATTGATTGTTGTGAGGTATTTTGAGAGTTTGAGCGGGGTTTGTCCGCCAAAATGCACGATGATACCATTTGGATTCTCGCGCAATACAAGCGAATGGATATGCTCAAAATCTATCGGCTCAAAATAAAGCGTATCGCTTGTATCATAATCTGTGCTGACTGTTTCAGGATTGCAATTATACATAATGCTTTGCACGCCCAAATCTTTGAGCGCAAAGCTAGCATGCACGCAACAATAATCAAACTCAATACCCTGTCCTATGCGATTTGGACCACCACCGATGATTAAGACTTTGGCAAGTTTAGGGGCTTTTGGTGATAAATCAAATCCATCGCATTGCATATCTAAAGGCGAATTTATACTTAAAGCTAAGGGTGGAAAAGTCGAATAAAGATACGGCGTCAATGCCTCAAACTCCGCAGCACAAGTATCTACTTCTTGATATGTAGCCATAACACCTAACTTTTGGCGAATAGAAAAAATATCGCTCTCACTCAATTCTAGATTCTCGTTTGCTTGCAATAAAGTCGCGATCATCTTATCGCTAAAGCCTTGAGATTTTGCCTCATTCATAAGCTCTCTGCTATGCAAAATATCGCTTGTAATCGTGCGCTCCATAGCGACTAAATCGCTGATTTGCAATAAAAACCATTTGTCAATATGGCATAAATTATACACTTCATCAATACTCAAGCCCAATCGAAAACAATCCGCGACATAAAGCAATCGCTTTGCATTTGGGCGACGCGCTTCAAGCTTAGCAAGCTCTTTGTCTTGCGTGATAGGATTCAGCCCATAATAGCCAAGTTCTAAGCTACACAATGCCTTTTGCAAAGATTCTTTAAAAGTTCCACCAATTGCCATAACTTCGCCGATAGACTTCATCGAGGTTGTAAGCGTGGAATCCGCGCTTGGGAATTTCTCAAAAGTAAAGCGCGGAATCTTGGTAACGATGTAATCAATGCTAGGCTCAAAGCTAGCGGGCGTGCCAGTGATGTCGTTAGTAATCTCATCAAGGCTAAAGCCAACCGCTAGAAGCGTGGCAACTTTGGCAATCGGATAGCCCGTGGCTTTGCTAGCAAGGGCTGAAGAGCGCGAGACGCGTGGATTCATCTCAATGACTGTCATTCTGCCATTGCTAGGATTTATCGCAAACTGCACATTAGAGCCGCCCGTATCCACGCCAATTTCGCGCAGAATCTTAAAACTTGCATCGCGCATGCGTTGGTATTCTTTATCCGTCAGCGTGAGGGCTGGGGCAATCGTGATAGAATCGCCTGTATGCACGCCCATTGGGTCAAGATTCTCAATGCTACACACGATAATGCAGTTATCATTCTTATCGCGGATAACCTCCATTTCAAATTCTTTCCAACCAAGCAGCGACTCTTCGATGAGAATCTCATTTATCGGGCTTGCATCAAGCCCATTTTTTGCCAAAGCCTTAAACTCCTCGATATTATACGCCACGCCGCTACCGCCACCTGCGAGCGTGTAGCTAGCGCGGATAATGAGAGGGAATCCAATCTCTTGGGCTGCTTTATAAGCCTCTTCTTCCGTGTAGGCATAGCGCGATTTTGGCAAATCCATACCAATTTTTAGCATAGCCTCTTTGAAAGCCTGCCTGTCTTCGCCCTTTTTTATTGCCTCTGGATTTGCGCCCAAAAACTTTATGCCACTAAGCATGCCCCGCTCATACATTTTCATCGCCACATTGAGTGCTGTCTGCCCGCCCATTGTCGGTAGTATCGCATCGACGCTCTCTTGCTTTATGATATTTGCGATAATCTCTTCTGTGATGGGCTCAATGTAAGTCCTATCCGCAAAGTCGGGGTCTGTCATAATGGTCGCGGGGTTTGAGTTTATCAGCACGACTTTATAGCCAAGGCTTTTAAGCGTTTTAGCCGCTTGCGTGCCTGAATAATCAAACTCGCAAGCCTGCCCGATTACAATGGGTCCAGAGCCGATAAGCAAAATAGTGGAGATGTCTTCTCGTTTGGGCATGCACGATCCTTAACGCTAGAAATAGATTCCACAATTATAGAAAATCTGCAATAAAACAAAGATAAAATCACAGCCCAAAAACTAAATTAACTTGCTATATGAAAAGTCAAATATGGCGAGATAAATTCCACCCAAGGAATGCCCACAATGCAGTAAATCACCATATAAATCGCCGCAAAAATCGCGCCAAGCTTAAAAAACTCGCCGCTTTTAATGTAATGGCTTCCATACCATAGAGGAGAGCAGCCCGTGCCATAAGGGGTGATAATCCCCATAAAGCCCATAGGCAAAAGCAAAATAAGCATAGCCTGCGCGGTATCTAGCCCATTCACAGACTGCACGAGCGTGGCATAAATAGCAATCATCGCCGTTACATACGCTGTGCCTGAGGCAAAAAGATAGCGAAACACACTAAAAGTAAGTAGCAAAATAAGTAGCGCCCAAAATGATGTAATGTCTTTAAGCCACACGCCTAGCAAGCCTCCAGCCCAATCAAGATACCCTACATTTTTCAGTCCGCTTGCCATCGCCACAAGTGTGGCAAACCACACAAGCGTATTCCACGCAGGCTTGTTGCTCAAAAAATCCTGCCAAGTGATGACTTTGCACGCGCACATAAGCACGATGAGCAAAAGCGCGGTAGTGGTAGAATCTATCTTAAACGCGCTTGAGCCAATCCAAAGCACAAGCCCAAGCAAGCAAATACCAATCATATAAATTTGTGGCTTTGTAATCTTGCCAAGCTTTGCGTATTCATCACTCGCCCATTGTGCGATCTCTTTTGAGCCCTTAATCTCAGGCGGATAGATAAAATACACCAAAAGCGGGGTGAGCAAAAACAAAATAAGCCCCACAGGCGCAAACGCAATAAACCACCCAAGCCAATCCACACTCTCAATCCCCTGCTTACCAAGGAGTGAAAGCGCAAGAGGGTTTGGAGCCTGCCCTGTGAGGAAAATCGAGCTTGAGACGCAGCAAGTCGCAAGCCCCGTCCATATAAGATATGAGCCAATTTTTTTGGGATCTTTTTCTGGCGTGCTTTGGAACATATTTGCGATTGAGGTTACCACCGGATACAATGTCCCGCCACTACGCGCGGCATTACTTGGGATAAATGGTGCTAAGATTCCATCAGCAAAGGCGATGGCATAGCCTATGCCAAGCGTTGATTTACCAAGCTTTTTGACAAGATACAGAGCAATCCTCTGCCCCAAGCCTGTTTTTGAGAATCCAAGCCCTATGCTAAAAGCCGCAAAAATAAGCCACACGACATTATTAGAGAATCCACTTAAGCCCCATTTAATCGCCTCGCTCGCTTTTATGGTATGCTCGACATTGCCACTGCCTGCGGGTCCTACCTTACACAGCACAGCGATAGTGATCGCCACCACGCCAATGAGTGCTGGGGGCACAGGCTCTAAGATAAGCGCAATGATAAGCGCGACAAAAATGCTCGCATACAGCCATGCATTCACGCTTAAGCCCTCAGGTGTTGGCAGCGCAAACATCACCAAGCCTATCACAATAGGCACAAAAAGCTTGATATAAAAAGTGATATTTTTTTTATCCATAATTCTTGCCTCCAAATACTTTATAAAATGAAATGCAAGAAGCCATTATACACAACAATTTTTGAAAATAGCTCAAAAATTGTTTTTTTATAAAATAAAAATTCATAAAAACTTGATATTTTAGCTTTGAGTGATAATACACAGGATCTAGAATCTACCGAAATCTAGTTGTGGAGCAAATCTAGATTCTCTTTTGCTTCGGCTTCACGCCTCTCAATGAAGACAAAATAGCATAGAATCTAGAATCTATTGTCAGGTATTGTAAGCGTGAATAAAGCAAAAAACAAAACAGATTCTATCTTTACGATTTTCATCAACTTTCTCTTGACAAACACTTGGTGTAATACTTTATAATTGTGATTTTATTTTGAGGCTCTGCCTTAAAATCTATATTACTTAAAAATCTACAAAGGAATTATATGTATGTGATTAAGTTTTTTTGTGCTATGCTACTTGGGCTTGTGCTATTTGGCGCGTGCGATACCACACACACTTCAAGTGAGACTAAAGAGCCATTGCAAGTCTCAAGCATAGCCATTTCACCTAGCACAATTGATCTTAGCTTTGAATACCCCGCTAGACTCAAAAGTATCCAAAGTGTCAATATTTATGCTCGTGTCGAGGGTGAATTGCTCGAACAAAAAGTCAAAGAAGGCACAATCGTCAAAAAGGGCGATGTGCTTTTTGTCATCGATCCTGCGCGCTACAAAAACCGCGTAGAAACAGCGCAAGGACAATATGAAAGCGCACTTGCAAACCTAAATCGCACAAGCAGAGATTGGGCGCGGATACAAGCACTTCACAAGCAAGGAATCTTTACAATCGATCAATACGACACTTCGCTATACAACTACAATGTTGCAAAAGCAAGCCTGCAAAGCGCAAAAGCCACTTTAGAGGACGCCAAGCTTGATTTAAGCTATACGCGCGTCATAGCCAATGCTGATGGCATAATGGGTATGAGAAATTATGATGTTGGCAATATTATCGGCAGAGGCGGACAAGATATTTTGACGACAATCACGCAGTTAAGCCCAATTTATGCGGAGTTTGCTATACCAAATGAGGATTATGCGGTGATGAAAAATTTGCAGGGCAATATCAAGGTGTTTGTGCTTCAAAGTAATGGCAAGACATATCATGAGATTGGCAAAATCGATTTTGTAGATTCTGTGCTCGATACGCAGACAACCTCTATCAAGGCGCGCGCGATTATCCAAAACACAGATTATGCGCTTATGCCAAATGATTTTGTGCGCGTGAGGCTTGAAGGATTTGATCTCTCAGATATGATTTGTATCCCGCAAAGTGCGCTTATGCAGGATTCTCGCGGAAGTTTTGTGTATATAGCACAAGAAAATACCGCGCAAATCCGCTATGTAACGCCCGGCAGGATTCTATCAAATAAGCAAACGCCTCAAAAGCAAATACTTATACTATCAGGATTAAAAAGTGGCGATAGACTCATCACTTCACATATCGCACAGCTCAAAAATGGCGCACCTATCGCGCTCATAAAAGAATCTATTCCCAACAATCAAAAATAATAAAAATAATTATGAAGGAATTGTATGTTTTCAAAGTTTTTCATTAATCGCCCTGCGTTTTCAGCGGTGCTCTCAATCGTGGTTGTGATAGCAGGGCTACTTTGTATGTTTAATCTACCAATTGAGCAATATCCAAAGCTCGTTCCTACGCAGATTCTCGTGCGTGCGACATATCCGGGCGCAAATGCCAAGACATTATCAACGAGCGTGGCAAGTGTGCTTGAAAATAGCATTAATGGCGTTGAAGATATGCTCTATATCCAATCAAGTGCGAGTTCTAGCGGGCAGCTTGATATAAGCGTGTTTTTTAGCAATGAGGCAAACCCGGATATGGCGTTAGTCAATGTCAATAACCGCGTGCAAGCCGTGATTTCTCAACTGCCCGCAGAAGTGCAACGCAATGGTGTGAATGTCAGCAAGCAAAGCAGTGCAGTTATCGGGCTTTATCATCTTTATTCTGATAATCCCGCGCATAATCAGCTTTTTATCGCGAATTACGCGATTTTAAATGTCATCGATGAGCTAAAGCGCATTAAGGGTATCGGTGATGTGCAGCTGTGGAGCTTGCAAAATTACGCGATGAGAATCTGGCTTGAGCCTGATAGGATTGCGTATTTTAATCTCTCACCTCTTGAAGTCGTATCTGCGATAGAATCCCAAAATGCGCAGTTTGCGCCTGGGCAGTTCGGCAAAGAACCCATAAGCGCGCAAGCTTTTATGCATACAATCACCACAAAAGGACTTTTCACAAGCAAAGAGGAGTTTGAAAATATCATTATCCGCGCAAATCCTGATGGCTCGACTTTGCGGCTTAAAGACATCGCGCGCGTGGAGCTTGGCGCACAAGATTATCTCACGGATAATTATTACAACAACATTCCCTCTGTGCCTTTGCGTATCACATTACAGCCGGGCGCAAATATGCTAGAAGTGGCAGATTCTGTGCAAAAGACTATGCAATCTTTGGCGCAAAAATTCCCCGAGGGTATGCGCTATTCAAACCCCTTTCGCCCGACAGAATTTGTAACCGCATCAATTCATGAAGTGCTTAAAACCTTCATTGAGGCTATCGTGCTTGTCGTGCTTGTGATTTATCTCTTTCTTGGCTCACTTCGTGCGACTATTATTCCAGTTATTGCTATTCCTGTGTCTATCATCGGCACTTTTGCAGGACTTTATGCGTTTGGATTCTCTATCAATCTCCTCACGCTCTTTGGGCTGATTCTAGCCATTGGCATTGTCGTAGATGATGCGATTATTGTGATTGAAAATGTCGAGCGCATTATGCACCAAAAGCATTTGCGCGCCAAAGAAGCCACAATAGAATCTATGAAAGAAATCACAAGCCCTGTGATTGCTATTGTGCTAGTGCTTTCGGCTGTGTTTTTGCCTGTGTGTTTTATGGGTGGCTTTAGCGGGGAGATGTATAAGCAGTTTGCAGTTACGATTGTCATATCTGTGGTGATTTCTGGCTGTGTTGCGCTTACTCTTACGCCCGCACTTTGTGCGATGTTTTTGCGTCGCAACGAGAGTGCGCCGATTTTGCCAATCGCTAAATTTAACGCGTTTTTTGAAAAGCTCACTTTTAGATTCTCGCGCACCTTAGCGCGTGCGCTAAAGCATAGCTTACTTATGCTTTCTCTTTTTGTGATTCTCATTCTCTCCACTTGGCAGCTATTTCGTATCACACCAACTTCGCTTGTGCCAAGTGAGGATATGGGCTTTGTCATCGTGCATACGCTCTTGCCTGAAGGAAGTGCATTAAGTCGCACGATTGCTGTAAATCAAGACTTGATACAAGATATGAGCCAAAATCCACTCATCGCCGAACAGACAACAATAAGCGGGTATAGCTTCTTAGCGGGAAATTTTAAGAGTAATGGCGGGGTCGCTTTTGAGCGGCTTATTGATTGGGGTGAGCGCAAGGGTGCTGGGCAAAGCGATAGAGAGATTATCGCCAAGCTTACCCAAAAATACGCCAACTATCCAAACGCTACTTTTATCTTCGGGCAGGCACCAACTATCATAGGGCTAGATTCTAGCGGGGTGAATGCACAATTGCAGAGCAAAGGTGGTGGCAGTATGGAAGAATTAAAGCATTACGCGGATTTATTATTAGAGCATGCCCGTGCGCGCCCTGAATTTAGCAGAATCGTAACAAGCCTAGCTGTGGATACGCCACAATACGAAATTGAGCTCAACCGCGAAGCCACAAGTGCGCTAGATGTAAATATCAGCGATGTGTTCCGCACGATGCAGCTTACTTTTGGTAGCTATTATGTGAATAATTTTGAGCTCTACGATCGCACATTTCGCGTGATAGTCCAAAGCGCGCAGGATTTTCGTATCTCGCCTGAAAATCTAAGTGAAGTCTTTGTAAAATCAAGAAGCGGGAATCTTGTGCCTTTGAGCGCGCTACTTATATATAGGCGCATTGTGGGCGCGGAGATTATCAATCGCTTTAATCTCTTTCCTGCCGCGCAAATCACAGGCTATCTTAATATGGGGTATTCAAGTGGTGAGGCAATGGCAGCACTAGAATCTGTGGCTCGCGAGGTTTTGTCGCCAGATTATGAGCTAGCCTATGCGGGAGCTAGCTTTCAAGAGAGGGCAAGTGGTGGAAGTGGTAGCATTGCTTTTATATTTGGGCTTTTGTTTGTGTTTTTGATTCTTGTTGCGCAGTATGAGCGGTGGCTTATGCCCTTAGCAGTGCTAACTGCTGTGCCTTTTGGTGTATTTGGCGCGATTGCTGCTACTTATCTTCGCGGGCTAGATAATGATATATATTTTCAAGTAGGGCTTTTGCTCCTTATTGCTTTGAGTGCAAAAAACGCGATTTTAATTGTGGAGTTTGCCTCGCATTTGCGCGAGAAAAAGGGTTTGAGCATTTTTGATTCTGCTATTCAAGCAGCAAAGCTTAGATTTCGCCCGATTGTGATGACTTCGCTTGCTTTTAGTCTTGGTGTATTACCACTAGCATTAAGTAGTGGCGCGGGTGCGCTTAGTCGGCATGCCATCGGCACGGGTGTGCTTGGCGGAATGCTTGCTGCGACATTTTTAGCGATATTTTTTATCCCACTCTTTTTCCTTTACCTCGCCAAACTCGGGGAATGGATAGGAGAAAAAAAGCTAAAATTATCAAAATAAACTTTGGAATCTACATTAGATTCTGTGTTTTTTGCTTATTTTTGATTACAACGCTAATGTTTAAATAATGGACGAAAATTGGTGGATTACTTTGTTTCACTCTTTAGAATAATGATAAAGACGACATGGAATCTATAAAATCTAAGCAGGATAAATTTTTAAACTCACAATCTCACTTGGTGCTAGGAAGCGGATTGTCGGTCCCCAGAATCCTGCTCCGCTGCTGACATAAAGTTGCGTTTTTTGACTTAAGCGGTAGAGCCCATGAATGTATTTTTGATCAAGCCAAACAAAAATAGAAAGCGGAAACACTTGCCCTGCGTGCGTATGCCCGCACAATACCAAATCAAAATCGCTCACATCATAAAACTTCAAAAACTTTGGCTGATGTGTAAGCAAAATGCTTGGTTTGCTTGAGTTTAAGCCTTTGCGCACGAGATTGAGATTAGGCTCGTATTTTTTGAAGCGCAAACCCGCCAAATCATCAACGCCTGCGAGATTAAATCCCTCAAGCTCTATATTTTGATTATGTAAAATCTTAAGATTAAGATTCTCAAGAAAATCCAAAATAGAATCTATGCCATGATAGTATTCGTGATTCCCGCTCACATAAAACACACCCTCTTTGCTCTGAATCTCATTAAGCACCATTAAATCCTGCTTAACAAAATCAATCGCCTCATCAACCAAATCCCCGACAATAACGACAATATCAGCATTAAGCGCGTTAATTTTTTTAACAATGCCTCTTAAAAACGACTCTCCTAACACCTTGCCGATATGCACATCTGAAATCATAGCGATAGTTTTTGGCGATTTTAGTCCTTGTAAGCGTATGCGCACTTCTCTGATAGGTGGCACATTGCAAGCGTTTTTGTAGCTTTTGAAAGTAAAAACAAAAAACAAAACTACGATTCCTAAATCAAGCAGAATCTTAAAAAACTCTCTCCTGCCTTGATTGATTTGATTTGTATTTGGGCTTGATGATTGTGATGATTGCAAAATTTTTGTGCGTTTTGTGATTTTTGTGCTAAAGATTCTTGCCACACTGCGTGCAATATCGCCTATCACGCAAGCAGCAAATAAGCAATACCCAATCACTATAAAAGTCCCAAGCACTCTGTATGTCAAATGATTGAAATTTTGCTCTTTGGCAAGGATAAAAAACCCAATCTCGCCCAAAAATACCACCCCAAGCAGTGCAATTAAAAGTTTTTTGTGATGTGTAAATAGCACACTATCGCGCAAAAATCGCTTGTAAGCATATACTTTGGAGAGCACAAAAGCACTCAATATAAACCCAACCAAAAGCCATATTTTCATCATAATCCTTGAAAGCACATTTTAAAAACAAGATTGTAGCAAATAAAATTTGATAGTTTTAGATTCTAGATTCTATGCAAACACAAAAAGAGCGTGTAAAAAATTCTCTATTTTTAGCTTATTTTTGTAGTTTTGCGAGTTTAGCGAGTGAGTCGCATTATATTGTGCGTCGCCAAAATAACACAAGATAAGCCAAACGAAGCAATCTGCAAAAAGAAGCAAAAAGAGAGGAGTTAGATCACATGGAAAATAGAATCTAGAGTCTAGATTCTATGGAGAGATAAAAAGGGCGTTAGGTTCATCGCAGGCTAAAAATTTCAAACCCATTGAAATATACAAAAAAAGAGGATTTGGTGCAATCAAGCATAATTTAGCTACAATACCGCAAATGCCACTTTCAAAGTAGAATCTATGCCAAAAAATTTTTTGTATGATGATATATACGCACTTGATTTTTGCCTTATGGATACGCGAGATGTGCGCTCTGTGTGGGAGATGAGAAATGATGCTTTAGTGAGCCATTGGATGTATTCACAGCATATAAGCTTTGAGTCGCATATAGAGTTTATACAAAGCCTCAATCACGATCCAAAAAGAATATATTGGCTTTTTAAGCAGGGGGTGCATTTACTAGGAGTTGGATCGCTAAGTCGTATTGACATTATCCACAAGCACGCCTACATCGGAATCTACAAAAACCCAAAAGACAGCCTTATCCACAATAAAGGCACTTTAATACTTCAGACATTAGAAAAAATAGCCCATCAAGAATTCGGGCTTCATTCACTGCATTTGGAAGTTTTAGATTCTAATGCGCGCGCGATAAGATTCTACAAGCGCAATGGATACTGCAAAGAAGGGGTTTTAAAAGACTTCATCAAAAAAGACAATGCCTTTGTCGATACTCTTATCTATGGAAAGATTTTGGAATAAATTTTAAAATAACGCAGGCATAATTTGTGATTTAGGATTCTATCACATCAAAGACACTCAAAAAATCAAAGGATATATATGAATCACCACACAGACAAAACCTCAACACATCACACCACAATACACGCTACAATGCACACCACAACAGCGCGCGCCCCAAAACCACTCATCATCGCTGAGCTTTCAGGTAATCACAACCAAAATCTCAATCTCGCACTCCAAAGCATACAAGCAGCCAAAGAATGCGGGGCTGACTTTGTCAAGCTCCAAACCTACACACCTGATTGTCTCACTATCAATGCAAAGACGCGTTATTTTCAAATAGATTCTCGCACAATTTGGGACGGGCAGAATCTCTATGAGCTTTACAAGCAGGCTTGCACGCCATTTGAGTGGCACAAAGAATTATTTGCATTTGCAAAATCTATCGATATTGGCATTTTTAGCTCGCCTTTTTCAAAGCGCGCCCTTGAATTACTCGAATCTCTCAACTGCCCGATGTATAAAATCGCAAGCTTTGAAATCACCGATCTTGAGCTTATCGCGCTTGTAGCAAGCACAAAAAAGCCAATCATAATCTCCACAGGCATAGCCACACATAATGAAATTATCGACGCAATCGAGGTATGCAAAAACGCAGGAAATGATAACATCACTTTACTTTTATGCACGAGCTCTTATCCTGCGCCCATTGCAGATGCAAATATCGCGTATATGCCAAAGCTCGCACAATATGGCACAAAATATGGTCTAAGCGATCATACTTTGGGTGATGTGTGCGCGATTGCAGCGACTGCATTAGGGGCAAATATGATAGAGAAGCATTTTATCCTTGATCGCTCATTAGGCGGGGTTGATAGCGCATTTAGTATGGATAAGCAAGAGTTTGCACTTATGGTAGAGCGCGTCAATAACGCATATCTCGCGCTTGGTGATGGCACACTGCATCGCGATGAGCGCGCACTCCAATCACAGCGCAAATTTGCCCGTAGCCTGTTTGTCTGCCAAGATATTCAAAAAAATGAGATTCTCAATTCAGAAAATATCCGATCAATCCGACCCGGATTTGGGCTTCCTCCAAAGCTTTTACCGATGATTTTAGGCAAAAAAGCGACCAAAAATTTACATAGAGGAGAGCCATTGTGTGAGGGTGATTTTGAATAGAATCTATTTTGCATAGAATCTAGGATTCTAAAAGTGGGTTCTTATAGATTGCCACGCAAGGATAAACCTTGCTCGCAATGACAAGCCTGCCCAATCAATTGCGAGGACGATAGGACGAAGCAATCTAGTCAAAATAGATTGCCACAGCCCTAAAGGGCTTCGCAATGACAAAAAAAATGATAGATTCTAGATTCTAGAGTTTTGGCAGATTTTGCGGATTACTTCGGCTCACTTTCTATTGCGATAGAACGAATCATTAAAATTAGGCTCATTTAATTCTTAGCCTTTACCTTATCATTTTTCTTATCATCAAGTGCCACTTTGATAGCCATTGCAGGAACAAACAATAAACCAAAAGCAATAATGCCAAGTGCAAGATTTTCAATCATTCTAAGCCCTCTAAGATATAGCCTTAACAGTGTAAAGAGCCAAAGCACAAAAAGCCACTATTGCAAAGGTTGCTATGATTAACCCAATCATTCTAAATCCTCCAATTCATCAAACTTTTGAATGAGATAGCGTATTAAAAAATAAAAGAAAAATACTATTACAGCGATTCCAATCACAGAAGCCACTGCTTGAAATTTATTGAGTGTGTCAATACGAATTACCACAAATGCAAAGATTCCAAACAATGCTGTTAAAAAAGCAAATATTAAGCCCTTAACAATGTCAAGTGTAAATTTAATACGCTCTTTTTTGCCCATAGCCTGATTATAGTAAAAAACATATCCAAAAGAATATAAAGATATATAATTTACTCAAAATCCTAGAATTTCTTTACGCTCTCTTGCGTTTGCATAGAGTCCTAGATTCTATGTCGCCCTTGTTGTCATCACTTAAGCTTTCACAGAAAGTGAAGAATCCAGAAAAATAAAGTCTGGATTGCTTCGGCTTCATGTCTCGCAATGACAAGCCTGCCCAATCAATTGCGAGGACGATAGGACGAAGCAATCTAGTCAAATTGGGTTGCCACAGCCCTAATGGGCTTTGTGATGACGACAAACACGACAGATTCTACTAGATTCTATACAAACACAATGTGGCACATAAACTCAAGAATCCAAATACCGCTCATCGCAAAAACTATTAATATGAATATTTTTAAACGCGTTTTGAAGCGATTTGAAAAACAATGGATTCTGCGATTCTAATGTGGCGAGAATCTCTTTTGTATTTGCCCGAGCCTTTGGACGCTTATCATCTGGAAGCCAATTAATAGGGCAATTACAATCAGGTGCTATATAGATGTTATTGCTTGATATAAAATCTATAATCTGCCTCTCGCGCACAAAAATTAATGGACGAATCACATACAAGCCATTTTGGGCTTTGTAAATCGGCGGCATTGAGCGCAAAGAGCCATTATAAGTGAGATTCATAAAAAAACTTTCAGTCGCATCGTCTAAATGATGAGCAAGCGCGAGTTTATTAAACCCGCCTTCTAACGCCTGTGAATACAGCGTCCCGCGCCTCATTCGCGAGCAAAAACTACAATAAATCGTGCCATCACGCTTGTTTTCTTCTAGAATCTTATAAATATCTGTCCGCAATAATTCATACGGAATGTCGTTTTTTTGGCAATATTCAATGATGTATTCATACTCGCCTCCGCGACCATAATCAACCGTGAGTGCTTTGAATTCAAAATCAAATGGCGCATGCTTTTTCATATACGCAAAAATCGTCGCAAGCATCATAGAATCTTTTCCGCCACTAAGCCCCAAAAGCACTCTATCGCCCTCTTTGATGAGATTGTATTTTGCGTTGGTTCTGCCAACGATATTTAGGATTTTTTTGCTGATTGTGATATGTTGCATTGTGCTAACCTAAATGTGTGGATTTTGAGTGTGGATTTTAGATGGAGAGATTTTGATCGTCTCGACAAGCTTAATGGCTTCATCAGTTTTAAGCAAATCACTATCGTATTTAAAAATAATAACGCCCTCCGTGTGATTGATATAGCATTCAATCACACCTTGCTGGTTTTGGATTTGGGCAAGTTTGTTTGTATCGTATTGTGCGATTGAGAGGTAGAGATTTTTTTGCTTTGTGGGGTTGTTTAAAGCCCAAATACACAAAAGCCACAATACACAGACAAAACACACGCTCAACGCAATATAAAAAATATCAACTCTGCCATACGCGATCCCTCCAAGCACACCGCCTACAAACGATCCCAAATACGAATATGTCGTAAAAATACTTAAAGCCGAACCTCTAAGGTTGATTTTGGCGTATTTGCTTGTCAGAGACTGCATAATAGGCTCAAGCGTGGCAAATCCGATAAAAAACAAAATAATCCCTGCTACAAAAATATATAAATGGCTTTTCGCGCCAAAGCCTATCAGCCCAAATGCACCGATAAATAGCACAATCCCATAACTCATCACAAATCTTGCTTTGCTGTATTTTTCAGCCAAAATACTTGCAGGTGCGAGGGCTAAAATCCCCAAAAATGCGCCCGGAATGTAGATTTTCCATAAATCATCTTCTTTGAGTCCCAAATCAT
This sequence comes from Helicobacter fennelliae, assembly GCF_900451005.1. Classification (NCBI taxonomy): domain Bacteria; kingdom Pseudomonadati; phylum Campylobacterota; class Epsilonproteobacteria; order Campylobacterales; family Helicobacteraceae; genus Helicobacter; species Helicobacter fennelliae. The sequence continues at coordinate 1,889,392 of NZ_UGIB01000001.1, forward strand.
TGACAAACAAAAGCGGAATCAGCACAAAAATAAAAGTCATAAATGTTTTTTCCAAAAACGAGCTAAGATTCATAATCACAAGATTTTTATTTTTCAAAACCTCTCTCCATGCCTGCTGTTGTGTGGATTCTTCAAAAGAATACGAGATTTTAGGTGTGCTTGGCACTTTCACCCACAAAAGAACGATAGAAAATAAGCTCAAAAACGCCGTAATAGCAAACAACCAATCCACACCAAAATGCACGCCGACAATAGGACCTAGTAGCATACCTATCGTAAAAGAAGCAAAAATCCCGCCGCCCATTATCGCCATAGCTTTTGTGCGCTTTTCTTCACGCACAAAATCCGAAATCTGCGCACTTACAATCCCGCCAATAGCACCTGCTCCTTGTATCAATCGCCCGATAATAAGCGTGATAATATCATGTGCCATAGCGCAAATAGTCGAACCAATCATAAAAACAAATAGCCCAAAAATCACGACTTTTTTGCGATCGATTTTATCACTTAGGATTCCAAGTGGTGTTTGGAATATAATTTGCGTAAGATATGCCCCACCTACTGCAAGCCCAAGCAAAAAAGTAGATGAATGAAAACTCTGTGCATACAGAGAAATCACAGGAAGAACACAAAAAAGTCCCAAAAACCTTAAACTCATCACAAGTGTGAGAGGCAAAACTGCTTTTAACATTCATATTCCTTTATTTTATGGGTTTAGAATGTGTTATTATATACAAAAAAATACACAATAAATCGGAGCGTTTGAGAATGTTAAAAATTCTTATTGCAAGCAATAATGAAGGCAAAATCAAAGAAATTCGAGAGATTTTTAAAGAAATCGCGCAAATCCAAAGCCAAAAAGAAGCGGGCATTGATATAGAGCCAAAAGAAACTGGCAAAAGCTTTCAAGAAAATGCCCTCATCAAAGCTTACGCTGTATTTGAAAAACTACAAGATAAGGCACTCAAAAATGAGTGGCTAAAAGATTGTGATGAGATTTTGGTATTGGCTGATGATAGCGGAATCTGTGTGGATATACTTCATGGAGAGCCGGGCATAAAAAGTGCGCGCTATGCAAATACAAGTGATAATGATACAAATTCAAGTGATGAGCAAAATCGCTTAAAACTCATAAGCGAACTACAAAAGCACAAAGTGCGAGAATCTAGCGCGAGATTTGTCGCTTGCGTGGCGATCATAGGCAAAATAATAGGCAAAGTAAAAGTCGGGGCAAAAAGCCATGTAAAGAGCAATGCAAAAAGCCACGATAAAGATAAAAGTAGCGAAAGCAAAATGATTGAGTTTTGCGGGTTTGGAGAATGTGAGGGCAAAGTCATCACGCAGCAAAGGGGCGATAATGGGTTTGGCTATGATTGTATGTTTGTGCCAGATGGGTTTGACAAAACTCTAGCAGAGCTTGAGCCTCAAGTCAAAAACACAATCTCTCATCGCAAAAAAGCCCTAGAACAAGTAAGAGAATATATATCTGAGCATAAAAAGTCATAAAAGGAGCAAAAATGATAAAAACAATATGGCAGCATTCTACATTGCGATATGCGCTTGTCGGAGCGATAAATACGCTTGTGTCGTGGTGTGTGATGTTTGGACTAATGTTTATTGGCGTGATGCCTGAGATTGCTAATTTTGCGGGCTGGGTTGTTGGGTTTTTGAACTCTTATATCTTGAATAAAAAATTCACCTTTCAATCAAAAAATTCACACACAAAAGATATGGTGCGATTTGGCGTGGCTATGGGGATCGCCTATGGTGTAAATCTACTTACACTTATCATCAGCCACAGAATGCTTGGAATCAATGAATACATTGCTCAAATCATCGCTGCTGTGTCTTATACGATCACAGGCTATATCGTGAGTAAATTCTGGGCTTTCAAACAAGATCCCAAGTAAGATTCTAAGTCGTTAGATTCATAAGAATCTTATGCCCTCACAGACGCAACTTCCCAAAGCTACATACAAATCCCAAAAGGCGCACGAGATTTTGCCATCTAAAGGCATACAGAAGCGAGAGTGCTGTCGCCTTCAAATAAGGCGCGATATCACAATTTTTCTCAAAGCCAAACTCTCGCAAAAATAGCATTGAGTGATAGACCTCACAAAGTGTGTATTGCCTACTTTCAATCATCAATGTCGAAGCGACTTTGCGCTGATAGGCTGAGATAAGCGCAGAATGCGCAGGATATAGAGTTTTTAGATTCTGTGTGATTTGCAAAAGATATGTGATTTGCTGCTGGATTCTATGGAAATTTGCAAGGCTTTTGTCTTTGGTGATAGAGCTTGGATTATCACAATAAAAATATATACATTGCTTGCTGCCGACATAGCTTTGGGCGTGCAGACTTGCTACAAGCACCAAAAGCCCATCTTCTAGCATTAAAAGCCTCTGATTGATAAAGCTTAGATTCTCTAGTGCCTCGCGCAAAATCGATGTTTTGATGATTTTATCACAAAGACCCTGAGTATTATTTCCTGCGCTAAGAAAATAGCGCATTTTATCATGGCTTAAAATGCCTTTATGCACGATTGGCTTAATGCGTTTGAAGCTTTTTGGCATATAGTCAATGCCAAATTGCGCCATATCGGTTTTGTGGTACGTGATGAGAACGTAAGCACTCTGGCATGCATCAAGCGCGAAATAATCATCAGGATCGGCAAACATACAAAACTCCGCTTTTGCTTGGAGTATGCCTGCTTTCCTTGCGCCAAAAGTGCCGAGATTTTTTGGATTTTGGATAATTTTTATTCTTTTGTCTTTGCTCGCGTAATCTTTGGCGATTTGTATAGAATCATCACTTCCACAATCATCAATAATGAGAATCTCAATATCGCGTAATGTTTGATTAATGCACGACTCTAAACATCGCGCGATGTAAGATTCTACATTAAAAGTCGGAATGATGATGGAGATAAGAGGCATTAGGCTGCCTCTTTTAGCATAGGATTAGATATATAAGGATTTTGTGTTTGATTTTTTTGGTAAGTGTGATAGAGGAAAAGCTTAACTATGAGGTAATATTTTGCCCCCCCCCCCCCCGCAAAGATATGCTCTAAAATGATTTGTGTGATTTTTTCGCTTGCTTTACCATCTCCATAAGGATTTTGTGCGCTTGCCATTTTGTTATACGCTTCTTTGTTTTCAAGTAAAAATTTTGTTTGGGTGTAGATGTCATTTGCATTTGTGCCAATGAGTTTTAATGTGCCAGATTCTACGCCCTCTGTTCGCTCGGTTTTTTCTCGTAGCACAAGCACGGGCTTATTGAGGCTTGGTGCTTCTTCTTGTATGCCACCACTATCAGTGAGGATCAAAGTGGCGTGGTTTAGGAGATTATGAAAAGTAAAAACATCAAGCGGAGGGATAACCTTAAGCCTTGTAGAATCTTTTAAGCATTCTTTGATTGTCGTTTGTATAAAAGGATTTGGGTGGATTGGATAGATGACCTTAATATTAGGGACAGAATCTAAAAGCATGGCTATGGCTTTAAAAATATTTTTAAGATTCTCGCCTAGATTCTCTCTTCTATGTGCTGTAAGCACGATAAGCTTATCATTTCCTACCCATTCAAGCAAAGGAGAAGAAAAATCTTTTGAGATCATCGTATGAAGTGCATCTATGGCGGTATTACCCACGACAAAAATAGAATCTGGATTTTTATTTTCTTTTATGAGATTTGCTTTGGCTTGCGCGGTAGGAGCAAAATGTAGTGCTACGCTTAAGGCTATGGCTTGGCGATTGTATTCTTCGGGGAATGGAGCTTGGAGATTATAAGTGCGTAACCCCGCCTCAACATGCGTAAGCGGAATATGATGATAAAAACAGCTAAGAGATGTGGCAAATGCTGATTGGGTATCACCATGGACGCATACCATATTTGGACGCAAAATCTCTAAATATGGCTTTAGGGCAGTAAGAATTGCGATATTGATATATTCAAGGCTCTGGGCTGGCTTTGCGATGTTTAGATTTATGTCGGCTTTGAGACCAAAACGCTCCAAAATTGGTAATGGCATATCTTTATGCTGTCCGCTCAATACGATGAGCGTGTAGATATTTGTGTGTTTTTTGAGCTCTTTTGCAAGCGGAGACATTTTTATGGCTTCTGGTCGCGTGCCAAAGATAAGCATGATAAGCGGTTTGCGTTTGATTTTTGGGCAAAGATTTACATAAAGTTGAGTAAGTTTATCGCCCATAATTTCCCAACCATAACGTTCCATATAAAGTTGCAATCGCTTTTGTTGTTTTTGTTTAGAATCGCCCTCATAGGCTTTATATATGGCTTGAGAGAGATTACTTTGAGAAAATTCAATCACTTCCCCTATATTGTTAGATTCTACAATTTCGCTCATGCCTGTGTTTTTTATCATAATCACTGGCTTTTGAAGCATAAGAGATTCATAAAATTTATTTGGTGCGGCAAAAAAGTGGTTTCTATTTTCTGGCGCATACAATGCCGTCATCACATCACATTGAGCTTCAAGCTCTAAGGTTTGCTCGTATGGAATCTTTCCATAAAAATAAATATTTGGATATTTTGAAGCAAAAGATTGCACTAGCGATTCTAAGATTCCATAACCACCGATATGAAGCTCTAGATTTGTATCATTTGCTACGATTTCTAGCAAATCCTCCAAATACCGCTCTTTTGCAAGCACACCAACATAAGCAATCTTGATAATTTTTGAATGCTTTAAAAGACTTCTGGATTCTGCATTTTGCAAGGTAAAATCGTAGTGTGGCTTAAAAAAATATGGAGCATTGTGGATAACTTCAAGAGTTTTTGGCTTGGCTGGGGCGATTTGGTGAATGCGCTCATCTGAGCAAATAATACACGCATCACTCTTTTCTATCATGAGCGTATCAAGCTTTTTGATAAAGGGCTTTAGCAATCGTGGGACATTATATGAATCCACATAATAATCAAAAATATCATAAATAAGCGTTTTGTTAAAGCATTTAGCAATCAAAAACGCAGGCAAAATCGTATCAAAATCGCAAGCATGGATACAATCAATCTGCTTTCTGTGTCTTAGCAAAAAACACAATGATTGTATTTGGAATCTCAAAAGCGGAAAGAGATTTTTAAGTCCTACGCTGTATTGAGCCTTAATCCCCAATCTATAAATAGTAACAGCATGACTTTTTATGCGTGTGATTTGGGTTGTATTATGGGTATTGTCTCTATCCCAAGCCAAAATTGAAATCTTTGTATGCAACGAGCTAAGAGAAGCGACTTCTTTTTGCACTCGTATGTCAGGATTACATGGATTAGAGCGGATAAAAAGAATACGCAATGGTGTAAGATTTTTTAGATTCTCATTCTCCCAAATGTGATGAGATAGGCTAGAATCCTCACATAAGTTTGCCATTTGCGATGATATTTTAAAGAATCTAGACAAGCGCGTAAATACGAAGGAGCATATTTTAAGCATCTAAATTTGCCCCCCCCCCCCGACACTATCGGCATTATAAGCATTCATATCATCATAGCGATATTCCAAAGCACATACACTTTTAAGAATATTGATTGTTTGCGTTTGGGCGGGTTTGAAATACGCATTAGAGCGTACTTGTGACACAGAATCTAACCTTTGCAATTCAGCAATAATATGCTTTATATCACTTACTTTTTTATCTCGAGTGATCGGATCAGTTTTGCGCGTGATAGAAGAGGCAGAATGACAATACACATACAGCTTATCTTTTATGCCTATACTACTTTTTGCTAAGGCACAAATATAAAAACAATGCAACACATCTTCTGCCATTTTTAAGTGCGTATCTTCGCCCATATGTGCCACGATAATTTCTCGTGCGCTTTTAATGCGCGAAGCTTTATAAAGCTTCGCGCATATGTGCCACGGCGGGGTGGCACAATGGGCGAAAACTCTATGCAACACTTCATCTCCGCGCAAAGTTTGAGTAATCACAGGAGGGCTTACGCGTATAAATGTAGATGGATAAAAACGCATACCAAAATGAACAATATCTACATCATTTTCACGATCATTGTTTGTATTATTTTGACGATATGCTAATACTTGTTGATAAGATTTCTCACAAGCTCTTAAATCCAAATAATCATCAGCATCTAAAAACAATACATATTCTCCATTTGCATACCTAATCCCTTCCATACGCGTCCAAAAAGTGCCGAGATTTTTTGGATTCTGGATAATTTTTATTCTTTTGTCTTTGCTCGCGTAATTTTTGGCGATTTGTATAGAATCATCACTTCCACAATCATCAATAATGAGAATCTCAATATCGCGTAATGTTTGATTAATGCACGACTCTAAACATCGCGCGATGTAAGATTCTGCATTGAAAGTCGGAATGATGATGGAGATAAGCGGTGCGTGCATAAATCCTTAGCCTTGTATTTATTGAGTTGATTTATTGTGAAAGTTAGATTCTACTTTTTAAATACTTTAAAAACACTAAATTGCGTTTGATTTGGCTTTGTATCGACTCTGAATCGCTAAGGATAATTTTTTTGGCAAAATCCGCTTGATAGTGTATTTTATAAACATTATGCAGTATTTAATCCCAAATGAAATGAAGTAAAATCGATTATATTTTTGCCCGATTGCAAGCTCTTCTTTGAAAAATCTCCAACTTGGTGTAGATGAGATCCCATAAGCATTATAAATGCTTATCACAAGCCCACAATCCCAGAATCTCGCGCCATCATTATAAATCTTGGTGAAAAAGTCATTATCCGCGCAGATACGAAAGCGCGTATCAAATTTGTGCTTTTTGAGTAGCTCTGTGCGCACAAATACGCTTTGATGACAAAAAGGCATACGATATTTTGGGTTGGTTTTTGTATCTGGAATCTTAAAATGCGTCTCATCAAGCCAAAATATCGTATTTCCATAAATTGCAGCAATATTTTGCATATTTACCCCCTAAAAATCTAAAAATGCAAGTATAGCACAACTTCATCTATCGCTTCTCATCACTTGCGCTTAATCCAAATGCTTCCACCTGTATTTTTGAGACTCAATGGCAATGCTTTTTGCATTTCTTTAGGATATAAAAAATGCAAACAGGTATTAAAAAACACAATTTCAAATGCAGTATTAAACTCTAAAAATGCTCGCAACATATAAGCTTCATTCCATGATCTTTTTTCTTTTAACCATTCTGCAGGATAGCTAAATGGATAGAAAATATCATGAAAATGTATATGAACTCCACTTTTAAGGCGAGGTAAAATTTCAAAAAATATCTTATTGACATCAGAATTGATTTTGCTAACATGTGTAGAATCTACAAATACAATATCATTAGATTCTAGATTTTCAAACAAACCAAGATCAATTTCTTGCAGACGTTTTTCATAAAGATCAATGCGAGTCAAATCATCAGCATAAAGTAAAGATCGAAGAAGTTTAGGATATGGCTCTATATGTGTGATTGCAATGAGGTTAGATTTGCCCCCCCCCCCCCGCCAAAGAACAAATCATTTACATCATGCATCAAACAAGAGCTAAATCCACTTCCAATTTCAATAATTCGTTTTGGACGAAGATAGCGAATCATAGAATACAAACATATCCCATCACTATGACAATATGATTGGTTATTGAAGTAATAGCGCAAGTCTGATTGCTTTTCTTCACTAAATGGAAGTTCTTTGTAAAAACGCTCAAATATTTGCAGCATTTCAAGTTGCGTATGAAGATTAAGATTAATACCAAGCAAATCGTTTGGATTTGTTTTAAGATTTGCGATGCCCTCATTAATCTCAAAATCATTAGCTATAGGCGAATAAAAATGCCCACTTGGCACAAAATCAATCTGCCCTGCAATTTGTTGAAATTTACGATACAAAGGACGTAGCTTATCTTTTATGTGTGTTTTTATTGTTTTCATTGTAGCTCCTTTAGGTAGTTTTTGCGCCAAAAATCACTCGCGCGCGATTGCGGAATGACTTGGGAATAGCATTGCGGATACACACACGAGGAATGACCCAAAAAATATATTTCAACGCATAAAAAAACGGAAAAAATTTATTGTATTTGTAGCCGATTTTGCAATCCTCTTTAAACATGAGAAATGAAAGATTTGAAGAGATTCCCTCGACATTAAAGCTCGCTATGATGATCTCAAAATGCTTAAATATCGCGCCATTATTGTAAGCTTTGGCAAAAAAATCCGTATCTCCGGCGATTTTAAAGCTTGTGTCGTATTTGTGATGCTTCATCAAAGCAGAATCTATAAAAGCACTTTGATGTATAAAATGATGTCGGTATTTGTGTGATGTCGTCGTGGAGCGCAGAATCTTGAAATGCTTAGGGCTATAAACAATAAAACTATCGCCATAAATAATACTAGCTGCCCCCCCCCCACTAATATAAGCATTATAAGCACTAAAAAGCTGTGATATAGAATCATTTGCATAGAATCTATCGCCACTATTCATAAAGTTGCACCACTCCCCGCTTGCAAGATCTATACCCTTATTCATAGCATCATAGATTCCGCTATCTTTTTGGCTCAAAAACTTAAAGGTGATTGTTTTTTGGGGCTCTTGCGTGTGAGATGCTTTAGCGATGGAGGGTGCTTGCGAAGAAGTTTGCAAAGAAAATGTTTGTTGATGAAGTATTTGTTGATGGGTTTGCTGATGAGGCGTTTGCGTATAGAGTGCCTCGATATAGAGCCTAGAATCTGTCTGCTCTTTTTTCTTTATGGTAGCGCATGAGGAGATTTTGGATTCTATAAGCTCTTTTGTGCCATCGCTACTTGCGCCATCGATGAGTATGTATTCTATGCTTGGATAGTCTTGAGAAATCACAGAATCCATTGTCTGCGCGATATTTGTGATGTCATTATATACGATAGTAACGATAGACACAAGCGGAAAGTGCATAGATTTTTTGCCTTTTTGGTTGATTATTTAGATATTTGTAGGCGTGGATTTTACTTACTTGGTGCTTTAAAAGAGCTAAATTATGGCTGAAAAAGCAGAATCTAGAATTAAACCCAACCCATCGTCATTGCGAGGACGACAGGACGAAGCAAAAGAGAATCTAAATTGTTTTTATTGTCATTCTGAAGGGGTGAAAGCGACTGAAGAATCTAGAAATTTAAACGATGCAAGTATAGATTCTTCGCTCGTTACACTCACTCAAGTAATGACGAAGTAGAGTGTCATTCTGAACCTTTAGACAAAAAATCCAGAGAGTGCAAACCAGAATCTACTTTGAGATTCTAGATTCCACAATCATCCCTCCACACATCCCTCAAATATATATTTATGCTCTTGTGGTAATGCTTCAAATATAGCTTTAGCTAATTCTTGAATCTCCCATAAAGCGTGTTTGCTTGTACGTAATTCTAAAAAATTTTGCAAACTTCTTGCATTAATAGTCCAGCTTAATTCTGTAAGATAACATTCAGGCATAGCATATTTAGCATAATCGATTGGTATATCAGAATCTTTTACTAATGCTTGCAAATTCTGTAAAGCTATGAGATTTGCATTATCAATCTTATCAATCCCTGTAAGCTTTATAAATACACTTGCATCTTGTAATGTTTGTATCTTAACTTTTTTTAATTCATTGAGTGTGTATCGGCTAGATTTGACACTATAACTTGCTATCCTATGTCTTGCTAGCTCTTGCAAACAAGCTCTTGATATACCTTTGATATAAAAAGAATACACAAGATGCTCTAATGTAGATTTGTGTTTATTGATATTCCCAACTCTATCAATAAGCTCTTTGTCTTTATATCCACCATTATCACTTTTACTGAAGCTTTGCCAGCAAGTGCGTATTGCATTCGAGCAAATATGAAGCGGGGTATAATGAAGTAGTGTTATTTGCATTAGGTTTCCTTTTTTAAAAGATTGAGATAAATTGTGTTATAAGGTATCAAAAGTTTTCATACCTGCTGATTTGCCTATTGTGAGTTGTGCTTGGACTTGGTGGATTTTGTTTTCTCTGATGAGTGTTTTGATAGCAGGTGTAGCAAGCAAAAGCTCAAAATCCACAACGCGCTTAGAATCCTTGATACAAAGTCTTTGGGCAAGAATGCCAAGCAAACATGATGCAAGCTGTTCGAGTATATCTTGGTTTTTCATACAGATCCTCTCAATCGTGCTAACACAATCGCTAGAATGTGTCGTGCTAATGACTAAATGCCCTGTTTGTGCTGCCAAAATAGCAGCCTTAATAGATTCTGCATCGCGAAGCTCACCGATAGAAATAATATCTGGATCTTGGCGCAGGCTTGAGAGAATCGCTGTGTGGAAATTCTGCGTATCTGTATGAATCTGCCGATACGAAAAAATACTTTTGGCATTTGTGTGGATAAACTCGATAGGATCTTGAATGCAAATAATATGTTTTTGCTGGGTTTGATTAATCATCTCTAAAATTGAGGCGATTGTCGTTGATTTGCCCGCTCCTGTGGCACCACTAACCAAAATCAAGCCACTTTTTTGAGTCGCTATTTTTACAAAGCCTTGCGGAATCCGCAAAGATTCTGGGCTTGGGATCTGCTGTGGCAAAATCCTAAAACTCGCGCAAATTTTACCCAAACTCTTGTAAAAACAAGCGCGCAAACGAACATTTTTGACCCCCAAATCGCTAGCCTCCAAATCGCCAACCTCTATACTTACATCATCTTCCATACCTTTTGCAAGCTTTTGTTTTGTCTCCTCACTCAAAAGTGATTCCAAAAGCGACCCAACAATCGATGTGGGAGCATCTTCTCCAGAATCTAAAACCTCAATCCTATCCAAAATACGCAACGAAACTTCATTATCAATGATATGTATATCACTTGCTTGAAGCAAAATGGCTTTGGCGACAATATCTTGAAATGCCTTATTAGCGCGTTGCATTAGATTCCTTTGAGTGTTATTTCTTTGGTTTGGCGCAGGATTTGAGATGTGCGCTTATTTTGTGCTTCAACATACAAAAACGCTTGCTTGCCAACGATCTCAAATCCGCCCACATAGCCACCACCAAAGTCAAAACGACCTGTGAGGCTAGCGTGTGGCTTTTGCTTTGTGGCATAAATGCGTGCTATTTTATCAAGGCTTTGAATATGAAGCAAGGATTGAAAATGAATATGTGAATTGGCTATGCGATCAAGCTTAATGCCGTCATTTTGCCGCAATGAGCTGACAAAATAAGAAATCAAAACAAGCAAAAAAAGCGCGTAAATTAACGCATAAGCCCTAGATGTCATGAAGCCAACCTACACGCTTAAAGCATGATTTTTTGGAGGATTCTAACGCACAAAGCGTTATGCTAAAGGTTTGTGTATCAAGCAATCGAGCATCAAAATCTAAAACCTCATCACACAAAAGCATATTATCAAGCCACAAAGAATTATTTATGAGCCTAAAAGTATGCCCTGCAAAACTCAAAGTAGAATCCAAAAAAACAAACTGATTTTCTTTGCTAAGATACTGCGCGATAACATCAAGGGCGTTGTGGATTTTGAGATCTGTTAGGGTTTGTTTGGTTTTAGCAAGGTGATGTGTCTGCAAGCTCAAAGAAGTCCTTGATAGCACAACTACAAGCAATGACAAAACCAAAATCCCTATCAGAAATTCTGCAAAAATAAATGCTCTTGATTGCGCCCTAAACCATTTCATTTTTTATCACAATCTTTTGGCTCAAAAAACTTCAATGTCTCATCACCATATCTTCCCTCAATCATCTCTCCCTCACAAAATTCGCCATTAAGCCCTGCTATTGTGGCTTGGTGAGCGTTGGTTAGGGTTTTGAGATTGAGAATAAAATCCTCTTGGGCGGTGTTTTGGTTTGGAAGAGAAAATATCTGCTTATTTTGGCTAGTCGCATAAAAATGCGCAAAAACTCCAAATGCCACGCCAACTAACAAAATCGCAAACACAACCTCCAGAATCAAAAAGGCTTTTTTAGATTTCACGCTATGCTCCATTTTTACTTTATATTTGGCTCTAGATTCTGCCTGCGATACTTGATTCTAGATTCTGGTCTAGATTCTGCGTAGTGTCTTTTTGGATCGCAAAAAATTCTTTTTCTAAAACGATTGTTTTGTCTTTGTAAGTAATTTGCAATGAAACAATCCACCGCCCCTCAGCTTCTAGCTCAAATGAAGGACTCAAAAATAAATCATCTTTTAGCAATGCAAAATCCCCGATATGAATCTGCTCGCCGTCTTTTTCGGGCTTGCTTGAAGTGAATGAATTATCATTTGGATTAAAAATAAAAATCTCTTGCTTTGGAGATTGTCCGATTTTTTGGATAAATCCAGTGATTTTCAAATCCTTGACATCTCCATCAATTGGCTTAGCAAGAAGTTGCAGGGTATTGAGTGATTTTGTGAGTAAAATATTTGGCGAATCGTTTTTGGGCTTGCCTTTGTAAGGTGGTCTCAAATATGGTGAATAAAGTCGCAATACATTATCTTGGGTTGGCGTGATATTGGCTTGGATATAAAAATTAAAATGCTCTTGGATATATTTTGTGTCCGCTAGCATTGTATTGATCGCAGAATCCGTATCGTTATGATTCAAAAAAAATGGTCGATCATCAGATACTGGGTGTTTCACTGAGATTCTAATAGATATGGCAATAAGCACAATTCCTAATACAATGACACTCAAAATCCCATAGGGCCATAAATTTCTTTCTTTTTTGCGACTCATTTATTATCCTTTGAATTTTCTAGGAATATACACCAAAACAAAAAGCCCGATAAGCACAAACAGCATGATATACATGATAACTCGAACAAAATTCCTCACGCCCTGCTCATCTGTCTCAAAATCATTATGCTCAAGCTTAATGTGGTAGTGCTTGGCTATTCTACTTGCAATTTCTGAATAGCCATTCAACAAAACAGCAGAAATCCGCTCAGGTGTCAAATCTGCCTCTTTTTCCGGCAAAAGAGGTGCCATATAATCAAAATAAATCTGATCTAATGTCTTAAAATCTAAAAAACTTTGCAAATCCTGACTGCTTACAAGCTCGATTTTATGCTCTTGCAAAAATAAAAATACAACAATATATGGCTCTTTTAGGGTTTGCAAAACTTTTTGTTCGTATTGTTTTCTTGACTCTTTTGTAGGATATGCAGACGGAATAGAAACTTCATCAATTACATCAATATAGATTCTCACGCCTGTTTTGTCAAACACTTCTTTTGAAAGTGTTTGGACAAATGCTTGTGATTTTGGGACGAGTATATGTTTGGAATTTCCAAAAATATATGTCTGCTCGCCCCCAAATACTACTCCAGCCCACAATAAAAGCCAAAATAATACTCTCAAAACATAAACCTATATGAGATGCAAAAAACCATCAGGAATAAATGCTATGGCTATGGAGATGATAAATAATATAACAAGCAATAATGCTAATAATTTTTCAACCGCAGTAAACATAGTCTCTCCTTTATTTTGCATCTTGATAAAACTTTTTATTATCAACGCTCTTAGATTCTATGTTTTGAGAATCTTTGATTTGATAATAATTTGTTGAGTTTGACTTCTGCACATCAGCTGCAACAATGCCAAAACCAATAGCCAAACCAACAACCAAAAGCACCGCAACCAAAAAGCCCAAAAGCCCATTGATACCAAACAATCCGTTCATTTTTTCTCCTTTAGTCTTGAGCGCGAAGTGAGTGAATATAAGCAGCCAATGCATCAATTTGCACATCATTGAAATTCACATAATTAAATGAAGGCATTTGCCCGATGAATCCCTTTTTACCACCATCTAAAACTCGTTTCACAAAATCATGACTTCCATAAGTTGTCAAATCTGGTGCAAAACCTTCGATTCCTTGTCCATCACCCTTACCACTTACTCCATGGCAAGTAGAGCAGACATTATCATATACGATTTTTCCAGCTTCGACATCAGATTCTGTATATTTTGTCGCTTTATCAGGTGAAAAAGTTTTCATCACATACGCAGCGACTTGTTTGGCTTCTTCTTGTGTAGCGACAAGTCCCGCAGACATCTCTCCAGCCATATAATTTAGCCCCACGCTTCCATGATTAATCACATCAATGATTCCTTCTTCTTTGCCCCATCGTCTTAGATTCTGCGCTTTGCCATCGATTCCTTCGGCATTGATACCATGGCATTGAGAGCATTGCACAAGGAAAATCCCCTCGCCCATAGATATTTTATCTGATTGACTAAGCCCGCTCCATTCTTTCTCAAAACGTTCATTGTAGGCTTTCTTTTCGTCATTGTATTGTCCAATTTGAGAAAAGCTATTAAGCGGAAAGCCAAAAAAGATATACCAAACTCCCCAAAATATCAAGACAATAAATGATAAAAGCCAACCAATTGGAATATTATTTTTAAATTCCCTAATCCCGTCCCATTCATGATCAGTAAGCTCTCCATCTGCTTTTGCTTCTTTCATTTTTTTGAAATAAAAACCTACGACATAAATGGTTATTAACAAAATTAATGTCGCAGCAACCAATACGATTTGATTGATGCTATCACTTAACCAGTTCATTACTTCACTCCTTTTGTTTGTTTGATTCTAGGTTCGATAAGCTCGTCATTTAAATCATCATTCACAGCCAACTCGCCATATTTTTCATAGTCTCTCGTCCCATTTTTTTGCTTTCTATACATAGAAATAGCATAGGAATAAAGAAACACAACTAACAACACTGTTATTATAAAATAAGCACTCGCTCGTATGATTTCTAAAGTTTCTGCACTCATAGCTTATCCTTGATTATCCTAATTTATTTGACATCTGTGCGTCTATTCTGTCCCAAGCTATTAAGATACGCGATTAAGGCAACAATCTCAGGCACATCTCCCTTTGCAAATGCGTCTTTAATCTCTTGCCCTTTCATATCATTAACAACTGCTTGCGCCTCGTCCATAAAGATTTTCTTTGCTTCTTCCGCGCTATTTCCGATTGAAACACCGCCTTCTGTATTATATGGCACTCCAAATACTTTCATTTGCGTTACTGCTTCAGCATACGCCGTTTCAAAATCAGTATTTTTTGTATAAAGGTGCTTATAAGCTGGCATGATAGAATCTGGCACTACACTTGTAGGATCATACATATGATTTTCATGCCAATCTGTTGAGCTTTTATCACCTATCCTATGAAGATCGGGTCCTGTTCTTTTTGAACCCCAAAGGAATGGGCGATCATAAGCGTATTCGCCACTTAAGCTTGACATACCATAACGATCTGTTTCAGGCTGAAATGGACGAATCAACTGAGAGTGGCAATTATAGCAACCCTCTTTGATATACACTTGTCTTCCTGCTGTTTCTAAAAGACTATAGGGTTTAAGCCCTTCGATTGGTCGAGAAGATTTCGCAAAATCCGGTAGAATCTCAACCAACCCAGCGATAGAAAACACAACCAAAAACGCCACCGTAAAAAAGAAAGGATTTTTTTCTAACCAACTAAACATCATTTACTCCTTATGCAGCCATAGGCGAGGCAGATTTTGGCTCACTCTCAAGTTGTTTTGATGCAGTGATTGTCATCACAACATTGTAGATAAACATAATAAAGCCAATTAGATAGAGAGTTCCGCCGATTGCCCGAATGAGATAATATGGGAATAGCACACGCACAGTGTCGATAAATGGATGAGTGAGGTTACCCCATTGATCAAAATCTCTCCACATCATACCTTGTGTGATACCTGAAATCCACATACTTGAGAAATAGAACACAATGCCTATTGTCATAATCCAGAATTGAATATCCATGATTTTTTTAGAATAAATTTCTCTTTTATACATTCTTGGCAACATATGATAACAAGCCGCGATGATAGTAAATCCTACCCAGCCAAGCACACCATCATGGACATGTCCGATGATCCAGTCTGTAAAGTGTGCAAGCGCATTCACTGATTTGATAGATTGGATAGGTCCTTCAAGTGTTGAGAGCATATAGAATGTAGAAGCCAGAATCAAGAATTTAATCAATGGAGATTCTTTAAGTTGCTGCCATTGTCCTCTCATTGTCAAAAGCATATTGACAGCAGTCCCCCAAGAAGGCAAAATCAAAATAACAGAAAAAACTGAACCCAAAGTCTGAACCCAATCAGGCACAGTCGAATAAATCACATGGTGTCCGCCAGCCCAAATATAGACAAACATCAAACTCCAAAAAGAAAAAAGCGTGAGTTTATATGAGAAGATATTTTGTCCTGATTCTTTTGGTAAAAAGTAATAAATCACCCCAATGACTCCAGAAGTGAATACAAATGCAACCGCATTATGTCCCCACCACCATTGCACAAGCGCGTCATTACTTCCAGCATAAAGAGAAATAGAATGCCATAAGCTTCCAGTTCCAGCGACTAAATATGTAGGTATAGCAAGGTTATTGAAGATATACAAAACAGAAATTGCTGTGAATGTCGCGATAAAATACCACAACGAAATGTAAATTACATTTTCTCGCCTCACACCCATAGATCCAAACAAGCTCACACCCCACAATACCCATACAACAACAACAAGTAAGTCAAGGGGCCAGATGAGTTCAGCGTATTCTTTTGATTGTGTAAGTCCTGCAAAAAGTGTAACCACAGCCAAAAGCATAAGCACGATATACACCCAAAAATGCAACAACCCAATAAACTTCAAAAAAGGATGCTGATGATAAGTGATTTTTAGCACTCTTTGCCCAAGGTAATACCAAGCAGCCCAAATACCGCTTAAAGTAAATCCATAGATAATCCCATTTGTGTGTAATGGTCGCAATCTTCCAAAAATACCATATTCACTTGCAATATAATTCAAATCTGGAAAAGCCAACTGAAAAGCCAATACCACGCCAATAAACATTCCGATAAATCCGAATGCTAATGTCGAGTATAAAAATAATTTTGCAATAGAATAATCATATTCTAAGGTCATATTGTTTTGCATATTCTCTCCTTATCTTAAAATAAAATAGCAAACTCTTTATTGTAGCTTTTTTTTTCTGTTTGAATCTTAAAAATTCTTTTATTTTATATAAATATTAACTATTGATTAATTTTTTAAAATCAACCCAAAGTCGCGAAACATTAAGTATTTTTGTGTATTTTGGACATAAAACTATTTTCTCACTTATTGATTGCATCACAAAATACAAATGACACTTATCAATCTCACAGAATCTAAAGCTATTTAGATTCTAACATTGTCAAAAACTTCTTATAACTCTCCCAAGATTCTATAATCTGCGGACAAGTTGCTTCCAAATGCAGAATCTGACTCTCTATTGCTTTTGCTAAATCAAATGCTATTTTGGGATTTTCACATAAAGTAGCAATAAATTTTTCTAAAGTAACTCGATTGTCTATATAAATTTTAGTTTTATCATATAGAATCCGTATTTGAGAATCTATCAATTGAAATAACTCATTATGTAATTCATCTGGAAAATGCCTTGAAGTCGTAGAGATAAAGAGTTTGCGATTTGGGAAAAGCGGGTGAGTATAATCTTTTTTGATATATAAGCGTTTATCTCTTGCATGATAAAAAGGAAACGCATCGCTTGAGCTAAAATGCCCCTCAAAAACACTTACAAAAACTTTATAACCATTTATTGTAAGCTTAAGAGGCATAACTCGCGTTAGCCAGTCGTTAATACGCATATTAAAATCTTGATTTTTTGGAAGAGCAAACCCAAGAAAAGAAGCTATTTTCTCCATACCACCTAAAGCAGATTCTCCGACTAGCTCTTTCATATCAATATAGAGCATTTCTTTTACAAATGGTTTAATTTGCTTATAATTAGTATAAAAAGCAATAGTTGTTGCATAGGGCGTTACACTTCTTTCTCTAATCTCTTTTAGACTTGCAAGAATATACGCTGATGTATTTTGACATTTTGTATTGTAATTCAAAGCAGAGATAAGCAAATCTATAGGATCGCGCACAAGGCAAATGGCTGGCACTTTATATGTAAGGTGAGTTTGTATCCATTGTGGTTTTTTGGGAGTAGCGCCATCAAGTGTGATACCCCAAGTGGCATAATCACTATTAAGTAATAATTCAGTTTTAATAGCCAGCGAAAAATCAGTAGCTACTTCATCACGCAAAGCATGCATACTAATAGGTAAAATCCCCCCCCCCCCCGACAACATGGGTATTGCGGGCAATATTATCTGCCTTTAGATTCTGCGGATTGCTATGCAAAAGTGAGATAAAATAAAGTAGCGAGTGGAATCCAGCCCCATGAGTTCCGAGCGTAATAAATGAGTAAGTTTGAGGAATACGCAATTGGCATACTCGTGAAAGTGGCGTAAGAAAAACTTTTATATATATCTTTGCAAGAAAAAATTTAAATCCGTAACAACTGATAAAATCCATACATCTTTCATATTTTCTTTGTATAAAAGACAACATTTGCCTTCCTTTGAGTGAGATAAAACACAATTATAGCCATTTAAGCCATGATTTTAAATCATAAAATGTAAATTTATATCTTTAAACAAATCGGTGGGCACGGACAATTGTTTTATGTCGTTATTAATTATTGTTTATGTTATTGCAGATTCTATTACAAGTTTTGAGGTAAATTTTGCAAACTTTGATATAGGCTTTGATTAAGCTTTGATATAGCTACCGCACGCTTTAAAAGCGCGCGATAATCCTACTTCAGCTTCTCACTCACAATATCCACGATATTATCCCCCACCATTACGGCGATTTTTTCCATATATTCTGCCGGAGAGGTGAAGCCCACGCATGAGCAGTTGATTTCACCCAGCACATATTTATCCTTGCCATTTTTGTCGGTATCAAGGATAAAGTCCGCCGTCCAAATCAGCGGCAGGTCGTAGTTGCCAAGCTTCTCTCTTATGCCCGGTAACTGAACCAAAAACCAATCAATAAGCCCCTGCCAGTCTTTTGGCTCATCATAGCGATATTTCGCCCCGCTAAAGAGTGTGGCAGAAAACGCATCGCCACCTTCCGCTGGCTTTTTATGCACGACATACACCGGCGTTTTATACAGCATTAAGATTCTGATCTCGCCCTCTTTTATGCGCGGCAAGAAAGTCATATCCACAAGCATTCCATTATCGCCCACGATATACTGCTCGCAGAAGTCCATAAACTCGCCAAGCCGGCGCTCCTCAGTGTGATTGTCTTTTGCCTCAGTGCAGATGATTTTCGTATCAAGCGGCAGGCTTGCGCTCTTGCCATATTCACTCGCAGATTCTAATCGCACGCGCCAAATGCCTTCTCCCGTGGAACCGCGATTTTGCTTCAGCACGCGCTCGCCCTTAGCTAGGCTTTTAGGAAATGTCTCCTTAAAAGTCTTGATATCATAATACGCGTAAGTGTCATCAGGCACAAGATCCGTGCTTGCGAGCTTTGTGAGGGCGTCTTTGGCGCCATAGCCTATCATCGCATCAGGGTGCGGCATACCCACAAGCCCCGCATCGCAGAGCTTTCGCAAGACTTCAAAGTAGAGCTTCTCCTCTTTGAGATTGCCCGGATTCACCCGCGAGACATAGCCATCTGCGCTACTTTTGACATGCTCAAAGATTTTATTGCGCTCAGCCTCATCGCGTAGAATCTCATCGGTGAAAAACACCACTTCCGCATTCCAGCCCTTGGCTTTGAGCGCATTTACCATTGGCATTGTGTCTTTTCTATGCCCATCAGCGCCCTTATCGCTTCCTCCTCTTGCCTCAAAAAACACGATGTTTTTCTTCATTATTACTCCTTTTTGTGTAGATATTTTACATAGTATAAAAGATTTTATTAAAAGGGCTTTGATTTTTATATTTTTGTTAGATTTTGTTAGAAGTAGTTACAAAATAATACTTTAAAATTAAAGAATCCATAAAACATCTCAAAGCAAAATATCTCACAAACACAGAGATTACTTAAGAATAACTTCAGTTATGTTTTTTTATGATTCCGTGGTTTTTTACTTTATGAATACAAAATATCAAATTACTAGAAGGGAGTATCTATGTATTACAGTAGTGGAAATTTTGAAGCATTTGCGCGCCCTAAGAAGCCAAAAGATATAGAATCCAAAAAAGCCTATCTTGTAGGAAGCGGGCTTGCTTCTTTGAGTGCGGCAGCATTTCTAGTGCGCGATGCGCAGATGCAGGGCAAAAATATTCATATTTTAGAAGAGCTAAATATCGCAGGCGGGGCTTGTGATGGGCTTGAAATGCCAGAGAAAGGCTTTGTAATCCGCGGTGGAAGAGAGATGGAAAATCACTTTGAGTGCTTATGGGATCTTTTTTCTTCGATTCCTTCACTTGAGAGCGAGGGAGTTTCTGTGCTTGATGAATTTTATTGGCTTAATAAAGAAGATCCAAATTTCTCACTTATGCGTGCTACACAAAACCGCGGGCAAAGTGCACACACAGATGGCAAATTTACCCTCTCGCCTAAAGCCTCGCTTGAGCTTATCAAACTCTTTTTTACCAAAGATAGCGATTTGTATGACAAAACCATAGATGATGTCTTTGATGAAGAATTTTATAAGTCAAATTTTTGGCTGTATTGGCAGACTATGTTTGCTTTTGAAAAATGGCATAGCGCACTTGAGATGAAGCTCTATATCCAAAGATTTATCCACCACATAGGTGGTTTGCCTGATTTCTCCGCATTGAAATTTACTAAATATAACCAATACGAATCCCTAATCCAACCGCTTGTAAGCTATCTGCAATCACATGGCGTAGTCTTTGAGTATGGCGTGCGCGTGAAAAATGTGCATTTTGAATTCTCACAAGACAAAAAGATCGCAAAGCGCATTGAGCTTATACGCGATGGCAAGGAAGATTCTATCGCACTTACTCCAAACGACTTAGTCTTTGTAACAAATGGTAGCTGCACAGAAAGCTCTGCGCTTGGAGATAATACACACGCACCAAAGCTTAGCGTCAATAATGGCGAGGGTGGCTGCTGGGAGCTGTGGCGCAATATCGCTACACAAGATAAAGCCTTTGGAAATCCTGCGAAATTCTGCTCTAATATCAAAGCGACAAATTGGGAATCTGCGACTATCACCCTGCTTGATGATAAAATCACGCCTTATTTACAAAAAATCTGCAAGCGAGACCCTCATAGTGGCAAAGTCGTAACAGGTGGAATTATTACAATTAAAGATTCTTCATGGCTTATGAGCTATACATTTAACCGCCAACCGCATTTTAAAAAGCAGCCTAAAAATCAGCTTGTGGGCTGGATTTATGGGCTTTATACTGATAGAGAGGGGGATTATATCAAAAAGCCTATGAAAGAGTGCAGTGGGCAAGAAATCGCCCAAGAGTGGCTCTATCACCTAGGTGTAGAGGAGGATAAAATCGCAGAGCTTGTCAAAAGCACAAACACTATTCCTTGCCTTATGCCTTATATCACCGCATTTTTTATGCCAAGAAAAAGCGGAGATAGACCAAAAGTAGTGCCTGATGGTTGTATAAATTTTGCTTTTATCGGGCAGTTTAGCGATACAATCCGCGACACCGTTTTTACCACAGAGTATTCTGTGCGCACAGCCATGGAAGCGGTTTATACGCTTTGTGAAGTGGATAGAGGCGTGCCTGAAGTCTTTAACTCATGCTATGATATCCGTTGCTTACTAGAAGCGACTTCAAAGCTACTTGATGGCAAGAAAATTACAGATATAGATATGTCTTTTATGGAAAAAATCGGGCTTAACTTGGTGATTAAAAAACTCAAAGGCACATTTTTTGAGGAATTTTTACACAGATACAAACTTATCTAAAAACTCAAAAATAGACTCACTCAAAACTAGAATCTATGTCATTTTCGTCATTGCAAGGCGCGAAGCAACGAAGCAAAAGAGAATCTAGATTTGCCCTACAACTAGATTCCAGTAGAATCTAGATTCTATGCAAATACAAGCGAGCGTAAAGAAATCCTCTATTTTTAGGCAGATTTTAGGGTTGTGTAGAAATTTTAGGCAAGCAAAAACACAAAAAAGTGTAACATAAGCGTTCATTGTAGGTTTGCAGGCTAAAAATTTCAAAATCCCTGAAAGATGCAAAAAAGAGAGGATTTAGATTCTATATGTAAAATGGGTTCTAGATTCTAGTATTATTGCAAACAACTATCTAAGAAAATGCAATCACCAAAAAAGCCCAATTTTTCACTTAGCTTTTATCTCTGAAGACAAATGTTTCAAAACTCTCCCTAAAACTTTCTTTATTTTTTTGTTTGAAAAACTCAAGCCCTGAAATCTCCACATGAAGATTTGATCTCTCAAGTCTAGCTTTATGTGTAAGGCTTAGCAAAAACTCCTCTTTCCATTTGTCATTAAGCTCTAAATGCTCGCCCTTTGGCTCGATTAAACACTGCGTTATTATAAACTCATCATTTTTTCTTTTGCCCAAAAAATAAAAATCAGGCTCAAATCTATCCGCATAATGCTCATTTACCTCGCCATTTGCTAAATACTCTCTATCATCATACACCGCAAATTCAGCCATTCTTTCATTACGCACCACAAGCCATTCTTTAAAATGCTTATTGATTAAAGCCTTGTTTTGCTCGATAAAGTCTAAAAATTCACTCTCCAAACTTGAGCCTACAAATTTTTCATACACAAACCATTCATATTTTGCGCCATTTTCTTGGCTTATTTTATCTTTTGCCTCCCTGTAAATTTCTCTATCTTTAAGATAACTTTCAAGCTTTTTTGCCTCCCAAGAGCCTAGAGTGTAACTATCTTCAAATTTCAAGCTTGTATCTTTAAAAGCCTCGCACACAAAAAGAGCAATTTTAAGCTGTGCTTGAGGGCTGTTTAGATTTTGTTTTTTGTGTATTTTTGCTAAAGTATTTTGCAAGAAATTCCGCACAAATTCCCGTCTTGAGTCTATTTTAAAGATTTTTGCTAGGTTTTCAAAATGATAAAACTCGCCTAAAATATTCATTGCCTTTAAAAACACCTTTTCATTTATATTTTTAAGCTCAAAGTCTTTATGTGTGTGCTCATCATAGTCTTGCTCTTTTTCTAGCTCGCTTAAAAACTCCCACTCCTTTATACCCTTTGCCTCAAAAAGCGGAATTTCAAGCCTTGCAAGCCTTTCTTTTAAGCCTTCATTTATCTTGTCATTAAAAAGAGTTTTGCCCTGCTTGCGCCTTGAATTTGTCGCAAAAATTGCCTCTTTGTAAAAGCTTTTGTTTTTGATCGCTTCTTTTATCTTAAGCACGATTTTTTCTTTTTCATTTTCTGCTGGCAAACCTATTGTGTCAAGTTCTTTACTCAATCTTAAGATATATTCATTTTCACTTGCTGCGTGATAGCTTAGCCTTTCAAGGGCTTTTAGCGACGTGCTTTCATCATCAAATTTACGTTTAAAGCTCTCTTCATAGCCTTGTATTGTAAAAGGAAAATACCTCGCACCCCTACCTATAAGTTGAGCTTCTTTGGTGCTTTCGTTTATATTGCCTGTGTTAAGACGCACTATATCAAAAAGATTTAGCACGTCCCAGCCCTCATTGAGCTTATCTACTGCAAAGATAACGCGTATTTCATTATCTTTATCCTCTAAAGAATTAAGTTTAAGCTGATATTCATTTGCTTCTTTGCTGTCATTGACATTGAGTATAAAATGCTCGCTAAAATTAAGCTTTATAATCTCACAAAGCTTTGTTTCATCTATATTTAAGCCCTTAAAAAATTCTAAAGCCTCATCAAAAAGCGTTTTTTCTTTTTCATTTTGCGTGTAAGCCTTGAAAAAATCTTGCACTTTTTTTGCGCTCAAGTTTTTCACAAATTCCTTAAATTCAAGCTCATTGTCTTTGGATTCTTTTATAGTCTTGCTTTTATATAGCACCACAGGTTTTAAAAACACCCCATTTTCTTTTGCTAAATACTGCCTATAAAGACTTGCTATCATAGAGCCTAAAAAGCGCTCCTCTTTTTCAAGCCCTGCGTATTTTAAAAGAAAGATTTTCTTACTGAATCTATCGGTATAAAATTCTTTTAGGGCATATTCAAAGATGATTTTATCTTGGTATTTGCTTTGCACAGCGCTATCTTTTGGTAAGGTAGCTGAAAATTCAAGCATTATATTTTCTTTGTGTGCTTTAAAAGCCTTATTCATCATACCTTCCCAACCCTCTTTATCTTCTTGTTCGCTTGTGCTAAGCTTTTTCTTAGTATCTGCGTTTAAGTGGTGCGCCTCGTCCGCTAAAAAGACAAATTTCCGTCCCTTTAAATCCTCCAAAGTAAAAGCGTTTTCTCTTTCGTTTGTAAAAAGGCTGTAAAGCCCTTGAATAGTGTTAAAATAGACATTTATGGCGCCTTTTTTGCTTTCGCTTAAATTTTCTATTAAGTTAATCTCCACTTGTTTTTCATTTATGATGATAGGGCTTTTAAAAAGGTATTTACTTGAATATTTATCAGCAAAATTCGCCTTAGTTTTTTCCAATATAGAATTAGTATTTACAAAGAAAATAAAATCTCTATATCCCCTTTTATAGCAATCAAGTATCAAAGCAGCCATTATCAGCGTTTTCCCACTGCCCGTTGCCATATTAAACATTAAGTGATTTTGTTTTATAGAATCTACATTAGCATAATAATATTTCAGTGCTTTTTCTTGATAGATTCTTAGCTCTTTAGATAAATTTTCTTTGATATACAAAGGTATCTCTATATCTTCCAGCCCTCTTTTTCCAAACTCTTCTAGTAAAATCTCATATAGCTTTTTTTTATTAGACATTATCATCACCATAAAATATTTTATTAAGCTTTATAACTTCGCTAGATATTGCATAATCCTTATCTTCTATATCCCCATATAACACATAGTCCATATTAGAATCTAAAATGCTTAATAAAACTTCTTTTTTCTCTTGTAAATCTAATTCTTTAAACTCTCTATCTTTTAAAATACTATCTAAATCTATACGATAATCCAAAAAAGCCTTAGATTCTAAATCTTTGTAAATAGAATCTAGCATTTTTTCATCATTTATATTTTTTATTCTCTCTTTATATATTGCATTTAAAGGCATAAGCTCTGCATAGATAAAGCCTCCACCCCCTTGCCAATCTACCGCTTTACTAATCCCTCCTTGCTCCCCGCTCACCACCTTTTTAAGCCGCTCTTTTGTGATAGATTCTATATAGTCCATTTGCTCTATGCCTATCCACCGCCTTTTCATTTTGTGCGCTACTGCTAGCGTTGTGCCGCTTCCAGCAAAAAAGTCCATTACTAAATCGTTTTCTTGCGTGGATATTTCTATAATGCGTTTTAAAAGTGCTTCGGGTTTTTTGCCAGCATTTAATTGAACTCCGCCTTCTTGCCTACAATTTCCAAAGGCATCTTCAAATTCAAGATAATTAGAAATTGATTTTTCTTTTAATGAAACTCCATTTTTTAATTCCGCAACTCTATCAAGTGGCACACCAGAATAAAATTTTCCCTTTGTAGCATTTTCTTTTTTTGGACCTGTAAAAAACCTATATCCCAACCCATCTTCGCCTACATCATAAACCTTATATAAAACTTCTAATCCGTCTTCGCCAACCCTACTTGAAATATAATTATTAAATATTTTACCAGAAGCATTGTTTCTTAATACCGTGCCAGTAGCCCAAGTTTCTTTAAGTGCTTTTATTGATGGATTAACTTTACTTATTGTGTAACTATTTTTATAAAAAATTTCCACTCTTTTATTACCAAAATATGTTTCTTTATCGCATTCTTTTAACAATTCTATATTCCAGCAAAAAGAATCTAATGAATACTGCTCTTTATCTTTAATAGGTTGATAATTGTTTTTCTTATAACATAAAATGGTTTCTATCATTTTTTGATAATTGTTTTTTTCAGTAAGAGTTTTTCCCTCATATCTAACTTTTACAAAAAAACAGGTTTCAAAGTTATTTCCCCCCCCCCCCCCCCCCGTTAAATATCTCATCGCATAGCACTTTTAAATAAGCCTGTTCGTTGTCATCGCATTGTATAAATATCACGCCATCATCTCTTAAAAACTCCCTTGCAATTTCAAGGCGGTTTTTCATAAAAGTAAGCCAAGTGGAGTGATTGAAGTTGTCATTATAGTTGAAGCTATCATTACCTGTATTATAAGGTGGGTCAATGTATATGAGCTTTACTTTATTTGCAAACTTCTTTTTTAAAGAGTGCAGGGCTAAAAGGTTGTTGCCTTTTATTAAGAGATTAGCATTGTTAAGATTTTCTTTTAAATCCCCTATAAGCTCAAAATTTTGCAAAGCTTTTGGAGAAAATAAAATATCAATCTCACTTCTAGCCAACACTTCATTAAAAAATATTTCCTTGCTCTTTTGCTCATCTTTGCTTTGTGCGCCCTTTAAAACGCAGTCTTTAAAGGGGAAGTTTAGCACGACTTTATCATCTTTTTTGATAAAAGTTTCATGTGTGCTTAAGCCTATTTTGTTGCTAAATTTTGTATAGCTTGCATTTAAAAGCCTTAAATTCAAAAAGCTTAAAAATTCCTCTTTTTTAAAGATAAAAGCTGAATTTAGGGCTGTGAAAAATCTTTGCTTGAAACTCTCATTCGAGAGTAAAAACTCAAGGAGTTTGTCATCATCTTGTGAAGCAAGGTTCATAAGCTCTAAATTCGAGCCAAATTCCTTTTCTAAAAGTTTGAGTAAATCTAAATCTTGCATAATTCTCCTTTTATGTATATATGGTATTGAGTTATAATCTTTGGATTCTAAGAATCCTATTATAAATCACTCTATACCGCCAAATCCTATATCGCTAGGTTCGATTGATTCTAAGCAAACCACAATTCGCTCTTTTGCCTTGCCGTATTTGGTGGAGAGTAGCTCGGTAATGTCGGCGATTAGTTGCTCTTTTTGTGCTTTGTCTAACTCTGGCTTGGCTAATTTTATCGTTACAAGTGGCATTTTGCGTCCTTTGTGTTTTTTGTGTTTAAGGTTAAAATGTGCGGATTATATCTAAAAAAATAGGTGTGTTTTATTTATCGTATTGTGACATTTTTGTAAATATTTTTCAATGTTTTATCAAAAAACAATTAAAACTTATTATTTTTTAAGTTTATATAAATAATGAAACATTAAAATCTTTGTGTTTGTTACAAACGAAAATTTTATTTTTAAGGAGACATTTGTGGATAAGATAATAAAAAATATTGCGTGGGGGCTAGTCGCTGTTATGGCGGCGTGGTGCTTTGGTGTCCTTGCGCTAAATAATGGCGAGACGATTAGCGCATCGTGGCTTGTGGTGGCGTCCGTGTGCTTTTATATGATAGGCTATCGCTTTTATAGCAAGTTTATCGCAGAAAAAGTCTTTGAGCTAGATGATAATCGCGCCACCCCTGCGGTTATAAATAATGACGGCAAGGATTTCGTGCCTACTCATAAGGCGGTGCTTTTTGGGCATCACTTTGCGGCGATTGCGGGAGCGGGACCGCTTGTGGGACCGATTTTAGCTGCGCAAATGGGATATTTGCCTAGTATGCTTTGGCTTTTGGTGGGCGTTGTTTTGGCTGGAGCGGTGCACGACTTTACCGTGCTATTTATCTCAATGCGCCGTAATGGGCGAAGCTTGGGCGAAATGATAAAAGATGAAATGGGCGTCATCACAGGGCGAATCGCAATGATAGGGATTTTGTTTATTATGTTTATCATTGTGGCGATTCTTGCGATGGTTGTGGTAAATGCGCTTGCAGATTCGCCGTGGGGGCTATTTACAATCGCAATGACTATTCCAATCGCTGTATTTATGGGCGTTTATATGCGATTCATTCGCCCGGGACGCGTGGGTGAAGCGAGTGTTATAGGATTTGTGCTTTTGATTTTGGCACTATACTACGGACACGCGGTTGCTGACCCAAATCACGCGTGGCATAATGCCTTTATGCTTAGCAAACAAACTTTAGCACTAATTGTAATTGCTTATGGATTCATCGCTTCCGTGCTTCCTGTGTGGCTACTACTTGCGCCACGCGATTATTTAAGCACATTCTTAAAAATCGGCGTTATTGTTATGATGGCAGCGGGGATTCTTATCGTAAATCCCGAGCTTTCCATTCCCAAAGTAACAAATTTCATAGACGGCACGGGACCTGTTTTTGCAGGGGCAATCTTTCCATTTTTGTTTATAACCATTGCGTGTGGGGCGATTAGCGGATTTCACGCGCTAATATCAAGTGGCACAACGCCAAAAATGATAGAAAAAGAAAGCCACGCGCGTCCTGTGGGCTATGGCTCAATGCTTATGGAATCGCTAGTGGGGATTATGGCGTTGATTGCGGCTTGTATTTTGGAGCCGGGCATTTATTTTGCGATAAATGTGCCATTAGTTGCGCTTGACCCTGCTGCGACAAGTGCGGTGGGCGCGAATCTAGATAGCGTGGCACAAAGCGTCAATGGCATTTTATCGCGGGGTGGATTTGATGGATTCACACTGCGCCCTGAGATTTTAAGTCAAACGGCAAGTGATATAGGGGAGCAAACGATTATTTCGCGCACGGGTGGTGCGCCGACATTTGCTATTGGGCTAACGCTAATTTTGCATAAAATCATAGGCGGAGCTGAATCAATGGCATTTTGGTATCATTTTGCGATTCTCTTTGAAGCGTTGTTTATTTTAACTGCCGTTGATGCAGGGACTAGGACGGGGCGATTCCTAATCCAAGACATTTTAGGCAATATCTACAAACCTATGGCGGACACAAAATCGTGGCTTTGGGGAACGGCAGCTAGTTTTATTTGCGTGTGTGGCTGGGGATATTTGCTATATCAAGGCACAATCGACCCGCTAGGTGGAATCTTTACGCTTTGGGCACTCTTTGGCGCGGCAAATCAAATGCTTGCTGGAATCGCACTACTTCTTGGCACGGTGGTGCTTTTCAAAATGGGCAAGGCAAAATACAGCTGGGTTACGATAATCCCTGCATTTTGGGTGCTTTTAACCACGCTATATGCGAGTTTCCAAAAGCTACTCCCACAAAATGGTGATAAAATCCACGATGCTGTAAGTCATATTGCCACCGCGCAAAAATGGATGGCAACAAAGGCACAAGCCATAGCAGATGGCAATGACGCGCTTGTGGCAAGGGCAAGTGCGATTATTTCAAATAATATTTTGGATGCGGTGCTTTGTGCGTTCTTTATGATTGTGGTGTTTGTGGTGCTTTTTGAGTGCATAAAAATCTGCTATTTGAGTTTGCAGGGCAAAGCAAGTGCATTTCCACTTAAAGAAGAGCCCTATAAAAAAGCAAAAGATTACGAGCTAGGGGCGCACAATGCAAACTAAAATAAAAAATCCCGCTAATGCGCCTATTGTGGCGCAAAAATGGCATTTGCGCTTGTTTGCGCAAGTATTTGGGCGGATTTATGCTTTATATGTGCGTAGTGATAGATTTGTAAGTCTGCTTGTAGGTATGCGAAGCTATGATAAATATGTCGAACATATGCGCCAAAAGCACCCCGAGCGGAAGATTCTCTCACGCAGAGAATTTTTCAAAGAAGCATTAGAAGCAAGATATAGTGGTGGTGTGAATCGCTGCTGCTAGTGCGTGATTTTTGTATAAGTTTGGGCGAATTTTGAATGCGATTTTTGCGAATCTAATGGCAAACATTACTTTAAACCAAAATTCGCTACAATCGCGCCTAAAAATTTACAAAGTGATGGAGATTTGCAAATTTGGAGCGATTAGTAGAAATTGAGCGCGTGAGCTTTGAGGAAAAGGACGAAACTAGCTTACGCCCCGCGAAATTTAGCGAGTATATTGGGCAAGAAAATATCAAAAAAATCTCCACATTTCTATCAATTTATGTATATATGGTATTGAGTTATAATCTTTGGATTCTAAGAATCCTATTATAAATCACTCTATGCCACTCATCATTTCGCTTTGAGTATGCGCGATAAGCGGATCGATGATAGGATCAAAGTTGCCAGAGAGCATAATTTCTTCAAGACTATAAAGTGTAAGCCCTATGCGATGATCTGTAAGGCGATTTTGGGGGTAATTATATGTGCGGATTCTCTCGCTTCTATCGCCACTTCCGACTTGATTTTTGCGCGCTTGAGAGTTCTGAGAGAGTTGTTCTTGGAGTTGGGCTTCATAGATTCTGGCTTTGAGGATTTTCATCGCTTTGTCTTTGTTTTTGTGCTGTGATTTCTCATCTTGCATAGAGACGCTAATGCCTGTGGGGATATGCGTGATACGCACCGCAGAATCTGTGGTATTCACACATTGCCCGCCATGCCCGCCTGCGCGAAAAACTTCGATACGCAAATCATTTGGTGCGATAACCACTTCCACATCATCGACTTCTGGCATTATTGCTATTGTGATTGCTGAAGTGTGGATTCTGCCTTGTGATTCTGTTTGGGGGACGCGCTGGACGCGATGCGTTCCGCCCTCATATTTGAGACGAGAAAACACCCCCGCACCTTTGATGAGTGCTATCATTTCTTTATATCCGCCTACATCATTTTCACTTGAGCTAATGATCTCAACCTTCCAGCCCTTCATATCAGCATACCGACAATACGCCCGAAACAAATCTCCTACAAAGATTCCGGCTTCATCGCCACCAGTGCCGGCTCGAAGCTCAAGGTAAATATTTTTATCATCGTTTGGATCTTTTGGTATAAGCAAAAGCTTTATTTCTTCTTCAAGTGCGATTTTTTGAGATTCTAGCTCTTTGAGCTCTTCTTTGGCAAGCTCTCCTAAATCCTTATCTTCTAAAAGGATTTTATTTTCTTTGATAGATTCTAGTGTTTGGAGGTAGAGCTTCGCTTTTTTGGTTACTTCCTCGATACTGCTTTGCTCTTTGCTTAATTGAGTGAGTTTTTTTATATCCGAGATGATAGTAGAATCTAAAAGCTGCTGGCTGATCTCATCATAACGAGCAATAATTGGCGTAAGTTTATCAACAAGCATTTTGATTCTCTAAGCTCTAAACACCATTAACTTGGTATTTATAGAGATTGTGAAAGTTTTTTGAGTGCGGTATTAAGACGACTGACTTTGCGCGCAGCTGTGTTTTTTGTAAGAATGCCTTTGCTGACAAATTTATGAAATTCTTTATTGACGATTTTAAACGCAACCTGCGCTTTTTCTAGATCTTTTTGCTCGATACTCTCGCGCAATGATCGTGTGATATTTTTGATTCTCGTTTTGTAGTATCGATTTCTTTCTGTGCGAGTTGCAGTTTGTCTGATTCTTTTTTCTGCGGACTTATGATTTGCCATATAATTAATCCTTTTATAAAAAAATTTAGGGCATTATTCTGCCTAGATTTTGATTAAAAGCAGTTTAATTTACTTGATTTATCAAAATTATCAAGGAGGTTTAATGAAGATTTTTGGAACTGATGG
The DNA here is from genome assembly GCF_900451005.1 of Helicobacter fennelliae. NCBI lineage: Bacteria > Pseudomonadati > Campylobacterota > Epsilonproteobacteria > Campylobacterales > Helicobacteraceae > Helicobacter > Helicobacter fennelliae. Next base: position 1,920,722 of record NZ_UGIB01000001.1, read on the forward strand.
CGTGCGCGGACAGGCAGGGACGCACATTACGCCACTACTTTGCATTCGGCTTGGCATTGCTGCGGGAATCTATTTTCGCAAAACTTCTCGCACAAATAAGATTCTGCTTGGCAAAGATACGCGCCGCAGTGGATATATGATAGAAAATGCCCTTGTTAGTGCGCTTACAGCGGTTGGTTATGATGTGATTCAAGTTGGTCCTATGCCAACGCCAGCTATTGCGTTTTTGACTGCTGATATGCGATGTGATGCGGGGATTATGATAAGTGCAAGCCATAATCCATTTGAAGATAATGGGATTAAATTTTTTGATAGACATGGACAAAAGCTCACCACACAAGCAGAATCTGAAATAGAGGCAATCTACCACACGCAAGATCTGCTTGAAAAAAGCTACAATATCGGGCGTGAAATCGGAAGCTCAAAGCGAATCGATGATGTGATCGGTCGCTATATCGTGCATATTAAAAATTCTTTTCCAAAAGAGCTCACGCTTCAGGGCATTAGGATTGTGATCGACTGCGCAAATGGCGCGGCATACAAAGTCGCTCCGACAATTTTTAGCGAGCTTGGAGCTGATGTTGTTGTGATTAATGACAAGCCAAATGGATTTAATATCAACGAGCTTTGCGGTGCTATGCACCCGCAAGATCTTGGCAATGAAGTGCTAAAATATCGCGCTGATATTGGGTTTGCGCTTGATGGCGATGCTGATAGGCTTGTGGTCGTTGATGATAAGGGAGAAGTGATTGATGGTGATTTGCTTATTGGCGCATTGAGCGCGTATTTGGATTCTATCGGTGCGCTCAAATCTAAATGTATAGTCGCCACACAAATGAGTAATCTTGCATTAGAGGAATTCCTCAAATCTCATCATTTGGGGCTTGTGCGCTGCGATGTGGGCGATAAATATGTCTTTGATACAATGCAGAAGCATAATATTAATTTTGGTGGTGAGCAAAGCGGACACATTATTTTTAGCGATTATTCGACGACTGGCGATGGGCTTATGAGCGCGATTGCGGTTATGGCACTTATCCTAAGAAGCAAGCAAAAAAGCCATAAAGCCCTCAAGCCTTTTTATCTCTATCCGCAAAAACTCTTCAATCTCAATGTCTCTTCTAAACCTCCGCTTGAGACGATCAAAGGCTACAAAGAATTGCAACAAAAGATTATAGATTCTGGGTTTAGAAGCCTTATCCGCTACTCTGGGACTGAAAATAAGCTTAGAATCCTGCTTGAAGGCAAGGATAATAAAAGTATCAATGAAATGGGCGAAGAAATTATCGCGTTTTTCAAAGGAGCTTTTGATTGAAACCTCTAGCAACCACACCTGTAATGACCATATACGCGCGCGCATTGCTTATCATCATCGCTGTGATTTGTGTAGATCAGCTCATTAAAATGTGTATTTTGCAAGGCTTTAGATGGGAGAGCAAGGCTTTATCTATCGTGCTTGTGTATAATAATGGCGTGGCTTTTTCGATGTTTGCGTCTTTGGGGGCGCATTTGAAGTGGATTCAGGTTGGGTTTTTGCTTGTTGTGATGATCTATGTATGCATAAAGTCTGAAGCATTGCGTAGGTATTACCTTGGGATCTGCCTTATGCTTGGTGGTGGGATCTCAAATGTAATTGATCGTTTTATTCATTCTGGGGTTGTGGATTATGTGTATTGGCATTATGGATTTGAATTTGCGATTTTTAATCTCGCTGATGTGATGATTGATTGTGGAGTGGTAATCCTTATGGCACAATGGCTCTGGCTTGATAAAAAACGCAAACCTAGAATCTAAATCCTCTCTTTACTTTCTTTATGTTTGCATAGAATCTAAAGTGGATTTTATAGATTGCCACGCAAAATTTGAAAATTTTGCTCGCAATGACAATTTCTTTTTGGATTCCTCGCTGTCGCTTAAGACATGACAATAAAAATGACATAGATTCTAGAATCTATGGAAACACAAAGGGGTGCAAAGAAATTCTAGATTTTAAGATGAGTTTGCAAGGGCTTGCAAGAGCTTGATAGATTGTGAAGTTTTGAGCAAGGAGATAAGGCTAATCGCCTATCGACGAAGTGAAAAACGAATCTCGTAGCTCAAATCGCTTAAAAGCTAGGATTTAGATTCTATGTAAAGCAGAATCTAGATTCTGACTTTTATTTTATACTATAATACCATTCAATCCATAAAGCAAAAGAAGGAACAAATACAATGTTTTTTATCATCAAAACAACCTTTCCTCTTAAAAAGCAAGCCAAAAATCTAGCCAAAATTTTGTTTGATAATCGCCTTCTTTCATGCGCGCAGATAAGCAAAACCCTAAGCCTTTATACTTGGAATGGCAAGCTGTGTAAGCAAAAAGAATACACTATCTCAATCAAAACGACAAAGCCCTATATTCAGCCTATTATCAGCCTTATCAAAGCGCATCATTGCTATGAGATTCCAGAGATTATCATAAGCAAAGCAGAATCCAAAAACAAAGCATACTCCACATGGCTAGAATCTACCTTGTCTCAAACGCCAAGCTCTATATTGGATTCCACGCTAGATTCTGAATTGGATTCTGTGGAGGATTCTGTGGTGGTGCGAGAATCTGCTACATTAGATATGTCTGATACTTTGGCTTCTGCCAAATCTCGCGCCAAACCCCCTACTAAATCACACGTTAAATCTAATTTCGCAAAAGCTTCTACTTCACTCAAATCTACTAAGCCCATTAAACCCATCAAGCCCAACAAGTCCAAATAATGCCTGCTACCATTTTGACAACTTTGACTACTTCATTTATCTCGCGCTTTTTGAGGCAATGTCGCTACATAGCCTTATTTTTAGGCATTTTAAGCCCGTGGCTTCATGCGATTCCATTGTGTCAATCGTATTCAGAATACCTCAAGCTTTGGGGCGGTAATATGATGCAAGTTGTCTCTTTGCATGCTGTGATGAGCCTAGATTTTGCTCCTAATCAAGCTCCTAATCAAATCTCCAATCAACCCCAACCAAATCAATCAAGTATCCAAACACGCATAAATGGCGGTGTTGGCGCGAGTGTGGGGGTAACTTATGTGCATACAGATGATGAGCGAGATTTTGATTTTGGCTGGCGGATCAAATACTTCTTTTTAGATTCTAGACATCTCAACCAATCCCGCCATTTGATCGGGGCTTCGCTCTATCTTCACCCATTTCCAAACCCCTATCACAAATGGAGTGGGGCAATCCAAACGCACAAAGATTGCGAAGATAAAGACGATGGCTTTCCTACGCCATTTTCTTTTGTGATCGGAAGTGGTAGTGTGATTATAGATGATAGGGCGCAGGTAAGTGCTGGCGGGTATATCGAGGCGGGTATAGCGTTTTTTAAGTGGTTTGTGATAAATGGCGAGGTGCTTTATCGTGCGAGCTTTTATCCTCTGCATAATCAATGGCAAACAACACATTCTATTAATTTTATTTTGAATCTATTTTAGATTCTATAAAAAAGAAGCCAAAAGAGAATCTAGATTTTGTTTTGGTTACCGCAATGGCGCAATAAATGTAATAATAAGATTTAAAAATAGGCAAAAGTTTGGATTCTTGCTATTGCTTTGGTAGCTTTGGTAATGACAATTTTAGATTCCAAGATTTATCAAAACCTGCTAGAATCTAGGCTTTATTTTAGTTTTTAGGATTCTCGTGCGATTTGGTAAGCCTATGATTTCATCTATTATGCCATTGAAAGTGATGTTTTCTTGCGCCATTGTTTTGGGTGTGATTATTATCATCGCAAATTACACAGTGCAATTTAATATCGCTTCCACGCCACTTACTTTTGGCGCGCTTACTTATCCATTTAGCTTTTTGCTTTTAGATATTTTGAGTGAAAAATACCCCAAAAAAGAGGTTATAAAAGTCCTCACACTCGGGCTTCTTATCGCATTTTATCCATCATATCTTTCTGCCACTCCCAATATCGCCCTTGCTTCTATCGCGGCTTTTTGCATTTCGCAGCCTCTTGATATTACGCTTTTTTATATGTTTAAAAAATACTTCCCTAAACTTTGGTGGCTTAGAAATACAGCCTCAAGCATCATCGCGCAGTTTGTGGATACATTGTTGTTTTTTGGCATTGCTTTTTTTGGCGCGCGGGCGTTTGGAGAGTGCATAGAAATGGCAATGGCTGATTATACAATCAAAGCCTTGCTTATCGTTGCCAATACACCGCTATTTTATCTGATAGCCATTAAGGCTAAATCGCTTTGGAAGAGTATTACTTAGATTCTGAATTTGTGGTATTAGATTTTACTTTTTTGATTGGATTGCCTTTTTGTCAAAAATCTTAGAATAACAAAAGAATGACAAAGTTATGTGTCATTCTAAGCATTAAATCCTAGAATCTATGCAAACACAAAACAGTGTAAAGAAATCCTCTATTTTTAGGCAGATTTAATCAGGGTTGTGTAGAAATTTTTAGGCAAGCAAAAACACAAAAAATGTAACAATAACGTTCATCGCAGGCTAAAAATTTCAAATTCCATGAAATATGCCTTCTCAAGTAAAGCGTTCGAGCAAAGCCCTAGAGCTGCATAGCAAAAAGAGAGGATTTAGCTCTCATGGAAAATAGAATCTAAATCTTAAAGAATCCGACATTTTGCTTAAGCTTATCAGAAATATTTTCAAGCTCATTGACAATCTCTGAATTTTTCTGCATAAGCTCTGTCATAGCACTTGAAGCTTTTGTCATCTCTTCCATTTTTGACTCAATGCCCTTCATACTTTCTGCCTGCTTAGCAGAATAATTACTCACATCTTTGACTTTCATCAAAGAATCTTGAGCTTGAGTTTTGATCTCGTCCAAAATCTCTGAAGTTTGCAATGCAAGCTCCATACTTTTGCGCGCTTCAGGCGTTGCTTTTGTCATTGATTGTGCGATATTTTGGATCTCTTCTTGGATACCTTGGATCATTGTTGCGATTTGTGAAGTCGTATCTGAAGTGCGCTCTGCTAGCTTTCTGACCTCATCAGCCACGACTGCAAATCCCCTTCCATGCTCGCCTGCCCTTGCTGCTTCAATCGCTGCATTGAGTGCCAAAAGATTTGTCTGATCGGCAATCTCTGCGATGAGAGTAGCACTATTTCTAACTTCTTGAGATTGTTTTTCAAGCTGCAATATATCATCTGTTGCGCTCATCACCATTTGCGTTACTACATCTATGGTTTGCGTGGTGTTTGCCATTGCTTCTTGCCCTTTTGTAGAGAGATTGAGCGTTTTTTTAGAGTTTTCTTCTGTTTGCTTAGCGATTGAAGTTATCTCTACGACTTCTTCTGTAATGCGACGAATCTCATCGGCGGATTTTTTGGCACTCTCATTTTGGAGGATTGAAGCTTTTTTGGAATCATTTGATGCATTAGCCACGAGATGTGTATTTGCTGAAATATCATTAGCTAAGCCAAGAATTTCTTTGCCTGTGTTTTTGAGCTTGTTTTGCATTATGGCGATGTCATCAAGAATGCTACCTTTTTTGTCGCAATGGATAGATTCTTGTAGATTCCCGCTTGCGATGAGATTTACGCTTTTTGAAGTTACATTTGGCTCTCCGCCTAGCACATTGACTAAATAGCGAATGATAAAAAACGCAATCACCGCGCAGAGCAAAATCGATATGATAGTAATTGTAATCAGCACGCTTTTTAGCGTTAGGGCTGAGGATTCCACCACAGGTGTGAGACTTTGATTTTTGTTTTCTTCAAGGTTGATAAATTCATTAATCGTATCAAGCCATGTTTGAAACATCGGACGAATGTCGCTTAGCCTTGTTAATGCCATTTGAGTGTTGTTTGATTTGACATCATTGATGATATTGTGCGTGATAGGTAGGACTTTGGCATTAATGCCATCAATGCGAGAGAGAATCTCTTTTCTTGCTCATCTAAGCCTAAGGGCTTGGATTCAAATTCTTGCTTCATATGATCTCGCGCCTGTGTGTAGTCTGATTCAAGGGCTTGGATTTGGGTGATGAGAGAATCTAAATTTATCGAGTTCATACTCTCATGAAGCACGACATCTCGTATCGCAATCGATCGATCATGCACGCCTCCGCGAAAATCTATGGCTACGCGCTATTTTACAGAATTTATATCATTGATTTACACGAGGCGAGAGCTGATAAAATTCACCCTCAAAATCGTAAAAACCGATAACAATAAAATAATCAACCCAAAAACGCCATAGCCTATCCCCAAAAGTGAAAAAACACTTGTCTTTTTGTTTTGATTTATTGTATTCTCCGTGGTTATCATTTTTGTCACATCAAAAAATAATTTTTCTAATAAATAATTTTTTTATCCTAAAAAATTTTTTATTGACATGAAGTGTTTATAAACTTCGCCTTCTAGTGCTGGATTACGCAAAATATCAATCAAAGGATAAGTTGTCAAAATATGTTTATTATGCCACAATGTGCGATAGCCGATTTTAGATTCTATCCCCATAGCATGCGATACATACGCATCAAACACGATCACAACTTTTGCGCGCAATCCACTAAGCTGCTCTTGCAAATATGGTCTGCATAAGTGCGTTTGCTCTTGATTGCTTAGCTCTTCACCTCCGCATTTAAGCAATGATAGCAGGCTAAAGTTTCTTAGCCCTAATGTCTCATATGCAAAGCTTTTAAGCTTTCGCGTGCGCCTAGAATCTATGAGCTCCTGATTTTTATCAGACATAAAAAACGGCTTTTCTACGACAAATACGACTTTAGATTCTGGTTTGATGTAGCCTATTATTGGGTTTGAGAGCTTTCTTCGCGCACAAAGATGACAATGCTTGATTTTGTCATTGAGGGTGTGGATTGTGTCTCCTTGCGCATAGAGTAATTGATTTGACTCGACAAATGCAACCCCGCACATTTTTTTGATATACAATTCTTTGAGCTCTTGAATGGCTTCATTTTTTTGCATGCAAATCCATAATCTTGGTTTTGTTATACATTTGTGGATTAAGCATATTTTCGAGCTTAAAAATCTCATCGAGTTGTTCTTTTGTCAATAGTTTGCGCTCTAATACCAAATCATACACAGGCTTGCCAGTTTGAAGTGCCTCTTTTGCGATTGAAGCGGAGTTTTCATAGCCGATGTAGGGATTGAGTGCTGTTACAATACCTATAGAATGAAACACAAAATTTCTGCAAATCTCTTCATTTGCGGTGATTCCATCGATACATTTATGCGCCAAAGTTTCTATTGCGCGACTTAGCATTTTGATAGAGTTAAATAACCCATACGCGATGACTGGCTCAAACACATTGAGCTGAAGTTGCCCACCTTCTGCTGCCATTGTGATTGTTACATCATTGCCTATGACGCTAAAGCACACTTGATTGACTACTTCTGGGATCACAGGATTGACTTTTCCGGGCATAATCGAGCTTCCGGGCTGCATTTTTGGAAGATTGATTTCATTAAGTCCTGCTCGAGGACCTGAGCTAAGCAGTCGCAAATCATTACAGATTTTGGAGATTTTGACACTCACGCGCTTAAGCACACCGCTAATTTGCACATATCCGCCCGTGCCTTGCGTGGCTTCTATCAAATCATTTGCAGTTACAAATGGACGACCTGTTACTTCTTGAAGCTTTTGTTCGACTTTTTGGCGGTAATCAGGGTGAGAATTGATCCCCGTGCCAATGGCTGTCCCGCCGAGATTAATAACTCGAATAAGATTGCGCGCATCAAGCACGCGCTCAATATCAATCCTTACCATTGAAGCAAATGCGCCAAACTCCTGCCCCAAAGTCATCGGCACGGCATCTTGAAGCTGCGTGCGACCCATTTTGAGGACATGTGCGAATTCTTTAGCTTTTTTCTTTAGGCTTTCTTTGAGAATCCCCATAGATTCGCTAAACATACTAAGCTGCTCATACAGCGCAATGCGCAGAGCCGTAGGATACACATCATTTGTGGATTGAGAGAGATTGATATGATCATTTGGGTGGCAGAACTGATACTCGCCTTTTTTATGCCCCATAATTTCCAAAGCAATGTTTGCAATCACTTCATTTGTATTCATATTGGTGCTTGTGCCCGCACCTCCTTGGATCATATCCACGACAAACTGATCGTGATATTCGCCAGCGATGATTTTATCGCATGCTTTGATAATGGCATCTTTAATCACAGAATCTAAAAGTCCTAGCTCATAATTTGCCAACGTTGCAGCCTTTTTGACCTGTGCCAAAGCGATGATAAAAATCGGAAACTCGCTTAATCTCTGCCCTGTGATGTTGAAATTTTCAACCGCCCTTAGTGTTTGAATCCCATAATATACATTTTCATCGATTTCAAGCTCACCGATAAAATCATGCTCAATTCGTGTCCCCATAGCTTATCCTTATGAATTAAATTAAAGCAATAGTGGCATAATGTTGCTTAAAAAATTTAGAGATTTGTTAAGTAACATAGATTCTAAAATCTTAAAACATCTTTAATTTACAATCCCTCTGAATACTCTGTTAGTATCTCTTTAAGTGTTTATTGTTCTACCACAATTATACGAAATATTGCCACCATATAAATTAAGCAAATTTTCAGTTGGGGGGGGGCATAATGACTATAAAAAGGAGTAGTTTATGCCTCAAGAATCTAAAGTTAAAGATTTTATTATCCAATATCTCAATGCTCATACGCGATACACCTTTAATGATATAGAGCTTAGAGATTTTATAGCTTTTGAATGTGTGCTTGATGTAACACTTAACCATACACTTAAAATTATAGTAAATGAAAGCAAAAACAACAAAACAAATACAAGCATTTTACCACTGAGTGAATATCAAAATATGGTGCAGAACAAATTTGATGCGGAATATATAAATCCACAGCATTTACAAGCTCTTTTTAAAAAAATTAATGATAGTGATTGGAATCAATGGGGAGATATACTTTATGACTTACCGCAAAGTTTTACTTATAAAAAGAGATGTAATTCTTGCGATGGTAGAGGCCACATAACTTGTATAAAATGTGAAAATGGCTACAAGGAATGCTCCTCTTGCTCTGGCACAGGAAGAGTAAAAAAGATAGAAAATAAAAAAGATAGAAAGTTATCATATTATATAGATTGCGATAGATGTCGTGGCACTGGAATAGTGAAATGCTCTACCTGTGAAGGTAAAGGCACAGTTGCTTGCTTTAAATGCAAAGCTTCAGGCATTCTTTCAACTATTGCAACTACAACTTTTAGATATAAAAGACAAACTCATTATGATATAACTCCACAAGGCAATTATCCATTTAATCCAATGGAAGTTATTAATAATTTATCACTTGAGAATCTTGATGAATATGGCACAACCTTACGTGATACAATAGAGAAAAAACAGCAACATATAATAGAAAAATATCATATAGCAATTCCTATGTATGAGTGTAAAATAAATCTTGATTCTAAAAGTTTCACTTGGCGACTTTATGGTAAAGATTTACAAGTAGCAAGTAATGATAATATTATAATGACTATACTTGATTCTGATATACAAGCTCTCAAAAATATAGCCAAATCTTCATATGAACCGTTTTTACTTCTACATACAAGAAAGGTTATAAAACCTTTATACAATCTCCTATTAATAAAACTTTATTTAAACAAATACCACCAGATATATTTCAAAATATGGAGCAGCAGTCTCAAAAAATAGAGAAACATATCCAAACATTAGGGCAAACACCTAAAATAACATACAAACTAGAATCTGCAAAAGCAAAATTAAAAGATTTTCAAGATTCTTTTGATAAGACACTTCAAAATGTCGGGGCAACCAAAGAATACATCAGAGAAGTATTTGGATATTTTCATTCAATAGAGGCAAAATATCTAAATATTTCTTGCGTGTTGTGGTTTCTTTTGAGTTTAGTTTTTGTAATCCCATTATATTTTGGTTTGATAAGGGAGTGGGTTTTTCCGAATGGTTAAGTCTAGATCAAAGTTTAGCTATATGGTTTAAAGATTTTCAATTAAAACTTTTAAAAAGCCCAATAAGCACATTGTTAATAATAAATATTCTTTATACAATATGCCTAATTATAATAGTGTTTATAAGTATATTATATAGGTGGATTACTCTAAGTATTTGTTGGGTAATTGGGTTTGGAAGGCAAAAGTCAATGGTAAATATATAATAATATCCTTTATAATTGGCAGTATTTGTATTTGGGTTTTTGGATTTTTATTGAGTCAATTTAATAGATAAATAATGAAGCAAAGTAGCTTTATTTCGCTTCGCTTTATCACCCTATTTTTGCCTTCACTTCATCGCTCTAATTCTTGCTATCTCATCGCGTAGCCTCGCCGCCTCTTCAAATTCTAGCTCCTTAGCGGCTTTGAGCATACGCACCTTAAGTTCTTTCACGATAGAATCTCGCTCTGCTTTTGGAATCTTTTTGCCCTTCTCATAGATTCTGCCTTGCGCACTAGATTCTAGCTTTAGCTCCTCCTCTACATTGCGCTGCACGGACTTTGGCGTGATGTTATGCGCTTTGTTAAACGCCTCTTGCTTGCTCCTGCGGTAGTCTGTGATCTCAAATGCCCTACTCATCGAGCCTGTAATCTTTTGCGCATAGAGGATTACCTTGCCATTGAGATTGCGCGCCGCACGCCCCATTGTTTGGATTAGGCTTGTCTCACTGCGCAAAAAGCCCTCCTTGTCCGCATCCATTATTGCTATGAGGCTGACTTCCGGCAGATCGAGCCCCTCACGCAAGAGATTTATCCCCACAAGCACATCAAATTCGCCAAGCCTCAATGCGCGTATGAGGTGGTTACGTTCAATGGCGTCAATATCACTATGCATATAGCGGATTTTAATGCCTAGCTCAGTGTAGTATTTGCTGAGCTCCTCAGCCATTTTTTTAGTCAACGTAGTTATCAGCACGCGCTCGTTTTTCTCCACACGCGCTTTTATCTCATCGATGAGATCAAGCACTTGGTTGTTTGAATCGCGCACCTCGTAGGTGGGATCAAGTAGCCCTGTAGGGCGGATAATCTGCTCTGCTGTGTGATTTGCGCTTAGCTCTAGCTCCAAAGTCGCGGGCGTAGCGGAGACAAAGAGATAATGCGGGGCTTTTTTGATAAACTCATCAAAGCGTAGCGGGCGGTTATCAAGCGCGCTAGGCAGGCGGAAGCCATACTCTACCAGTACTTCTTTTCTGCTGCGATCGCCTGCATACATTCCGCCAAACTGCGGCAGGCTCACATGCGATTCATCGACAATTATCAAATACGGCTTGCCCTTTTGCTCAAAGTAATCAAGCAGGCTATAAGGCGTCTCGCCGGGCTTTTTGCCTGTGAGGTGGCGCGCGTAGTTCTCAATCCCCTTGCAGATTCCAGATTCTGCTATCATCTCTAGATCAAACTCTGTGCGTCCTTTGAGGCGCTGATACTCCACTTGCGCATCTTTGGCTTCAAACTCCGCGAGACGCTGGGCAAGCTCAGATTCTATACTTGTAATCGCACTCTTTAGGCGCTCAGCACCTACGATAAATTGATTTGCCGCATAGAGCACATAGGAATTCAGGCTTTTTACCTTCACGCGCTCGATAGAATCATAGAGCGCGATTTGCTCGATCTCATTGCCAAAAAACTCAATACGCACAAATTCGCTCTCATTATACGCGGGGAAAATATCCACCACTTCGCCATGAACGCGGAAGTTGCCACGCTCAAAGACGCTGTCATTACGCGTGTAGCCCATATCTACAAGCTTGAGTAAAAACTCCTTTTGCGCGCGCAGCTCACCCACCTCAATCTTTTCTATCACCTGCAGATACTCGCTTGGATTGCCAAGCCCGTAGTTTGCGCTCACACTCGCCACGACGATAACATCATCATACGCGAGCAAGGAAGTTGTCGCAGAGAGGCGCAGGCGCTCTAACTCTTCATTGATACTAGAATCTTTTTCGATAAACAAATCTCGGCGCGGGATATAAGCCTCTGGCTGGTAGTAATCAAAGTGTGAGATAAAATACTCGACATGATTATTTGGAAAAAATCCCTTAAACTCGCTGTAAAGCTGCGCGGCAAGGGTTTTGTTGTGTGTCATTATGAGGGTTGGGATATTGAGCTTTGCGATGATATTTGCCATTGAGAAGGTCTTGCCGCTGCCTGTGACGCCAATAAGCGTGCAGTAGCGTGCGCCATTTGTAATAGAATCTGTGATTGCGCTGATTGCTTGAGGCTGATCGCCCGCTGGCTTGTAGGGGGAATTTAAAACAAATTGTGCCATTTTGATTCCTCGTAGCGAAATTTTAGCTACAATTATATAAAAATAATTCACACAAAAATAAAGCAAAAGATAAAGGATTTGTATAATGTCTTTGATTCAAGATCTAGAAGAAAAGCTTGATTCTATCCTCCAAAACTACCATAAACAAGCCCAAGAAATAGAATCTCTCAAGCTCCAAATCACCTCATTACAAGCTAGCTCCAAGCAAAAAGATTTGCAAATCTCTGCATTGTATGAAGAGCTCGCAAATAAAGACAAAGCCCTTGAATCGTTCTATAATAAAATCTCTCACGCCCTAGAAAAACAAAATCTAGAAACGCAAAATTAATGAGATAAAAAAATGAAAAATAAAATTAGAATTTGCGTAGCACAGCAACCCCTTGATCTCACGCTTGATGGCTTTAATCCGCAAGCACTCAATCAGATTTATGAATTTTTTGGGGGTAAAAATATCACTATAAACGATCTTGTGCGCGCATATCTACACTGCGTGCAAGAAAAAAGTGAGCTTGAATCAAAGCTCCAAGATATGATTGAAAAAATCCCTAAAATCCCAAGTGTAAGCTAATGTTAGGTTGATGTTAGTGTTAATATTAAGCTAATGTTTTTTTATTGCATCGCGGCATTAGGGCTACACTCTCCACTTTTGACTTATCAATCCCCGCTTTTACTTCAAAAAGGACAATGTGTCAGAATCCAAATCAAAAACAAACATCACAAAGGCGTAGTTTTGCGCCAAGTCAATAAGCCGGATTTTGTATGCAAAACACTTGAAGTTGAGCATTTTTACTTTAATCGTCGTCAGCAGATTCTAGCGGATTTTATCGCGTATTATTATCATTGCAGCTATGCAGAATCTTATAATCTTTTTGAGCCATTTATGCAGTTTGTATGGCATTGTAACCAAAATCTAAATCCAAAACCACGCAAGAAGCAGAATCCACAGAATCCACAAAGCCAAAAGATGCAGAATCTAAATCTCCCAAATCTCGCGCCCAAGCTAGATTCTGCTTTGGATTCTGCCCTTATAGATTCTGCTTTGGATTTTAATTCAGAATCTACTTTAGATTCTGCTTACAAATCCATCTCTATGGATTCTACTTTTTGGCACACCAAACTTCCAAACTTTGAGACTATACGCTTTTTTACTGACATTCCGCTAAGCTCAAATCGCACAATAGCTACCCTCAAGCCCCTATCTCAAGCACAACTTGCCGCCTCAAATTTCATAGAATCTAAACATGTGAGTTTGCTTTTTGGCGATACAGGAAGTGGAAAAACAGAGATTTATTTTTATCACATCGCCAAAGCCCTAAGCCAAAACAAAAGCGCGCTTTTTTTGATGCCAGAGATTGCTTTGACGCCACAGATTCTCGCGCGACTAGAATCTAGTTTTGGCGATTGCGTGGGGGTTTGGCATAGCAAACTCACAAAAGCCCAAAAACAAAACATCATCAACAACATCTACACCCAACGCATCAAAATTATCGCTGGCGCGCGATCTGCGCTTTTTTTGCCATTGGCAAATTTAGGAGTTATTATCGTTGATGAAGAGCATGATGAAGCTTACAAATCACTTCAAAATCCTCGATATAATGCAAGGGATTTGTGTCTTTTTCTCGCGCAAAAAGCGCACATAAAGGTCATTTTAGGCTCAGCGACCCCAAGCCTATCAAGCTATGTGCTCGCAAAAAACAATAAATATTTGTATCGATTGAAGGGGAGATTTTTTGATTCTGCAAAAGATTTTATCCTTGAGCAACACAAATGCGAGCTTTCACCAAATCTTTTGCAACATCTACACCAAACCCTAGAATCCAAAAAACAAGCCATTTTCTTTCTGCCTACTCGAGCGCATTTTAAGTCTCTTTTGTGTTTGCAGTGCGGGTATGGATTCCAATGCCCATTTTGTAGTGTCAATATGAGCTTGCACCTTAGCCAAAATGCGCTTGTTTGTCATTATTGCGCTTATACACAAGCCATTCCAAATCAATGTCTACAATGCAACAACCACGATCTCTCAACCAACCGCATAGGCACTGCTCAAATCGCTGATGAATTGAAGGTGCATTTTCCGCATGCAAATATCGCTGTATTTGACAAAGATCACGCAAGCACGCATAAAAAACTCAAAGAGATTTTGCATAATTTCAATACGCACAAAATCGATATTCTTGTCGGCACACAAATGTTAAGCAAAGGGCATGATTATCACAATGTCGCGCTAGCAGTGGTTATGGGGATTGATTATGTGCTTAATGGCGGGGATTTTAAAAGCTTTGAGCGAGGCATTGCTCTTTTGCATCAAATCGCAGGCAGAAGTGGGAGAAAAGAGAGAGGCAAAGTGTTTATACAAAGTTTGCAGACAGATTGGATTAGGCTATTTTTGGGCGATTATGAGGAGTTTTTGAAATGGGAATTCACTCACCGATCGCACGCTTACCCGCCATTCAAAAGGCTTGCTATGATTCATTTTTCACACACCAATAAAGCTCAAGCCAAAGCAAATATGCTTCAGATTCTGCCTTTTTTGGAGCGCAACAAAGAAATAACAATTATTGGCTATGGGCAAAACGCCATTGAAAAAATAGCCAATAAATGGCGGTTTCATATCCTGCTTAGCGCGCCAAAAACAAAGCAGATTCTAAGTGCTATCCAGAATCTTGATGTTGATATTGATATTGATGCGCTTGATACATTGTAATGCGATGACTAGAATCTAGATTCTGCTTTACATAGAATCTAAATTCTATTTTTATAGATTTCAAATTTTAGCTTTTTGGTAAATTTTGCGGATTGCTTCGGCTTACTTAATTAGCGACACACGAAAAGTAGCGACTCACTCGTTCGCCTTGCAAAACCCCAAAATTTATCCAAAAATCTAGAATTTTTTACACGCTCTTTTTATTTCCATAGAATCTAGATTCAAAAAGTGGATTTTATGGATTGCCACGCAAAATTTGAAAATTTTGCTCACAATGACGGAGCAGGTTTGTCATTGTAAGGACGATAGGACGAAGCAATCCAGTCAAAATGGATTGCCACAGCCCTAAAGGGCTTCGCAATGACGACAAAAACGATAGAATCCAGATTCTATGCAAACACAAAAAGAGCGTAAAGAAATCCTCTATTTTTAGGCAGATTTAGTCAGGGTTGTATAGAAATTTTTAGGCAAGCAAAAACACAAAAAAGTGTAACATTAAGCGTTCATTGTAGGTTTGCAGGCTAAAAATTTCAAACTCCCTGAAATGTGGCTTCTCAAGCAAAGCGTTCGGGCAAAGCTCTAGAGTTGTATAGCAAAAAAGAGAGGATTTAGATTCTATGAAAGTAGATTCTAGAATAGATTCTACGATTCTTAATTTTATTGCTATAATTCACCACACATATTTTTAAGGGAACTATGATGGATAATTTTCAAAAAAATATGGAGAGTCTGCGCTTTGTCGATCCGATTCTCTATCTTGCTCTCAAATCCTACACGCCAAACCAAAAATACGAAGTGTTTATGAGTAATGATCCTACAAATTATAATATCATCGACAAGGAGCGCAACGCACCTTTGTATCTGACAAAGTCTATTGATGAGATTATGGAAAAAAATGAAGCTTTGCTTGGCTATTCGTATTATCCATTTTTGTATTTGTATGGGCTTGGAAATGGCGTGCTTTTGCGATTATTGTTCAATTCTCAAAGACAGCGCATTGTCGTATTTGAACCAGAGATTGAGATTATTTTTATCGTGCTTAATCTTCTTGATTTTTCTGTCGAGATACAAAAGCGCAAACTTGTGATTTTTTATACCAAACAAATCGGATATATGAGTATTGATGGATTGTTTGATGCGCATAAATATTCAAGAATCTTTGTCAAAACCTATGATCTTATCATGACAAACAATTACTACGAACATTATCATGATGATATTTTGCGGATTAATGGCTATTTTATGAAAGCCATAGAGCAAGTTGTTGTGAGCGTTGGCAATGACGCAAAAGATTCTGTGATTGGGATTTTTAATCATATCCAAAATCTTCCAAAAGCCCTGCATTCTCCAACTCTAACAGAATTTATAAACAAGCTCAAAAATCGCGATACAGCTATTATCGTCTCAACAGGTCCAAGCCTTTATAAGCAACTGCCGCTACTGAAAGAGATCGCCCCTTATGCGACATTATTTTGCATCGATGCGAGCTTTCCTATTCTTTATAAGCACAAGATTAAGCCTGATGTGGTGCTAAGTTTAGAACGCGTTGAAACTACTGCTAGATTCTATTATGATACGCCGACAAAAGCTCAAGAAGGCGTTATATTTGCAATCACTTCGATCGCGCACAAACGTCTTATAGAATCTATCAAAAAAGGAACCATTCAATTTAGCTTCCGCCCTTTTGGCTATACAAGCCTTTTTGGATTCCATGATTATGGGTATATAGGCGTTGGTATGAGTGCGGCAAATATGGCGTATGAGCTTGTCGTGCATTCAGACTTCAAGCGATGTATTTTGATCGGGCAGGATTTGGCATTTGGGGAAGATGGCTCATCACACGCCAAAGGTGCGCTATATGGCGAAAATGAAATCACACCAAAAGAAGATAAGCTTTTTGTTACTAAATACGGCGGAGAAGGCGAAGTAGAGACGACAAAAGTATGGAAGCTTTTTTTGAATTTTTTTGAAAAAGACATTGCCAAAACGCACGATGGCATAGAAATCATCAATGCTACTGAAGGAGGTGCGAGAATCACAGGCGCAAAAGAAATGCCATTTAGCGAGGCTATCAAGCTTATCGACACTTCACATACAAAAAAAGACATCATTCTAAATCCACCAAGCCCCAAACAAATCCAAAAAAACCTCCAAAAAGCTACAAAAAAATGTCTTGACATCATAAAATACGGCACCACACAACAAAAAAGAATCGAAAAATTATTTCTAGATCTCACCAAAGAGCTTGAAAAGCTCGAAGAACTCAACGCACAAAATAAGCTTGATAAAATCAATTTCAAAAAGCTTGATAACTTAAGCAATCGGATCGATGCGATCAAAAAACTCTTTAGTGATAAAAGATTTACAAATTATTTTTTAGATGCGATACAATCATATATTTTTCATCAAGAATTAGACATTGCAAAAGTTTTGGTCGCTTATACTGCTGATGATGAGCAGCTCAAAGCCAAACAAGTGCAATGGCTGTATTATCATAAATATTGGCTTTTTTCGCTAGCTGGTGGTATAGATTGTGTGATTGAAACAATCAAACAAGCAATGCAAGAATGGGAAAAATCTAAAAAATAAACCAAGTCAAAATTAAGAATTAGGCGCAAATACAAATATTTTTTGTATAATTCATCAAAAATTTAAGGTTTTATAAGGTTTTGTGATGATTGAATGGATGCAAAGACATAAAAAATGGCTTGTTATTACAATTTGGGTAAGTGCGATTGCCTTTATTGCAGCTGGAATGGTAGGCTGGGGACAATATGATTACTCACTCGGGCAAGATTCTGTCGCAAAAGTCGGAAAAATACATATCTCCAAAACAGAATTTGCGCAATCTTACAGCAATGCTTTTGAAGAGCAATATCAGCAATCAAATGGACGTTTTGACGAAGAGCAAGCCAAAGCCATAGGGCTTAAACAAGAAGTGCTTAATGGATTGATTTTAAACGCCCTTCTTAGAAATTATGCCATTGATTTGGGGCTTCGAGTGAGTGATGAAGAAGTCGCACATGAGATTAGAAGTGGTGATAGATTCCGCTTTTTGCAAGATGAAAATCACAACTTCAGTCGCCAAAAATATGACTCATTTTTGCAAAATATAGGCTATAAAACTTCTGATTTTGAGGAAATGATAAAAAACGAATTGCTGACAAAAAAAATCTTACAACTCCTTATCCCACAAATCACAGCCACACCGCTTGAAAAAGATACATTTAGTGCTATTTTTGGAATCCAAGATAATATCGAACTTGATGTGATCTCTTCAGATTCTATACAAATCAATACACCAGAGGATAAACTCAAAGCTTTTTGGGAAGAAAAAAAGCAAAATTACAAAACCCCTGTGATCTACAAAGTAGAAGCCCTCATCACAAAAACTGCCGATCAACAATATAGCCAAGAAGAACTCCAAAGCTATTATGAAGCAAACAAATCCCATTATCTTGATACCCAAGCTCAAATCCAACCTCTAGATCAGATCAAACAACAAGTCATCTCAGATCTGCAGCACAAAAAAGCTTCCGATCAAGCATTGAGAGATTTTAAAGAGCTCAAAAAAGATATAGCAAAAAATACTCAAGAGCTCTCTATCTCTCAAGATTCTACCCAATACACCCAAGAAATCCTAGAAGCATTACAAAGCGCAGTCGCAGGCTCAATGCTTAAAAAACCAATGCCACTTCATAATGACTTCATCTCGCTTAAACTCATCTCAAAGCAAGAAGCAACAATCAAAGATTTTCAAGAAGTCAAGCAAGAAATCACACAAGAATTTATCGCTAAAGAGCGCCAAACACAGCTCAATCAGCTCGCACAATCTCGTCTTAGCACTTTCAAAGGCAAGCCAATCTCAAATGTTGCAATCATCAATCCAACTTCTTTTGGAAATTTTGATCCCTACACTTCCCAAATGTTGCTTGAAGCAATATTTACTAGCACAAAAAATGTAAATTATGTTATAATAGGCGACAAAGCATTTTTATTTAGGATCGTTTCTCAATCCATAGTTCCATTTACACAAGAGATTTATCTTAGGAGCATAGGGCAGATAAAAAGCAGTTCTTTTGCAAAACTTGTTTTTGATTATTTACAAAAACGTTATGAGGTCAAAAAATATATTTAGATTTTGCAAGAAGTGAGAATCTAACAAAAGTCAATTCGATAGGAGGAATACTTGACACAAACGATTTTGGGCATTGATATAGGTTCAAGTAAAATATGCTCTGTAATTGCTAATGTCAGAGATGGGGTGCCACATATCATCGGTATGGGCAAACAACGATCTCAAGGCGTCAAAAAAGGCTTAATAGTCAATATCGATCTTGCAAGCAGAGCAATAAAAGCTGCCATAGACGATGCCAAAAGAACAGCCGGGGTAGAATCTATCACAAAAGCGATTGTATCTGTCTCTGGAGCATACACAAAAAGCCTCAATAGCTCTGGGGTATATAATATCATCGAGAATGAAATCGGTATCAAAGAGATTGGCAAAGCCATAGAAAATGCAGTATATAACGCTTCTATTCCTCAAGAATTTGATGTGATCCATGTTTTACCTTACAAATTTAAGCTTGATGATCAAGATTGTATCGAAGACCCAATGGGAATGACAGGCAGAAGGCTTGAAGTATTTGTCCATATCGTTACAGCACAGCATTCAAGCCTAGAGAATCTACGCAAAACAATCCATCTTGCTGGCATTGAGATCGAAAATATCGTTCTTTCATCGTATGCAGCGTCTATATCTGTTTTGAGCGATGATGAAAAAGAATTAGGTGTCGCTTGCATTGATATTGGCGGAAGCACTTGCGAGCTTATGATCCACGATGGTAACGCTATGCGTTATAATAGCTTTTTGGGCGTAGGCTCTCACCACATCACAAACGACTTAGCAATGGCTTTAAATACCAAAATTCCTGCTGCCGAAGAAGTTAAAATAAATTATGGCAATCTCAATGTCAATCAACCAAGCGAACAGCGGATAGAAGTGCCTTCTGTGGGCGTAGATGACGGCACGCATTTTGTTATGCTCAATGTCGCTCAAGATGTGATTAGATTACGCGTGATTGAGACTTTAAGCATTTTGGCTAAATATTTAGAGCAAAGCGGGCTAAAGGATAGATTAGGTGCAGGCATTGTCCTTACAGGCGGAATGATGAATATGGAAGGAATCAGAGAATTAGCAAAAGCGTTATTTTTGCAAATGCCAACTCGAGTCTCAAAGCCCGTAGAAATGCCCGGGCTTTTTGATGAGCTTAGAGATCCATCTTATGCAGCAGTGCTTGGATTAGTATGGTATGGAGCTGGCAAATATACAAATTATGAGCGAGATTCAAACAAACATATACGATACAAAGAAGCAAAAAATCTCAATGAAATACCGCGAGATTTTCAGAATCTCAATAGAGATTTTAAAAACATTATGGATACAGACTTATCAAATCTCAAAGAAGATCTCTCAAAAAACAAACAAAATACTACTATAATAGCCGATCAAAAAAACAAAGGCTCTCTCTTTGCAAAAACAGGCAAGGCTATTAAAGATTTTGCAGATAAGATATTTTAGGAAAGGAAAATACAATGGCACAAGATGTAAATATTGAAATACAAGAGGTAAAAACCACAAAAGGGGCAAAAATAGCAGTTGTTGGTGTAGGCGGTGGAGGATCAAATATGGTTGCCTATCTTTCTTCAAAAGGTATTCATCAAGATGTTACACTCATTGCTACAAATACAGATATTCAGCATCTTGGCTCTTCTCCTGCACAAATCAAAATCCCCTTGGGTGAAAAAACGACAAATGGATTGGGTGCGGGTATGAATCCTGAAGTCGGCAGAAAAGCTGCACAAGAAAGCGTAGAAGAGATTAGACGCGCTCTAGGCGGGGCAGATATTGTTATCGTTTCAGCAGGACTTGGAGGCGGGACAGGAACAGGGGCTGCGCCTGTGATCGCAGAAACTGCCAAAGAAATGGGTGCTCTGACTATATCTATTGCCACAAAGCCATTTAAATTCGAAGGCTCAAAGCGCACAAAACTTGCTGAAAGCGGATTAGAAGAGCTTAAAAAAGCTAGTGATTCAATTATTGTTATTCCAAATGAAAAACTTTTATCAATTAGCAGTAAAACTGCTGGAATCAAAGATTGTTTTGCGCAAGTTGATGATGTATTATGCCGAGCTGTAAATGGTATCTCTGGCGTTATACTCAATCATGGCTCAACAGATATAAATGTAGATTTTGCTGACCTCAAAAAAATCATCGATTACAAAGGCTTGGCACTCATGGGGACAGGAGAGGCAAGCGGAGAAAATGCAGCCATAGATGCTATTCGTATGGCGATAGAGTCTCCATTATTTGATAATCTCTCTATCAATGGCGCAATGGGCGTTGTTATTAATTTTGAATTACACCCAAATTATCCATTGATACAAATCACTGAGGCAATGACTCTTGTTAGCGATGCAGCTGATGATAACGCAGAAATTATTTGGGGAACGCAAACAAATGCCGATAGACCTGAAGATTCTGTGAAAGTTACAATTATTGCAACCGGCTTTGAAAAAGACATTATAGAAAATAACAAATCCCACGCCCAACAAGAAAAAGCACAAAAAGAAGCTCCTAGCACACTTTTTACAGACGCAAACTTTGAGTCTTTTCGCCGTGTCAGCGGATCAGATGATTTATTTGAAATCGACCTAGAAAAGCCAAGTTATCTAAGACATAAAAAAGACTAATCTTTTTGAGAATCTGATTTGTGAAACTTTCTCACTCAAGAAAGTAGAGAGGCAGTATGCAAGAGCTTATCCGTAATTTTTCTATTATCGCCCATATCGATCATGGCAAATCAACCCTTGCTGATAGGCTTATCCAAGAGTGTGGAGCTGTAAGCGAGCGAGAGATGACAAGCCAAATTATGGATACAATGGATATTGAAAAAGAACGTGGCATAACAATCAAAGCACAATCTGTCCGACTCACCTACCCATACAACAACAAAACCTATATTCTTAATCTCATCGATACGCCCGGACATGTGGATTTTAGCTATGAAGTTTCTCGCTCACTTGGCTCTTGCGAGGGTGCATTGCTTGTGGTTGATGCAAGTCAGGGTGTCGAAGCGCAAACCATTGCAAATGTCTATATTGCTATTGATAATAATCTTGAGATTCTGCCTGTGATAAACAAAATCGATTTGCCTGCAGCTGATCCACTCAAAGTCGCTGATGAGATAGAGCAAACCATTGGTATAGATTGCTCAAATGTGCTTTGTGTGAGCGCAAAAAGTGGCATAGGCATAAAAGAACTCATAGAATCCATAATCCAAAAAATACCCCCTCCAAATGGCGATGAAAACGCGCCGACAAAAGCTCTTATTTATGACTCTTGGTTTGATAATTATTTAGGTGCTCTAGCACTTGTGCGCCTCAAAGAAGGAAAGCTTATAAAAGGGAAAAAAATCCGTGTGATGAGCACTCAAAAAACATACGAGGTGCTCGGACTCTACTATCCAAACCCAATCCAAAAAATCCCAACACACACAATACAATGCGGAGAAATTGGCATTGTGTCTTTGGGACTCAAATCCCTTACAGATCTTGCTGTGGGCGATACGATCACTGATGGTGAAAATCCTACCAAATGTCCGATAGAGGGCTTTATGCCTGCCAAACCTTTTGTCTTTGCTGGAATCTACCCGATAGAGACTGATAAATTTGAAGAATTACGCGATGCGCTTAATAAACTCCGACTCAATGATTCTGCACTAAGCTTCGAGCCTGAGACATCGATTGCACTTGGGTTTGGATTCCGCGTTGGGTTTTTGGGACTTTTGCATATGGAGGTTGTCAAAGAGCGATTAGAGCGAGAATTTGGGCTAAATCTCATCGCCACTGCACCCACCGTGATTTATGAGGTGTATTGCACTGATGGCACAATGCTTTTGGTGCAGAATCCAAGCCAGCTTCCTGAAGTCCAAAAAATAGCCTTAATCAAAGAGCCTTATGTCCGCGCGCACATCATCACCCCAAGCGAATATTTAGGCAATATCATCACACTTTTAAACAACAAACGCGGCGTCCAAGAAAAGCTTGACTACATCACAGAAAGTCGCGTGATGCTTGAGTATGCGCTGCCTAGCAATGAGATTGTTATGGATTTTTATGACAAGCTTAAATCCTGCACAAAAGGCTATGCAAGCTTTGATTATGAGCCAATCGAATACAGAGAGGGTGATTTAGTCAAGCTTGATATACGAGTAGCAGGAGAGATTGTCGATGCATTATCTATTATTGTTGATAGAAGCAAAAGCTATGAAAAGGGACGAGCACTTGTAGAATCTATGAAAGATCTTATTCCAAGACAGCTCTTTGAAGTGGCGATCCAAGCGAGTATCGGGACAAAAATCATCGCTCGAGAAACCATAAAATCCATGGGCAAAAATGTTACAGCAAAATGCTATGGTGGCGACATCACGCGCAAAAGAAAATTATTAGAAAAACAAAAAGAAGGCAAAAAGCGAATGAAAGCCATAGGCAAAGTAGAACTTCCACAAGAAGCTTTTCTTGCCGTGCTTAAGATTGATTGATAAGCTCTTTTTTAGAGTTTTTGAGATAGACTCATTTTTATATTTTAAAAGGAATAAAATGATAAAAGCTTTTCTTAGAAAAATATTGCCACATAAAATATGGCAAAAAATAGCTACTTTCAAGAATCTGTATATCACAAAATTTTCTACAAAATCTTACGCTCAAGAAGGTGAAGATCTCATTTTATCTGAAATCTTTGCATCACACACAAAAGGATTTTATGTTGATATTGGCGCACACCACCCTTTTCGCTTTTCAAATACATATCTTTTTTACAAAAAAGGTTGGCGTGGGATTAATGTCGATGCAATGCCCGGAAGTATGAAACTTTTTAATACATTTAGATCGCGAGATATAAATATCGAATGTGGCATAGCCAAAAAACTTCACAAAAATACGCTTGGGGGGGGGGCAATGACATATTATAGTTTTAGCGAGCCTGCACTCAATACCTTTAGCTCGACTTTAGCAAAAGCCTATCAACAAAACTCCACACTTTTAGACACAATACAAATCCAAGTGCAATCATTAGAGCAGATTTTAGATTCTGCCCTACCGAAAAATACACATATAGATTTTTTGAGTATTGATGTAGAAGGGCTTGATAGGGAAGTTTTAGAATCAAATAATTGGGATAAATACCAACCAAAAGTAATCCTTATAGAAAGTCCTGAAAAAAGCTTAGAATCTTTAGTGCAAAATCCTATTTATCAATTTTTAAAAGCATTGGATTATGAATTATATGCAAAATCTATGCGAACGCTTATTTTTAAAAAATCCATAAACACCACATCAGATAGATTAAAGGTATCATAATGGCGGCGCGCACACCACACACCACACACCACACACCACACACCACACACCACACACCACACACCACACACCACACACCACACACCACACACCACACACCACACACCACACACCACACACCACACACCACACACCACACACCACACACCACACACCACACACCACACACCACACACCACACACCACACACCACACACCACACACCACACACCACACACCACACACCACACACCACACACCACAGCCATTAGCCTCTAAATCTCTAGCACCGATTCTGCTTTTTGCTTATAATCGCCCTATCCATACCAAACAAACACTCCAAGCCCTTATACAAAACCCCCTTGCTAAAGAGAGTCATCTCATCATCTATTCTGACGCGCCCAAAACCTCCAATCACAAAGAGCAAGTCCAGCAAGTCAGACGCTATCTCTACGATATACAAGCACAAAACACAGCCAAATCCCTCTTTCTTGATATAACAATTATTGAACGTCCTTACAACTTTGGCTTAGCAGATTCTATCATTGATGGCGTAAGTCAAGTTATGCGCGATTTTGGCAAGGCTATTATTTTAGAAGATGATATTGTCGTATCGCCTGTGTTTTTGGATTATATGAATGCATCGCTAGAACGATACAGCGACAATCCTAAAGTATGGAGCATTTCTGCTTGGGGATTTCCGATAGATTCTAGTGGGCTTGGAGATTGTTATTTTTGGCGTTGTCCGCATTGCTGGGGCTGGGCTAGCTGGAGTGATAGGTGGCAATATTTCAAACGCGATATTCAATGGGTTTTTGATAACTTCAATGCTCACGACATTGCCTATATTAATTTTGATGGTGTTGGAAATTATTGGAATGATTTTCTTCTCAATGCGCAAGGCAAAATCAAAAGCTGGGCTATTTTTAACTATCTCATTGCTTACAAACACAATGCCCTTACACTCACTCCAAACATTTCGTATGTCAAGCAAATAGGATTTGATGGCAGTGGGGTGCATTGTGGCGAAGAAGGCAATGTCTTTAATACGCCATATATCAATACAAAATTTCCAATCAGCTATCCTGATAAAATTATAGAATCCACCCTAGCACTTGAAAGAGTCCAAGATTTTACAAAACATCTCAAAAAGCCATTCCACATACGAGTAAAAAACAAGCTCTTTAGAAGCTTAAAAGCCCTAACGGGGGGGGGGCAAGCAAACCTAGAATCTAGCCTAGAAAATCTAGCATTTGCCCTCAATCCAAAGCCAACCCCACAATCTCACTATTTTCAAACACACCACTTTACTCAACCTTGCAATAACCCACCCCTAACCCACTCTCACCACATCTATCTCAAGGTAGCCTCATGAGCTACACTTGCAAAAACTCAATCTTACTCTTATCATTTAATCGCCTCGATACACTTCAGCGCACATTAGAGCAAATCGCCAAACATAAGCCCGCTAGAATCTATCTTGCCAATGATGGCGCAAGAGCAAATCACAGAGATTCTCATGACGTTCTAGAATCTGAAAAAATCTCAACAATACGAGCATATCTTATCCAAACCATATCCACGCAATGGAGCTGGGATTGTGAGATACATACACGATTTCTAGATACAAATCTAGGTTGCAAAAAGGCTGTAAGCTCTGCTATCTCGTGGTTTTTTGAAAACGAAGAGCAAGGGATTATCTTAGAAGATGATTGCCTGCCAAATGAGAGTTTTTTTCGGTTTTGCGATGAGCTTTTGGAGCGATACAAATATCAAGACAATATCTTTATGATTAGTGGCTTTAGCGGGCTTGACTTCGCACCTAAAGCCAAACAATCCATACAAAGTGATTATTTTTTCTCAAAATACAATCATATCTGGGGCTGGGCTAGCTGGAGGCGCGCATGGGCAAAATACGAACTTGAATTTGACTTCAATGACGCACTCAAACTCCAAAACTTCACAAGCACGCAAGAGAGACGATATTGGCACAATATTTTTAAATCCTACACACAAGGTCAAATCAATACTTGGGATTATCCTTGGACTTTTAGCATTTGGAAGCACAATGGATTAAGCATTTACCCCAAATGCAATATGATCCAAAATATAGGCTTTAATCGCGAGGATTCAACCCACACCACAGGAGATTCTCGCTTTGCAAATATGACAGCTTATGAACTTAGCTTTCCGCTCATTCATCCACCGCAAATTACTCAAGATATTTATCTTGATAAGGTTGATTTTCACGTTCTTTTTGCGCCAAAACATATCATCGTGCGAGCAATCAAAAAAGCCATTCGGATTACAAAAAAACTTTTTGGAATCTAGAATCTCAAAAAGTAGATTCTTATAGATTGCCATCGACAAGTCGGCTCACAATGACAAAATAAGATTCTATAAACGCAAAAATAAGCAACAAAATCTAGATTCTTATTATCTAGATTCTTATTTGCTCCAATTAAACCCTCTATAAATCTTTAAAATCTCTTCCTCATTAAGCAATGCCGGATCCCTTGTGCCTATAATACCATCTGGATTTAGCTTTTTAAACTCTTTTAGACTTATCCGATGCTCTTTGTGTGAAAAATCTGTAATTTTTCTGTAATCCTTAATAAATGCAAAATGATAACAAGGCAATTCGGTTGCATAATGCTTTCGTAACATACTGCCATCTCTTGTAGATCCAAGAACTTCACAATAACAAAAATCCTTAGGGTCTGCTTCTGGATTTACTATCCACTCTTTGAAACTAAGATAAACATTTTTAATCAACCAACGATCGCCCGGTGTAAGCAAATATTTTGATGAAGAGCCATTTTCTACATACACTTTATTATTCTCAATACCAACATTAAGTCTGCTATATGATACTAACTCATAATCTTTCTTTGGTATATAAAAACTTTTATAAAGCTTTTTGGCATCATAGATCTGATCAACATCAATTTTGATAAGCCATTCACCTTTTGGAATTTTACTCAAGACAAAGTTATAATACTCATACAAATAATTCTCTTGGGATTTTGGACTTTTGATTTGCACTTCAAAGGGATATTTATATGGGATAAAGCTAGGATACTTAGCACAAAAATCTAAAATAATCTCCTCACTTCCGTCCGTGCAGTCATTATAGCCAATCACTCCGCGTTGGATTGCTGGCAGTATGGATTCTAAGCAAGCCTTAAGTGTGATAGCCTCATTTTTGACGCGCACAAAAGCCCAAGGATTAAGCGGGGATTTGGTATCTTTTGATTTGGAATCAAGCTCAAAAAAGCCTCTATGTGCCCCCCCGACAAGAATCTCACTATTGTGCTTATAATAAAAAGCATTGTCATAAGATTCTATTTTGTCTAATACATCTTTTGGAATTACATTATCAATCTCTACTAAAGGAATAATTTTGGGTTGTGCCATTGCTCTTCGGATTTTACGTCGCATTTTTTTGCTTGGCACACACACAAATAAGCTTTATGATATATTTACGCACTATAAGTAAATAATAATTTTGCATTCATTGTTCTTTTAATTAGATTTTATGGATTTACCCCTATCGATTCTCCACGATCTTACACCAACGCAAGATCTATAACTTCTTGAATTGTGCGGACACTTGTGATTTTGAGATCTTTTTTGACTTCATCAGGGATTTCTACCAAATCGCGTTCAAAATTTTTCACCGGAATAAGCACCTGCTTTACGCCAGCTTTATGCGCTGCGATAAGTTTTTCTTTTAGTCCGCCAATTGGCAAAACATCGCCACTTAAAGTAAGCTCGCCTGTCATTGCAATATCGCCTCGGATTGGTTTCTCACACAAAATAGATGCAATCACGCACGCCATAGCGATCCCAGCACTTGGTCCATCTTTTGGGGTCGCGCCCTCTGGCACATGAAGATGAATGTCATATTGATTATAAATTGATTTAGCGAAATCTATTTTTTTACTTTTTGTAGTTTGCTTTTTGGATTTTGAAAGCGCAAGCTCACCATTATCAAACAAAACCTTCACCACAGAATGCGCTATATGAGCGGATTCTTTCATCACATCACCTAGACTTCCTGTGAGTGTGAGCTGTCCTTTACCAAGAAGTTTTATCGCTTCGATTTTGAGCAAATCTCCACCCACGCTCGTCCAAGCAAGCCCATTGACAACGCCAATACGCGGCTTTTTTTGTGTCGGATCGATTTCAAAAACAATCTTATCCAAAAATTCCGGAATCATTTTTGGCGTGAGTTTGATTGGCTTAAATTTTGGATTCTCCAAAATCTGTGTCGTTACTTTTCGCATGATAGAAGCAAGCACCCTCCGAAGATTCCGCACGCCCGCCTCTCTTGTGTATTTTTCTATAAGCACTTTTATGCTTTCTTTGCTAAAGTCAAGCTCTTTTGTGCTTAAACCATGTTCTTTAAGCTCTTGAGGGATAAGGTATTTGAATGCGATTTGCTCTTTTTCTTGCGGTGTGTAGCTTGATACAGAGATAAATTCCATTCGATCTCGCAATGGTGCTGGAATGGTTGTGATGTCATTTGCTGTGGCGATAAAAATCACTTGCGAGAGATCGACACTAAAATTTGTATAATAATCTCTAAACGCAACATTTTGCTCCGGATCGAGAATCTCAAGTAGCACACTTGTAGGATCACCCCGCACGCCTCGCGATACTTTATCAATCTCATCAAGCACCATAACTGGATTCATCTCTTTTGCCTCAATCAGTCCTTGCACGATCCGACCTGGCATAGCACCGATATATGTCCTTCTATGCCCTCGTAATTCATTGACATCTTCTAATCCACCCAAAGCAATCCTCACAAGTGGTCGCCCAATGGCTTTTGCGATAGAATTTGCAAGGCTTGTTTTGCCAACGCCCGGCGGTCCATAAAAACACAATATTGTGCCTTTGCCACTTGCTTTTTCACTGCTTAGCTTTTTGTCGGTTTTGTCGTTTGAATTTCCAAAATCTAGATTCTCATTAGAGCTTTTAGAATCCTGTTTTTTAGAGGATTTTTGCTGCTGTGCGAGAAGCTCTCTGACTGCGAAATATTCTACGATTCGCTCTTTTGGCTTTTGCAAAGAATAATGATCTAAATCTAATTGTTTGCGGACATTTTTGATTGATAGCCTCTCTTTTGCATACTGCCCAAATGGAATCTCAAGCACCCATTCGACATAATTTTGTAAAATATTTGCATCGCCACTATCTTGATGCATTCGCGAAAGTCTTGTGATTTGCTTTTGGATTTCTTTATACGCATCTTCGTTCAAAAACCCCTTGATAGATTCTAGTTTGTTTTGGTATTGCTCAATCTCCTCATCACGTTGCTTATCTATGCCAAGCTCTTTTTGGATTTGTCGTAATTGCTCTTTGAGAAAATACTCGCGATTTGTCTGCTCCATTTTATTATGCACGCGCGATTTTATCTCTTTTTGGAGATTTTGGATTTGTATCTCTTCACTCACAAAATCTATAAGCATCATCAATCGCTCTTCTACATCATCGCTGGCAAAAAGCTTGTAGGACTGATCTTTTTTGAGGCGCAAAGTCGAAGCGATAAGATCGATCACGCGATTTGGCTCATTATTATCATCAATAGTTTTCAAAAGATCAGGCGGAAAAACCTGACTGATATTTGCTAATGCCTGCACCCTCTCGCGTAATACTTTCATCATCGCTTCGACTTTATCAAGATGATAATCTTTATACGCGATAACCTCAACCATCGCTTCTATCGGATTTTTGCTCTCGATAGAGAGAATCTTACCTTTTGTGATCCCTTGAAAAAGAAGCTTTACCCTTCCATCAGGCAGTGATACCTTACGCATAATCGTCCCAATCACCCCGACATCATAGAAATTATCTTCATTTGAGGATTCTGGATTATTTTTGGCACAGCATACAAAAATCAAATCATTTTGCTCTAATGCCTTATTTGCCGCTTTCATATTGTCTTCGTCATACAAAAAAATCGGTGCTATCGTAAAAGGATAAATAAAAGTCTCCTCCTCGATGATAACGGGAATAACCGCTGGAAAATTATTCAAACTTTGTGCTGGCATTTACTCTCCTTACCAATTAAACATTTTGACATACCAAGGTATTTTTGAGGGTTTTGGCTTTGCTTCTTCATCAAGGCTAATATCGATTCTGTCTTGATATTTTTGCATAGCTTCTTGTTTTTTTTGCTTTTTATATACATTAATGATTCCGCGATTAAGTTCGTTTTGCCCAAGCACAAAGCGCATTTGCATAGTCTGGACAAATGGCGCATAGCGACTTGTAGGATATTTATCCAAAAAATCATCAAAATCACTCAAACTCGAAGAAAAAAACTCTTGATCTTTGCTGAAGTTTTTGAGCCCATAATAGCGACTTTGAAGCTTTAGATAAGTGACATAATCACTATTGCTAAAATTTGCAAAACGTTTCAAATATTCATCAAAATAAAATTCAGCAAGCACATATTCTTCTTTCCTCATATGAGCCTGCCCAAGAATTAGCATCGCTTCGGGCAAAAGAGGAGAATTAATATGCTCGCTTTGCAATGAGGCATAATAATTATCCGCGCCTTCTAAATTCCCCATTTTGATCTCTTTGATGATATTTTGATACCAATAAAAAGCGGGTTTATTAAATTCATTATCTGTTTTTTTATCGCAAGAAATCAGCACAAAAGCAAGTGCAATAACAACGATGTATTTTTTACATTTCAAGCCAAAATCCTTGTAAAAACTAAAGCGTTTATTATAACCCAAAAAGGATTAATGGAAAGAATGAAGT
Organism: Helicobacter fennelliae; assembly: GCF_900451005.1. NCBI lineage: Bacteria > Pseudomonadati > Campylobacterota > Epsilonproteobacteria > Campylobacterales > Helicobacteraceae > Helicobacter > Helicobacter fennelliae. Next base: position 1,951,862 of record NZ_UGIB01000001.1, read on the forward strand.
TGTGTTTGTGTGCTTGTGTTTTGAGTCGATAGAGATTGATATGAAATCCATAGAAAATATAGCATTAAATTTTAATATGGAATTGTTTTTGCTTCTTTGGCATTAGTTATTATCAATTTATGTAAGGGATTCACAATGATGCGCTCACTTTATACCGCAACAACAGGAATGCTAGGACAGCAACTCCAAATCGATACAACTTCAAATAACATTGCCAATGTCAATACCACAGGCTACAAAAAACAACGAGCAGAATTTAATGATTTGTTTTATCAAACGCTCCAATACGCAGGAAGTGCGACAAGCGAGACGACTCTATCGCCAACAGGCATTGAAGTGGGGCTTGGTGTGCGACCCGGTGCTATCCAAAAAATGTTTTCTCAAGGAAGTCCAAAAGAGACTGAAAATAACCTTGATGTCGCAATTGAAGGCAAGGGATTTTTTCAAATCCAACTTCCAGATGGCACGATTGCGTATTCAAGAGATGGTGGATTTAAGCTTGATGATGCTGGTAATCTCGTCAATGCGCAAGGCTATTTGCTACAACCTCAAATCACGATTCCACAAGATGCAACCCAAATCAACATAGGCACTGACGGGACGGTAAGCGTCGTGCAGGCTAATAATGGCGCAAGCAATGTTTTAGGACAAATTGAGATAGCAAATTTTATCAATCCTGCAGGCTTGCATTCATTAGGAGATAATCTCTTTATCAATACCAATGCTTCAGGCGATCCAATCGTAGGCATTCCAAGCACAGAAGGTTTGGGCGCACTAAGGCAGGGATTTTTGGAGCTAAGCAATGTCAAGCTTGTAGAGGAGATGACTGATCTTATCACAGGGCAAAGAGCCTATGAGGCAAATTCTAAAACCATTCAAACAGCAGATGCAATGCTTCAAACCGTGAATTCACTCAAACGTTAAGCATCAAAATAGATTCTCAACAAATCAAATAATGCTATAATGCCGAGTTTGAATTTAAAAGTGTAAGGAAATACATGCGGATTATCCATTTGACAAGCATAGATTCTGGTGGTGCTGGGCGAGCGTGCTTACGGCTTCATCAGGCACTTTTAGATTCTGGGGTGGATTCTATTGTTTTGACAGGGGAGAAGAGTTGTGATATTCCAAATGTAAGGCGCGTCGCACAAACCAAATTCCAAAAATTTATGCAAAAAGTTATCCGCCCACATTTAAGCACTCTTCCGCTTATGCTTTATCCTAAACGACATAAAGATATTTTTTCACCAAATCTGCCGTTTTTTACGCCAAGAAATCGTGCTCTTGTTGATATGGTAAATGCCCTCAAGCCTGACATTGTGCATTTACATTGGATTCAAAATGGATTTATAAATACAAAAGATCTAGAATCTATCAAAGCCCCGATGATTTGGAGCTTACATGATGCCAACCCCTATACAGGCGGCTGCCACATAGTGGCAGCCGCCTGTATAGGGGTTGGCACTCATTGTAAATTTTGTCCGCTTTTGCAATCTCATTGCCGATTTGACATTAGCTTTTTTACTTTTAGGCGCAAAATGCGCACCTACAAAAAACTTACAAATCTCACGATAAATGGATTATCTCGCTGGATCGCACAATGCGCCAAAGATTCTGCACTCTTTAAAGACAAACCAATCATCAATCTACCAAATCCAATCAACACCCAAACATACGCCCCCATAGAAAAGCACATAGCCCGCACACTACTTCATCTCACACAGCCCAAAAAACTCATCGCATTTGGAGCCATAGGTGGCACAAGCATAGATCGCAAAGGCTTCAAAGAGCTTACAATCGCTCTGCAATGCCTTGATGACTCGCTCAAAGCTAAATGCGAGCTTGTCGTATTTGGTGCAAGGTATGACAAAGCATCACAAACAGAATCTAAAAAAGAATCCATAGAAGGTATCACCACACATTTTGTCGGGCATTTAAATGATGATATTGCACTTAGTCTGCTTTATAGCGCAGCTGATGTAATGGTCGTGCCAAGCCATTTCGAATCTTTTGGACAAACCGCGCTTGAATCTCTATGCTGTGGCACTCCTGTGGTAAGCTTTGATACAAGCGGGCTTAAAGACATTGTGCGGCACAAACACAACGGCTATCTCGCGCAATGCTATGAGCCTAAAGATCTAGCTAGCGGAATTGAGTGGGTTTTGAATCTAGATTCTAGTGCGTATGAAACTCTAAGCCATAACGCACGCCAAAGTGCAATAGAAAATTTTAACTCCAAAAAAGTTGCCTCACAATACATACAAACATATAAAAACCTCTTGGGGGGGGGGCTAACAAAGCCTTAGCCAAACTCTTCATACTCCAAACGCTCCACTTTCAAAATAAAAAACTCATCGGCTTTGGTGCTATCGGTGGCACTAGCGTTGAGCGCAAAGGCTTCAAAGAGCTTACAATCGCTCTGCAATGCCTTGATGACTCGCTCAAAGCCAAATGTGAAATCATCATCTTTGGTGGCTATACAGAACCGCTTGATACTATCACTACGCACAATCTTGGCTTTATCCACGATGATAACACACTCTCTCTTGCTTATAATGCGTGTGATGTGTTTGTTACCCCTTCGCTTGCAGAGAATCTAAGCAATGCAATTATGGAATCTTTAAGTTGCGGAACACCTGTAGTTGGGTTTGATATAGGCGGTAATGCCGATATGATTACTCACAAATACAATGGCTATCTTGCCACTCAAGGCGATAGTTTAGATCTAGCTAGCGGAATTGAGTGGGTTTTGAATCTAGATTCTAGTGCATACACCACGCTCTCTTTGCACGCGCGCCAAAGTGCAATAGAAAATTTTAGCTCCAAAAAAGTTGCTATGCAATACATACAAGCATATAAGAAAATATATAAATCTCAAATGGGGGGGGGGCATAGACAATACCTTATCATTCTCTATACCCGATCTTTCTCCTCATCTCTAAATAACCACCACAATAATCGCCCACACGATTATTTGCATTACATCAATAATCAAATCTTAGGCAGTCATCAATGCGTAGCCTAAAATCCCTAAAAATTCTTTATTCTCATGATATTTTCTCAACCCAATTTGTAGGCGGAATCTCACGATATATCTTTGAGCTATACATTCGCAACAAAAACGCCAAAATCCCAATCATTTATAGCGAAAATCTCTATCTCCACAAATTCACCAAAAAATCGCATTTCAAAGGCAAAAACAGGCTCATTTGGAATCTAAATGAATATTTTGAGCGATTTTTGCTAAAAAGTGGCAGATTTGATATGTATCATCTTAGCTATTATAAGCACTTCAAAAAGCCTAAAGATACTCTTGTCGTGGTGAGTGTGTATGATATGATTCATGAGATTTATGCCTCATCGTATTTCAAACACGACACCAAAACTTCTGCGCTCAAAGCAAAAAACTGCGCTCAAGCTGATGGAATCATTGCGATTTCTCACCAAACCAAAAAAGATCTCGTTAAGATTTTAAAAATCCCCCCTGAAAAAATCAAAGTCATTTATCTTGGACACAGCCTCACAAAAAAGCAAATCCGCCTAAATACACCAGAATCTTACATTCTGTTTGTAGGCAATAGAGGAGGCTATAAAAATTTTGATACCTTTGTCTATGCAATGCAACACATTATCAAGCAATACCCGCATATAAAAGCCCTGTGCGTGGGGGCGGATTTTAGCAAAAAAGAATTAGCACTCCTAAATTCCCTCAACCTAGAATCCCATTTTATCAGCTATGCAGCCAAAGATGATGAGCTTTATAGCCTCTATGCAGGCGCGATTTGCTTTGTGTTTCCTTCATTTTATGAAGGATTTGGGATTCCGATTCTAGAATCTTTTTTTGCCAAATGCCCTACAATCCTAAGCGATATAGCAGTTTTTAGAGAAATCGCCACTGATTGCGCGCTATATTTTGAGCCACACAAAGCACAAGATCTAGCTTTTCAAATAGAGCAAATCCTCCAAAACCCGCAATTAGCCCGCTCTCTTACCGCTCATGCAAGCAAGCGACTAGAGGATTTTTCTTGGGAGAAAACCTATCAGCAAACAATGGAGTTTTATCAAGAAATCGCGATAAATCATAAAATGCGAAATCGCGTGGATTCTGTGGATTCTATGGATTTTGTAGGTTCTATGGATTCTAGCACGGATTTGAGCCTAGATTCTACCATGGATTCCACAAAATCCAGCGCACACACAAAAAATCTCACCCAAAGCCAAACGCACATTTTAGCCCACGCACAAACCAAACCACAGGAGCAAGGCATGAAAAAAGCACTCATTATTGGCGCAGGCGGACAAGATGGATATTTTTTGATGAAATTATTACTACAAAAGAGCTATGAAGTGCATATCATCGTGCGCCATTTACCATATTTTCGTGATATTACTTTCGTGCATTATGATGATTTATATTTTACAAATCCAGCGCACAAAGTGATTTACCACTATGGCGACATCACAGATTCTAGCTCGATTGTAGAAATCCTGCAAAAAACAAAACCCCATGAAATCTATAATCTAGCCGGCATCTCAAATGTCAAAAAATCCTTTTCTATGCCTCAAAATACCGCGGATTCTATCGCGCTTGGCACTTTGCGGATATTAGAGACAATCCGAAGCATAGGAATTGATACTAGATTCTACAATGCCGCAAGCTCTGAAATATTTGGCAATGCCAAAGGAGCGCAAAACGAACTCACACCATTTGATCCCAAATCACCCTATGCCATAGCCAAACTTTATGCGCTCTATATGGTGCGACATTATCGTGAAGCATATAAAATCTTTGCTGTCAATGGAATTTTATTTAACCACGAATCGCCTTTGCGTAGCGATGAATTTGTAAGCAAAAAAATAGTCAAAGCAGCAGTGCAAATCGCAAATGGAACGCAAGAAAAGCTCTATCTTGGAAATCTAGATTCTAGACGCGATTTTGGCTATGCAAAAGATTATGTTGAGTGTATGTATCTTATGTTGCAGCACAGCACACCTGAAGACTTTGTCATCGCCACTGGAGAGCAGCATAGCATTAAAGAAATTTGTGAGATTGCGTTTGCAAAAGTTGGCATTGAGCTAGAATGGTTTGGTAGCGGAATCAACCAAAAAGGCAGAGATAAACACACAAAAAAAATCTTAATCGAGGTTAATCCAAATTATTTTCGTCCGCTTGATATTGCAAGCAGTATCGGCGATAGCCAAAAAGCCCAAAAACTACTCGGCTGGAATCCAAAAAATACAAGCTTTGAAGAACTTATAGAAATTATGATAAATGCTCAAAAGCAAGAAATATCAAATGGGGGGGGGGCTAAGAAAAAATTAAGCCAAGCAAATCCAACCCTCAAACAGAATCCAAAGACAATAAAACCCCAAACGCAAATTCTCTATGTATCTTTTTCTATCTCTAACGCGCATTTAGCCAAATACAGCGCGCTAGAATCCTTTGATTTTCATAGATTTTCGCATAATTTTTGCCTGCCAACTTTGCATTTGCACCACTCTAGCTCGCTTAAATTGCACAGATTACACGATTTGTGCGATTTCAAGGCAGCAGCATGAAGCCATCATCTCTATCACATCACATCAAGCGTGCAATAAAGCCATTTGCAAAATCCACATTTGCAATCCTTACAAAGCTTTTTGTCCGCCCTATTCCACCATCTAAACTGCTGATTATCCGCACAGATGCGATTGGGGATTATTTATTATTTCGCCCATTTTTATCAAGCATAAGAGAAACATACCCAAACTATCACATCACACTTCTTGGCAATGCCAGCTATCGCGACCTTGCGCTATGCTTTGATAGAGAATCTATCGATACATTTTTGTGGTTTAAGCCAAAAAGCTTTAGCAGAAATATTATGTATCGGATTTGCTTTCTTTACAAGCTCAAAAAAATGCGCTTTACACTATGCCTTAATCCTATGTATTCTCGAGATATTGCAACCTCTATACTCATCTCTTATGTCAATGCACCAAACAAAATCGCTCCACTTGGGGATTGTGTGAATTCTACCCCAGCCCAAAAAACATATTTTGATAGATTCTACACACAGCTCACACCTTGCGCACCACAAGTAATGTTTGAATTCTATCGCAATATGGAATTTTTCACACATGCTATCAATCTCCAAACCCAGCCAAGCCCTTATATCAATGCTTCTACCCTGCCAAGTCTTTCATCTTGCTTTGTAGATTCTGCACCGCTTCATGCCAAATCATATAGCGTGCTTTTTATCGGAGCAAGTGCAGCATATCGCAAATGGAGTATAGAGCATTTCGCCAAAATCGGCTCATATCTTGCCACGCATTATCATCAGCATATTATTATCTGCGGAGGCATAGAAGACAGAGCAAATGCCTCGCATCTTCAATCACTCATCACAAACAATACACAATCACATAATACCAAACCCCAAATCCTCAATCTCGCAGGAAAAACGAGCCTAACGCAGTTAGGCTCGCTCGTGTATAACGGCAACTACCTAATAAGTAATGAAACAGGTTGCGCGCATTTAGGCACTCTCTTAGACACGACGATAGTTATCGTCGTGTCTAACGGCAACCACCTAGGCAGATTTATCCCTTACCCCAAAAGGCTAAGTGATAAATACTACCCGGTGTTTCACCGTTTTATCGAAGACAACTTCGATAAATACGAGCAATTAAGCAATGCCTTTGCCTACAAAAGCAATCTTGATATAAACGAAATCAAACCAGAATCTATCATCTCTATCATAGATTCTACATCTCAATTTTTACATAAGGAGCAAATATGAATACAAAAGAGCATTCACAAGAATATTTCAGCGCAAGAGGCGTAAGCGAAGAGCTTTATATAGATGTGCCATTACCGGCATATTTTAAAGAGGTTTTAGACGGCTTAGAAGCAAATGCTAGAATTTTAGATTTTGGTTGTGGGTTTGGGCAAACACTCAACGCAATACAATCTCTTGATACAAAAAAATCTCAAAGCTACAAAAGCTCTAAAAACAATGAAAATAGCGCAATGGGGGGGGGGGCAGAGACAAACCAAAGCAATCCTACACAAAAAATAGATTCTGGATATTATTTATGCGGGATAGATATTAATATGCGTGCGATTGAATATGTCAAATCATTAGGGATAGACGCGTTGTGTATTGAGGATATTTTGAGTTTTAAGCCCAAAGAAAAATTTGATCTCATCATCACCACGCATTGCTTAGAGCATTTACCAAAGCAAAACATTATCTCCACGCTTCAGCACTTTAGAGAGCATATCCTCAAAAAAAATGGTAAAATTTTTGTCGCTGTGCCAAATGCCCAAAGTGCCACTGGCTGCTACTGGGCGTATGAGGATTTCACGCATAATACGCTATTTACAGCAGGAAGTTTGATTTATGTGCTGAAAATGGCTGGATTTAGTGATGTGAAAATCATCGACAAAGACGCGTTGGCTGGAAGTCGTGGTATCAAAAAATTCATCAAAAAAGCCCTTTTGAGCCTTTATATCCTCAAGACAAAAATATGGAATAAAGCCACAAATAGCGCATTTCATGCTCCAAGCCCACAAGTCTTTAGCTACGAAGTTAAGGCAATCGCGTTTGCATAGAATCCAAAAACATAAAAAGGAGAATTCATGAAACTTATCCGCACTCTCAAAACAAAACTCAAAAACACTCTAACTTACAACATAGAATCTAAACTCGACACGTTTGCTATGTGTAATGCCAAAATCATCTCACATCAACATCTTGAACGATATAAACAAATCATATTACACACTTCTAATACCTCTAATATTCCTTTGGGGGGGGGGGCAAAGTCAAGCACTAGTGCAATTAGCACAATGTGATTTGCAAGATTTTGAATTTCGCGTATTTAGTCAAAATGGAGAAGATGGAATGATAGATTTTTTGGTAGAAATACTAGGGTTAGATTCTAGTGCTTGCTTATATCCTCATGCTTTTGTGGAGTTTGGCGTGCAAAACTACACAGAATCTAACACTCGATTTTTACTCAAAAAACGCAATTGGCAAGGATTGGTTATGGACGGATCGCAAGAATATATACATTTTATCCAGCAAGATGAGATTTATTGGAGACACGATTTAGAGGCAAAATGTGCGTTTATCACGCGCGAAAATATCAATACCCTAATCCAGCAATGGCTTGAGAGCAGAAAGCTTGAGAATGTCGCGCTTTTAAGCATTGATATTGATGGTGTGGATTATTTTGTATGGGAGGCGATTACTTGTATCACACCTGCGATTGTAGTGATTGAATTTAATGCTCTTTTTGGAGATGAAAAACACATAAGCGTGCCATATCGTGAGGATTTTGATAGATTTAAGGCGCATTATAGTGGGTTATACTTTGGTGCAAGTATAAATGCCCTCATCACTTTAGGCAAAACAAAAGGATATAACTTTGTCGGGGCAGATTCTAGCGGGACAAATTTATTTTTCGTCCATAAAAGCCTAGAATCCAAAACCGCCCTTCTCAAAACAAAACCCCTCAAAAGCTATTGCAATCAGCACAATGCAAGACAATCTCGCGACACACAAGGTCGTCTTAATTTCATAAGCGGAGAGGATCGCCAAAGGCTTATCCAAAATCTTCCACTTTATACTACTTATAAGGAGTCATAATGAACATTTACAAAAAAATATTTATAGGGCTATTATATGTCCTATTGGGGGGGGGATATACTATAACGCCGCGCACCCATTGCAAATCGATGATGTATGGATGTTTTTTAATATCCTCAATCAAGAGCCCGTTCCTAATGGTTATTTTCCGCATATTGGGAGATTTTATCCGCTTGGGTTTTTGGATCTTAATTTTCTTAGGCAGTTTTCTCAAAGCCCAAAATTATTTTTCTTTGTAAATGCTCTAGATCTTTTCTTTATGGCATTTATCGCTTACAAGCTTGTGTTATACATTTGGGGAGCAGAATCTAAATCCACATTTCTAGCACTTCTTATCGTCTTTGTAGTTGTGTTTTTGAATGTTGGCTTTATTATGATTATCACAGGTATTTGCTATCCTGAACGTATGCAAATGATATTTTTAAGTATTTTTGCACTCTCGCTCTATATGACACAGAAAAATCCACATAGATTCTGGTTTGTTGTGTGCTTTTTGAGTGGAGCTATTAGCCTTTTTTACAAAGAGACAGATTTTATTTTTATCGGTGGATTTGGAGCTTTATATCTTGTCTTAAAGTTACTACAAGCAAAATTACACCACCAAAAATCTACTTTCTTAGAATTTATCCGCTCAAACCCAACGCATATCCTAGCCTTAGCACTTTTTGTATCAGCGATTTGTTTTGTAGGAATTTATGTAAGTTTTATCATTCCGCAGATACAGATAAGCAATCCATTTGATCAAAAAACAGCAAATGGATTTTTGATTGTAATAAAAGATATAGCCAACACTTTTTTAAATCATCCATTTGTATTTGTGTATCTCTCTTGTATTGTGATTGTGCGATTGGTGGATTTTTGCAAAAATAAAACCCTCTATCCACTCTATGATGCGTTACTTCTAGGCGCGCTTGGAGTTGGGTTTGGCTATTTTGTGCTGAGATTTTTTTGGGCATATTATTTTACGCCTTGCTATATTATGGGCTTACTTCCAGCGTTGTTTTTTACCAAAATCTACTTCAAACCCCTCAAGCCAATCTTGATTTTGACGCTCATTTTGCATTGTGCTATCAATCTTCCGCTTTCACTTAGCACCTACACCAAAACTAAAATGCTTCCGCCACATTACGCAAAAGCTATGGAGTTTATGGCGCAATACACGCACACTCACGATAAACCAAATATATTTTTACTCGGGCAAAACCGCGATCCAGATGGACTTATGCTTTATGGATTTGTAAAGGATTTTTTGCACTATTATGGCGCAAAAGATTTTGATTTGCAAACAAGCAAAGCAAACCCCTCTACTGCATATACTACAAACTTAGATTCTCCTTTGAGTATCTTTAACTCCAATGAAGTAGCAACGCCCAAAAAGGGGGATTTGCTTTATCTTGATAATTTGACCAAAGATTTTGTAGATGAGCGATACCTTAATGACCTCAATACGCGCTATAAGCTTATTTTTGAGAGTCAGTTTTTTGGCGTGTATAATCTCAATTTCAAAGCGATTTTGAAATATATATTCAAAGAATCACAAACTTATCGCTCATATCTATCTGTGCCAAGAGTGTCTGAAAATATCTTTGGTGCGCCGTTGTTTGTGAGGGTTTATGAAGTGCAGTAGCTAGATTCTAGAATCTTAGCATAGAATCTAATCTAGCAAGCTATGCCAAAATCCTACAATAATAGCAATTAGAGGATAGCAATTAGAGCGAAATTACCGCTTTGCCACATTCAACGTCGCTGGGGCTTGCGTTGTTGGCATCATCTCGATACGATTGATATTGATATGCGCGGGCAGATGCGCGACAAAGCACACAACTTCGGCAATATCTTCAGGAAGCAGGGGTGTTGTGCCCTCATACACACTATCTGCCCTCGCACAATCGCCCTTAAATCGCACAAGGCTAAACTCACTTCCTCCGCTAAGACCCGGCTCAATATTGCTTACGCGAATGTTTTTATCATACAAATCTGCGCGCAAATTAAGGCTAAATTGTTTCACAAATGCCTTTGTCGCCCCATAAACCGTGCTTCCAGGATATGGATAACTCCCGGCAATAGAGCCGATATTAATGATATGCCCGCTATTTTGGGCGATCATTATCGGAAGCACAAAATGGCTCAAAGACACCAAAGCAAGGACATTAACCTCAATCATTCTCTCCCAATCCGCAATATCGCACTCATTTGCTGGTGCAAGCCCTAATGCCAATCCCGCGTTATTAATCAGCACATCAATGCCCCAACCACGAGAATCAAGCACTTCTTGAATTTTTGTCTCAAGCATTTGGCTTTGCGTAACATCACAAGCAATAATCGCGCAAGATTCCGCCCCTAGCTCATCTTGCAATGCAAGCAACTTATCCTCGCGCCTCGCAATCGCTATGATTTTATCGCCCATTTTGGCAAATTTCCTCGCACACGCAAGCCCAAAACCAACACTTGCTCCTGTAATGATTATAACCATGATTCAACTCCTTATAAAATTAATTCTAGATTCTATATTATTTTTTTGTCATTGCGAAGCCCTTTAGGGCTGTGGCAATCTATTTTGACTAGATTCCTTCGTCCTATCGTCCTCGCAATGACAAACCTGCCCCCTCAATTGCGAGCAAAATTTTCAAATTTTGCGTGGCAATCCATAAGAATCCACTTTTGATTTTTAGATTCTAGAATCTATGCAAATACAAAGGGGTGTAAAGAAATCCTCTATTTTTAGGCAGATTTTGGGATTGTGTAGAAATTTTTAGGCAAGCAAAAACACAAAAAAGTGTAACATTAAGTGTTCATTGTAGGCTAAAAATTCAAACTCCCTGAAATATGCTAAAAAGAGAGGATTTAGCTCTCATGAAAATAAAAAATCTAAATTCTAGCTTTTATCCCAACCTTTGGCACAACCTCCACCCTTCCCTGCGCTACCAATGCACTTAACGCGCGCTTGAAGGCTTTTTTGCTCATATGCAATGTAGCAAAAATAGATTCTGGACTGCTATCATAATGCAATGCAAGAATCTCGCCCCCTATTTCATTCTTTGTTTCACGTTCTAATTCTATTTTTTTACTCACTTTTTTGCCCATTGTATTTGGATTCTGGTTTGTGTTTTTGCGTGCTACGCCAAGCAAATCCATAATTTTTTGCGCGTCATTTGCGACATTACTTGCGCTTTGGAGATGGATATCTATTTTGCCATCATCGCGCACCTTATGCACAAATCCGATAGATTCTATACCGATTTGAAGCGCATTTTTCTCATACACAAGCCCCAAAAATTTCCCCTCTACAACGCAAGAGACGCCAAGATTACTACGCGCAAAAGGCAAAATACGCACCCTTTTTGGATAGAAGTTTTTAAAAGTGCAGGGTTTGAGAATCTCTTTGATTCCAAGCTTTGCGATGAGTCTGCCACTTTTATCTTGCGTGATATGCACGACAGCTAGAGAATCTATCTGATAATGTTTTGGATTTTTGGTCGGCATAAAAATATCCTTATCCAATCCCAAATCCAAAAAACACCCCATAGCCTCTTGCTTAACCACCCTCAAAGCTACAATCTCGCCAAGCAACGCCTTTGGCTTTTGGGTTGTCGCCACAAGCCTATCAAGAGAATCTGTATAGATAAACACCTCAATCATCTCGCCGAGATGCATTTGAGGATTGAGGAATTTTTGAGGCAATAACACTTCTTTATACTCTTTTTCGCCGACAAAGCAAGACTCTTCATTATGTGGATTATGTGGATCGCACAAATACGCACCATTTTGCGTGAAGCGCGCGATTTGCAAAGTATTCAAACAGCCAATACGCATTATTGCAACAACTCTTTAACCATAGCAGAGATTCTGCGTCCATCAGCTACATCGCGCAGTTGTGTTGTTTGCGCCATAACTTTTCCCATATCTTTTTGGCTTGTTGCACCTAATTCTTGAATGATCTTACAAATACGTTCTCGCAATTCATCATCGCTTAATTGCTTTGGAAGATAAGTTGAGATAATCTCCATTTCTTGTTTTTCTTTGGCAAGTAAATCCTCTCGATTTGCCTGCTGATAAGCAATAGCGGCGTCCTCTCGTTGTTTGTAGGCGGTTTTTAGAATCTTTATGATTTTTGTATCATCAAGCACTTCTCTTGTATCGACCTCAACCTGCTTGATTGCGGCATTAAGCATTCGTATCGTATCGCGCAAAAATGTATTTTGTGCTTTCATCGCTTCCTTGAGATCGGCTTGTAATTTTTCTTTGATTTGACTCATGATTGCTCCTTTTTGGTATGGAATAAACTTTGCTTTATTATATCAAAACAAGCTCAAAATAACCTCAATGGTAAAGAAAGGGACAAGATGAAAAAAGCTTTTTTGATGTTTGGCATTACAAGTCTAATGAGTGTAAGTCTGATGTTTGGGGCGGATATACAAATGAATTTTAATCCGCCTGATTATGTAGAGGAAATGCCAAGCAAAGAGTTTTTGCCTACGCCACAGCAAGCAGGAAGTTTATTTGGGCAAGGCGAGCGTCCGTTATTTGCAGATAGGCGAGCGATGCGCCCAAATGATCTTATCACAATCCTCATTGATGAAACCTCAAACGCAAGCCTGCAAAGCTCCAAAAACTACACCCAAACAAGCGATGGCAATGTCAATCCACCCACGCTGACATTTAATGGCGAAAACGAAAACAACAAAAAAATAGCCCAAGAGCTCAATGATTCAATTAATTACTCACTTATCAAATCAAATGACAACTCCAACTTCAAAGGAAGCGGGCAGCAATCTCGCAATGATACTTTGAGATTTTCTATCACCGCGCGAATCCTCAAGGTTATGGAAAATGGCAATTATTTTGTATATGGGCATAATGAAATGCTTATGGATGGCGAAAAGCGTTTGGTTACTATTAGTGGCGTGATACGACCTTATGACATACAGCGAGATAATACAATCTCATCAAAATACATCTCTGACTCCAAAATAGCCTATACGAGTTTGGGGGCAATCGGCGCGACAAACCACAAAAAAGAAGCAGCGGAAGCGATTGAGAGAGAGTATCCGTTTTAGATTCTAGAGCACAAAACCCAAAGGATACTCAATGAATATCTGCATAATCCCAGCCCGCAGCGGTAGCAAACGTATCCCGCACAAAAATATCAAGCAATTCTGTGGCAAGCCAATCATTTCTTATTCTATCCAAAACGCCATAGAATCTAAAATCTTTGATCATATCATCGTCAGCACTGATGATGCAAAAATCGCCACAATCGCCCAAAAATATGGCGCGCAAACACCATTTTTGCGCCCAAAAGAACTCAGCAACGATCTTTGCGCCACACTTCCTGTGATCGCGCATGCTATCACAGCACTTAAACTTAGCCAAGATGATCTCAAATCCTGCTTTGTGTGCTGTCTTTATCCTACCGCACCGCTTATAGATTCTACGCATATCACGCAAGCCTATACCCATCTCACCCAAAATCCAAACAAAGAATATGTATTCTATGCGACAAAGCTTGAAAAATCGCCATTGCGAGCATTCACGCTTGATACGCACAATGCACCTCATCTTTTGTTTTCGCAATTTGAGCAATCGCGCTCGCAAGATTTAGATTCTGTGTTTGTCGATGCGGGTGTGCTTTATTTTGGCAAAGCAAGCGCGTTTTTGGCACAAAAGCTGATTTTTCATACCCACTCTATGGCGCTAATCCTAGAATCTAGCCTTGCTCAAGACATTGATACGCCACTTGATTGGCAAATCGCCAAAGCCAAATACCGCGCAAAGCTCAAACATAACGCCACATCTCATACCACACACAAAATCACAAAAGACAAAGCGCAATGATTGGTGTTTTTACAGAATGGGGCAAAAGCGTTGGCGGAGGACATATCAGCCGATGTGAGCGATTGCTTGAGGTTTTAGATTCTCAAGAGTTTTGGATTTATAATAATCAAACACACATAAGCACATCATATATGCCAAAAAATTCCTCCTCTATAAATTGGCTCAATAAACAAACTTTTACACATTTAATCAAAAAATGCTCGCACATCATCATTGATAGTTATTTGCTTGATGATAGCTCTTTTTATGAGATTGTTTTAGGGGCGCAAGACAATAAAGATAATAAAGCGCAAAAAAAGCTCTTGATTCTTGATGATTATTTCCGCACTTATCCCAAAGACGCATTTGTGCTTAATGGCGCACTCAACGCACAAAATAAAATAAATAATCAAGATAATAATATAAAAAATAATCCTGCCAAAGCACACAACCAAAACACCAAAACACACGCCAAATCCACACAATCCATAAAATCTGCCCCACTCAAGCGATTTTTTGGCGCGGAGTTTAATCTCGCAAACCAAATCTTTAAGCAACCTCGCATTACACGCGATAGAATCCAAAATGTTTTTGTGATGTTTGGCGCAAGCGATAAGGACAATCTCACGCAACAAGTTTTACACGCCCTAGAATCTAGCCCGCTTTTTTGCGATAACAAAATATGCCTACATATTATATTAGGTGCTTTTAATGCCAACCACCCACAAACAACACTTCCACACAGAATCTACCGCAATATAGCACCCAAAGAGCTTTGTGAGATTATGACTTTGTGTGATATTGCTATTTGTGCGGGCGGGCAGAGCTTATATGAGCTTGCACTCAATGCCCTTCCTACGATTATTTTTATCGTAGCGCAGAATCAACTTTTTCAAGCCAATGCCTTTAGTCAATACGGAATGAAAATCTCAACCTTGCGACATCTCACCACAGATATAAATTTAAATAGTAAGCAAAGAAAACACTGCTCCAAGCTCCTTGAATCAATCCCCATTGGCACGCAAACATATCGTATCAAAGAGCATTTCATGCTATAATCCACAACCAAACCACAAAGAGCAAAGAAGGAGCAAAAATGGCATTATGTAGCTTTTGCAAAAAAATCAAATTCAGATCAAGCGATATTTTTTTTATGATTATTATGTGTATCGCGCTTTATTTTGTGTATCAGCACCAAATAAATGCACTCAAACAAAAAAGCCAAGATGATCTCAAAGCTTTTCACAAACTCCAAAAAGAATGTATGATGGGCGATGATAAGGCATGCCAAAAAGTTCGCTAAACTTAAAAACTACAAGTTACAACACAATAAAAATTTTGTATAATAAATGCTATTTTTCAAAGGAGTTTGTATGAGTAATAGAAGTAAAAAAACGCACATATTAATGATCGGGCTTATCGGATTATCGCTTAGTGGCTGCCTTGCATCACAAAATGAACCAACAAAAGCCAAAGTCGTAACCCAAGAGCTTCAATGCCCAAATGTTACTGATTTGGTATTAGGCAAGCCACAAACCAATGAGCTTAATCTTGATGCAAGAGAGATTCTCACGCTTGCAATTCATAATATCAACGCCACATGTGAGATTCTGCCTCCGCAAAGCACAATCGAAGTGGGTTATGAGGATTCATTAGGATCAGATGTGAAAGAAGCGACTTTCACCGCGCAAGAGACCAAAACCGCAAAAGTTACTATATTATTTCATCTCACCTCACCCACACGCGAGCAGCAATCAAGCGGAAGCGCGACTTTGCAAATCACTGATAAAAAATTCCTAGAGCTTGGAAAAGTAATCACCATATCCAAAGAAGACAAGCAGATTCTCATCAAAAAAGCATTTGAAGCATCGTGGGAAGAGCTTATGAAGCCATTTAAAGAACCAAAGCCAGAATCTAAAACCACACAAGAAGCACAAGAAACACAGCAAAATGGAGAAGCCAAAGAATGAAGCTAAAACAATCAAAACTCACGCTCTATGCTATGATAACTCTCATCATAAGCTCTTTATTTCTTGGTGGTTGCTACAAAAAGCCAAAAGCGCAAGGAAGCTTCAGAGCCACAGAATGCAAAACCATTTGTGATTCTAATCAATGCCAGACAAAATGTTTGAGTGCTGATGGAACTTTTAAATGATGAAACATTTAAATAAAAAGCAAAGCATTGCAATGATGAGATTTAAACAATAAGGCGTTTGGGTAATGCAGATACGAATTTATTATGAGGATACCGATTGTGGCGGGATTGTCTATCATACAAATTACATTAAATTCTGTGAGCGCGCTAGAAGTGAGCTATTTTTTGCGCAGGGTAAATTGCCACATAATGGGACTTGCGGATTTGTCGTTAGCTCGCTTGAGGCGCAGTTTTTGGGCTCTGCAAGGCTTGGGGATTTGCTTGAAGTGCACACAAAACCTGCCAAAATAGGCAAAGTCCAAATGATTCTGATTCAAGAAATATTCAAAATACAAGATGCCCAAAGCGCACAAAACACCGCGCAACCACACACAAACGCGCCCACACACGCTCATACAAACGATAAAATCTTTAGCGCGACTTTCAAAATGGGCTATATTGATGTCGCACAACAAAAGCCAACGCCCATTCCACGAGAATTTCTAGATATTTTTAGGACACAAATATGAGACATATCGAAGGAAAGCCTGATATTTCATATCCATGCCAATGGGAATACAGAATCATCGGGCAAAATCAGCACGCAATCGAGCATATCGTTGGTGATATTCTCCAAAAACCATACCGACTTGAGATAAAAAACCACTCACACAAAGGGACTTTTGTCTCTATGCACCTCATAACAAGTGTCGATAATGAAGAAGAGAGAAACGCGATATTTGCCAAACTCTGCGAACATGATGAAATCAAAATGGTACTTTAATTTTAATATTTTATTTTGCGCGCCCTCTAATCTGCTTTCTATATAATTTTATGCGTAATCTTTAAGCTTTAATCTTTTAAATAGCTTCACGCTCACTTTATATTGTTTGCTTATACTTTTTGCGTTTGTTTCAAACAATCTAACCAAATGTAAGGAGTTACATATGAAAAACTTAAGCCTTTTGAAAAAAATTGCAATCATAGCGACAACCGGAATCTTTAGTGTCGGACTGCTTCATGCAGCGGATTTTAGCAAAAAAAGCGACAAAGACTTTATCGCTCTTGCTGGGGCTGTGAGCGCGACTGATGAGCCTGATTATATCATCGAGGCAAACAAACGTATAAATGCCAAGCTCTACAATGAAGCCAAAGAATTCAAACTTGCAATCCACAAGCAACGCGCAGAAAATCTCAAAAAACTCTCACCCGAGCTTGCCAAACAACGAGCTATTGATGTATGCAAAGCTATACAAGCCAAAACAGACACAATGAGCGGAAAGCAAATCCGAGAATCTAATCTTCCATTTATCGTTGGCGACTGCTCTCATTTTAAAGGTGCGCATTTTGGAGGTGCAAAAGGCGCAATGGATAGAAAAGACTTTGAGAAGAGACCAAAGTGCGGCGAACGCAATGAAGCTGATAAAAACAATACAAATAAAGAAAATAAAGAGAAAAAATAAGCTTTGTTTGTGTAAGATTCTATGTTGTCGTCATCACTTAAGCGACAGCGAAGAGTCTAGAGGGAATTAAACTAGAATCTATGCCATTTTTTATTTTCATAGAATCCACTTTTAGATTCTAGATTTTATGTCAAACACAATGGCGCATTAAGAAATTCTAGATTTTAAGATGAGTTTGCAAGGGTTTGCAAGGGTTTGATAGATTGTGAAGTTTTGAGCGAGGAAATAGAACTTATAGTTCATTGACGAAGCGAAAAACGAATCTCGTAGCTCAAATCGCTTAAAAGCTAGAATTTAAATTCGATAAATTAGATTCTAACACAAAGGAACACCATGCCTACAAAAATCCTCCTCCTTGAAGACGACCTCTGCCTTTGCGAAATGATTGAAGATCATTTGCGCGATTGTGGGTTTGAGATAACAACTTGCGATGACGCCACAAATGCCCTTGATCTCGCGTATGAAAAAAATTTTGATTTATGGATTTTTGATGTCAAAGTGCCAAATGGCAATGGATTTACCCTCCTCAAACAGCTTCGCGAGCTCAATAAAACAACGCCAGCAATTTTTCTCACCTCACTATCAATGATAAATGATCTCAAAGAGGGCTTTATGGCGGGCTGCGATGACTATATCAAAAAGCCTTTTGACATCGATGAGCTCACACTTAGAATCCGCTCTCTTCTAAAGCGACAATTCAGCCATCACAATAGCGAAATTCTTGATTTGGGCAATAATTTGAGCTTTGATATGATCCAAAAACAGCTCTACAAGGACAATCAGCCGATTTTGCTTACCAACAAAGAAAGCAAACTGCTTGCATTGCTTTTGCGTAATCAAGGTAAATTCATCTCTCAAGATGAAATTTTTGAAACCATTTGGAATTATGATGAAATGCCTACAAATATGGCATTGCGTGTGTATATCAAAAATCTACGCAAGGTTTTGGGCAAAGATTCTATCCTCACACAGCGACACAGGGGCTACTGCTATGCAAAAACTTCTTGATTCCAAAAAATTTGACACAACAATCCTCAAAATCCTTTTGCTTTATTTAAGCACGAGTGCGATTTTTCTAGGCATTATTTTTTTTGTGATGTATGAGCGAGGATTGCATACATTGCGCACCCAGCAGCTCATACAAATGCGAAATGAATATATAAACATCATCACTCACCTCTCCGAAGAACAAGATCTCAACAAAGCGATTGCAACCCTCAAAGATGAAGTCAATCTCCCGTTTGCGCTCATTGATGAGGATAATCATGTGCTCTTTAGCAATCTCTCTATAAATGCAGAATCTATCCCCAAAAGCACCAGACAAGATAATGGATTTTACAGGCAGGGCGATTTGATTTTTATTGATTTATGGCAAAACAGATCGATTGAGTATATGCTTACCCACCCGCCATTTAACTTCACCAAACGCCCAAAAGCTATATTTAAGCACTTTGAAAAGCTCAAAATGCGAGTGATTTTGCAGGGTGTGATGATTGGCGGGTTTAGATTTGAGGCATTCAAAAATAAAATGGAAGAAAGCAAGCCCTCCGCTCCACAATCATTTATTTGGCAAACCTCTACTTTGCAATCTTCCACCTCAATACAAGATGAGCTTTTTTCATTGCGAGTAGGGATCATTGCTTCGCTTTTGTTTTGCCTCATGCTTGTTGGGGTGATCGCGTATTTTTTAGTCAAGCTCGCACTCAAGCCCCTTCATGACAAATTCAACACCCTAGAGCGATTTATCAAAGATTCTACGCACGAGATAAATACCCCGCTAAGCGTGATTTTGCTAAGCGTGCAAAAATTTGACACGCACAATCTCTCAGAATCAAACCTCAAAAAAATGACTCACATCAAGCTTGCAGCCCAAAATCTCAATCATCTCTACCAGAATCTTATATTTTTTAATTTCTATCAAAGTAATCCTCAAACCCAAAATATCGACCTCAAAGCCCTAATTTCACAAAGGATCGACTACTTTAATCCTCTCCTAGCACAAAAATCTATCACACTAGAATCTAGGCTTTCTGACGCCCAAATCCTTGCCAATCCTGATGAGATACAAATCCTCATCGACAATCTCCTTAGCAACGCAATCAAATACAACAACAAGCAAGGGCAAATCTTTATCACGCTTCAAAAGGGGTTTTTGGAAGTGCGGGATAATGGCTATGGTATCAGCAAGCAGAATCTAGAATCTATTTTCACGCGATATTCGCGCTTCAACAATAATCAAGGCGGATTTGGAATCGGACTTAGCCTTGTGCGCGAGATTTGCGAGCGATATGATATTGACATCACATGCCAAAGCGAGGAAGGACATGGGAGTTGCTTTGTGCTAAAGTGGAAGTAAATAAAAGTAATTTATAGATATTTTTATACATTATGACATTGCAATATTGCGACATTATGCGACATTGCAACCAAGAATCTAATAAGAATCTAATTTTGTCATTCTGAAGAAGTGCATAACACAACTGCAGAATCCAGAAAAAATAACAAAATAAACAAGAAAATAAAAATAAAAAACACAGAATCTACCTCGTCATTACTTAACGCGAGCGTTACAATATAGGAAAAACGCAATGGATTCTTCGGGGATAAACCCTCAGAATGACGGATTGATGTGTTATTGATACTTTTCACTTCGTCATTCTGACCCTGAGCTAAAGCGAAGGGGAAGAATCCAAAAATAAAAAAACAAATAAAAAATAAAGAAAATCCAGAATCTAGTAAAGAATCGTCATTGCAAGCAAGGTTTATCCTTGCGTGGCAATCCATAGATTCTATAGATTCCATCACATTTCTTTTCTTGATTTTTTATTTGTGGATTCTTCGGCTTTAGCCTCAGGACGACAAAGCAAAGAGTCAAAAGCAAAATGCGTATTACAAACCAACCCCTAGAAACTCTCGCCAAACCATTGCGCGATCGTGCTTCGGATCGTTTGTCGCAGTTGGATTCCAGCGATCATATCATCATTGAGTGCTTTTTGAAGCAGACTTAGCGCGCCATTTCGAAACTTACTCAAATACGGGTGATCAATCTGCGCCCAATCGCCCAAAAATACAATCCTACTCTCCTCGCCAAGTCGCGTGCCTATGAGCTTAATAGTCGCATTTGAGGCATTTTGCGCTTCATCAAAAATCACAAATTTCTTGCGAATTGTGATGCCCCTTGCATGCGCAATATCAACAACCTGAATATTATGCTTTTTGAGAAAATACTCTGTGGCGTCTTCTTTGTGGATTGTATTGACATCGCCACGATACTCGATGCAATTTTTGAGCGAAGAGCTCTGCAAAGAATCGATAATAAAATTAATCGCACTATAAAGCGGATACATAAAATAGCCAAGTTTTTGGTCTTCATCGCCCTTGCGGAATCCAAGCTCTGCTTCTTTGTCGCTTGCTGTAACGGTGTTTCTAAGATAAATGATACCATCGACTGCGCCCTGTTTGACAAGGTGGATTCCAGCTTGAAGTGCCATAAGCGTTTTGCCAGAGCCTGTCGAGCCCGTAACGATTGTGGCGATATTTTTTTTGTGTGTGAGGAGGCAAAACATCATTTTTTGCTCCAAATTCATCGGCGCAATGTAGAGATTGGCTTCTTTGATGATAGAATCTAGCTCAAGTCGCTCAAAAGCAGAATCTACCTTAAGTCCGAAGTGCTTTTTGCCGGTGAGATAGAGCGAGCTATCAGTATTATCTTGCTCATCGATTTGTATCAAGCTCCATTGTGAAAGTGCTTTGAACGCTTTGAGTTTTGTAAGTTTTTGGGGTTGATCGTCTTTGTGGAGTAAAAATTTATGCCAAAAATCTATATCATTTGGATTCTCAACCCTATCGCGAAAAAGCGATTGGGCTTTGATCCCCTTGGCGATAGAGCGGATTTTGAGCGAAATATCATTTGTCAGCAAGATAAGATTATAATCTTTAGCGATTTCAGCGATTCTTGCATCATTAAGCCCGTATTCTAGGTTTTTTGCCTGATAATGCTGACGATAAATCACAATAAGCGGAATCCTCACAGACGCATTCTCATAATAAATCTCGCGCATAAAATCGCCATTTTTGCACTGCAAAGAAAGCCCAGAAAGCCTAGAATGTATGCTAGATTCTGCGGATTGCTTTGCGGATTGATTTGATGGAATCTCGCTTTCATTACTCACATTTCTAAAAAATTCTCGCGCCAAAAACCCAACTTCATTTGAGGTTTTTTTCTTGTCAAGCTCTTCTAAAACAATGTCGCTGATAAAAAGTATGTTTTTTGCGCCATCAGAAAGATAAATGATATTTTGTGGATCATCTAAGATGACTGAAGTATCGATAAGATAAAGTTTTTTTGCCATTTATGACCTTTATATATAGAAGTATTTACTTTTCCTTTTTAAAATTTGCATTTTAAAAAAAGATTGCATAAAAAAGGATAAAACAATGAATGTAAAATTTAAAGGTCAAAACGCTACTCTCAAAGGCTCTCCGCTCAAAATCGGCGACAATGCCCCTGAAGTCAAGCTTGTAGGCAAAGATTTAAGCGAAGTTACAATCGGTGGCGCGCAAGGCAAAACTCAAATCATCAATATCGTGCCAAGCCTTGATACAGGCGTTTGTGCGACTCAAGCAAGGACATTTAACCAAAAAGCTGCGGGGCTAAAGGATTGTATCGTGTATGTTGTGAGTATGGATTTGCCATTTGCTATGGGGAGATTCTGCTCGACTGAAGGTATAGAAAATCTCGTTGTCGCAAGCGATTTTGTCAATAAAGCTTTGGGTGAAAAATACGGCGTCTTGCTTGTAGATTCTCCACTTAAGGGGCTTTTGAGCCGAGCCGTGCTTGTCATCAACCCACAAGGAAAGCTTATCTATCAAGAAATATGCGAAGAAATCACAAACGAGCCAGACTATGAGGCTGCAATCAAAGCGATTCAGTAGCAATCAGTAGCGATATGATAAGCCATTTTAAAGCAGAATCTTACTTTTTAAAGCATACTTTATAAGTCTTGCTTTAAATTTTGCTTTATGAATCCACACAATAAAGGCTAGTATTACTGCTAGCCTTATCTTATCTCTCCCATCTCTCTATCTTTTCTAGCCTTTTTATTTAGTCTCTATTTTTGAGTTTCTTTTAATCTCTTAATCTTTATTCTTTGCCACGCTATAATCGCGCTATAATCGCACCACAAAATACACGCAACAATCACAATTTGCGATATAATGCTTGACTTAAAATCACATAAAAACAATACAAAAACACAGGAACAATAATGGCTCTACAATATATCAAAGAAAATGGCTTTATCAATCTATGTAAAGCGATCAAAAAAAAGCTCTTGCTTACTTATCGGTTTTTGACCTATCGTCAAGAGATGTTTTATTATGCGGCAAGTTTGAGCTTTTATACGATATTTGCGCTGATTCCTATGCTATTTATTATTTTTTCTGTCCTTTTGGCATTTTCTAAATTCCAAGACAAAATCGAAGATATGCAAGCATTTATCCTCTCAAATATCCTTCCGACAAATGCGGAGACAATGATAAATTTTATGCATACTTTTTTAGAAAATGGCTCTAAAATGGGCATTGTAGGCATTATTTCGGTATTTATCACTTCGCTACTTTTTTTTAGAAATTATGAATTTATCACTTCAAAAATGTTTGATTCTAAGCCACGCGCTTTTGTTGATTCGCTGATGCTGTATTGGACGATGGTTACATTATTTCCGCTTGGAAGTGCAGTGATTTTTTATTTTAGCGTGAGCGCGCAAGGTATGTTTGGATTTTTTGAAAACAACTCGTATTTTTTGGATACTTGCGTGTGGTTTATCACATGTATGCTGTTTTTGATTTTGTTTAGAATCTCTGCAAATAAGCCCCTGCATAAACGCACACTTTTTATCTCATCGTTTGTGTGTGGGACGATTTGGGTTGGGATTAAAAATCTCTTTGTGTATTACATCGCCTACAACAAAATCTACACGACATTATATGGCTCTGTCTCAATCGTGCTATTTTTGATGGTGTGGATTTATATCTCTTGGCTTGTGATGTTATTTGGTATGCGCGCTTGTCAGGGTATATTAAAGTGCTTCAAACTCGAGAATCACTCAAAAATATAATTGATTGTGCTTTCGTCATTCTGAGTGATAGCGAAGAATCTAGAAAAATAAACAATTAAGAAAATCCAAAATCTATATGTAATCGTCATTGCGAGCAGTTGTCAAACTGCGTGGCAATCCACAGAATCCAAACAAATAAACAAGAAATAACAATAAATAACCACAAAATCTAAAAACCAATCTGTCATTACTTAAGCGCAAGCAAAGAATCTAGAAACAAAGCAACTCCAAAAATGCTACAAACCATAAAACAAAAAACGAATTTTAACTGAAGCAATATTTATTGAGATTGAGTATATAATGCGATTTTTTAAAATTCTAAATTTAAAAAAAATTAACAAAATCTCTATAATTAAAATGTCAAATCATAAATGGGGATTTAGACTTGGCATAAGGCATAATGTTTGCTTCAAGCATTGCGTATGCAATGGATTAAGCAGTAATGTGTAATTTTTAGAGATTTGCTAAAGGAGTTTATAATGGCACATCATATCAAAAAAGCTTTAAAAACGCCTTTGGGGTGGGGCTTGCAAGCCTTAAGGTTTTAGATTCTGGTTTGGATTTTAGTTTTTCTGGATTGCACGACTTCCTAGTGGAAGTCTCGCAATGATGATTTAGATTCTAGAATCTATATTGTTTTGACGCACTCTTACCCGTCATATCTTAAGCGTTAGCGAAGAATCCAGCCAAGTCATTCTTTATAAAACCAACCACTTCGTCATTCTGAGGCTTTGCAAAAGCCGAAGAATCCAGCCAAGCTAGAATCCAAAACAAAATCAAATGCAGTATTTGTATTGTTTGCAAGCTTTGTATTTTTAGATTCTGTAATATTTACAGAATCTACTCTTTTCTTTTTGCTTAATGTATTTTATGGATTCTTCAGTCGTGCTATGCACTCCTTAAGACATGACAAATAATAGATTGTGTATTCTGGATTGCCACGTAAGGATAAACCTTGCTCGCAATTGAGGGATTAAGTCGTCATATCTTAAGCGTTAGCGAAGAATCCAGTAAAAATCTAATACAAAATCTAAAATAGATTCTAGTTTGGATTTGGATTCTTCGTTCGTTTCACTTACTCAAGTAATGACGACAAAAACAACATAGATTCTACTAGAATTTATGCAAACACAAGCAAGCATTAAAAAATTCTAGACTTTTTTAATTTTTAGATTTTAGAATTTATGCAAACACAAAAAGAGCGTAAAAGAGATTTTAAGATGAGTTTGCAAGAGCTTGATAGATTGTGCGGTTTTGAGCAAGGAGATAAGGCTAGTCGCCTATCGACGAAGCGAAAAACAAACTCGCAGCTCAAATCGCTTAAAAGCTAGGATTTAGATCCTATGGAAATATGTAAATTAGAATCTAGATTCTATGCAAAAATATTAGGATCTAAATCCTAAAACTTTTTCTTTTTTGCATCATCTAAGATAGCCTTAGCAATCAATGAGACTTCATTGCTAATCTCTGCGCTAGTATTAGCAATAGTTACATTATTTTGTGTAACAGATTCTAGATTTGAAATGGCTTCATTGATTTGGGTAATACCTGCTGTTTGTTCTTTGATAGATTCTGCCATATCATTGATTGATTGCACAAGTAGATTTGTATTTGCCTCTATTTCTCCTAGACTTTTTCCTGTGCGCTCTGCTAGCTTTCTGACTTCATCAGCAACAACTGCAAATCCTCTTCCATGCTCTCCTGCTCTTGCTGCTTCAATCGCAGCATTAAGTGCTAAGAGATTTGTTTGATCAGCTATATCTCGTATGATACCAATGACATTGCGTATATCTTCTGTTTGTTGGATTACTTCATTAGTCCTGCCTGAGACATTTTGCATAGAAGAAGTGATCTCTTCTACTGCTGTGGCTGTTTGCTCTAATGAGCTTGCTTGAGAGTGAGAGGATTGGGTAAGATTATTGACTGCTTCTTCAAGTTTATTGCTTTGGGTATTGAGTGTATTTGCAAAGTCAGATGAAGCAGAGAGCATTTTTCGTATTTCTTCACCTAAAGTATTTGTAATCACTTCTACTCTTCCTTGTGCATTTTTAACTTGCGTTGAAAAATCAAGTTTTGCAAATGAATCAAATACACGATTAAGCTCTGGTAAATCATTTCCAATAGCACTTGAGAGAAGATCTAGAAGTTTATTGACAGAATCTTTGAGTGTATTTAGCTCTGAATTACTTCCTGTGAGTGTTATTCTTTGATCTACATGTCCTTCTCTTGTGTGTTCTATAACAGCTAGAGATTGTTGGACAAGTTCTTGATCTTTTTGGAGGGATTGTTTGGTGTGTTGTATATTTGCATTAATAGCTTGAGCAATTTGTTCAAATTCATCGCCACTTTTGATTTGAAGTGTTGTTGCATCTTTGGCTTCGTGATTGATATATTTAAAGAATTCTGATAAGCCTGTTGCTATGGTTTTGAGGGGGGAGATAAGAAACTTGATAAAGAAATAAAACAAAATAGTTCCAATCACAAGAAGCACAAGTGCGACAATGCAGCCTTTTAATAATACTTGATTGGTAGCATTGCTAAAGTTTTCCATATTTGCAGAAACTAGCATCGTCCAGCCAAAATCAAATCGCTTAAACAACGCAATACGCATACCACCATTGTATTCGTAGGTAATCACCCCTTCTTTAGCGTTGGCATGCTCTAGTAATGCGTTTTTGATTCTTATTTCTAGTGGGTTAAGTTCCGTAGTTATTTGTATGACTTGAGGGTCTTCATGTGAAAAAATACTATCATGAGAATCAAGTAAAAAAACCGATAGTGTCGGAAGCTCTGGAGTTTTGAAAGTAGCAAATCGCGCTTGAAAATCCTCAAATAAAATATTCATGCCGATAACTCCGATTATCTTGCCATTTTTGATAAGTGGCATCGCCGCGGTGCCAAGCATTAAGCCATTTGTTGAGGCATTTTTGGAGATATATGGATCGGTCAAGATAAAGCCCTTTTCTTGCACAGCTTTGGCATACCAATCCCTTGTGCGCACATCATCTTGAGTGTTATCAAAGGTATTTTTTGTGAAACTATTTGGATTAGATTCTGAGACAACTAAGAAACTTCCATCTGCATAAGCGACAAATACATTTGGATAGCCAATTGTTTTTGCCATATCTTTGAGTGTTTGTCGCTGCTCTAAGATACTCAAATCGCTTTCTGCTAATGTTTTGGATAAATAGTTCAAATGTTTTTTTGCTTCGATACCAATTGTGGTATTAATCATATTAAATGAGCCATTCATCACTTCTTGTTGGATTGAAGTATATAATGTTGTGATTGTGTTTGAGCTTTGGCGATAATTAATCAAACTCACGACAAACAAAATCACTATAAAAACAAATAAAATACTTATCAAAAGCTTTGTATTTAGAGACATTTTGATTCTCATTTTTGCTCCTTTGGCTTATAGATTTCATTCTATAAAAATAAAATAGTTTGCATTGTATTTTTTTTTTTTAGTTTTAACTTAAAAAATAGTAATTGAGTTGTGAAGCTCATAAAGATACTAGAATCTAGAATCTAATTTACATATTTACATAGAATCCAAATCCTCTCTTTTTTGCTTCTTTTTGCAGATTGCTTCGTTTAGGGCTTATCTTGTATTATTTTGGCGACGCACGAAAAGTGCGACTCACTGCTAAACTTGCAAAGCTACAAAAATAAGCTAAAAATAGAGGATTTCTTTACGCGCCATTGTGTTTGCATAAATTCTAAAATCTAAAAATTAAAAAAGTCTAGAATTTCTTAATGTGCTATTGTGTTTGCATAAATTCTAGTAGAATCTATGTTGTTTTTGTTGTCATTACTTGAGTGAGTGAGACGAACGAAGCATCCAAATCCAAACTAGAATCTATTTTAGATTTTGTATTAGATTTTTACTGGATTCTTCGGCTTTTGCAAAGCCTCAGAATGACGGAGTGGGTTTGACTCAGGGTCAGAATGACGATTTGCTTTTGGCTGTCGCTTAAGTAATGACGAGGTGGATTCTGAGTTAGATTCTCTTTTGCTTCGCAATTTTACAATTACCCATAATAACTCAAAGCAGAATCTGCTTTGTAGCAAAATCTACACAAGCTTTTTCCCATTTTTGTGGTATTTGATTATCCCTTCTGCGCAACGATACGCCAATGCTCCTGCTGTATCGGTTGGATTATAGCCGCTATTGTGTTGGAAATTCCCAGCACCCACGACAAAAAGATTCTCCATATCCCAATGCTGCAAATAATTATTTACCACGCTAGTATGCGGACTTGAGCCCATTGTCGTCCCGCCTGTATTGTGCGTGGATTGATAAGGAATAATGCTGTAATCTTTGAGGTATGGATTTGGCTTTATGCTTTTTGGATTCATCGCTTTTGCGACTTGTGTCGTTTTGTCTGTTGCAAATTTATGAAGCTCGCGATCTTGATTTGTGAAATTATAAGTGATACGCAAAAGTGGCAAACCATAAGCGTCTTTGTAGGTTGGATCAAGCGAGAGATAGTTATTTACATGCGGAAGTGAAGCACCTTGCGCATAGACATTGATTACGCGTGTGAAGCTGTGATTGAGTGCTTTTTTGAATTCTGCTCCCCAAGTTGGTACTCCTGCTGGAATTGGCGCGCTTTGGATCGGGCGAGATCCCATTTGCAATACGGCAATCATTGAGCCATGCAAAAACTTTTCCCCGCTATGATCAAAATTATCACCATTGAAATCATCGCAAGTCGTCCCCAACGCACCTGAACCCATAAAGGTATTCATCTGCTCGTCAAAAAACGCCAATGTGCTTGCATTCATCTGATAGCAATAATTCCGCCCTAATGTGCCTTTGCCTGTTTTGGGGTCGTATTGCGTGCCAATATTGCTAACCATAAGGAGTTTGGCGTTATTAAGCATATAACTTGTAAGCACGACAATATCAGCTGGCTGGATAAATTCCTCCATTGTTTTTGTGTTGATGTATTTTACACCTGTAACTTTATCGCCTTTTTTGAGAATCTCAATCACATTACTATTTGTGCGGATCTCGTATTTTCCGCTTGATAATGCAACGGGCAAGACGGTATTAAGCGGTGAGGCTTTGGCATCATACTCACACCCAAACCGCTCACAATATCCGCAATATTGACAAGGATTTAGCATTTCACCATCTGGATTTGTGTAGGCATATTTTGAATTTGCCGCTGGAATTCTATATGTGTGGAGATTTAAAGACTTTGCAGCTTTTTCAAATTTTTTGAGAATGGCAGTATTTGCAAGAGGCTCTTGAGGATAGGGGCTACTTCTAAATGCGCCCATTTTTTCTGCGAGTGGATTTGGCTCACCGCATATTCCTGCCGTTTTTTCAAATCGATCAAAATATGGCTCCATTTCTTTGTAAGTGATCCCCCAATCCTCAAGCGTATAGTCTTTGCCGAGTTTGTCGCCATATCTTTTGTGGCTTAGGGTTTTTATCTCAAAATCATAAGGCATAAACCGAAAAGTCCAGCCATTCCAATGCACGCCCGCACCGCCGACATTATTTCCAAGCAAAAACGAGCCCATTTTACGCATAGGAAGGGCAGTCTCATTTGGATTATGTCGAAATGTTACGCTCTCTTTTGAGCAATCCTGCATAAGCCCATAATTTATACCATATCGCCATTCATCATGCACTTGCACAAAATCACTGCTTGAACGCATCGCTCCGCGCTCAAGGCTTAGCACACTAAACCCTGCTTTTGTCAGCTCTGCTGCGATGATCCCACCTGTCCAGCCCGCACCAATGGTAACTACATCTACTTTTTTTAATACTTTTGCCATAATCAACCTTTCATTTTTTGTTATTTGTGATTTTTAATTTTTATTGTATTTACTGCATATCAGCCAAACTCATCGGTGGCAGTTCCACGAATTCATCGCTTTCAATATAAGCAAGATAACTCATCTGTCCGCCGGGATAATGCATCATTTTCCAACCTTTTTGTCCGTCATTGCCTTGATAAATCGGATCGCTCAAAACCCCAGCAATAGTCAAATCACGCAAAAGCGTGAAAAAATATTTTGAGCTTATGCCTTCTATTGCGATTTTGTTGGCTTCACAATCTTTGAGAATGGCATCTTGACTCGCGGGTGCGATCTGAAAAAAAGATTGTTTATGTCTTTTTTGAGATTCAGATTCTAGTGCGCTAAGTCCGAGCAAAAAAATCTCTCTGCGATTCATCGGGGTTTGATAGCCCTGCTCGGCTTTGCCCTCTTGAAATGGTCCTTGCATATATTCGCGTGCGTTAAATCCATACGCGCCAGCGAGTTGATTATCTATAAAATAAGGCACACCAAGCAAAATCGCGCCCTCACCACTTTCATCTTGCGGATAAATGCGCTCTGTGGCTGCTTTTAGGGTATTGAACTCTAAATCATTTGTAAAAAACATTCGTCCTCGTTGCTGCTTTTGGCAAGATTGATTAGCTTGAGAATTGAGACTCTGTGCGTTTGAAGTGCTTGTATCTGTATTTTCGCTGTGTGTGTGATGATGAGCTTGTGCTTTAAGGTTACTTATCGCTCCACTTGAAGCCAAAACCCCACCCGCCAAAATTCCTGAAAATTTAAAAAAACTTCTTCTGTCTAATTTTTGTTTCATTTTTACCTCTTCCTTTGTGTTTTATTAACAAAAACTTTGCATTCTAACGCTACTAATCTTAAAAAATGCAAAAATTTTTTAACTTTTTGAGAAATTTAGATTCAGATATAACATTTTTACTTTAGATTCTGCAAGAAAATTCAAGAAAGTTTAATAAAATTACAAAAAATATGTGGATTTTGTCGTTTTAATCCAAGTGATGTGTGCGATAGAAAATACTCTTCAGGACTTTTTTGCGCTATTTTTATTGATAAAATTAAGAAAAAAGTGTAGAATCTAAGCCTTAACATAATTATAAAAGGAGTTGCGATGTTTCACGAATACAGAGATGAAATCACAAAATTAAAGGCTTCAAACGCGCATTTTGAAAAAATTTTTGAGGAGCATAATGACTTAGATCAAAAAATCACAAACGCCGAAAATGGGCTTGAACTATTAGCACCTATGGAGATTGAGGTCTTAAAAAAACAAAAACTCCGACTCAAAGACGAAGTGTATGCGATGATTATGGATTATCGCAAGCATAACGCCTAGATTCTCACCCCGCCTCTGGCGGAACTTATGCAATCACTTATAAAAGCTTTTAACCAAAAACAATACGAGCAATCCCTCAGGCTCTCAACGCAGATTCTACAACAAGACGCGCTCAATGTGCAGGCGTGGTTTATTTGCGCGATGAGTTTATATTATCTTGGCGATATAAAGCATTGTGTAGCTTACCTTGAGTGCGCCTACTCTCTTGACCCGCTTAATGAAGATGTCGTCATCAATCTTGCTGAAATCTACCGCCGAAATGGACAAAACCACACTGCAATCCAAATGTATCTCAAATGCCTACCCTCACAAAACCCAAACCTCTACTACAATCTCGGGCTATGCTATGCCAAAAGTGGCGAGCTCAAAAAAGCAAGAGAAGCGTATGAGAGGGCGTTAGAGCTTGATGAAAACGACAAAGACGCGATGTATAATCTCGCTAATATTTATGCTGAAGAAAAAGACTACAAAATCGCTATCAAACTCTATGAAAAATGCCAAACCATCGAGGCTGCTTCAAATCTCGTCTGTATGTATAATCTCATCGGCAATGACAAAAAGGGCTTGAGTGTGTGTAAAGATTTAGATTCTGACTTTGCGCTGTTTCCTAATAATATAAAAAAAGCGGATTTTTACTTCAACTACGCGAATATAGCGCGATACAATTTACTCTTTGAGCAGTCTAAAATCCTCTACCAAAAAGCCTACGCCATATCTCCAAATCCAATCTATGCAATTAATTATGCGCATTTGCTTTTGAGTTTGGGAGAGTTTAAAGAGGGGTTTAGATTCTACGAAAAGCGACTTGCTCTGCCAAAGCAAGACATCCGAAACGCGCATTTTTTTAAATCCAAAAAATATATAAATACCCAGAATCTAGATTCTGCGGGCATTTTAGATTTGATACAAAACGCCAAAGTGCTTGTGTTTTTTGAGCAGGGTTTGGGAGATACGATCATGTATGCGCGATTTCTTAGCCTTCTGCCTTGCAAGACGCTTTATGTGTATGTGCAAGATGAATTGAGGGCACTTTTTAAGGAAGTCGGCTTTAGGGTTGTGGATAGGGATTTTACTGATTTTGAGTATTGTGTGTCGCTACTTAGCCTGCCTTATGTGCTTGGGGTAGAATCTATGCAGGATATATGGGCAAATACGCATTACTTAAAGCCATTTTTTCACAGCACATCGCTTGGATCACGCATAAAATCGCCTATATCTCCTATCACATCGCCTCATCTTGCATCACCCCAAAAATCATTCACAAAATCGCCCAAAAATACCACCCTACAAGGCACAATGACACAAAATACGATAACGAAAAACACGATGAAAGTTGGATTATTTTTTTATTCAAACCCAAATTTCATCTACGCCAAAGACAAATCAATCTCACTTGATGTGCTTTTGCCTTATTTAAATGGGCTGGATATTGAGCTTCATTTGCTTCAGCCAGAAAGCAGGGAGTTTTTTATCAATGAGTCGCGCCTCAAATCCAAAGAGCTCTCACATCTCATCTCGCACAGGCTTAATCATTTTCTTGATACAGCGCGCCTCATACGCGAGCTTGATATGGTTGTAAGTGTCGATAGTGCATGCGCGCATTTGGCTATTGCGATGGGTAAGCCTTGCGTGATTTTGGCACACAAACGTTATGATTGGCGATGGGGCAAGCTCGGACAAACGCGCTTTCACGGAATGTTTGGCGGATATGTGCTCGCTCAAAAAAAGTTTCAAATCTGGGATAATGTCCTAAAAGACCTCCGCGAAATCCTGCAAAATCCACAGATTCTGCAAAACTTTCTAGAATCTAAATACAACCAAATGTTCTCAAATAAAAAATAAGAAACCACAGAAATATTTTTTCATTGTGAGTAGTTGTGAGTCATTGTAGTATTGCGGATTTTTTGTCATTGCAAGATTTTACAAGAAGTCGTGGCAATCTAGTCAAACCAGAATCTACTTTGTCATTGTGAGCGAACTTGTCCTATGTGGCAATCCATACATTAGATTCTTATTAGATTCTTATTAGCAGAATCCAACTATGTAATTATCTTAAAATTATCTTGACATCTAATATTTATTCGTATATGATTTTGGGCATGAAAACTTTTAGCAATAGACATTTTTTTAGCTTTGATTTATCCTTGGATACGCAAATAATCCTGCAAGCACCCCTCAAAGCCAACCCTACAACAAACATACATACAGCCAACACGACTCATATCAAATCTATGTGGTGGCGCCCTTAGCGCGCTTTTTCTTCACATCACAATCACCAAAACTAAACCAAAAAAGGAATTATATGTATCCAACGCTTGAAACATTGCGCGCAATGCCAAATCTCTCGCAATATAAGCGCGTACCTCTAAGCAAAGAGATTTATGCTGATTTTATCACGCCAATTGAGGCTATGCGCATCCTAAAAACCCACAGCATTGCATGTTTTTTGCTTGAGAGTGTCGAGCAAAAACACTGGGGGCGATATAGTTTTTTGGGCTACAATCCCACTTTGGAACTCACCTCTAGCAGAGGTCAAACCATGCTAAAAGACAAAAATGGCACGAAGGTTTTAGATGATGATCCCAAAAAAATCATTCGCGAGATTCTAGAGTGCCACAAAAGCCCTATTTTAGAGCATTTACCACCTTTTAGTGGCGGACTTGTAGGATATTTTGCCTATGATTATATCCGCTACAATGAGCCAAAACTTGACTTTACGACCACAGACAAAGACTTTGTCGATGTGGATTTAATGCTATTTAATAATGTGATTGTATTTGATCATTTTAAGCAAAAAATTATCTTAATCACAGGTATGATGCTAGATTCTGCCACAGATGTAAAATCTTTAGAATCCTCTTACAATGACGCGCACAAAGAGCTAAAATCCATGCACGACTTATTAAAATCCACGCAAAAAAATCATATCGCGCCTTTTGTGCTAGATTCTGCAATAAAGCATGATTTCTCGCAAGCACAATATATGCAGATGGTAGAAAAAGCCAAGCACTACATTTATGAGGGCGATATTTTTCAAGTCGTGCTCTCAAATCCTATGCGTGCAAAGGCGAGCGGAAGCCTCTTTGATGTATATCGCGTGCTAAGATCTACCAATCCTTCGCCCTATATGTTTTATTTTTCAAGCTCCAAGGTTGAAATCGCCGGCGCCTCGCCTGAGACACTCCTAAAACTCGAGGATTCTAAGCTTTATACATATCCACTTGCAGGAAGTAGGCGAAGAGGAAATGATGAGATTGAAGACATCGCCCTAGAGCGCGAACTTTTGAGTGATGAAAAAGAGCTAGCTGAGCATAATATGCTTGTAGATTTGGGGCGAAATGATGTAGGCAGGGTCGCGAAATTTGGAAGCGTGAAGGTTGAAAAATACCAAAACATCGAGCGATATTCACATATTATGCATATTAGCTCGACAATTTCTGGAATCTTGCAAGATGACAAAGACGCACTTAGCGCACTTGATGCGATTTTGCCTGCTGGCACACTCTCTGGTGCGCCAAAAATCCGCGCTTGTGAAATCATAAATGAGCTAGAAGATCGTTCGCGCGGAATCTATGGTGGCGCGATAGGCTATCTTGATTTTGCTGGAAATATGGATATGTGTATTTCTATCCGCCTTATTTACAAGAAAAATGATGAAATCTGTATCCAATCAGGTGCTGGAATCGTCTATGATAGCGACCCAAAAAGTGAATTTGACGAATGTGCCAAAAAAGCACAAGCAATCATCGAAGCACTCAAAATCGCCCAAAATGGAATCGATGATTTTAATGCTTTTGACGATTCTAGCACTCCAAAATCAAATCGGGGCAAAGATGATTTTACTAATCGATAATTATGATAGCTTTTCATACAACCTCTATCAGCTCATAGGAAGCATAGAGCCAAATATAAAAGTCATTCGCAATGATGAGCTAAATATCGCACAGATTGAGGCACTCGCGCCAACTCTCATCGTGCTATCTCCCGGACCAAAAAAGCCTCAAGATTCTGGAATCTGCATTGAGGTAATCCAAAAGCTAGGAGGCAAGATTCCCATTTTTGGCGTCTGCCTTGGACATCAAGCCATTTGTATCGCATTTGGCGGAGAAGTGAGCTATGCCAACAAAGTCATGCATGGTAAAACCTCGATGATTGAGGTAGATTCTGCTTCGATTCTATTTGCAGGCTTAGGGCAATCTATCCAAGTAGCGCGCTATCATTCGCTCATCGCCACAAAGATTCCACCATGCCTAAAAATCACAGCAAAGACGAGTGATGGCGAAATCATGGCACTAGAGCATAAAAAATTTCCCATTTTTGGCGTGCAGTTTCACCCAGAATCTATCCTCACGCCATTTGGTGAAAAAATCATCGAAAATGTGATACATTTCGCGCAAAATAGGAAATCTAAATGCAAAACAAACTAAATGAAGCAAAAACAAAAGATATGGCGATAAAAAAAGCAATAATAGAGCTCACGCAAAAGCACAATTTATCGCAAGATATGGCATTTGCTGTAATGAATGAGATTATGCAAGGGCTTGCTAGCCCTGTGCAAATCTCTGCGTATCTCACAGCACTTAGTATGAAAGGTGAAAATATCGATGAGATCACTGCTAGCGCACTTAGTATGCGAGCGCATTGCGTGAGGCTCTTGCATGATATGGACGCGCTTGAGATCGTAGGCACAGGAGGCGATCATTCAAATTCATTTAATATCTCTACAACTGCAGCACTTATCGTCTCATCAGCAGGAGTAAAAGTCGCAAAGCATGGTAATCGCGCCGCCTCGTCTAAATGTGGCGCAGCTGATGTGCTTGAGGCTCTTGGCGTAAATATCACGATCCCTCCAGAAAAAAGCAAAGAATTGCTAGAATCAATAAATATTTGCTTTCTTTTTGCGCAAAATTACCATATCGCGATGAAATATGTAGCCCCTATCAGAAAAGAGCTTGGAATCCGCACGATTTTTAATATCTTAGGACCGCTCTCAAACCCAGCAGGCGCAAATATGGAACTCCTCGGCGTGTATGATGAAAGCCTAGTAGAGCCGATGGCAAAAGTCATGCAAAATCTTGGTGTCAAAAGAGGAATGGTTGTCTATGGTATGGATAAAATCGATGAAATCTCACTCTCAAGCGAGACAAAAATCGCTGAAATAAATAAAAATGAGCTAAAATTTTATACTTTTCACCCGCGCGATGCGGGCTTTAGCCTGTGTGATAAAAGTGATTTAGTAGGAGGCGACGCAACACAAAATGCAAAAATCATAAGAGAGATTTTAGAAGGTAAAGAAAAAGGTGCAAAACGCGATGTCGCCACACTCAATGCAGGTGCAGCACTCTATATCGCAGGCATGGCAAAAAGCATAGAATCTGGCGTGCGAATGGCAGAAAAACAAATCGATAATAAGCTTGCACTCGCGCAACTTGAACGTTTCATAAAAGAGAGCAACAAATGAATCCACAAATTAATATCTTAGATAAAATTGTAGAATCCACAAAAGTGCGTATAGATGGGCAAAAACAAAAGATCTCACTTGCAAAAATGGAGCAAATCGCAAGAGCTGACACACTCAATATTCCATTTGCATTTGAAAAAGCCCTAAGCACGTCAAAAACGCATTCTGCGAAAAATCACCCAATGCACTTCATCTGTGAAGTCAAAAAAGCCTCGCCCTCAAAAGGTATCATAGCCCATGATTTTCCATACAAAAATATCGCGCTAGAGTATGAGAATGCCGGTGCTAGTGCGATTTCTTGTCTCACAGAGCCTCATTTTTTTCAAGGAAGCGATACATATCTTTGCGACATCAAGCAAATCGTGCAGATTCCGCTCTTGCGAAAAGATTTTATCATCGATGAATATATGATTTATCAGGCAAAAGCCATTGGTGCAGACGCGATTTTGCTTATCGCGGCGATTTTAGATAGAGAGCAGATGAGAGATTATTTTGCGCTTGCAAATGAGCTTGGGCTCTCGACATTATTTGAGACACATGATGAGGGTGATTTGCAAAAAGTGCTTGATTGCAAAGGGCGCATAATTGGGGTCAATAATAGAGATCTAAGGACTTTTAAAGTCGATATAAATACAACGATACATTTGCGCCCACTTGTGCCAAAAGATTGCATTTTTGTAAGTGAAAGTGGAATCCACACAAAAGAAGACATCGCTAAGCTAAGTGTGCATGATGTAGATGCTGTGCTTATTGGTGAGGGGCTTATGAGTGTAGAAGATAAACGTGCAAAATTGCAAGAATTACAAAGCAGAATCTAGAATCTTAAAGATAGAATCTAAAGGAGAAGTGTTTGAAAATCAAAACTTGCGGGCTATTTCGCGAAGAAGACATAGAATACGCAAATATTTTGCAGCCTGATTTTATAGGTTTTGTCTTTGCAAAAAGTAGGCGCGAGGTGGATTTTGGCATGGCAAAAAAGCTAAAATCACGCCTAAATAGCAACATCAAAGCTGTGGGTGTATTTGTCGATACACCGATAGAATTAATATATAAAGCACTAGATTCTAAAATCATTGATATAGTCCAGCTTCATGGAGGACAAAGCGCAGAATTTATCGCGGATCTAAAAGCCAAAATTAAAGCAAAAATTATCTATGTTATAAATATGACAAATTTAGATTCTATTGATTATACCAAATGCGATTTAGTGGATTTTTTGCTCCTTGATAGCGCGCAAGGTGGCTCAGGAAAGTGCTTTGATTGGAATCTATTAAAAAATATACATCTCCCAAAGCCATATTTTTTAGCCGGCGGAATCAATAAAGAGAATCTAGCGCAAGCAATGGCATTCAATCCCTATGGTATTGATGTTTCAGGAGGGCTAGAGCATGAAGGAAAAAAGGATTTTTCTAAAATGAAAGAGATTATCTCGCGAGTTAGGCGATATAAAAGCGATATAAAGCAATAAAGGAGCGATGATGAAAAATGCGTATTTTGGAAAATATGGGGGTTGTTTTATTCCAGAGACATTAATGAGTGCGGTGCTTGAGCTTGAGAGTGCATATCTAGCGTATAAAAATGATCCAAATTTCAATAAAGAATTAGTAGATTTATTTAATAATTATGCTTCGCGTCCTTCAGCACTTTATTTTGCTCCTCGTATGAGCGCAGACCTTGGCGCAAAAATCTATCTCAAACGCGAAGATCTAAACCACACAGGATCACACAAGATAAATAATGTCTTAGGGCAAGTATTGCTCGCCAAAAAAATGGGAAAAACGCGCATTATCGCAGAAACGGGCGCAGGACAGCATGGCGTAGCGACTGCGACTGCGTGTGCGTTGCTAGATATGGAGTGCGAGATCTTTATGGGTGAGGAGGATACCAAGCGTCAGGCACTCAATGTCTATAAAATGAAACTACTTGGAGCAAAGGTGCATGCTGTTAGTAGTGGCACTGCGACATTAAAAGATGCCGTCTCACAAGCGCTTAGAGAATGGAGCAGCAGGATTGATGATACGCATTATGTCGTGGGCTCTGTGATGGGTCCTTATCCGTTTCCTATGATTGTGCGCGATTTTCAAGCTGTAATCTCAAAAGAGATAAAAAGCCAAATCTTAACACTTGAAAAAAGACTGCCTGATATGGTCGTAGCATGCGTGGGTGGAGGCTCAAATGCTATCGGTGCGTTTTATCACTTCATCGATGATAAAGAAGTGCAACTCATCGGCTGTGAGGCAGCAGGAATAGGAATAGACACACCCAAAAATGCAGCAAGTATCGCAACAGGAAGAGTTGGAATCTTTCATGGTATGAAGTCATATTTTTGTCAAGATGATTGCGGGCAGATCGCGCCTGTGTATTCGATCTCTGCGGGGCTTGACTATCCGGGCATTGGTCCAGAGCATGCGTATCTAGCAGATACCAAACGCGCGCAATACTACCCCATAAGCGACAAAGAAGCCCTAGAGGCGTTTTTTTATCTATCAAAAATCGAGGGCATTATTCCAGCCATTGAAAGTGCGCATGCGATTGCCTATGTGATGAAAGAAGCACAGAATCTAAAAGACAAAATCATCGTCATAAACCTTTCGGGCAGAGGCGATAAAGACTGCGCGGCAGTGGCACGAATACAAGGAGAAAATATCTATGAGTAATTTATACAAAGCCTTTGGGCGAGGGGATTTAAAATATGGCGATTTGAAATATGGCAAGGCATTTATTCCATTTATCACTTGTGGCGATCCAGATCTCGCCACCACGGAAAAAATCATCTATGCGATGGCAAAAAATGGCGCGAGTCTAATTGAGCTAGGAATTCCATTTTCTGATCCAGTGGCTGAAGGCGTGGTGATACAGGAGGCAAATATGCGCGCGCTAAAAAATGGCGTGAGGGTGGATCATATCTTTGAAATGCTAGATAAAATAAAGCAAAAAATCACCATTCCTATGGCGTTTATGACTTATGCAAATCTTGTGTTTGCCTATGGTAGCGAGAAATTCCTCCAAAATGCCAAAGATGTGGGAATTGGTGGGCTTATCTTGCCTGATGTGCCATTTGAGGAAAAGGGCGAGTTTGAGCCAATTTGCGTAAAAAATGACATTGATCTCATCTCTTTCATTGCGCCGACTTCAAAAGATCGTATAGAAATGATCGCAAAAGAAGCAAAAGGCTTTATTTATTGTGTCTCATCACTTGGTGTAACAGGTGTGCGAAAGCACATAAGCACCGACATAAAAAGTATCATTAAATGCGCGCGAGAAGTAAGCAAAATCCCTGTGGCTGTGGGCTTTGGCATAGAATCCCCAAGCCAAGCAAAAGAGATAGCAGAATATGCCGATGGAGTGATCGTAGGTAGCGCGATAGTCAAGCTCTGCGCGAAATATGGAGAAAAAAGCCCAGAGTATATCGGCAAGTATGTAAAAGAAATGCGCAAAGCACTTGGGTGATTTGAATTTGTGAGAATATAGAGCGGTAACAAGCATAGTAAAAGCCAAATAAATGGCAAAGATTGGGTTGCCACCGCTTAAATTCCAGCACAAACAATCACGCGATAAATTTATTTAAAAAGCACTCAAATCTTTAAACCAACAAACAATCAAAAATATTTCTAAAGAATCCATTAAAAAACTAAATTACCTTAACAAAAAATATTCAAATAAGTAGCTTTCAAACTCATTAGTAACTAATCACAATCTCAAACCAAGTATTCTCAAGGAATCTAACAAACAGAACAATCAATACGAAACTAAAAATCCAAATCTTTGTAGCAAATCAATCAACACTATCTTAAATCCATAAAACCAAACAAATTCAATCAAACAACCAAAAGCAAACAGCAAGATTCTATATAACGAAGTAAAAAATAAGTAAAAAGAAGAATCTCCCTATCCCTGCATCGACCTACATTCCCACACTTGCAAAGTGCAGTATCATCGGCGAAGAGGAGCTTAACTGCTAGGTTCGGAATGGAGCTAGGTGTTGCCTCCTCTCTATAGACACAAGGAAAAGGGAAATAAAGACAAATAAAGCTTACAAGATAGCTTTGAGAATCTAAAAGCTTCAAGCCTAAGATGAAAGCTAGATTTAAAAGCCTAAAGCTTCTCTAAAAGATTGGATTCATAAGAATGAGATTCTAAGGATTGCTCTTTATACCTAAAGTTTTAAACTCTTATCTCTTTGATTAGGCTTTTTATAAAAGCTTTAACTCTAAAAAGTCTGTTAAAACTTTTGCAATGCTTTTTAGAGTTTATAGCTAGATTGTATGGCTTCCATAGAATCTACACAGAATCTAAGACTCTCTACAAGCAAAAACTTTAAAGCTTCAAGATTTTAGAATCTCTTACATCTTTGACTCTCAAACCTTAAAAAGTTAAAACGACTCTTTGACTACAGAAGAATCTCTTAAAGCTCTAAGCACTAGATTCTTGTAAGCTCTAATCTAAGATTCTAGAATCTACAATTTGCTTTTGAGATTCTATAAATCTAAAACTCATAGAATCTAAAATCTAAGAATCTACTTTGAATCTATTTGCCCTTATTTCCATTTTCCAAAGGTGAATTTTATTTGTCAATAACCTATAAGTATAGAGAACACACTCAATAAGGCAGTGTATCTTTAGATACATGTTTATTTATCTTATGATAAACAATAAGCCAAGCGGTCTATTAGTAGTAGTCAGCTAAACACATTACTATGCTTACACATCTACCCTATCAAGCAGCTAGTCTTGCTGCGACCTTCAGGGAGAGTTCATCTTGGAGTTGGCTTCCCGCTTAGATGCTTTCAGCGGTTATCACATCCATGCGTAGCTACCCAGCGATGCCCTTGGCAGGACAACTGATACACCAGTGGCATGTCCATCCCGGTCCTCTCGTACTAGGGACAGCTCTCCTCAACTCTCCTACGCCCACGGCAGATAGTGACCGAACTGTCTCACGACGTTCTGAACCCAGCTCGCGTACCGCTTTAAATGGCGAACAGCCATACCCTTGGGACCTGCTCCAGCCCCAGGATGCGATGAGCCGACATCGAGGTGCCAAACCTCCCCGTCGATGTGAGCTCTTGGGGGAGATCAGCCTGTTATCCCCGGGGTACCTTTTATCCTTTGAGCGATGACCCTTCCACACAGAATCACCGGATCACTATGACCGACTTTCGTCTCTGCTCGACTTGTTTGTCTTACAGTCAGGCTGGCTTATGCCATTACACTCTACTTGCGATTTCCAACCGCAATGAGCCAACCTTTGCAAGCCTCCGTTACTTTTTAGGAGGCGACCGCCCCAGTCAAACTACCCACCAGACATTGTCCTGCTAGAGGATAACTCTAGCCAGTTAGCAGACAGAAACATTAAGGGTGGTATCTCAAGGGTGGCTCCATCTCCACCGGAGTGAAGATTTCAAAGCCTCCCACCTATCCTGCGCATAATATTCCCATCGGCAGTGCCAAGCTGTAGTAAAGGTCCACGGGGTCTTTCCGTCTTGCCGCGGGTAGGAGGAATTTTCACCTCCACTACAATTTCACTGAATCCCTGGTTGAGACAGCTCCCATCTCGTTACGCCATTCATGCAGGTCGGTATTTAACCGACAAGGAATTTCGCTACCTTAGGACCGTTATAGTTACGGCCGCCGTTTACTCGGGCTTCAATTCAACGCTTTGAGTTGCCTCTAACGAATCCTCTTAACCTTCGAGCACCGGGCAGGCGTCACACCTTATACTTCCTCTTACGAGTTTGCAAAGTGCTGTGTTTTTGGTAAACAGTCGGGAGGGACTCTTTGCTGAGACCTACTTGCGTAGGCACACCTTATCGCGAACTTACGGTGCTAGTTTGCAGAGTTCCTTAACCAGAGTTCTTTCACGCGCCTTAGAATACTCATCTCATCTACCTGTGTCGGTTTGCGGTACGGGCAACCATTGTTAAACTTAGAGGCTTTTCTTGGCACGACGGCATCAGCGATACTCCCCTTGGTCCGAAGACCGCAAGAAGCTATTGGAGTTTCAAATACAAGGGCGGATTTGCCTATCCCTCAATTTACACTCTTAAGTTAGCACTTCCATCCGCTAACATCGCTTAGCCCTATGCGTCCCCCCATCGCGCACAATGGTTGGTATAGGAATATTAACCTATTTCCCATCGCCTACCCCTTTCGGACTTGGCTTAGGACCCGACTAACCCTACGATGACGAGCATCGCGTAGGAAACCTTAGACTTTCGGCGAAGTGGATTCTCACCACTTTTATCGCTACTCATTCCTGCATGCTCACTTCTATACGCTCCAGCACTTCTTGCCGATATACCTTCAGCGCATATAGAACGCTCTTCTACCACTATGCATCAGCATAATCTACAACTTCGGTGTCTATCTTAGCCCCGTTATATTTTCTGCGCAAAATCACTAGACCAGTGAGCTGTTACGCTTTCTTTAAAGGATGGCTGCTTCTAAGCCAACCTCCTGGTTGTCTGAGTAACTTCACATCATTTTCCACTTAGAATAGAACTTTGGGACCTTAGTTGGTAGTCTGGGTTGTTTCCCTCTTGACGATTGATTTTATCACCCACCGCCTGACTCCCAAGATAGGGCAATAGGTATTCGCAGTTTGACAGGGGTTGGTACCGCGGTGAGCAGCCCTAGCCCAATCAGAGCTCTACCCCCTATTGCTATCACTTGAGGCTATACCTAAATATATTTCGAAGAGAACCAGCTATCACGAAGTTTGTTTGGCCTTTCACCCCTATCCACAGCTCATCCCAGCCCGTTTCAATGGGCACGAGTTCAGTCCTCCGGTGGGTGTTACCCCACTTTCAACTTGGCCATGGATAGATCACTTCGCTTCGGGTCTGCAGCATCTGACTTTAGGCTCCTCATTTATAGTTACTATTGGCTAGAAATTCGGCTTGCACGCAATCTTTACGGGAGCTTGAAAAAATCTTGCTTACATACAAGGAGTATGCTACGCATCGATTTTTTCTGCGCAACCCACAAATCTTACGCACAATCCTAGAATTTCTTGTGTGCGTGTTAGATTCTAAAAATTTAGAATCCTTCTACACTCTCTTAAGTTTCTTAAGACTTTAAGATTCTATCTTTACGATAAAAGAATCCAAAATAACTATAAAAGAGGAGCCTGCGCCCTTTCAGACTCGCTTTCGCTACGGCTTCGCGTTTGCTTAACCTTGCCAGATACCACAACTCGCAGGATCATTATGCAAAAGGCAGTCCATCACCCTGATAAATCATAGGGCTCTGAATGATTGTAGGCAAATGGTTTCAGGTTCTATTTCACTCCGCTCACTGCGGTTCTTTTCACCTTTCCCTCACGGTACTTGTTCGCTATCGGTGTGATAGGAGTATTTAGGGTTGGAGAGTGGTCTCCCCTGCTTCAGTCCGGATTTCACGTGTCCTGACCTACTCTGGATACTGCTACCTATAAAAATCCTTTCGCATACGGGGCTATCACCCTTTATAGCGGAATTTTCCAAATCCTTCTGCTAGAATTTCTAAGTGGATATTGCAGTCCTCAACCCCGAATGCAAGCATTCGGTTTGCCCTCTTCCCCGTTCGCTCGCCGCTACTAAGAGAATCTCATTACGATTTCTTTTCCTCTAGCTACTGAGATGTTTCACTTCGCTAGGTTCGCTCCTATTATGGTAATGCGTATTGCTACGCATTGGGTTGCCCCATTCGGAAATCTATGGATCAAAGCTTCTTGACAGCTCCCCATAGCTTATCGCAGTCTAGTACGTCCTTCATCGCCTCTATCACCCAAGGCATCCACCATTTGCCCTTGAAAGCTTATTGTAAGAAACTAAGCTTTTGCTCTTAGTTTCAAGCTTTTCAGATTGATAAAACTATGTATTCTAAAGATCACTGCCTTATTGAATGTGTTACAAACAATAAGGTGAGTATTGTAGTCTATAATCATTTAGGCTATTGACAATATAATGTTAAATAACACTTAGACAAAAGTCTAATAAGAATCTTTATAAATCTTTTAGTTCTAAAGACTCTTATTAAACTTTTTTCTTTGCTTTAGTATTTCAATGTATTGCATTTATTTTTGATTTCTTGTTTGATACATTCTTTATGCATTTTATATTAGATATTTTATCTCTTTCCTTGGATTTGTTTTTCTTTAATTTGTTTTTTTATC
Organism: Helicobacter fennelliae; assembly: GCF_900451005.1. Taxonomy (NCBI): domain Bacteria; kingdom Pseudomonadati; phylum Campylobacterota; class Epsilonproteobacteria; order Campylobacterales; family Helicobacteraceae; genus Helicobacter; species Helicobacter fennelliae. The sequence continues at coordinate 1,996,791 of NZ_UGIB01000001.1, forward strand.
TTTTGTGCTTCCTTTTTTTATTTTTTATTTTTTGATTTGATGTTTTTGTGATTTTTTGAATTGCTTGATTCTTTAAATTCTTTGATGGCTTTTATTTATGTTTTTCATAAATTTTAATATTCAAAGCAATCATAAAATACTCTACAATACCCTGCAATCCTTCTATATCTCTAAAACTCAAATCCAAATCTCAAATAAAAATGTGGTGGAGAATAGCGGGATCGAACCGCTGACCTCCTGCGTGCAAAGCAGGCGCTCTCCCAGCTGAGCTAATTCCCCTTATGGTGGGCTTAGGAGGACTTGAACCTCCGACCTCACCCTTATCAGGGGTGCGCTCTAACCACCTGAGCTATAAGCCCCTTTTTATAATTGATGCTAAGCGATGATAATCTCTGAAAACTAAGCAAGAATCTTTAAATGTTGCATACTTCATAGCCAAAGGTTTAGGTATGTCTAAACAAATAGGGCATACCATTTCTCTAGAAAGGAGGTGATCCAACCGCAGGTTCACCTACGGTTACCTTGTTACGACTTCACCCCAGTCGCTGCATCCGCCGTGGACGGTAGCCAATTTAGCATTCCGGCTTAGGGCGAATACAACTCCCATGGTGTGACGGGCGGTGAGTACAAGACCCGGGAACGTATTCACCGCAACATTGCTGATTTGCGATTACTAGCGATTCCAGCTTTATGTAGTCGAGTTGCAGACTACAATCCGAACTGAGAGGCGTTTTGGAGATTTGCTCCATCTCGCGATATTGCTTCTCTTTGTGCACCCCATTGTAGCACGTGTGTAGCCCTAGGCGTAAGGGCCATGATGACTTGACGTCGTCCTCACCTTCCTCCTCCTTGCGAAGGCAGTCTCCTTAGAGTGCTCAGCCGAACTGCTAACAACTAAGGACGAGGGTTGCGCTCGTTGCGGGACTTAACCCAACATCTCACGACACGAGCTGACGACAGCCGTGCAGCACCTGTTTTCAAGCTCTGGCAAGCCAGCACTCCGCTATCTCTAGCAGATTCTATCAATGTCAAGCCTAGGTAAGGTTCTTCGCGTAGCTTCGAATTAAACCACATGCTCCACCGCTTGTGCGGGTCCCCGTCTATTCCTTTGAGTTTTAATCTTGCGACCGTACTCCCCAGGCGGAATGCTTAATGCGTTAGCTGCATTACTGCCCTGACGAGCAGGGCAACAACTAGCATTCATCGTTTAGGGCGTGGACTACCAGGGTATCTAATCCTGTTTGCTCCCCACGCTTTCGTGCATGAGCGTCAGTAATGTTCCAGTAGGTCGCCTTCGCAATGAGTATTCCTCTTGATCTCTACGGATTTTACCCCTACACCAAGAATTCCACCTACCTCTCCCACACTCTAGAATAGCAGTTTCAAATGCAGTTCTATGGTTAAGCCATAGCATTTCACATCTGACTTGCTATCCCGCCTGCGCACTCTTTACGCCCAGTGATTCCGAGTAACGCTTGCACCCTCCGTATTACCGCGGCTGCTGGCACGGAGTTAGCCGGTGCTTATTCGTTAGATACCGTCATAATCTTCTCTAACAAAAGGAGTTTACAATCCTAAAACCTTCATCCTCCACGCGGCGTTGCTGCTTCAGGGTTTCCCCCATTGAGCAATATTCCCTACTGCTGCCTCCCGTAGGAGTCTGGACCGTGTCTCAGTTCCAGTGTGTCCGTTCACCCTCTCAGGCCGGATACCCGTCATAGCCTTGGTGAGCCATTACCTCACCAACAAGCTGATAGGACATAGACCAATCCTTTAGCGGAGACTCTTAATAAAAAATTCATGCTTTAGAATTTGACTTGCACGCAATCTTTGCAAGATTCTGCGAAAAAGGCTTGGTCATTACCGCTTAGGTAACTCCCTGCACCTTTTTCTTGAAAACTTGCAAATCTTACGCACAATCCCAATTCTTGCTCTAGATTCTAAAATCCTAATCTTTTACAGAATCTTGAAATTTAGATTCTGTGTTTTGGAGATTCTAGAATTCTAAGATTTTGAGATGATTTTGTGGGTTGCGCAGAAATTTTTAAACAAGATAGAACATTAAAGTTCATCGTAGTTTAAAAATTTCAAGCTCCCGTAAAAGCACTCAAAAGCTTGAATTCTCTATTAAGAGTCCCTTTCTCTCGTAAGAAGTATCCAGTATTAATCACCGTTTCCAGTGGCTATCCTAGACTAAAGGGCATGTTATCTATGCATTACTCACCCGTGCGCCACTAATCCATCTCTAGCAAGCTAGAGACTTCATCGTTCGACTTGCATGTATTAGGCACGCCGCCAGCGTTCACTCTGAGCCAGGATCAAACTCTCCGTAAAAATTACGGGAGGTTGAGCCAAAATAAAATAATGACTGCAAACTCTCCGTAAAAATTTCTTTGGCTTCTGAGCTGATTTTTGGGATTCTGCGAAAAAGGCTTAGTTATTACCGACTAAGGTAACTCCCTGCGCCTTTTTCTTGAAAACCCAAAAATCCTTCTCAAAATCCTTTGAAATTGAATCTAAAAGATTTGTTTCAATTTACAGATTCTGCAAATTTCCTCCAAATCCTTAAGAATTTAGAATCTCAAATGTTTTACTCATTAATAATGACAAAACTTTAAGATTCTAAAATTTTAGAATCCACTTTTAATTCCTAAGAATCACAAGCGAGATTCTATTTGTTTCGGATTATTTGTCCTAATCTCTTTGTCAAATCACAAAACTATTTCCTTTATTCTTAAACTCTAAAGATTAAGACCAAAGTTATAGTCGAGTTGTGTTGTATAGTATAAATGATTCAAAGAGATTTAAGTTGTTAAAACTATAAAAGTATTTACACTTAAATCTTCTTGCTTAGATTTCAAAGATCATTACCGAATTTCATCAATCATTCTTTCATCTTTACATTAGGAATTAGGAATGGATAAAATTAAGTAAAAGAACATCATAAAAAAAGATTAATTCAGAATCCAAAAATGAAAGATACCTCTTTTAATGCAATTTTTAAGAGCAAGAATGTTACACAGGTATGACTTAAAGGTTGCTTAAAATTATTTTTTTCTTTGTCGAGTTGTTTTTGTGATTGGCAAAGATTCTGTGCTCATCATACGCGAAATAAACAAAATACTTAGCGTTACAAACAAAATATTTAAAACAATTTCACTTTGAGTAGAGATATTTTCAAACTCTTCTGTACCTGTAAATGCAGCCCCTTCTTGCTGAATATTGGTAATAGCTGGAGTGTAATATAATGTAAAAAGAAAAATCAAAATAACGCTCAAAATTCCCATACCAAGAGAAAACAACGATTTTTTCGATGAGAGATTAAACATCAATAACTCATAAATCAAAATCAAAATCGCCAAACCATTAAACATATAATTAAAACGCACATACACTTTGCCAAGCAAGATTCCAGAATCATAGCTTGTGATCCCAAGACTCGGAAGATATTGATACGCATTCAAAATCACAGGCGCACTCAAAACATCGCAGGCTAATATCGCACCCACCGCGACTCCAATAGCCCAAAGATAAATACTTCTGACACACAAAGCAAGAATCTTCATTTATTTTCCTTGAAAATTTTTGATTACAATACCACAAAATCATAACAAAAAATCAAAAGAGTTGAAATGAAAATTTTATTAAGTCCGAGCGAAAGCAAGATTCTGCCATCTGTAAATTGTGCTACAAATCCTTCCACAACTCCAACAAGCCTCAAAAATCCCGCAAATATCGTCAAAAACAATCTCTCCACTGACAAAATGTGGGGTGGATTTGACTCAAGGATAAACCACATATGCGCGTATCTCAAAGAGCTAGAGAGTGCAGATGATGAGAATCTCAAAAAAATCTTTGGCTCCAAACATATCCCCATTGACTCCCTTTCTCACTCCCTCAAAATCCTAGAATCTAGCACCACAAAAGCCATTACGCTCTATAATGGCGTAGCTTTTAAGGCACTTGATTTTATGAGTTTAGATTCTGGGGCACAGGATTTTGTGTTAGAAAATGTTTTGATTTTTAGCAATCTCTTTGGAATGGTGCGCGCAAAAGACAATCTGCCGTTTTATCATCTCAACCAAAATTACAAATCTCCCACACTCAATCTCAAAAATCTCTATCACGCCCAATCCCAAGAAATCGATGCATTTCTTGCAAACGAAGATATTATTATTGATTTGCGCGCAGAAATCTACATCAAAGCCTATCCACTTAAACAATCCCACTTTGTCCTCAAAATGCCTGATAAAAAAATCTCTCATCAAGCCAAATTGTATCGCGGAAGTGCATTGAGAGAATTAGCACTTTTTCAAAGCAAACTCCTGTATCCATCAGCCCAAAACACTTCAAATGCAAAAACATCAAACAAAAACTCATCTAATGCCTCATCAAATCAGCTTAAGCAATATCTTCATACTTTTTTTGAGCTAAGATTCTAGATTTTGCTTTTTATAGAATCTAAATTCTCTCTTTTTTGTTATGATTTGAATTTACATCACAAACCAAAAGGACAACACATGAAAAAACCATTTTTGCTCTCATTTTCATCGCTTTTTGCATCGCTTCTTGCGCTTGCAAGCTCTGCTTCAATAGCCTATGCTAGCAATATCACCATAGACAAGTCTTATGTCTTTGCCTCGATTCCGGGCTCAAACAACACCGCAGCCTTTATGTCTATCACCAACAACACGGACTCTCAAATCGCGCTCATTGAAGTAAAAAATTCTCTTGATGTGCCAAGCGAAATCCACGCCCACACCAAAGCAGAATCCAGCCAAACAAACTCAAAAACCCAAAATCCACACCCAAGCGCGCACATGATAAAAATCCCAAAACTTGAAATCCAGCCACACTCACAAATAGAGCTCAAACCCGGCGGTTATCACATTATGCTTATAGGACTCAAGCAAGAGCTAAAAGTCGGTCAAGAGGTTGATTTAGAGCTTACTTTTGATAATGGCGAGACTATTGAGCTTAAGCAAATAAAAGCGATTGATCGAAGTAGCGTGCTTGATACACACAAACCACACAAGCAATAAACAAACCACAACAAAGCGAGTGATAAAGCCACAATGAAAAAGTTTGTGCTCTTAATTTTTGCTCTTTGTGTGGGGATTATTTGCGGGATTTTGGCATGGCAATTACATATCAATATCCAATCAGATTCTAGCCCAGAATCTAGCCTTGATTCTCATCATTGTGTTTTAAACGAAAATGGCGTATGCGAAGTGGAATACAACAATCAAACTTTTCAGATCCAAGCCTCGCCATTTCCTATTGTGGCATTGAAGCCGACAATTTGGACACTCTCAAATCTAAATCTCAACACTCCTACAATTAATGCCAAGATTTATGGAATCAATATGGATATGGGAACGACACAAATTCAATTTCGCAAAACACCGCACAACACTTATGAAGCAAAAGTATTTTTGAGTGCTTGTGTGCTTGAAAGTATGGAATACAGGCTTTCATTTGAAGGGCGGCTCTTAGGCATAAGCGCGGATTTTTATGTCAAAAATAAACACAATCAAATCCTACAAACCTTAAGGAATAAGGAATAAAAATGAATACAACTCTTTTATATCGCGTCGCGATCTTGGCAATTTTAGCAATCTTTATAGGCTGTGATACAAAACAAACCCCCAAACAATCCGACCAAAACACAGATTCCACAGAATCTACAATATCCACAAGCATATCTCACACGCAAACCACACAAGATTCTGCCATAGATTCTACTAGGCAAAATTCCACCACGCAAGATCCCTTAAGCACACATGAGATTCTGCCAAACCCAGAATCTAGCCAAACAACTACGCAAAATAGCCATTTGGATTTAGCCAAAGATTTACCAGAGATTTTTTTGCCAAATGCAGAGATTTCCTCAAATGACAAACCTATACTCATTGTCTTTGGTGCGGATATGTGCCAAGCCTGCGCAAATCTCAAAGATTCCATAGAGCATTCACCTGCCCTCCAAGAACTTTTGTCGCATTATTTTTCATCATATTTTGTCAATCTCTCCACCCAAAAAGACTACAATCTCAAGCTAGAATCCGTGCAACAGCATTTCAAACACCACCAATTACGTGAGTTTTTTCTTATCCAAGCTACGCCGAGTTTTGTATTTTTAGATTCTAGTGGCAAAGAGCTTTTTCGCTACATCGGCGCGATGACTAAATCCCAGCTTAATATCACACTCAATTTTCTCAAAAACAAAAACAACCAAACCCTCACAAAAGAGCAAATTGCACAAAATCTTAGCGATCTATATGCCAAAAACAATTAAAGGAAAACTATGCAATTAGGACTCAACATCGATCATATCGCGACATTACGACAAGCTAGAAAAATCGCCCAGCCCGATCCGCTAGAAGCGGTATTTGTCGCTGCAAATTGTGGAGTGGATCAGATCACTATACATTTGCGAGAAGACAGAAGACATATCCAAGATGAAGATGTGAGAAGTATTATAAAGCATTCGCCCCTGCCTATCAATGTAGAGTGTGCATGCGATGTAAATATAGTTGAGTTTTTGTGTGCGCTCAAACCATTCAAAATCACCCTTGTGCCAGAAAAACGAGAAGAAATCACCACAGAAGGCGGGCTTAATATGAATACACCGCACCTCAAAGACATCATCAAAGAATTTCACAAAAACCACATCAAAGTCGCGACTTTTATCGATCCTAACGAGCAGTCTTTGCTTCTTTCTAAAGAATTTAATGCCAATGGAGTTGAACTTCACACAGGCGAGTATGCCAATATCTCTGCTATGTTGTATTCTTCGCTTCGGACACATACAAACAAAATCCAATCGCTTGATCTCTCACAAACAGAGCTTGAAAGGCAGCTTGAAGTTACGATTACTGCCCTCCAAACTTACGCAAACAAAGCAAATGAGCTTAAATTAGGTGTATTTGCCGGACATGGATTAAATTATCAAAATGTCCAAACAATCGCTAAGATTCCACATATCACAGAGCTAAATATCGGGCATAGCATTATCGCGCGAGCAGTTATTGTCGGGCTAGAATCTGCGATTTGCCAAATGCAAAAATTATTACTTTAAGCTTGCATTACTTTTTAATTGATACAATTACGCCCTAAATTCACAATAAAGGCGTATCATGAAAGTTGCGTTATTAATGAGCGGGGGAGTAGATAGCTCCTACTCAGCTTATTTACTCAAATCCAGTGGCTACGAAGTTTTGGGAATCTATCTCAAACTTCACGACAAAGAAGACAAGCATGAGATGTTTATACGAAATTGTCAAAAAGTCTCCCAGAATCTAGATTTTCCATTTATGGTGATAGATGCAAAAAAAGAATTCAAAGAAATCGTTTATGACTACTTTGTCCAATCCTACAAAAACGGCGAGACCCCAAATCCTTGCGCACTATGTAATCCAAATATGAAATTTGGCTTAGCATTGCAAAAAGCCCTAGAGCTTAACTGCGATAAAATCGCTACAGGGCATTATGCCAAAATCAAACAAGTTGATGGCAAAAACAAAATCGCGCGCGCAGTGGATCTTAGCAAAGATCAGAGTTATTTTTTGTATGCGATCTCGCAAGAAGCCATTGATAGGCTGATTTTTCCATTAGGCGATATGCTCAAAAGCGATGTGAAGCCAAAGGCATTTGAAGTTATGCCGTGGCTTGGAAGTTTAGAGACTTACAAAGAAAGCCAAGAAATCTGCTTTGTTGAGACGGATTATATCGACATTCTCAAAAAGCACACAAAAGTAGAAAATCCCGGAATCGTCAAAAACGCCAAAGGCGAAATCGTAGGCGAGCACAAAGGCTATATGCAATACACCATCGGAAAGCGCAAAGGCTTTAGCGTCAAAGGCGCGCATGAGCCACACTTTGTGCTTGATATCAACCCAAAAAACAATGAAATTGTAGTTGGCACAAAGCAAGAGCTAGCAAAACTTTTGGTGCAAGCAAACAATATAAGCTTGCCAAAAGACTTTGATGGCAAAGAATGCGACATCAAAATCCGATACCGATCAGAGCCGACAAAAGCACTCATACAAATCCAAGATGACAAAATCATAGCCAAACTCAAAGAGCCGGTATTTGGCGTGGCAAAAGGACAGGCTTTGGTCGTGTATGAGCAAGATTGCGTGCTTGGCGGAGGCGTGATCCAGTAGATTCAGCCCGCCAAAGCAAAAATCAAGGCAAAACTTAAGGATACAGATATGTTTATTTTTGGCAAATACATATATCTCAACCCTGTGCGCACGATCACATCTTTTGATGATATAGAATCTGCTTTTTTTGAGCTAGAGCAATGGCAAAAAGAGCAACCACAAGAAAAACAATCACAAAAGAAGTCGCAACAACACAAAGAGCATGGCTTTTGGGTCGGGTATATTAGCTATGAGGCAAAAGATACATTTCATAGCCAAAAGCCAAAATCTAGCCCTTCATCAATGCTTACACCAATGCTTTCATCAACGCCACCAATGCCTATTTTTGAATTCACACTTTTCAAAGAGCGCAAGAGATTCACCCCACAATTCTTGCACTCATCACAATCTCTGCCTCCTTTGCCTCATTTTTATCCAAATCTCATTGCGCCACTTGATTATGAACGTTACAAGAGGGATTTTGCATATATCAAACAACAACTTGCGCGTGGCAATAGCTATCAAGTCAATTACACGCAAGAGCTTGCCTTTAGCACGCATTGCGATGGGCTAGAGATTTTTACAAATCTCCTCTACACCCAAGATACCCCATACAAAGCCTATCTCAAAACAAAATTTGTAGAGATTATCTCTTTTTCACCAGAGCTATTTTTTAAACTCAATCACGACACAATCACCCTCCAACCAATGAAAGGCACGATAAAAAGAGGCAAAACGCCAGCCAAAGACGCGCATTATAAAACCACTCTCCAAAATGATGAAAAAAACAAAAGTGAAAATATGATGATTGTGGATTTATTACGCAATGATATAAGCCAAATCGCCCTACCACACACTTTACAAATCCAGAATCTTTGCACAATCCACACCTACCCAACCCTCCACCAAATGATCTCAACCCTCAAAGCAAAACTACCACAATGCCGACTTTATGATATTTTTAAAGCCCTTTTTCCGTGCGGATCAATCACAGGCGCACCCAAAAAATCCACAATGGAGATTATCCAAAGCCTCGAAAAAAGAGAACGTGGCGTGTATTGCGGAAGTATCGGGGTAATCAGCAAAGATGAAGCGATCTTTAGCGTGCCTATCCGCACATTAGTGCGTCGCTATAATGAGGCATTCTATCGTTATGGCGTTGGAAGCGGGATTGTTTGGGATTCTAGAGCGAAGCAAGAATTCCAAGAGCTCAAACTCAAAACACATTTTTTATTTACATCAAATCACAACATGCCACCAAGCACCCAAACACAGAAAAAACAAGCCAAATCACAAAATCTAAAATTACAATGCACGACTTTACAAAAGCCTAGATTTCAAGATTTTAAACTTCAAGATTTTAGACTTCAAAAATTCAAACTTATAGAAACTATGCTTTTTCAAAATGGGCGCGTTTTTTTGCTCTATAAACATCTCAATCGCCTTGCAAAAAGCGCGCGTGCATTGGATTTTGAGACAAAGCATATTGCGCCTTTGCTCCACTCTCTTACTATGCCAACTCTTCCAAAAATACGCAATTTTTTAGATTTTATGCCTTTATCACTTAAAGAGCTTTGGCAGAATCTACCCATAGATTTTATGCGACAACACAACCTCAAAGCCTCGCAACAAGCGCAGATTCTGCGTATAAATCTAGACAAAAAAGGCAGAATCTATACACAGATTTTGCCACTTCACACAAGCACAGCAAAGCAGCAAATCCGCCTCTCTACGCACACACTCAATCCGCATAACGACTTGCTCTATCACAAAACCACCATGCGAGATCATTTTTACACAGATAACACTTCATGCGGGCATTTGCTTTTTGATGAGTATGTGTTTGATACTATTTTTGCCAATACAAATGGCGAAATCTGCGAAGGTTCACGAAGCAATATTATCATCACAAACAATACCCAACTCTTCACTCCTAGCGCACAAAGCGGGCTTTTGTGCGGGACTTTTCGCGAACTTTTGCTTGAATGTAACATCATCAAAGAAAAAATCATCACCATAGATGAGCTACACAGCGCAGAGCAAATCTTTTGTATCAACTCTGTGCGCGGGATCACACCTGTTTTTTTGCATAGCCAGCCGACATCAGAATCCATGCAAAAATCTATGCCAGAATCCACATTAGATTCTACGCTAGAATCCATACGAGAATCTACACACAAGCCACACAAAAATCCGCAAAATCTACACCAAAATCCAAAAAAGAAGCGCGATGAAACTCCTACTAATCGATAATTACGACTCTTTTACTTATAATATTTATTATTATTTGTATGAGCTTGGTATCAAGCCACAAGTATGCAAAAACGATTTTGCCAAAAGCTTGCAGGAGGTGAGGGATTTTGTCGATTCATTTGATTATATTGTGATTTCTCCGGGCTTTGGAAGCCCCAAAGATTCTGGGCTAAGCATTCCTATCATTCAGGCATTTGCCCCGCACAAAAAGATTCTAGGTGTGTGTTTAGGACATCAATGTATCGCCACAGCTTTTGGTGGCAAAGTAGAAAAAATGCCAACGCCAATGCACGCCAAAAGCACTTCTTGCTTTTTTACGCCAAATGCGCTTTGCAATGGGATTTCTTCGCCATTTCAAGTTGCTTTGTATCATTCGCTTTTTGTGAGTGAGCTTGGGGAGTGTCAAGAGCTTGGATTTGCGCATATCAAAGGCTTAAAAATTCCGATGATTCTCAAGCACAAACACTACCAAACCTATGGCGTGCAATTCCACCCAGAATCTATTTTGGGACACAATGGCAAGATGATTCTAAAAAATTTCCTAGCCCTCTAAGTGTGTAAATTTACAAATACAAAACACCAAATATTTTAACCACATTTACGCTACAATACCCACCTATATCCAGAATCTCAAATTTTAAGTTTAAAAATCTTGAGTTTAGATTTAAGTTTAAGTTTAAGTTTAAAGTCTAAGTTTAGATTTAAAGTTTGAGAGCTTTAATTCTATTCTAAAAGGAGCATTTATGCTATTTTACTTACAACAATGTATAAAGCGATGTATTCCAAATACATTAAAGAATATAGTGCGACATAATAGATTCTATACAGAGTATATTTTGCCATGGCGTTTAAATTATCAACAAAAAAAAGTTGCAAAACTTGATGATGAAACATTTTTAACAATGAGACATAAGCATATATTTGGTTATATTCCTAATTTTAAGAATCCACAAACATTTAATGAAAAAATAGTGCATAGAATGCTTTATGATAGAAATCCAATATATAGTGCATTAGCTGATAAACTCAAAGCTAGAATCTATATTGCTACTTGTTTGCAAGAGCTTCAAAATACTGCAAATATATCTCATACATCAAACATATCTGCTACTATGTCTAATACTACTATATCTATTAATACTATGGGGGGGGGGGGCAGAGCAAAAGTAATGCTTTAGATTCTAAGCATTCAAATCTTTCAGATTCTGTTTCTTATTCAAATCATTTAGAATCTTTACATAAAGTAGATTCTGCAACTTTTAATTCTAATTCCTTAGATTCTTTAAATTCAAATTATTCAAATCTTTCTAATCATTTAAAATCTAAAAATTTAGATTTTAGTTTAGATTCTGCTACTCACAAGTTGGATTCTGTTAGTTTAGATTCTAAGCATTCTCAATCTCTTGATTCTGTTTCTTATTCTAATCATTTAGATTCTAAAAATTTAGATTCTGTTTCAAATCTTTCAGATTCTAATTCCTTAGATTCTATTAATTTGCATTCCATAGATTCTGCAACTCTTTCTTTACTCTTTATGCCTATTGATGATATACAAGACAAACTCTTTGAGACAAATACTTGTGAGTTTTTGCCAAAGATTTATGGAATCTATAAGAATGTAGAAGAGATTGATTTTACACATCTTCCACAAAGCTTTGTTTTAAAAACAAATCATGATTGTGGAGGAGTAGTCTTAGTGCAAGATAAAGATGAGTTTTTAAATAATAAAAAAGTATTTCAAGAATCTATGGATAAATTAAGAAAACATTTAAATACAAATTATTATACAAAGACTAGAGAGTGGCATTATGATAATATAGAGCCTAGAGTATTTGTGGAGGAGATGCTTGGGGAGAATTTGAGTGATTATAGATTCCATTGTTTTGGTGGAGATATTAGCTTTATTCAAATTGCAAATTCCTCTCACACCACAAATGATATATTTAACACCAAATGGCAACACCTTCCTATGCACTATCTCAATCCGCCAAGCCAAACAAAAATCTCAAAGCCAAATAAGCTTAGTGATATGCTAAATATCGCCCATACATTATCTTTGCCTATTAATTATGTGCGAGTGGATTTGTATGTAATCAAAAATAAAATTTTTGTAGGCGAGCTTACTTTTACTCCAAATGGTGGGACAGCAAAATTCACTCCACAGGAATGGGATAAAACTTTGGGGGATTTGTGGCAATGATGAAAACTTCAAATATTATATTTTTATGTGTTGGTTGCATTATCGGTTGGGGTGCATTTATATTGCCCGGAGAATTGTTTTTAAAAATTGGCTTAATAAACACATTTATCGGGCTTGGAATTGGAGCTACACTCGTTGGGCTTATTGCGCGTAATTATGTCTATGTGCTTTCTAAATTTCCACAAGTTGGAGGGGAATTCATCTTTACTCTAAATACCCTAGGCAAAAAACATGGATTTATTTGTGGCTGGTTTTTGAGCCTTGCTTATTTGTGTATCATACCACTAAATGCAACAGCAGCATCTTTGGTGATTGATTATTTTGGGCTTGATTTTTTACACATTATGCCAATGTATCGCATCCATGAGACAACAATATATTTTGGTGATATTTTAATTTCGCTTGCAAGTATTTTTGTCATCGGGGCTATTAATGCCTTAAATATTCGTATTGTGTTTGGATTTCAAAAAATCTTTACGCTTATTTTGTGTGGAAGTGTTTTGTTATTTTTTGGGATAATGAGTGCAGATGGAGTATCATATCAAAATCTACACACATATTCTTTTGATTTTTCGCTTCATTCTATTTTTATCGTTATTGCTATATCACCTTGGCTTTTTTTAGGGTTTGATTGCGGAATCCAAATCGTGCAAGATATAAAATATAACAAAAATAGATTCTGGATTTTTACTATCATATCAATTTTTATTGGCTTTTTACTTTATACAATGATGATTTGCATTACTGCATTTGGTATTCCTAAAGCAGAATTATCTCTCTATCAATGGGCTACTGGAGAGAGTGTCTATCGATATTTTGGCGTGATTGGAAGTATTATTTTGACATTTGGGATTATAGGTGCTATTGCGAGCGGGATAAATGGATTTTTTATCACTACAAATAAAGTTCTCTATGCTATAACTTTACACCATATCCTGCCACGATTTTTCCTAAAACTTAACCGCCACAACATTGCACACAGAATCACCATAGGCATAATGCTTGCTTCAGCTATCATGCCATTTTTTGGGAGAAAGGCTTTGCTCTATGTTGTCGATATGGCTTCTATCGGTATTGTCATCGCCTTTTTGTATGTCAATATCATTACCTTTATGCTCAAATACAAAGAAAATCACAAATACGATATATTGGCTATCATTGGAATTGCGATAAGTATATTTTTCTTTTTGCTTTTGTTTTTGCCATTTTCACCAAGTGTGCTTAAGCTTCCATCTATCATCGCTCTTGTGATTTGGATTTTTTTGGGGATTGTTTTTTATTATAGTTCGACAAAAACTTTTGTTGTTCATAATGATTGAATTACAATATGACAGGCTTCAACAAGGATTGTTTAAGTGGATTGCCACGCAGTTTTGCAACTGCTTGCAATGACGCATATCATTCTTGGCAAATGACGATTGAATTCACTTTTGCGTTTTTTCTGGATTCTTAGCTTGTGCTCAGAATGACGAGGTGTTTTTAGATTCTAGATTCTATAAATAATCAAAACATTTGGCATACTTATTGCTTATCTATCTCAAATCTTCAAGACAAAGGAATAAAATGCTAAGGTCATTATGGTCAGGTGTAAGCGGTATGCAAGCACATCAAATTGCGCTAGATATTGAAAGTAATAACATTGCAAATGTCAATACGACTGGCTTTAAATACTCTCGAGCATCTTTTGTAGATATGCTCTCTCAGACAAAGCTCATTGCCACTGCGCCATATAAAACAGGGCTTGGTGGTATGAATGACTTTTCAGTTGGCTTGGGCGTGGGTATCAATGCCACCACAAAGGTGTTTTCTCAAGGTAGCACGCAAAATACAGATGTCAAAACCGATATGGCGATTGAGGGCGAAGGGTTTTTTGTCATCAGCCCTGATAAAGGCACGACTCTAAACTATACGCGCGATGGGAGCTTTTTGTTTGATGCTGATGGCAATCTCGTAACAACGGGCGGATATGTCGTTCAAGGTTGGCTCAAAGATGATCTCAAAAATGCCTCAAAAATGAGCGAACAAGAGTTTTATCATATCGATAACACAGGTCCTATCCGCAGTATCCAAATCGATCCAAATATGGTTATGCCCGCACGATCAAGCACGACTATCAAATTGCGTGCAAACCTAAATGCCGGAAGACATAGCGATCAAAATGGCAATATTTACGCGCTAGATTCTACTTCAAAAACCCCAGCTGATGGAATTAATCCTTTATATGATTCTGCGGGGAATCTCACTCAAATGCAAGAAGATATGGGCGCACTTTTTAATCAAGATGGCGATGCATTTGGCTTGACAGAAAACCAAGGCATTTGGGTAAGCTACAAAAATGCTCAAATGACAAATAGTGTCGTCAATACCGCAGAAAATAGCTCTGTCTCAATCAATGGCACAAAAGTTTCATTCTCAAACGATTCGGCGATGAGCGGCATTTCTACATTAGTCGCTGCGCAAAATGCCATTAATGGTGTGAGCGATAAAACCGGCGTAGAAGCCTATATGGAAGGCAAACTCTTAAAGCTTGTCAATCGCAATGAAATGGACGGCAACGAAAATACAAAAAATATCCACATCACAAAAAGCGGAACAGGCGCATTTCAAAACTTTGTAGAAGGTGATGCAGATGTTACTTCTTTTCGGTATCGCTATACCAAGTCAGAATCCCCGGATTCTTCCACAGGGCAATTCCGCACGACAGAAGAGTTGAGACGACTTTTGCAATATGATGCCAATATGATAAAAGAACCCGGAAAGCCATATAATGACAGCACTGCCTCAGTGTCTGTAACGATTAATAAATTTGGTATGTTTGAGATTGCCAATAAAGACAACGAAGATGATGAAGTGCAAAATATGTCTATTTTTGTTTCTGGATATGCTTCAGATCAAGTCTCAAGCAATGTGTTATTTAAAAACACAATGAGAGGGCTTAATACCGCGTCATTGATTGAGGGTGGAGCGAGTGTTTCGACAACAAGAATCTCACATGCGACACACACAACGACTATTGAGCTTTTTGACTCGCTAGGCTCAAAACACACCATTCGTTTTGAATTTGTCAAAACAGGCTCGGTAGAATGGAGTTTCAAGGCTATCGTGCCTGAACCTTCAGTGATTTATGGTGCTTCAGCGACAAGACCAAATATTTTTGAAGGCGGAAGATTGCGCTTTAATAGTGATGGAAGTCTAGCTGGAATGAATCCTCCAATCCTTCAATTTGACCCTAAAAATGGCTCAATAGCACCCCAACGACTCAGTCTTTCATTTGGCTCGACAGGCGGATTTGGTGGGCTTACAAGCGTGGATAAACAATCTGAAACTTATGCTATTGAGCAGGACGGCTATGGAGCAGGAGATTTGGTTGATATTCGCTTTGATTCTGTGGGCGCGCTTTTGGGTTCATTTAGCAACGGGCGCACTTTGGCTTTGGCGCAAGTGGCTTTGGCAAATTTCGCGAATAATACAGGGCTTCAGGCAGAGGGTGGTAATGTGTTTTCCTCTACTGGTAACTCTGGGCAAGCGATGATTGGCGCGGCAAACACGGGAAGAAGGGGTGGTATTTCTGGATCGAAGCTTGAGATGAGTAATGTGGATTTGAGTAGGAGTCTCACACAGCTTATTGTCGTGCAAAGAGGCTTTCAGGCAAACTCAAAGGCAGTTACAACTTCAGATCAGATACTTAATACTTTGTTGAACTTGAAGCAATAAATCTAGATTCTATTTTCCATATGATCTAAATTCTCTCTTTTTGCTTCTTTTTGCAGATTGCTTCGTTTAGGGCTTATCTTGTATTATTTTGGCGACGCACAATATAATGCGACTCACTCGCTAAACTCGCAAAACTACAAAAATAAGCTAAAAATAGAGGATTTCTTTGCGCTCTTTTGTGTTTCCATAGATTCCAAATCCTCACAATAGCTCAATTTTTTTGGCAATCAACCACCGCGCGATAAAATAATATATCGTGCCTATGATGAGTGTCTGGATCGAAATAGTAAGAAGTGAAGCTTTCATACTATCAAAGCTAAATAATGAACTTGGCAATGAAAATGGTATCAAAAACTCCACAAAATTAATCCCGATAAAAATCATAATCCCAACCATAAAGCGAAAGCTCTGAATATGAGTAGAATTTAAAATCGCCAAAGTCAAGAGAATCTTTGTCAAAAAGCACAATATTTGAGCCAAAAAATACACACTCAAAATCACAAGAATAGCCACATCAGCCGATCGCACATACTCAAAAACAGAGCCAAAAAACTCTGATACATCTACACCGGGCATAACCAAAAACACTTGCAAACTCACAATCGCATAAAAAAGACTCGAACACCCAATCAATATAAAACAACTCAAAATTTTCGCGCACAATATAGAATCTAAACTCACAGGCAAACAAAACAAAAGTATGCCATAAGAGCCAAAAAGATTTTTGCCAAAAATACGAATCACAGACCAAATCTGCATAACAAAAAGCAAAAAAACAGACAAAAACGCCACGCCTATACAAAAACTCACAATCCCCTTATCCCAAAAATTATGGATATTTGTGCTTCCACTTCGTATATGCCCGCCGATGATAAGCATACTAACCAAAAAAATCCCCCCAATCACCACAAATGGAAAAAAAGAGCGTAAAAGCTCATATTTGAGTAACTTCAACATCTAAAATACTCCTTGTAGATTTCTTCAAGATTTGCAAGATTTGAATGCTCGGTGAGGATTTCAGAAATAGGCTTATGAAGCTTGATTTGCCCACGATCTAAAAAAATCACCTCATCTAAGATTTTTTGGACATCATACACCAAATGCGTAGCGATAATCACACTTGCTTGCTTGTTGTAATTATCCATAATGAGCTTAAAAACACGCTCTCTTGCGATGGGATCGACACCTGCGATTGGCTCATCAAAGATATATAATTGAGCTTGGCGGGAGAGCGACAAAATAAGGGCGATTTTTTCTTTATTGCCTTTTGAGAGGGTTTTTATTTTGGCATATGGATTGAGATTGAGCTGGGATGCGAGTTCTTTGGCTTTGTAGCTATCAAAGTCAGCAAAAAAATCACTAAAAAATTTCAATGCATACGATATGCTCCACTCAAGCGGAATGCAATTTTTATCAGGAAGATACGAGATAAGTGCTTTTGAAGAGTCATTGAGCGGATTTTGGTTAATCAAAACACTGCCACTATATTGCTTTAGTAATCCCATAAGGACTTTTATCAATGTTGTTTTGCCACTACCATTTGGACCAAGTAGCCCGATAATCTTTCCTTGTGATATTTGCAAATTAATATCATTGAGTGCGACATTGACGCCATAAGTTTTTGATAATTGTGAAATTTGGATAAGCACAAAGCCTCCTTTGTTTAGGTTTAGAATCTAAAATCATTCTAGTTTAGATTCTATATTTTGATTTTCACCTTTGCAATGCTTTGGGTTAAAATGACAAAATTATGTGTCATTGCGAGCAATCATGAGATTGCGTGGCAATCCAGAAAATGAGTTTTAGATTCTATGCCAAACACAAGCGAGCATTAAGAAATCCTCTATTTTTAGGCAGATTTTAGGATTGTATAGAAATTTTAGGCAAGCAAAAACACAAAAAAGTGTAACAATAGAGTTCATCGCAGGTTAAAAATTTCAAACTCCCTGAAATATGCCTTCTCAAGCAAAGCCCAATGAACGCATAGCAAAAAAGCTAGGATTTAGATTCTATGGAAATGAGAATCTATAAACAATCAAATCTCCAAAAACTGCTTAGCTATCCTAATCTGCAACATCTGTTTTTTCACATCATCACGTTCATTTTCTAGCAGCTCAACAACTTGCGCTATCAGCTCTCTTGCCTCAAGCATATCTTCAATATCATCAAAATGAGGCAGATTCTGCGTGAGTTCAAAAGCCCTTTGAGAATCTTTATTGATAAGGGCGATTTTAAGATTATTGCACCAATTCATTATGGTGTATTTCTCTCCACGCCTCTAATAATCCCTTGGCGACATTTAAGACAATATCGATTTTTTCTGGATTGTTTTCGACATTCGCTTGAGTGAGAAGCTTTATTTGATGTGTATAAAGTCCTGTAAGATATACCGCGACATCTCCACCTTTTTCATAATCCAAAATATTCAAAAGCTCTGTAAAAATATCTGTAATGCGATTAATGTAGTAAATCTTTTTCTCAATATCCCCACACTCAATATTGCGCCTTGCTTGACCACCAAATCTCAAAATCCCCTCATAGAGCATTTCAATAAGCTTGGCTGGAGATTCTACTGAAACATTATTTTGCTGATACAAACTATAAGCATTGCTTCTCATCATTTATCCTTTATTTTTTCGCCACAGACTGATCAATCATCATCTGGACAGAACCAAATGCATTTTTGGTTTTTGCAATTTGATTGTCATAAGCTGCAAATCGTTGAGCCATTGTATCGTATCGAGTATCAAGCAATTCATTTGCACTTTTTTTGTCCTTTTGCAAACTTTTTGCATCTCTCTCTAATGATGACCCAAAAACTTCAAGCCTTGAATTACTACCATCGACTAATCCGCTCAAAAATTTATCGATTTTGACAAAAACTCCATCAATATGTGTCTCTTTTCCTGATGATTCTTTCTTATCTTTGCCAAAGAAAAATTCCTCTGTGCCTTTTGGATTGGAATTTATAGCACTTGAGAGTTTGTTTTCATCAAGAAACATCACTCCATTATCATTAAGCGTAATCCCATACGCAACGAGATTTAAGATATTTGTATCCAAAAACTCCGAATATGTGATGAGCGAATTCAAAGAAGATCGGATCGTGCGAATATCACTCACGCCATTAAAAATCCCCGCGATCTTAGAATCTTCATCATATCGCGTGCTTTCATTGAGCTTTGGCACAAGTTCATTATATGCTTTGACAAATTCTTTGAGATTATCAACAATTGCTTGCGTATCTCTACCGACACTAATAATTGCAGGTTTGCCCTCTTCTGTCGTGGATTGGAGCGTCAAAGAAACGCCACTTATCACATCATTGATTTCATTAGTTGGGCGCGATACAAGCGCACCATTATAAGAGATGAGCGCATCGCTTCCTTTTTGGATATTTTTGATTTTAAACAAGCTATCCTGAAGTTTTGCATATCCTTGCATAATGCCCGCTTGCAATCCCATATCAGCTATGGCTTGCTTGCCTACGTCATCATTTGCTTGTATTTTTATCTCTCCAATTTCAGAATACAGCGTTAATTTGCCCTGCCCATCTGTCTTAGCGTGCATACCTGCGATATTTTCAATGGCTTGCGCAATGATTTGAGCATTTTGCTCGCTTGTGTTTTTGTCTTTTGTCATTTTGGCTAAATCAAGCGGAACACTACCAATCTGAACTACGCCACTTAGCTTCCCAGCCTTGACAGCGCTCCCAGATTGTGCTAATGGCTCTTGTTTGCTTTGGGTTTCTTTGAATCCTAATGCTTTGGCTTGATTCCCGCCAACTTTGATCTCATATCCGCGCAAATCATTAAGAATAAGTGATTTTCCGTCATTATCTAAGCCGATATTAATATCAGAATCAAGCAAGTCTTTGAGATCTGTATTTTTTTGTATGGCTTCTTTGATCGCTTCTTTAAGCACCAATGCAGAATCTGAAGAGCCATCAGTTTTAAGGATAATATCAAGCGTATGCTCATTGCCATGATTATCTTTGAGTGTGATATTGAAATCGCCCTGCTCCAAATTCAACGCTCCATTTTGTATGACACCTGTTTGCATTAATGTCCCAAAATAGATTCTGCTTTGATCGCCCATTCCTTTGGAATTAAGCATAAGCTGATATGGCTTTGCACCTCCTGTTTTCATGATGATTCCAGTAACTTCGCCATTTGTCTCATCGGTGATAAGCTGTGCTACATCACCTACGCTCATTCCTGCTTTGATATTGATGTCGTATTTTTTACCCTGTGTAAAAAAACTCAACTTAATGTCATTTTCACTAAAAGTGCTATCTCTGCTTTCAAATTTACCACCGATCTCATTGATGTCGCCTTGAGCAAGCTGATGCACATCGATTTTAATATCTTGAATCGGCACACCACTTGCCACACTTGCCTTTATAGCGTCAGAATTTACATGCGTTGTCCGCCCCAAATACGAAGAATAATCAGCCAAAAATTTCGTAGGGGTGCGAAGTCCTGAAAGAAGTGTTTTAATTTCAGCGAGTGTTTTTTGTTTTTCGACATTTTGTTCCATTTTTCGCTCAATGGGCTTAATCATAGCTTTTTCATCAGATTCTCGTAGTTTGTCGATCACATCATAATTTAAAACACCACTTCCTACGCCAAGTGAATTAATTTTACCAATTGCCATTATAGCTCCACTTCATTACAGCATAAAATCAAATATCCTAGCCTTTTGCGTCAAAAATTAATCCCACAACTTCATTCATTTGTCTAACAAGTGCGATCACTTCTTTTGTAGGTATCTCGCGGATAATCTTTTCTCCACCCGCTTCTTTGACGGTTACAACCAAACCTTCAATATCATCGTTATAGCTGAAATTAATATCCGTCCCAATTTGTTTCATTTGCTTATTGAGCTTATCAAGATTTAATTCCTGCTCTAATTGTTCTTTATGTATTTTTTTAGATTCTTGCTGAATATTACTCTTATTGTTGATTCCAGCGACACTGCTTTCATGCTTTCCATAAGGCTTTCCAGCACTGCTTGCCATATCGTATAATGTGCTTCTTAATGAAGAAACTTGATTTGTATTAACAGTCTCCAACATTCTAACCTCCTTGTAATCTTTGGCACTAACATTCACTACATCGACTAAAGATTAAAAAGTTTTATTTACTTTTTGCAATAATCTCCAAAGGATCAATATGCTTGTCTTTTTGGGTAATTTCTAAGCCGAGTCGCTGCGAGACTCTACCGATTGTGTAGCCCTTTTTGACGACAAAGCCCGGCTTGATTGTCGGAGCGATTTTATCAAGCTGAGAATAAATGCTATACATTTCATTGCTATGCTCGATAATCACGACTTTTTTGAGTATTGGAGCTTCTTTTGCATACACGACTTTCCCATCAAAAATGCTATATACAACAGAATTTGGCATTTTTGAAATGAGCGTTACAGATTCATTAAAAACCTTGAGATTATACACCGGATCATAATATGGTCCAAAATTCTGCTCGACACTATAATAATCCAATGGCGCAATGGTTTTGGCACCTGTATATTTCACCACAGATACATTTTTGTAGCTATTAGCAACCTGCACGATATTCATTGTGCTTGATTTAGATTCTGCTTTTTGGGTTGTGCTTTCTTGAGTGTTTTGATTTTTTTGGGCTAACTCTCTTTCTCTTTGTTTTTTGGCTTCAAGCTCGGCGATTTGTTTTTGCTTGTTTGCTTTGACGATATTTAGCTCTTGAAGTATAGAATCTAGCCCGACTCTCTCTTTACTAATTTGCACGAGCTTTTGGTTGTAGTCGTTGATCTCACTTTGGAGCTTTTGGCTTAGCAAATCTTGCTCTTTGATTATTTTTTGGAGCTGCTCTTTTTTGTTTTGTTGTGAGTCGATAAGCACGCTGATTTCATTGATATTATTTGTGATCTTGCTTATGGTTGCATTGACTTGAGATTGTTGTTCATTGAGTGCGACGATTTTTTGCTGTGTGTGGCGCGTGAGGAGTTCAAATACATCTTCTAAAATAATATCATCAGGAGAAATCACACTCTGCTTATCCAAAATCAAAGTAAAAGCGATGTCGTTTATGATTAAATTAGCGATATAGAGCTGGATTTGATTTTTTTGAGATTCTAGGTTTTTGAGTGTTTTTTGTAAGCTATCAAGTTGCTTGGCTTGAGATTGGCTTTGACTTTGGTTTTGGCTAATGTTTTTTTGCAAAAAGTCAATTTGGGCTTGTAGCTTTGTGATTTGGGCTTTGCGAGCGTTGATTGTATTGCCAAGTGTTGTGAGATGGGTTGAGATTTTTTGCTGCTCTTTTGTTTTTTCTAATAGCTTGGCTTTGTTGGAGTTGATATTTTTCTCTATATCCTCCATATTGTCCGCAAAGACAAACCCGCCACACAATATCAATGCAAATAATGCAAATATAAAGCGCATTACACTTTCCTTTGTAAAAAGATAGCAATAATGGCAGAAAACAAAGAAATAACCACTGAAGCAAGAAGCAAAAAGGCATAATCTTCAAAAAAATAAAAAATATCATTACGCACGCCAAGTGCCTCAATCACTTGCATAGAGGCAGATGTAGTCGAGAAATACAGCACCCCACCGATACTCAAACAAGACGCAAAAATCGAATCACCCAAAACAGACTTGATTAAAAATTTGTTTTTCATCCACATACTCGCACCCAAATAAGTCATAATCTGCACTCGTTTATTATGCTCAAAATGCCAGATTCTGATTTGGCTAATCATCAATAAAACGCTCAAAACTGCGATAAGCAAAGCAAAAATCTGCACGCTTAATTTGATAAAATAAAGTAGTTTTGAGGTTTGATTATGGGTTTTACTAAAAGATTCTGTCCGAATCACACCCGGAATCTTACTCAAAGTAGAATCTATTTTTGCCAATCTCTTCTCATCGGGAAATGAGGAAAGCTTGAGCGCATAATACAAAGAAAGTCCTTTTTTGATGTTTTCAAAATCATCATTATTCATATTAGGGCGGATTTTATCAAGCACAAAACTTGGATCAATAGGCTCGATAGATGAGGCTTCAGGAATGTTTTGAGAGATAAATTCAAGCGTTAGATTCTGCTTGCTTGCAATTACAATGGCATAATTTTGCAAAAGTTTATCTTCATTGCTAATGATTGCGCGATTGATTAAAATCAAACTCTCTAACCCAAAAAGCAAAGCCACCAATGGCAAAATAAAGAAAAAATGCTGCTTAATGTTGCTCATAAATAGAATTCCTTTCTCGATCAATAAATAAATGGCGATATTCGATATTGATTCTCATTGGCACACGATGTGTCACGACGACAATCGTTATATCAAGCTGTTCGTTTGCACTTTTAAGCAAACTCCAAATCATATCACTTGAAAAATCATCAAGATTGCCTGTGGGCTCATCAGCAAGAATAAGCATTGGACGATGTGCGATCGCACGAGCCATTGCCACTCTTTGCTGCTCTCCACCGCTAAGTTCAAGCGGATATTTATTTGCCTTATGCAATAATCCGATGTGTGAGAGCAATTTTTCTACCTGCGCATCGCAAGCGTCTTTTTTGTAGCCATTAATCTCCATAGGAAGAGCGATATTTTTTTCGACACTCCATTCCTCAATCAATTTATAATCTTGAAACACGATTCCTATGCGCTGTCTCAAATAATTAATCGATCGCTTGCTTGCTTTTGAGAGATTAATATCACACACACTAAGATTGCCACTCATAGGCGATAACCCACCATAAAGGGAATTAAGCAAAGTGCTTTTGCCACTTCCACTTGGACCCGAGATAAAGACAAAATCTTTGTGATTGATTTCAAAATTTGCATCAATAATCACAGGCTCGTCTTTATGGTAGCCTAATGTTAATTTAGAAGCTGAAATAAGACTCATAGATTCTCCAATACCTCAATAAATTTAATATATGCCATAATTGTTCCTTGATTTGGAATAAATGATTGCGGATAGTATAGCACGCTATTATCGTTTTGCAACACAATAACGCGATTCAAAGGCAACAAAAAATCACCCATACTCACCAAAAAAATAACCCGACTCAAATCTTGATACACATCATATATATGCAAAAAATAACCCTGATATACGCGTTTTTGTGTCAGATTATCAATTTTGGCTTGAGAGAGGGGATTTGAGAGAATCTTTTGAATCAAAGCTTTTGGAAGCATAAAATCAAAATCTTGTGTAAAACTAAAATCTTGAATATTTTGCTCCTCATCATGCAAACTTATAATATTGACATCATAAATGTCTTTTTGCTGTTTTTGCCACCTTGCTTCATATTTGCTAGTAATTTCTTGTGAGATGTTTTTATGCACCATAAATTTAGCATTTGGAAATGACAAAATAGATTCTAGCGTATCAGTAAAATATTCTTTATCATCTGTTCTAAGCTCTAAGATTCCGTCTTTGTGAAGCACCCTTAATGCATGCGCCAAAAAAGTCTTACTCATAATGCGACGATGTTTGGCTTTATTCCATGGCACTGGAAAGTGCAGGTATATGCGATGAAGGATATTTGATGGCAAAATCTCTAGCAAAATCCGCGCATCAAAATTAAGAATATAAAGATTCTCTAATCCCAAAATCTGAATCTGCCGCAAAACCTGCTCAATGGAGGGCGTATGTACTTCAAGTCCGATGAAAAGCGATTGTGGATTCTGCTTTGCAAGCCAAAGGATATGCCGACCGCTTCCAAACCCAATCTCTAGGCTGATTGATCGCGTAGAATCTAGCATTTTGAGCTTATGCAAATCCTCAGGATTGATAAAATACGGAATCTCAACTTCTTGCTTTGGCTTTGTGTTTTCAAGATTATGACAAAAAGTATCACTATGCCTTGATAGAATCTTTAAGGCTTCCTTTAGGATTCCAACTGGTGCTGGTTTTGTGATTTTTAGGGCTTTTATGAGTATGTCGTTTTTGTCTTTTCTTTTTCTTTCTTGGATAAAAAACACTCTCTGCTGATAGCGCACACAAAGAAGTGAAAGCTCTGGATATTTTAGGCTCTGAATCTTATATGATATTTCATAATCATTGCAAACAAGTGGCAGGCAAAAATTTGTCTTGTAAGCTAGAAAATGTGGCATTTACGGAAGCCAAAGCTCGATTTTTTGACTCGGGGCTGATTCATTGCCATTCTCATCAACAGCCACAACCCAATATGTATATTTCTTAGACAATGCCATATCTTTATCGACAAACTTTGTCTTTGTCGTATTGTCAAATCGCAATGGTGTTTTTGTCTTTTCTGTAAGTCGATACACTGCATACGACTTGACATGCGCGTTATTAATCACTTCCCATTCAATAACGCCATGCTTATTTTGCACGCTAGATTTTATGATTTTTGGCACCAAAAGCGGTGGCAATGTCTCGCCCATTACAGCACCCTTTGGCAAATCACTTGCAATACCACTCTCATCTATGGCTATAACCTTATAAAATCTCGTTACGCCATCTTGATTGATAGAATCTACAAAAGAATTTGTATCTGATGTGCCAAGAAGATTATACTTTCCATCAAGCGTATCAGAATAATAAATTTCGTATTTTTTGGCTTCAGCGACACTGCCCCATTCTAGCTGGATCTTTTTGGCGTATTTTCTTGAGGCTTGAAGTGAGGTGATTGTTTGTGGTTTGTTTTTGGTTTTGCCATTGATAACTTCACTTGGCAAAGATTTTGTCCCATCAAAATCCTGCGCTACAATCCGATACGAATACTCCTTGCCATCGCTTAAATTAGTATCAAAAAACTCAACCATTAAGCGATTTTTCACAGTAGCGATATTTAAAAATTTTCCAGAATCATTCATTCGTTGGATAATGTATTGCGTGATACTTGGATTTGGGTGAGGACTCCAGATGAGCTTGATACTCTTTGGCTTATCAAAAGAGGCAAATCCTTGCTCTATGGGATCGATAAAAGAAGTTTTTATCTCAACACTTTGAGATTGCTTTGATATAGCATTATCTTTGCCAAGCACAGCGATTGCAAATGAATATGAAGTCTGTGGCAAAAGAGAATTCACAACATAATGCGTTGAATATGGATTCTTGATTGTTGCGATTTTTTTAGGTTTTTTATTGGATTGGATCTGATAAATCACAAACCCCTTAACAGAATGAATATCTTGCATAAGATCCCACTCAAGTGCCACAGAAGTAACATCAACGAGCGTGCGGATATTGTGAATCACAGGTAGATTCTGGTCTATAATGTCATTTGTATTCAAAAACCCAATGCCTACACTTTTGTTTGAACAACCCAAAAAAAGCACACTAGCTAAAATGCTGCAAAAAAGTATCAAGCTGTATGGCTTCATGTAATTGCTCCTCCCCAAAATAAGTAAAACAAAATTGTAACATATCTCTAAACATAGGCGCACAAAATATAAGTTTTTTTCGCGTTGCAGGGTGCGTTAAATGCAGCACATAAGAATGTAGCATAACGCGGACATTATCCTTACCTAAATACCCATAAAGCGTATCTCCGATAATATGTCGCGATAGACTTTCAAGATGCGCGCGGATCTGATGTGTGCGCCCCGTGTAGAGTCTAATAGCAATAAGCTGATATTTTGAGTTTTTAGATTCTAATAATGGCACAAATTCACTTTTGGAATAGCGCGTATTTGGAATCTGGATTTTGAGATTGTCAGTATTTGTGATTTTGAGGCGATTTTTGGGGTGTCTTGCTAAATGGCATTCGACAAACATTCTGTCTTTGAGTGGCACATCAATCACAGCCAAATAATAACGACCCATTTCTTTTGTTTGGAGCTGCTGGCTTAAGGCAAGATGAGCTGTATTATTTTTGGCAATGGCTATCGATCCGCTTGTCTGCTTATCAAGTCTATGAACAATTCCTACACGTTCTTCACCGCTAAGGGTTGAGAGCTTGATGTGTTTAGATTTTAGCCAATCAACAAGAGTTGGCTCTTTGACGCTTGGTGCGGTATGCACGACAAGATGAGGAGGCTTATTTAAAACCAAAATATCATCATCTTCATACAAAATCTCAATATCCATTTTGTCTGCAAAATCTAAATATTCTGTATGGCTTGTTTGGTTGTATGTAGGCAAAGTAATATATATTTCATCGTTGTGTTTTAAGATGATTCCGCCTTTTTTGGCAATTTTGGCATTGAGCTTGACATAGCCATTTTTGATTAAATGCAGAATCTGATTTTTACTAGAATCCAAATATTGCGCCAAATAATCATCAAGACGCGTTTTTTGGGATTGCACGTTTTGGGGTTGTTTGGTTTGAGATTGCACGCCCTGAGATTGTGTATTTTGAAATGATGTCAAATCTAATGTGTTTGAGCCTAAATTAGCATTGAATTTTATTTTATGACTTGCTAAAAGATTTGTTTTTGTGCTAGAATCCATTTTTTGTTATTCCTAAAATTCAACAATTTTTAAGGTTATGAGTAATGATTGATAGGCGCATTTTGACACATTTTGATTTTTTATTGCCTATTTTGATTCTTCCTATTATCGGCACTTCTTATTTTTTGATCGCTCAAATCAACACCACACAAAACCTCAAGCAGGCTGTGTATATTATAGTCGGGATTATAGCATTTTTGTGCGCGTTTTTTATACCATTTAGACGACTCAATAAATCCATTCCTTTGTTTTATTGGATTTGTATTATTTTGCTTATTCTTGTTGAACTTATCGGGACAAAACAGCTTGGCGCGCAACGATGGATTACGATTGGATCTTTTTCTATACAACCAAGCGAACCTATCAAAATCGCTATTATTTTGCTTTTAAGTGCGCACATTCAGGCTAATCCTCCGCCTCTTCATGGCTATGGATTGCGTCAGTTTTGTATTTTGAGCTTTTATATTCTCCTTCCATTTACATTGATTTTGCTTCAGCCAGACTTAGGGACAGCTCTTGTTGTTTTATTTATGGGCTTTGGGACGCTTTTTTTGATCGGGGTCAATTACAAAATATGGGTTGGTATCCTTATAGGGATTTTGATCGCATCGCCTTTGATTTATGGCTCACTTAAGGATTATCAGCGTAAAAGAATCCATGATTTTGTCTCAGAAAAGCCAAGCTACCATGTCCAGCAATCCATCATCACCATAAGCTCAGGAGGGCTTATTGGCAAAAATAAAGAAAACGCCACCCAAACACAGCTCCGATTTTTACCCATTGCGACAAGCGATTTTATTTTTGCGTATTTTTCAGAGCGATTTGGATTTGTCGGTATTCTTATTTTGCTTACGATTTATTGCTTGCTTACATTACATATTCTTACTTTTTCTATGCTTGATCCAAAGGATTATTATCTCAAAACCACCGCTTGTGCGATTTCTTTATTATTGTTTTTTTATGTCTCTGTCAATATTGCTATGACAATTAATCTCGCTCCGGTGGTTGGCATACCTCTGCCTCTTTTTAGTTATGGCGGAAGTAGTTTTATCACTTTTATGATTTTATTTGGGATTTTAGAAAATTTACTTGCCTTTAGATTTAATTTTGGCTACAATCAGAGTTTTTTTAGAAAAGTAAAAATTGGTAGAAGAAAAATTAGTGGGGGGGGGGGCAGAACCTATAAGAATATTTAAAAACTTTTCGTATTTAATTTTTCTTTAAAAACACTGGTTTAAGATATGGGTTCAAAGGAAGTAAGGACATTGACTTGAAGTGTTGTTTAAATACCAAATACTTAAGGATCTTTAGCTCAGCTGGTCAGAGCACTCGGCTCATAACCGATTGGTCGTAGGTTCAAATCCTACAAGATCCACCATAACCACTTTTCCACACAATAAAATCATTTAATTTCTTCAAAATCTACTTTTAAAACTTAATTTATCATTTTAGAATTCCTTTATACTTTTTGTGTTTTTGCTTGTCTAAAATTTCTACACAACCCTACTGATACATAAGACATCGCATTTTTCTTTTATCTATTTTTGACTAGATTGCTTCGTCCTATCGTCCTCGCAATGACGGGGCAGACTTATCCTTGCGTGGCAATCTATAAGAATCCACTTTTAGATTCTAGAATCTAGGATAAAAAACTTTGCCACCCTCGTCATGTCTTAAGCGTTAGCGAAGAATCTAAATCCAAACTAAAATCTATTTTAGATTTTTTTCTGGATTCTTCGTTCGTTTCACTCACTCAGAATGACGGAGTGGTTGGTTTTATAAAGAATGACGAGGCATTTTAGAATCTAGATTCTATGCAAACACAAAGGGGTGTAAAGAAATCCTCTATTTTTAGCTTATTTTTGTAGTTTTGCGAGTTTGGCGCAAGATAAAACCAAGTGATTCGCTACTTTTCGTGCGTCGCCACAATAACACAAGATAAAGCCAAACGAAGCAATCTGCAAAAATAAGCTAAAAGAGAGGATTTAGATTCTATGTAAATTAGATTCTAGTATTATCAATTACTGAAAAAACTTAACATGCGACTTTGCGCGATGATTTCTAATGCTTAAAGGCTTACTTTTGATATTTAAAATCATTAATTTTATTTAATAATAAAAATTATCGATTAACTTTTCTCCATTATAGTCATTTTTGCCTGTTTCAAGCAGGCAGACAGACTTTTTTATTAAACTCCTAAAAGGTAGCTTTCAAGCTACCTTGAATTTACATCACAAATCGCCACAACACAAAAGCATAAATTCAGCCTATTATTAATAGTCCTATCAATGCCTATCAATATCCCTGCTAATAACTTGCCACACAGAATCTAGCAGAATTTAAAACACACTACAAACTCTGCTACAAACCCCACTATAAACTCTACCATAAACCCTACAACGCCATTCGGACAGAATCAAAGAGTGCGTCGATGTTTTGATCAGGTATAAAATATCCAACGCCTTGTTTTTTGGCTTCCTCAACAACACTATAATCAGGCATTTTTTTGACAATCACACAAAAAGTTATGGGCTTATTG
This sequence comes from Helicobacter fennelliae, assembly GCF_900451005.1. NCBI lineage: Bacteria > Pseudomonadati > Campylobacterota > Epsilonproteobacteria > Campylobacterales > Helicobacteraceae > Helicobacter > Helicobacter fennelliae. The sequence continues at coordinate 2,027,052 of NZ_UGIB01000001.1, forward strand.
CCTGCGATTTGATTTGCATTTGCGACAAAATCAAGCATTTTCATATTACCGATGTATTCATCAAGCACAATAATATCTTGTGGCTTAGTCATCAAACCTTTGAGTGCGTTAATTGGATTTGTATCCACACTAACACTAAGCGTAGAATCTATTTTTTCGATAATCTCCTTGCAACGAAGCGCATCGACTTTTGAAGAGCGCAAAACTAAAATATCTTTATGACTTTTTTCTTCAAGGTATTTAAGCAGATTAAATAATTCTTTGGTTTGAGCAGACGCCTTGCCTCTATCAAATCCGCGCAAAAAATACCGCAAAAAAGTTTTTGAAGAAAATCCACCCTCAATCCTAGCATCCCTAAAAAATCGCCTGACATTCTGGCTTTGCTTCGCCCTCTCCCACAGCATAGAATCCAAATCATACGCCTTAGAATCCAAAAGCATAACAAACCGATCTTTAATCATCTTAAGCATTGGTGCATAGACACTGACAAACTCTTGAAAATGCGCTTCTTTGAATTTTTTTATCCGCTCATTTTGATACACCAAAAATTCCTGCCTTGTCGCGACAAATTGAATCAAATCAACATATGTTTTGCGTAGCATTTTTACTTCTTTTTCAAGGAGCAGATATTCTCGTCCGTTTTTGGCAAGTCGCTGGAGCTTGCGCTCTTGATTTTCTAGCGTAGATCCAAGCACTTGAAGCTGTGCTTTTGCATTTGCAAGGGCTACTTGTGTAGATTCTATATCTTGCTGCACTTTCAAAAACTCAATCTGGCGCGCCAAAAAAATCTTTTCAAACGCGTATGCAGGCGTATATTTGGCTTTTTTGACATATTCTTCAAAATCCCTAAATAAACGATTGATTTCAATTTTGAGTTTTCGTAACTCTTCATTCTCGACTAAATTATCCATTTCACATAAGTCATTATATGCTGTAAGCAAAAACCGCCTCATACGCAAAAAATCAAGCGATGAATGGCTTTGCATAAAATCCTTATAATTTTCTAAAATACCATTTTCTCTGCTAAAAAATTCCTCGATACATACATTTGGTAGCTTTGTCATCGGAATCTCATCAGGATCTACTGGCTTTGGCTTGATTTTGACTTTGGTAACAACCCTCATCTCAACTTCAAACTCAACCTCAGCTCCCACCTCTGGCTCGCCATTTTCATCATTCCAAACCGCAAGCTCAAAATCATAAATGCGATTATTTCCATTTTGCTCGATTTTGCCTTTTTCTTGCTCTGTGTCAATCTCTATTAATTTTCCTTCCAGCATACATATCCCTTGAAAATTGTTCAGTGATAAAATGTAAGATTCTACCAAATAAACTCGTGGTTTTATGCTAAAATTTCCGAAAACAAGCAGAATCTAAAGTCAAATCTATGAATATTATCACAATTATTGGCACAAGACCCCAACTAATCAAATCCAAAATCCTAAGCCAAACATTCAAAAAATACCACATTCAAGAGCAAATTATCCACACTTCACAGCATTATGATCCAAATATGAGTGATGTATTTTTCACAGAGCTTGATATGCAACCCCCGCTCCACACGCTAAAACTCGCTCCAAATCAAACGCGACTCCAAAGGCTATTTATGATGAGTAGCCAAATCACACCACTCATAAAATCCCAAAAACCCGACTTTGTGCTTGTCTATGGTGATACAGATTCTACGCTTGCAGGGGCATTTAGCGCACATCTATGCCACATACCGCTTATCCACATCGAAGCAGGATTAAGAAGTCTCAATCACTCCATGCCCGAAGAACAAAACAGAATCTTAACAGATTCTCTCGCGCGCTTACTTTTTACTCCAACCACAACAGCCACAAAGAATCTCATAAACGAAAAAATACCCACACACACAATCACCCAAAGTGGCGATATTGTGCTTGATCTTGCACTTTATTTTGCCACGAAAGCAAAGCTACCAAAGCCCATTCTTTTAGATTCTACTTCATGGCAGAATCTAAACTCATCTCTACCGCAAGGTTTTTTCAAGCATTTCTGTCTTGCCACACTGCATCGTAGCACCAACCTAAATAAGCAAAATCTTGAATCAATATTTAAAGCACTAGATTCTATAAGCGCGCAAACACCGATACTTTTTCCTCTCCACCCACACACAAAAACTCATCTCTTGCGCTACAAAATCGCACCAAAGCATATTGTTTTTTGTCAGCCTCTCTCTTATCTTGAGATGAGCTTTTGTCTGCAAAACGCTATATGTGTATTTAGCGATAGTGGCGGACTCCAAAGAGAGAGCTTTTTTTTCAAAAAGCCACACATCACATTGCGAGAAGAGAGCGAATGGCAGGAATTACTCACGCACCGCTTTAGCATTCTCACAGGCGCAGATACGCAAAAAATCCTCTCTACCTATCACCACAAAGATAGGCTTTTTAATACTGATTTTTCAATGCCAATTTTTGGAAATGGCAGGGCGTGCGAAATCATTGCAAAAACACTTAAAGAATTATAAAAATCATCAAAATACATTATAAAGGATTAGTATGTATCATTTCGGAATTATAGGCGTTGGCGGGTATATCGCACCACGACATTTACAAGCAATCAAGCAGACAAATAACACACTCATTTGCGCGCTTGATAAGCATGATAGTGTCGGGATTTTGGATAGCTATTTTCCAAATGCGTATTTTTTCACACAAAAAGAGCAATTTGTGCGATATATAGAGCAATACACAAAAAGCAAAAAAACAAAAGAGGCAAAAAAAGCACTTGATTTTATCAGTATCTGCTCTCCTAATCACCTCCACAACGTGCATATCAAGCTAGCCCTCAATCTCAATGCGCATGCAATCTGTGAAAAACCACTTGTGCTAAGCCCCTCACAGCTTGAAAAACTAGAATCCATACAAAGCCCAAACAAAATCTACACGATTTTACAACTCCGACTCCACCCAAGTGTAATCGCACTCAAACACCACATCACTTCTATGCTAAAATCTAATCCAAATCAAGTCTTTGACATCACACTAAGCTATATCACTGCGCGGGGGCATTGGTATTTTTCCTCTTGGAAGGGCAATCAACACAAAAGTGGCGGGATTATTAGCAATATCGGAATCCATTTTTTTGATATGTTAAGCTTTGTGTTTGGTGGATTTCAATCTAGCACTTTGCATATTCTTAGAGAGGATTGTGCTAGCGGGGTGCTAGAGCTAGAGCATGCACGGGTTAGGTGGTTTTTATCAATCAACCAAAACCACCTTCCAACAGAAGCAAAAGCGCACAATAAGCGCGTATATAGATCAATACAAATACAAAATCAAGAATTTGAGTTTTCACAAGGATTTGAAGATCTCCACACACAAAGCTACAAAGAGATTCTAGCTGGCAGAGGATTTGAAGCCAAAGAAGCAAAAGAGGCTATCCTTATCACGTATCACATCAGACATCAAGCCATATCACCTTTTAGAGATGATTATCACCCGCTCTGCAAGCAAACATAAAACAAGCGCAACATAAAAATAGTCTAATACAGAAAGTTAGAAATATTGCTTATAATTAATTCTTTTCTGCAATAATAAACCCCTAATTTTTACATTTTAAGGAATATAAATGAGAATCTTACAAATTGTAGCCATCACTTTAGGTGTTTTGGGTATCGCAGGCTTTAGTTTGGCTGGTTGCGACAAAGTGCAGTCTCAAAATACACTAGAATCTATCAAGCAAAAAAATGAATTAGTCGTTGGCGTCTTTGGCGATAAACCTCCATTTGGATATATCAATAAAGAAGGACAAAATGACGGATTTGATGTAATGATAGCCAAACAAATAGGCAAAGATTTGCTCGGCGATGAAGGAAAGGTCAAATTTATACTTGTTGAAGCAGCTAGTCGTGAAGAATTCTTACGATCAAATAAAGTTGATATTATGATGGCAAATTTCACACAAACAAAAGAGCGGCAAGAAAGGCTAGATTTTGCAAAACCATATATGAAAGTCTCACTTGGGGTAGTAAGTAAAGATGGCGCAATCACTGATATATCACAGCTTGAAGGCAAAACCCTTATCGTCAATAAAGGCACAACGGCTGATTTTTATTTCACCAAACATTACCCAAATATCAAGCTCTTAAAATTTGAGCAAAATACCGAAACATTTGCAGCACTCAAAGATGGGAGAGGCGATGCTCTAGCACACGATAATACACTTCTTTTTGCTTGGAGCAAGGAGAATCCAGATTTTCAAGTTGGCATTAAGCAAATAGGCGATAATGATGTGATAGCCCCAGCAGTCAAAAAAGGCAATCAAGAACTCCTTGAATGGCTAAATGCCGAAATGGATAAACTCAGAATTAATGGCTTTTTGCTTGAAGCATATCACGAAAAGCTTGCGCCATTTTTTACTGATGATGTGCAGGCTCAAGATATTGTTTTTGAATAAATAACTCACACGAATTTAAAAATATTAAAGGATATATATGAATTATCATTTTGACACGCTCCTTATCCATGGTGGCGATACAACAGATCCGCGCACAAAGGCTGTCAATACACCAATTTATCAAACCTCAACCTATGCGCAAAGTGCGTTAGGCAAACATAGTGGCTACGAATATTCAAGGACAAAAAACCCCACGCGCGATGGTACAGAATCTCTTATCGCGCAGCTTGAAGGCGGGGCGTTTGGGTTTGCGTTTGCTTCAGGAATGGCAGCGATTTCTTGCGTGCTAAGTCTTTTTAAAAGTGGCGATAAGATTCTCATCTCTCATAATGTCTATGGCGGAACATTTCGGGTATTAGACAAAGTATTTGCAAATTTTAATATCTCATATGAGCTCATTGATATGCGCGATATAGAGCTTCTTGAAAAATCCATAGATTCTAGTGTGAAAGCTCTATTGCTAGAAACGCCAGCAAATCCACTTATGAGCGTTATCTCACTTGAAGAAATCGCGCGTATCGCCAAAAAACACAGAATCTTAAGTATCGTTGATAATACCTTTATGACGCCATATCTGCAAAGACCGCTTGAATTTGGAATTGATATTGTCGTGCATTCAGCGACAAAATATCTAGGCGGACATAGCGATTTAATCGCAGGGCTTGTTGTTGTCAATGACAAAACACTAGGCGAGCGATTAGGATTTTTGCAAAACTCTATAGGCGCGATTTTGGCACCATTTGATAGCTTTTTGCTTATCCGCGGTATCAAGACGCTTGGACTTAGAATGCAAAAACATTGCGAAAATGCTTTATACATCGCGCGATTTTTAAGCAAGAATCAAGCTATTGAAAAAGTGTATTATCCATTTTTGGATTCTGATAATGGATACACAATCCAAAAATCACAAGCAAGTGGTGGCGGTGGAATGATAAGCTTTGAGCTCAAAGAAGGGTATGATTATAAAACATTCCTAGAATCTACACAAATCATAGTCCTTGCAGAATCTCTAGGCGGAGTAGAATCCCTCCTTTGCCACCCCGCTTCCATGACGCATGCCTCTATACCGCAAGCATTACGCGAACAAATCGGCATCAAGCAGAATCTTATCCGCCTCTCAGTAGGTATTGAAAATGTCAAAGATTTATGTGATGATATAGCCCACGCACTAAGCCAATCCCAAAAAACAGCCAAACAATAGAGCCTCCATGCTTATCTCTGACATCACACAAGCAATCGGCAATACACCATTGCTTGAAATCCACAATACACCAATTCCAAATCACAATAAGATTCTAGGCAAATGCGAATATCTCAATCCCGCTGGAGGCATTAAAGATAGAGTTGGGGTTTTTATGATCGAGCAAGCCCAAAAAAGCGGACTTCTTAACCCATCTAACGTCATCATAGAGCCAACTGCGGGTAATACAGGACTAGGACTTGCGCTTGGGGCTTTAAAATATGGCTACAAAATTATATTAGTCGTGCCATCAAAATTTTCAATCCAAAAGCAGAATCTAATGAAAGCACTTGGAGCAGAAATTATCAATACCCCAAAAGAGCTTGGAATACAAGGTGCGATTGACAAAACAAATGAGCTTCTTCTCACAATCCCACAAAGTATCTGCCTTAAGCAATTTGAAAACCCAGACAACCCAAAAGCGCATTATCTCACTACCGCACAAGAAATTTATGCAGACTGCAAGAATATTGATTATTTTGTATGCGGTGCTGGAAGTGGCGGAAGCTTTAGCGGTATCGCAAAATTTTTAAAAGAGCAGAATCCACACACAAAAACTATCCTTTGTGATCCTGTCGGCTCTATCATAGGCGGAGACGATCACACACATATATGCTCCAAAATCGAAGGAATCGGCAATAGCTTTATCCCCACAACTATGGATACAAGCCTTATAGATGATGTAATCAAAGTAAGCGATCAAGAAGCCTTGCAGGGTGTAAAAATGCTCTGTCAAGAAGGTGTTTTGGCAGGCATTTCATCGGGGGCTTGTTTTGTAGCGAGTTTAGAACTTGCAAAAAAAGTCAAAGATTCTACTATTATTACGATTTTTTCCGATAAAATTGAGCGGTATTTAGATAGAGAAATTTTTTAAGGAATTTTATGCAAGACACTCCAGAATTTGCGCAAATGCAAACCTTTTTGTTTCCATTTTTGGCGTCATTATTATTTATCGCAATGCATATTGTGATTTATTTTTTGCTTGTAAGGCGCATATCATCACGAAGGGCATTGTGTAGAATTTATAGCATTATATTGTGGGTTAATATGTGTTTTTGCGTTGTGTATATGTTTATGCGCTCATATATAGTCGCGCCAAAATGGTTATTTATGATTGTCTCTGTTTCTGTGGGAGTGGCTTTTTCGTTTCTCATCGCTGCGCTCATTGCAGCACTTATTGGCATTTGTTTGTGGTTTTTCAAAAAAAAGCACCTTCAGCCTAGAATCAAACGCTACATCTTATTTCTTTGCTTCATCTACACAGCCTATGCCATATATCATGGGCTAGAAGATCCAAAAGTCGAGCGACTTGCCATAGAGCTTCCCAAACTCTCCAAACCACTGAAAGTTATCCAGCTAAGCGACATACATATCGGCGGACTTATCGATGATGAACGAGTGGCAAAAATTGTATTTTTAGTCAATCAAGAAAATCCTGACATTATCGCTATAACAGGCGATCTTGTAGATACCAAACTCCAAAACGCCCTCTCAAGCCTCCACATCTTACAAGGATTGCGCGCAACTTATGGAACATACTATGTCTTAGGCAATCACGAATACATACACGATGTCGATGATATTCTCAAAGCCATACAAAAAACAGGAATCAAAGTCTTAATCAATGAAAGCATCACGCTTCCAAATCTTATCAATATCGCAGGAAGTGCGGATTTAATGGGTAGTAGAGTCAAGTTTTTGGAGCCAGATTTTGAAGCGACTTTTAGCAAAATAGATTCTAGTCTGCCTACACTTTTTTTGACTCATCAGCCAAAAGTCATTGAAATTATAGATCCAAAGCTCCTCCAAAAAGCCGACTTTTTGCTTACAGGACACACTCATGGCGGACAGATTTTTCCTTTCTCACTTGCTGTTTTATTCCAACAACCCTACCTCAAAGGATTGCATAGAATCAGTAGCGGGGCATATATTTATGTAAGCGAAGGTGCAGGATTCTGGGGTCCTCCTATGAGGGCATTTTCAGATTCTACGATTACGCTTTTTGATTTTCTACCGCAGCACACAAAGCCAAACTAAAGGAGTCAAATGGATTGGATAATGCCTTATTATCAATGGATTAAAGTCGTGCATATTATAAGCGTAATATGCTGGATGGCGGGGTTATTTTACCTGCCTCGATTATTTGTCTATCACGCCCAAAACAGACAGAATCTAGATTTTGTCAAAATAATTAAAATCCAAGAACACAAGCTTTTTGCATATATTGCGCGTCCTGCTATGCTTTTTAGCGTTGCAAGCGGACTGGCTTTGCTTTGGCTGTATGCTGATATTTTCAAAAGTGGGCTGTGGATTCACATTAAACTTTTATCTGCGATACTTCTTTTGATTTTTCACATTGTGTGTGGCATTTTTGTTACACGATTTCGACACAATCTTTGCACTTTAAGCGAGAGGTTTTTTCGTGTTTTTAATGAGATTCCCACGATTTTAATGATTATAATCGTCATTTGTGCGGTTATAAAGTTTTAAGGAGGAATGATGAAACTTTGGGGTGGAAGATTTGAAGAGGGTTCAAGCGCGCTTTTGGAGCGATTTAATGCCTCAATTACTTTTGACAAAAAACTTTACCGATACGATATTTTAGGCTCATTAGCACATGCCAAAATGCTTCATTCAATCAAGATTCTAAACGACAAAGAATATGCTGATATATGTCATGGCTTACAAGAGATAGAATCTGAAATTAGCAATGGAGAATTTACATTCAACATAAGCGATGAAGATATACACATGGCAATAGAATCTGCCCTCACCCAAAAAATAGGTCAAGCAGGCAAAAAGCTTCATACTGCGCGCTCAAGAAACGATCAAGTCGCGCTTGATTTTAGAATGTATGTGCTTGATAGCAACTACAATATACGCCAACAAATCCTTGAACTCATAGAAGTAATTATCACTCTAGCCAAATCCCATACCAAAACGCTTATGCCGGGTATGACGCATCTTCAGCACGCCCAACCTATTAATTTTGGATTCCACCTTGTGGCGTGGTGCTGTGCTTTGAAGCGCGATATTGAGCGACTAGAATCTAGCTTTGTGCGTAATAACTTTATGCCTCTTGGTTCAGGTGCGCTTGCAGGCACGCCTTATGAAACAGATAGAGAGATGATCGCGCGTGAGCTTGGATTCAAAGCTCCCACGCTTAATGCTATGGATTCTGTGAGTGATAGAGACTTTGCGCTTGATGTGCTGTATGATTTGGCAATGCTTGGAATGCATATCTCGCGCATTGCCGAAGAGCTTGTGCTATGGAGTAGTTATGAATTTAAATTCATCACCATTAGCGATAAATACGCTACTGGAAGCTCGATTATGCCACAGAAAAAAAACCCCGATGTCCCCGAGCTTGTGCGCGGAAAAAGCGGACGCTTATATGGCAATCTCATAAGCCTACTTGTCGTGATGAAATCACTCCCTCTTGCTTACAATAAAGACACACAAGAGGACAAAGAGCCTGTATTTGATAGTGTCGAAAATATCACCATAAGCCTTGAAATCCTCAAAGAAACACTAAAAACCCTCACAATCAATAAAGACAATATGCTTAAAGCTTGCAAAATAGGGCATTTAAGTGCGACTGATTTGGCGGATTTTTTGGTAAAAACTTCAAACATTCCATTCCGACAAGCACACCACATCACAGGAAAAATTGTCGCGTATGCAGAATCTAAACATTGCGATATAAGCGATTTAAGCGAAGATGAAATCATAGGGCTTGATCCTACAATCAAAAGTGGCATTAAAGAAGTGCTTGATATAGCGCATTCAATGGAATCTAGAAAGAGTCTTGGCGGCACTTCAAGCACGCAAACAATGCAGCAAATATGCACTCTTGAAACTTGGCTTCAAAGCACAAAAGATACCATACCAAATACCAAACCCACATACACACAACACATAAGCACATCAAACAACCCATCAAAATAAAAGCACAACAAAAGGAATACCCATGGATAAGCAACATCAAATCATTGAGATGTTTGATACAATCGCCAAAGATTATGATAAGGCAAATCATATTTTGAGTTTGGGTATTGATATTTTATGGCGCACAGACGCGTGCAAAAGAGCATTTAAGCTTATACAGACGCCAAAGATTGATTGCATTCTTGATGTGGCTTGTGGCACGGGAGATATGATGATCCAATGGCAAAAACAAGCCCAAAAACACCATATCCATATAGATTCTCTCATTGGTGCTGATCCTTCAGTCAAAATGCTAGAGCTTGCCAAGCACAAAGTCAAAAATGCACAATTCATCACCACCGAAGCGACAAATCTAGCTAAGATTCCAGATTCTAGTGTGGATATAGTCTCCATTACTTATGGATTGCGTAATGTGCTTGATTATCCAATGGCTTTGAGCGAATTTTCTCGTGTGCTCAAACATGGCGGACTACTTGTTGTTTTGGATTTTTTCAAAAAACAAAGCCCCACACTTCTTGATAAATGCGTAGGATTCTACACAAAAAAAATGCTTCCTCTCATCGGCGGACTCATCTCAAAAAACTATCAAGCCTATGCTTATCTACCAGAATCTATGGAGTGCTTTATCAGCCCGCAAGACCTCACTACACATTTTCAAAAAGTCGGAATCAAACCACACACAATCAAAGGATACAGCGCAAATATTTCACATCTTGTGCTAGGAGTCAAGTCGTAAATATTTGTCAAACACATCTGCTACTTGACATATCCCAACTAACATAATCGCGCCCTTGAGATACACTTCACAGCCCTTATTCTTATCATCACTGCTATTGTCTTTGCCATTGCTTGTGTGTTTATCATTATCTTTGATACTAATCTCCACAGCTTCACGACTTGGTGGAATCACTTTTAGATTCTGCTCTAACCCAAAAAAGCGATTTCCAATCACCCCACTTGCAGCCATTCCTGTCCCGCAAGCCAAAGTTATATCCTCAACGCCCCGCTCATAAGTGCAAACTTGCAGAGTTTGTGAATCAATCTTATAAGCAAAATTCACATTTGCGTTATATCGTTCCCGCAATGTTTTCATAAGTTTAGTTTTTTGCGTTGGAATGTGGCTACTAGATTCTACAAAACACACCAAATGAGGCACGCCTGTATCGACAAAATACCACTGCCTTTGCATATCATCTTCTTGTATTTGCCCAATAGATTCTAATGCCTTGTATGCACCCAAATTGCTTGATACAATTAAGCCCTCAACATTAACTCTAATCTCTCCTGCCCCACTCAAAAAGCTATGAGCCTTTGGAGCTAATCCCAAAGAATACGCATAATGTGCCACACATCGCGAGGCATTCCCACACATACTTGCATAGCTTCCATCAGCGTTATAAAAATCCCATTCATACGCATAATGCTCATTTGGCAAAAGCACCACCAACCCATCAGCACCTATGCCACTAAAACGATTACATAATGCTTGGGCTAATTGTTGGTAGTTTTTTTTGACAAATGAGTGAAAAATCAAAAAATCATTTCCGCTCGCACAATATTTATAAACAACCATTCTACACTCCAAATTAACTTAGACTTAAGACGAAATACTCTACAATTTTGGACTTTTACATTCTCACTAAAGGCATAAAGGACGATAAATGAAAGAAATTATACTTATGACAAATAAATATAACAAAACCGCAAACGCGCAAATGATAGACATTTTGCAAACTCTTGATAAAGAGATACTTTATAAAGATATGGGGCTTTTTGAAAAGTCAATCATCGGCGTTGTCGCGCATTATACTTCCGCAGACGCGAGCTTTTTTGGAGATTATTTTGCAAGATTCTGTGCCACTCCTCCAGAATCTAATGTCAAACATTTTCTCAAAGCACCTTTTGTGCTCAATGATGAATACCTCAATAATCCACAAAAGCTCTTTGAAGCACGCGCTTATATTGATAAATACATCACAGAAGTTGTTGAAAATATCAATGATTATGCAAGCATAAAATCAGTAGCATTTCCTTGGGGTGAAATGAGTAAGCCTGTATATCAATTTATCCTCTCAATCCTAAATCACGCGATTCATCATCGAGGCATGATAGCAGCAGCACTTGATATACTCAAGATAGAAAATGACTTCAATGGACGAATGCTCGTGCTCTAATGAATACAAAAGTATTTTTTGGTATCGTTTTTTGTATCGCTCTGTATTTAATGGGCGTGCTATATTATTCTTTTTTGTATGATATTGTTGTCGCGCTATTGCTTTGTATCGCGACATATTGGATCAAAAATTATTTTGATACATTCATCAAAAATGAGATTCTCACTTCGATTTTGAGTGTTTGTGCGCTCCTTATGATTGTTTTGATTCCACTATATTTTATCATCTATCGAGGCATACTCTCTTTGAGCCATATCAAAGATCAAACTGAAATATGGATACAAACAATCAAACACATGCTTATCACGCTTAATGATTATTTTCCATTTTTGCAAATCCAAGAACTCACCAAAAATCTCTCATTCTCATCAATCGCCTCGTATGCGACAAGTATCGGCACATATATTGGCAAAGGCAGTGTAAATTTCACGCTAGATTTTGGCTTTATTGTGATTTTTTTGTTTGTGTTTTTCTTGTATGGGCGCAGAGGATATGTGTATATCAAAAAACTTCTACCATTTCAAGAACACCAAATCAACCAAATCGCCTTAGATGTGAGCGGGGTTTTGCGGATTGTGTTTTTTTCTACGATTTTAAATGTGCTATTACAAGGGTTTGCGTTTGGGATTGCGGCTCATTTTTTGGGATTAGATGGAATCTTGCTTGGCATATTGTATGGATTCTGCTCGATGATTCCTGTTGTTGGCGGGGTTTTGGTATGGCTTCCTTGTGCGTTTTTTTTATATACCCAATCACACATTATCGGGGCTATTTTCCTTGCTTTATATAGTCTGATTTTTATTGGATTTTTTATTGACAATATCATCAAGCCATTTCTCATTGGTATCGTCAATCGCAAGCTCCTTACAAAGCCATTGCAGATTAATGAATTTATTATATTTTTTGCGATTTTTGCTGGGCTTGGGGCGTTTGGATTCTGGGGGATTGTGATAGGTCCAGCGATCACGGCGTTTTTTATCGTTATGCTTAGAATCTATGAGCGAGACTTTGCTCCCATACACAAACAAAAGTAAAATCTAACTTCATTTAAAATAAACGAAGAGATGAAAGCTAAACAAAGAAAAAATGATAATCTCAAAATTGATAATGACAGGCAGAATATACTATTTGAATTTAAGCACAAGGTATTTATTTTAGATACTCTTTATCAGTATTTTATATTATTTATGGCTTTATTTATTTCATTGGCACCAAGCCAACTGATATAGTTTTATCTTTTTTTATGTTTATGATTACTCTTCCTCTTGTATTTTATTATTGTAGGATTTTATTTTATAACCGCAAGAACAAAGTTTATGTTACAGAACAAGGCATAGGCTTTGAAAAAAGAGTTTGGTTTAAAATTCAAAAAAAAAAATTTTTTAGATTTGGAGAAATTGGCTTAAAAGTTTTTACCTTTGGATTATCAAATCAAAGTGCTGAAATTTTCATCATCTATCCTTTTGCATATAAAGAGCCAAAAAGATTTAATTTTGTGCCAAAGCAGTAAAAAAAGTTGTTATACAAGGATATGTATATAATGGCTTAGAAAAAGAATTTTTTGTTTTTTTTACGCCAAAAGACTAAACAAGCCCTATAAAATATAAGCGATGAAGAATTAAAAAGCAAGATAAAACATTACAATGAAAGGGAGTTATAATGCAAGATTTTACGCTTACCATTCAAATATTGTTTTGACTTTTTTTAATTCACTATATGCAAAATCTCTGTATTTATCATTTTGATTCGCGCTAGATTCCAACATAACTTGTATGCCTTCATCATTTGCGCTTTGCAGTGTAGCTTCAATTTCTGTTTTATCCATAAGTTTGATATGTATTTTTTCGCCGATAGAAAGTCGAAAATGTCGAAGAGTCTTTAAAATCCTCTCAACGCCTGGCGAACTCACTTCAAGCACATACGAATCTAAAGACAGATCTTTTGTATCCAAAAATGGCGAAATATTTTCTGAAACTTTTTCGCACTGATGAAGCGTAGTCGCACCATTATTAGAGATAATGCTTATACGCAAAATATTATGACTATTCTCTTTCACCCAGCTTATATCATATAGCTGACAATCACAAGCTGTGATTATAGATTCTAGATCCGCAAAAACCTCTTCATTTACTGCTGTCTGCATATCCTGCCTTTATAGTTATTTATTCTTTTTGTTTGTGTGTTTTAGTTTTTCTTCATTAAATTTTTCTTCATTGAGTTTTTCTTCATTGATCTGCCGAAAAATCGCCTCTATGCCTTGAGATTTTTCTAAGCTCTCATCGATGACAAACTGCAAATGCGGACATTTAAACCAACCACTATTACTCAATACATATTCACGCAAAATTCCCTCTGCTTTTTTGAGAATCTTAAGTGTCGCAAGCGCGTCTTGATTGTCAATTTGCACAAACACTTTTGCATTATATTTGCCCTTTGAGCATTCCACATCAGTGATACTTACGCTATTTATCCGCTCATCATCTAAATGGCTCAAAGCCTCTATAAGCAATTCCTTAAGCATTGAGCGCATTCTCTCAAGTTTGACTGACATACCTTGTGTCCCTTATTAGATTTTTTGGCTTTTTTGCACTTCTACAAAAGTCTCAAATACATCACCTACTTTAATATCATTAAAGCCATCAAGCATAATACCGCATTCATAGCCCTTACTCACTTCTTTGGCATCATCTTTAAATCGCTTGAGACTTGAGATAAGCCCCGTATAAATCACCACACCATCACGAATCAAGCGAGCTTTAATGCCTCTTTTAATCACCCCATCTGTAACCATACAACCAGCAATCACCCCGACTTTAGAAACTACAAAAGTCTCTCTGACTTCAGCCTGCCCTGTGTTTTCTTCCTCAAGCAATGGCGACATAAGCCCAGAAATCAGTGCTTTTATATCATCAACCAAATCATAAATCACAGAATAAGTTTTTATCTCCACTCCAAGCTCTTTTGCTTTGGATTTGACGATACCTGTCGGGCGCAGTCCAAACCCCAAAATCAAGCAATTAGGGCTTGCCGCTGCCAAAGATACATCACTCTCGCTTATCCCGCCAATCCCAAAACTAATGATATTAATCTCAATTTCTTGATTGTTGAGTTTTAGCACACTTGATTTGATTGCTTCTAAGCTTCCTTGCGTATCTGCTTTGATGATGAGTGGCAAGGTTTTAAGCTGCCCTTTGGCTACCATTTCGCTTAATTCATCAAATGAAACTTTTGTTGATTTGCTTAATTCTTTTTGGCGCAGATAATTCGCTGTTTTTTGGGCTTTTTCTCTTGCGATTGAGTCATTTTGCGCAGCATAAAGAATCGATCCGGCACTTGGCACAGAATCTAACCCAACCACCAAAGCCACGCCAGAAGGTTTTAACTCCTTGATACTTCTACCCATATCATCAGCAAGTGCTCTTATCCTTCCATAAGCTGTCCCCGCATAAATTGGATCTCCGACTTTAAAAACACCTTGTTTGACGATAATTGTCGCAACAGGTCCTCGCCCTTTTTGCACGCTTCCCTCCAAGACAACTGCTTGAGCGTTCGCTTTGGGTGAGGCTTTGAGCTCCATTACTTCTGCTTGAAGCAAAATTGTCTCAAGCAAAACATCTAAACCCTCTCCTGTTTTGGCAGAAATGGGTATAAACTCATACTCTCCACCCCAATCATTTGCCAAAAATCCAAG
This sequence comes from Helicobacter fennelliae, assembly GCF_900451005.1. Taxonomy (NCBI): domain Bacteria; kingdom Pseudomonadati; phylum Campylobacterota; class Epsilonproteobacteria; order Campylobacterales; family Helicobacteraceae; genus Helicobacter; species Helicobacter fennelliae. The sequence continues at coordinate 2,042,530 of NZ_UGIB01000001.1, forward strand.
TTCAGCACATTCAGATTTAAGCTTGTCGATATTAGCATTTTCTTTGTCGATTTTATTCATAGCGATGATAATCTGCACATTTGCGGCTTTTGCGTGATTGAGCGCTTCGATTGTTTGCTGCTTGACTCCATCATCAGCTGCGATTACGATGATTGCAATGTCTGTTACTTGTGCCCCGCGACTTCGCATTTCGCTAAATGCCTCATGTCCGGGAGTATCGATAAAACCTATCATTTTGCCATCTTTTTGGACCATATACGCACCGATATGCTGTGTGATACCACCTGCCTCACCACTTGCTACGCGTGTATCGCGGATTTTATCAAGCAAAGAAGTTTTGCCATGATCGACATGCCCCATAATCGTTACAACAGGCGGTCTTGGCTCATAATCACTCTCATTGATAATCCCTTGTTCGATCTCTTCATCTTGATTTTGGATAGAGACTTCGATATTAAATTCCTCTGCAAGAATCTCGATTGCATCTTTATCCAAAAAGTCATTTTTAGTTACCATTAATCCAAGCCCAAAAAGCACCTTAATCACTTCTGTGAGACTTCTGCCTGAAATATCAGCAAACTCATACACGCGGATTTCTTCTGGGATCACGATAGCACTTTTAGCGACTTTGCTTGGCTCGGCTGTTATTTTTGGCTTCTTGCGCCTTGTCCTACTAATTGATCGATTTTCATTGAGCCATGGATTTTTGCGCTGGATTTGCACCCTATCAGTGAGAATCTGTCGCGCTTCCATTTCTTTTTCTTCATCTCTAATCTCATGCTCATTGAGATCAAAAAGCATAATCTCATCTTGTTCATCATCATAGTCATTATTGCGCGCTTCAAAATTACGTTCAAGAATATCGATTTTTTGCCCGCTGTGTTTTTGGAGCGGAATCTGTTTTTTGGGTTTTTTGACTTTTTTTTGCTGTGGCTCTTCTTGCTCTCGCATCATCTCTTGGATTGAGGGCATATATGTGGTTTTTTTGATTTGTGTGGCTTGGGGTTTGGATTCTGCTTCATCATCATTTGTTTTTTTGATAATGCGAATACCTGTGTTTCTTTGCATAAGATTAGAATCTTTTGATAATGGCTCTTGCAATGATGTGATTTGTGTAGATTCTGTATTGCTTTCTGTTGTGTTATCTTGGAGTTCTTGAGATGATTTTTGGGTGGATTTTTTAGATTTTGGTTGGGTGGATTTTGTTTTTGTGGATTTTTCTTGTGTGTGCTCTATTGCTGTTGTAGCTTCTTTGCTTTCTGCTTCTTTGGCTTTTTTTGTTGTCTTTATGGCTTCTTTTGCCACTTCTTTGGTTTTTTTGGCTTTGGCTGGTTTTTTTTCTTTTGGCTGCGGCATAAGATTTTTGCCCGTTGTTACATATTCATAAATAAACCCCGCTATCTCTGTGCTTACCGTGCTTGTGATGTTTTTGACATCAATGCCCATTTCTTTTGCTTTTTCCAAAACCTCTTTTGGATTTTTTGCTGCATCTTCTGCAATCTCTACAATCTTTACTTTATCCATATTTTTGCAATCTCCTGAATCTCTTTTATACTTTGCTGCCTTTTTTCCAAACCCCGAAATCTCGATAGACTCCTATATAATATCCGCTCGTCTTGTAAGCACTCCTTACAAAAATAAAAACTTCTCCCACTTCCTTCAAATGCGCTGATTTTGCCATCGCTATGTCTAAGACGCAATAATTCTTGTTGTAATAATTTCTGACGACAGCCAATACACATTCGAATAGATTTAGAAGAAAAATACATGGCTTTCCCATTTCATTAATCATTAAATCCGACATTTTAGCATTAAAATCAAAAAAATATTTATAAAATTATCTCTTTTTCATCACTTTATTGCATAGCAATATAATACTGGCATTGCTGACATAATGGCTCAATAGCTAAATTGTGCTTAAAACCTTCTCTGATACGCACAGCCCTTGGAGATGAAAGGATAGATTCTAGATTCTGGGTTTTGATATTGCCAAGGTTGATTATCCCCATAGCATCAATACAGCAAGGCACGACAATGCCATTACTCAAAATCCCGATTTGCTCGCTTATGCCATAGCATTTTTTGTGTATTTTATGATTGTTTTTGGGGTCGCTAGAGCCATTGGAATTATCGGAATTATTAGAATCACTAGAATCAATAGACAAAGTCCATTCAAAATGCCTTTTAACAACCAAAAATGCTCTTTCCCAAAGGCGGATTCTGCCTTGTTGCCTAAGCTCTGCCATAAGATCTGTAATATTAGATTCTGCAATGCAAAAGGCTGAAAAAATATCTTGTAATTGACGCTCTTGCTGCAATATCCCGCTATCTTGGATTCTAAGATTTAAAAAACACAACGGATTTGCCCTATGATACAAAGCAAAATCTACAACCCGCTGTAAATAATTTGTATGATAATTATTGCGATCAAACCCCGCTTCAAGCGATATGGAAATCTGCTTGATAGGCTTTGAGATAAGCGTGTGGTAATGATGTTTATGCAAATACATTCCGCTTGTAACAAGATCAATGTGCGCGCCTTTGGCTTTGGCGATTGATAAATATTGACTAAGATTTTCTAGCTTGCAAGGATCGCCCAAAATATGCAAAGCAATGTTTTTGCAGATTTTTATCGCCTCATTTATGCAGTGCTCAAATAATTGCAAATCCATAATGCCACGTTTTGATTTTGGAGCTGGGCAAAACTGACAAGAAAGCGCGCAAATATCGCTTAATTCTATATAGATTTTTTTCATTTGTAATGATTATTTTGTGGATTTATCGATATGATAGCCTAGAGTTTTAAGCGTTTTTATATCATTGAGCCAGTCTTTATTGACAACGACATCGATTTTTAAAAACACTCTCTCTTGCAATAGCTCCTCGATTTTTTGCCTTGCTTGCATACTAATGCGTTTGATTGTCTGCCCATTTTTGCCGATAGTGATGATTTTTTGTGAATGTTTGCGGACATAGAGTTTGGCAAAGATTTCATTTATATTTTGCTTGTGTATAAAGCTACTTATCAGCACATCACTTTCATAAGGAATCTCATCGCTAAGATTTTCAAACACACTTTGGCGGATCATCTCTTTTGTGATTTCTCGCATGGTGTGTGTCGTGAGATCATCTTCATCAAATAACGCATTTGAATGCGGTAGATTCTCACTCACAGAATCCAAAAGCTGTGTAATGTTGAGATTTTTTTTGGTGCTAAGTGGGATAAGAGCCAAAAAACGCTCTGCGTAAGGTTGATATTTGCTTATTTCTACTGCCAAATCTTTATGTGTGATTGTATCGATTTTGCTTAATACCAAAATATGCTTTTTGGGATAGAGATTTAAAAATTCCTCATAATATTTCAAGCTATCACCAACTGCGCTCAAAAACACGCACACATCGCAATCACTCATTGCTTTTAATGCAGAATCTAGCATAAATTGATTTAAGAGCTTTTCTTTTTTGTGGATTCCGGGCGTATCGACAAAAATAATCTGACATTGCTCGTGGTGTTTGTATGTATGTGAGATGATAAAGTTCATCGTTTTTCTTGTGGCATTTGCTTTGTGAGACACAAGTGCTAGATTCTCGCCTATAATAGTATTCAGAAGTGTGGATTTTCCAGAATTTGGTCTTCCGACAACCGCTACAAACCCAGCCCTACTTATCATACATAATCCTCACACATAATCCTATAATCCCCAAATGGTGATCTTAACTAAAATCTACAAAATATAGCGCGACAAATCAGTATTGCCTACGAGATTTTCTAGCTTTTGGCAAATCATTTTTTTGTCAATGGTGATTTTTTGATTGGCATATTGATCTGCATTGAAACTCACATCTTCAAGCACCCTCTCCAAAATCGTATGCAATCGCCTTGCGCCTATGTCTTCTGTTTTTTGATTTGCCATATACGCAAAATGCGCTAATGTCCTTATCGCTTCATCATCAAATTCTAAATCCACTTGCTCTGTTTTGAGTAGTTGCTGATATTGGGTGATGAGGCTTGAGCGCGTTTGGGTGAGAATCTTATACATCGCGTCCTCATCAAGCCCATCAAGCTCCACTCGAATCGGAAACCGCCCTTGAAGCTCAGGGATCAAATCGCTTGGCTTACTTAGATGGAACGCCCCAGCAGCGACAAACAGAATATAATCCGTATTGATTGGTCCATATTTTGTCGAAACACTACTGCCCTCTATGATTGGCAATAAATCTCTTTGCACGCCCTCTTTGCTTGGATCAGTCCGAGAATCTTTTGTGCTTGTAGCAACTTTGTCGATTTCATCGATAAAAATCACGCCACTAGATTCTGCTTTTTTGAGTCCTTCGATTTTGATATTTTCCATATCAAGCACAGATTCTGCGGCTTCTTGATAAAGCATTTCTTTTGCCTCTTTGACACTGATGTTTTTTTTGATTCTGTCATCTTTATTAAGCACCCTAATGATAGATTCTTGCACCTTTATCATATCAGGCGAGAGTCCATTATCTAGGGCTTCAAATTTTTTCACCACCTCAATATCAATCCTTAAATCATCAACCTGCCCTTTTTTGACTTTTTCGCGCATTTTGGCAAAGCTTTGATCGTATTCTTTTTTCTTTTCTTCATTCACGCTTGAAGGCAAAGGCGGAATCAAGCGAGCTGTGATCCTATCAAGGATATAGTCTGCAATCTGTGTGCTATGTTTTTGTTTGTGCTCAGATTCTACAAGTGCGATACTTGCATTCACCAAATCACGAACCATAGATTCTACATCTCTGCCGACAAATCCGACTTCTGTATATTTGCTCGCCTCGACTTTGATAAAAGGCAGTCCCATAATCTTTGCCATTCGTCTTGCTATTTCAGTTTTGCCAACTCCTGTTGAGCCGATCATCAAGATATTTTTTGGCGTGATTTCCTCTTGGATTTCTTTTGGAAGTTGCATTCTCCTATATCGATTCCGCAACGCAATTGCAATGGCTTTTTTGGCGTCATTTTGCCCGATGATATACCCATCTAAATATTCCACGATTTTTTGTGGGGTCATATTTAATCTATCCATTCTAAGCCTCCTTCTTTGCTTTAAATTACTCAAACTTCGTGTATTTTCTTAATTATTTTGTATTATTTTAAGTTTTGGCGTGTGTGCATTTAGTCTTATGTGCCAACTTCTAGAATCTTGATATTTGTATTAGTATAAATGCAAATATTTCCAGCAATTTCTAATGATTTTTGCACTATTTCTTTAGGGTGTAATGTGCTATTTTGATCTAATGCTCTAGCTGCAGCTAAGGCATAATTTCCACCACTTCCAATGGCTGCTATTTTGCCATCTTCTGGCTCAAGCACATCGCCTGTGCCACTCAAAATAAAAATCTTATCAGTATTAAGCACAATCATCATTGCTTCAAGTTTGCGCAAATATTTATCACTGCGCCACATTTTTGCAAACTCCAAAACAGAGCGCAATAAATCGCCCTTTTTGCCCTCCAGAATCCGCTCAAACATATCAAACAAACTGAACGCATCAGCCGTGCTTCCTGCAAATCCGCTTAGAATCTGTCCATTATAAAGCGTGCGGATTTTGGTTGCATTGGCTTTTATCACGCAATTTCCCAAAGTTACTTGCCCATCTCCGCCGATAATAGCTACCTTTTTCCCGTCAATCTCGCCCTTGTATCCAAGTATCGTTGTCGCTTCAAACATATTTTCTCACTCCACTACAACGCGGATTTTTAGATTTGCATGAATGCCATTGCCAAGCTTCACTTCGACAGCAAAATCTCCTGCGCTTTTGATAGGGGTTTTTATATCGATTTCTTTTTTGTCTATGCTTAAGCGATATGTTTTTTCTAGCTCACAGGCTATTTCATCTTTGGTGATTGAGCCAAAAAGTGTGCCATTATTGCCTTTTTTGTATAAAACAACCTCTATATCTTCCAAACTTTTTGCAAGCTGTTTGCGCTCTGCCATTTCAAGAGCATTGATTTGGGCGATTTTGGCTTGCTCTGCTTTGTAGCGATTGATGACTTCATGTGTGGCGTGTTTGGCTTTGTTTTTGGCGATCAAAAAATTTTGTCCATAGCCATCTTTGACCTCGCAAATATCTCCCTTTTTTCCTAGACCTTTTATGTCTTCGAGCAACAATATTTTCATCTATTTTCCTTTTGGTATAATTTGAAAATTTTATCAAAAAAGAGTAAGTATGAATACAAGTTGGTATGCCAAATCCAAATCACCCACGCAAGCTCATATCTTACATTTTATGGATATATCAATAGAGCTCAAACCCTCTAAATCCAAACATCTTAGAATCTCAATAACGCCCACATATACCAATCACCACCTCGCACCAAAAATCACCCTCTCACATCACTTCCAAACGCCCTCACACAAGCTTATGGATTTTTTGCATTTACATAAGCAATGGATTCTCTCAACCCATCAAAAATTTCTCCACCAAACACAGCACATCAACACAATCTTACAATCGCACAAAAATCAAATCCTCCTCTTTGGGCAATGGCAAGAAGCACCCACAAAAAGCGCACTCAAAATAACACTTATGCACTACATCACACATCAAGCGCGATTTTTCGCACAGCAAATGCGTCTCACATTTTCAAAACTTGCCATACGAGAATCTACCACTCGCTTTGGAAGCTGCACGCAAGATAGATTGAGCTTTTCTTTGATGCTTGTTTTTGCGCCAAAAGAATGTATTGATTATGTGATAATCCACGAGCTTGCGCACATTAGGCATAAAAATCACTCTGCTGTGTTTTGGAATGAAGTTAAAACCTACTGCCATAATTACCGCTACTTGCGCGCTTCTCTCAAAAAAGACGCTCTGCTGTATAGAGGTTTGCTTGAAGGTTTGAAAATATAGATTCTGCTTTGCATGGAATCTAAAAGTAGATTCTTATGGATTGCCACGCAAAATTTGAAAATTTTGCTCGCAATGACGGCGGGTTTGTCATTGCGAGGCGCAAAGCTGAAGCAATCTAGTCAAAAATGGATAAAAGAAAATGCGATGTCTTATGTGATTGTGTATTGACTGGATTCTTCGCTATCGCTTAAGACATGACAACAAAAACGACAAATTCTAGTAGATTCTATGCAATCATCTGCCTTAGTAGCAGAATCTATTACCTTATTTATTTTCTTTTTTGGCTGTAAATTTATCAAGCAAGCTTTTGCCTACTTCGCTTTGTGCTAAGCCTTCAAGCATCGCGCCTAGCTGTGTGCCACCTTTTGCAGAGAAAAACTCGCTCACACTATTTAAACCATCATTCACATTGCCATTATTAGCATTAGCGATGATTTTGATATCGGCTTTATCAAGCGCTTTTGCCTGCTCAATACCTATGGCTTGAGAGGCTTCGATTTGGCGGATTGAGATGAGGTAGCTTTGGTAGCCTTGATTTTCGCCTATTTCTTGCGCAAGTGAAATCTGGGCTTCAATAGGCGCCATTTGCATGAGCTTTTCGCTTTACGCTCTTGCGGCACCTTCTAGCTCGATACCTTTACTTTCTTTACTTTTCATCTCTAGCAATGCTTCTGCCTCGCGCTTTTTAGATTCTAGCAATGCTTCAGCTTTCAAAATGTCTTTTTGTTTGTCTCCTTCAGCATTTATGATAGCAGTTTGTTTGACTTCTTCAGCTTTTACGACATTGACATCTTTGGTGATTTCTGCGCGCTTGACATCAGCGACTTTGATGACTTCCATTTCTTTTTCTTTGGTGACTTTTTCTTGCTCTTTGACAAGCTGTGCGGCTTTTTGCGCGGAGATATCGACTTCTCTTTGAGATTCTACTGTCTTTAGTCCCACGACTTGTTTTGCGATTTGCTCTTGGATCTGCGTGGCTTGCTCGGCGTTGATTTCAGCGATTTCAGCATTTTTGATATTTTCTGCCACTTCGACACGACTTTGCATTTCAATGAGAGATTTTTTCTTTTCCATGATATTGCGGATTACATTAGAATCTTGACTATCCCTTATATCCATCAGCTCCAAATTTTTTACCGTTTCAACGCCCCAGCTTGCGAGCTGTTCGCGCACTTCTTTGGTAAAGCTATCGCCAAAAGTGCTTCTTGAGTGCATAATATCTTCAATCTCATGGGAAGAAAGTATCGTCCTAACCGAACCTTGAATAATCGCGCGCAACTGCTCGATAAGCTCACTAAAGCTACTCACTCTTTGCGCTGCGACATTAGAATCTTTAATGCGGAAAAAAGCCGTAATATCCACGATAAAAGGCACCCTGCCTTTATCATAGGCTTCATAGCCATTGAGATTTATATCAAAAACGCTCACAGGTAAGACTATCTTTGTTACACCTATGATAGGAAGTCAAGAGGGCCACTCATAGTAAGTATTGCCATTTCCGGTGTCTTTGCCAAAAGAGGTGGTGTTTTTGGCAGATTGGATAATATGCACCTCATTTGTAGCCACTACACGCCTAAAAAGCATAGCCGTAATAATAACAACCAGCACAACCAAAACAATCACTGCGACAAAAATAAGAGCTATCATAATAACATCCTTTATCAAAAATCAAGTAGAATCCACCAAACAAAATCCACGCTAAACCCCTATGATGTGGGATTTGCTATATAGAATCTCATTTAAAAATCCTAAGATTTAAAGAAACAAAAGTATAATGCAAAAATCTATAAAAAAACTTAAAAATGCCAAAATGCTTCACTCAACCTTTCATCACAAATCATCGCAAACATTACAAAATAAATCACATGCCAAATACCATAGAAACACTTTGCGTTTAATGTATGGATTTAGATTCTATGAGCTTAGATTCTGCAAGCTTAAAATCTATAAATTTAGATTATGTGATTAGATTCTAGTTTGAGCTTATAAGTTAAATTTGCACTTAGCATTTGTAATATTCTCTATACCAGCGCACAAAATGAGCAATGCCCGTGCTTATCGATGTGCTAGGCTGATAAAAAAGATCATTCTGCAAATCACTCACATCAGCAAATGTCGCGAGCACATCACCTTCTTGCAATGGCAAAAAGTTTTTCTTGGCTTTTTTACCGATATTGTTTTCAATCTCTGCAATAAAATCCATAAGCTTCACAGGCGCGCTATTGCCGATATTGTAGATTTTATAAGGTGCGCTAGAGCTACTAGAATCTGCTTTGTGTGTATCCCATTTAGGATTTGGCTTTGGGACATTATCTATCACGCGCACAACGCCCTCCACAATATCATCTATATAAGTAAAATCCCGTGCCATATTGCCTTCATTAAATACATCAATACTTTTGTTTTCCAATATATTTTTGGTAAATTGAAATAACGCCATATCAGGTCGCCCCCAAGGTCCATAAACGGTAAAAAATCGCAAACCAGTTGTAGGAAGATGAAACAAATGCGAATAAGTGTGTGCCATAAGTTCATTACTCTTTTTGCTAGTAGCATAAAGGCTTATGGGGTGATCTGCGCTTTTGTGCGTGCTAAATGGCATATCTTGATTGAGCCCATACACAGATGAGCTTGAAGCATACACGAGATGTTTGACATTATTGTGGCGACAAGATTCTAAGATATTCAAAAAGCCAATAATATTGCTATCAATATAAGCGCGAGGAGATTTAAGAGAATAGCGCACACCAGCTTGTGCTGCGAGATTGCAAACTACATCAAATTCTTGTGTCTTAAACAAATATGCTAGATTCTGCGTGTCTTCAAGTTGAAGCTTGATAAATTTATAATTAGGATATATATTGCTTTGTAAAAGTTTATTATAGCTAATAGATTCTTGTATTTGCCCCCCCCCCCGACAATTTAGCCCACTTAGCTTATGCAATCTAGCATATTTTAAACGTACATCATAATAATCATTTATACTATCAAGTCCTATAACCTCATCACCTCGATGTGCCAAATACCGCGCAACAAAAGAACCAATAAATCCAGCTGCTCCTGTAACTAAGATTTTCACCAGCAATCCTTATCAAAATTTAAGCATACACTTGCACTAAAATTAGGCAAAAGTATAATGCAAAAACTCTATAATCCAACTTAAAACCAAATTTAACCATTATTCTAATTTCCATAGATTCTAAATCCTAGCTTTTAAGCGATTCTGCGGGGGCTTGTTTTTCGCTTCGTCAATGAACCATGAGTTTTATTTCTTTGAAGTTCTATTTCCTTGCTTTAAAACATAGACATAATTACCATCATCTTTGAGACTATAACTCTCATCAAGGCTATAAAACACGCCATCTCGTATTTTCCATTGTTGCTTAGCATCATTAATCACACAAGGACTCAAATACACATAATCCTTATCGCCTTTATAAATTGCAATTGAATTTGGTGCGGTGATACACACCCACATATTGTTGATGTAATACGCCAAACGATTTAAAATATCATATCTCGCACTCTTTGCCTCACTCAAAGAGCAATTCAAAAGCCCGATATACGAGCCATATGGCGTGCCTACTGAAAACTGCGGAATGTAGCACACTTTTTTATTACCCCCGATATGCACAGCAATCGGACTATCTTTTGGCATATCTGGCGGAATCTGTGGTCAAGCTTCATCTAGCGATGTGAAATTTTCACTAGCCATACAAAAATGCAGCAATACAATACACACTACAAGACAAAATTTATACATTTTTACTCCTTTGATTGATTAGAAAGCTTTTAGATTCTATGCACTCTTAAGTAAGATCCCATAGAACCAACATCAATCCGAGTTGCCATAAACCAAAATCACTGCACTCTTTTGGCTTATCAGTCAAAACATACTCTTAAATGTATAAACAGAATCTAACGCATAATGATTTTTGCAAAAATTAAATATATATTGCGACTGGCGCAAAAATATGAATATGTATTTTTAGGTATTTATAGATATTGCAGTAAGCTTAAAGCACAAAAACAAGGCAGAATCTACATAAAAACAACCCAAAAACACGTACAATAAAGCAAAGAAAAAATGTGTAATTTTGAATAGCTTGGCTTTAATTTGTGCTTTTTTATAGCTCTCATTATGCTCCCCTTTTTCACTCCATATATTTATCTTATTTTCATCTCACTTCTATCTCACCTCCCCAAAGCAAACTCAACTGCTTCTTTGGCGTGGATTGCACCTGTATCAAAAAATCGCAACCCCTCTTCCACATTATCAAACAATAATGGCAACTCCGTGCAAGCTAGTGCAACATTGTTGCATTTTTGTTTTTTGATGATCCGAAGAAGCATTTGCCTTGAGCTTTCTTGGATTTGACCCACGCAAAGTTCTTTAAAAATAATCGCATTAATGTATTCTATATCCTCATTGCTTGGCACTTGCACTTTTATGTGGTATTCATTCAAAATTGCTTTATAAAAATCATCTTTCATCGTATATCGTGTGCCAAGCAAAAGCACTTCATCAACCTGCTCTTTTTGCAACGCACAAGCAAGGCTTTTGGCGATATGGATAAATGGAATGCTAATTTCCTTATCGATAAGCGGAATGATTTTGTGCATGGTATTTGTAGCAATCACAATACATTGCGCCCCGCCTCGCTCCAAATCTTTGGCTTTTGTCATCAAAACATCAGCGGATTTTTTCCATTGATTTTTGCTTTGGTATTCTGCGATTTCGGCAAAATCAAGGCTTGAGAGCAGAATCTGTGCTGAATGCAAGCCACCAAGCCTCACGCGGATTTCTTCATTGATGAGTTTATAATACAATGTGGTGCTTTCCCAGCTCATACCACCTAAGATTCCAATAATTTTCATATTTCCTCCTTGTGTTGTGATAGATATTTATCCTAAACCATAAAATTAAACTATTATTCACAAAATCTTCATAAATTAACCTATATACTTTCTCAATCAAAAAGTAAAAATAGCAAAAAACATAAGCACAGAACAAAAAACAAAACAAGACAAAGCACAGAGGTAATGAAAAATCAAGCAAAATATAATAAGGCGATAAAGAATAAAGAAAAAGGATAGTGCCAAAAGACAAATGCAAATTAAAAAGCTGAAAAGTTGCAAGTGCAGGCAAAGTGCGGTATTTTTTCTCAATTTAATTAAGAGGCTTAAGTGTATGAAGCCTCTTTAATGTATAGCAAATTATTTTGCAACTTATGACGCTAGATTTGAAATGATTTTATAGATATTCTGATGATTTTTAACGCTTGACTACTCTTTGACAAGTCGAAAGCCCACATTTGCGTAAGTCTTGCTTGCTTCTCTGCCCTCTTCTCTATTTTCTGTCCTACATTCTGTGCGCTTAGAATCCCACGCTCCACCTTTTACTGCTTTATAATCGCCTACATTTCCTCTTACTTGTCTTGATGTAGAAGTCCATTCCCACACATTACCCAACACATTGATCGCACCAGAGGTTGAAAGCACATTATCACGAGCATTTACAGGCTCCACTCCCTTGCCCTCACCAGCATTAAAATCTGCGTCCTTTGGCATATGCCCTGCGGCTTGCTCCCAGCACTCCTTAAAGACATGACAAAGTGGATTCTCTTTTGCTTCGTCCTATCGTCCTCGCAATGACAAACTCGCCCCCTCAATTGCGAGCAAAATTGAAAAATTTGCGTGGCAATCCATAGAATCTACTTTTAGATTCTAGATTCTATGCAAACACAAAAGAGTGTAAAGAAATCCTCTATTTTTAGGCAGATTTTGGGGTTGTGTAGAAATTTTTAGACAAGCAAAAACACAAAAAAGTGTAACATAGAAGTTCATCACAGGCTAAAAATTTCAAACTCCCTGAAATATGGCTTCTCAAGCAAAACCCTAAAGTTGCATAGCAAAAAAGAGAGGATTTAGATTTTAGATTCTATATAAAATAGAATCTAAAATCTTTAAAGCAACTTCCCATAACACCTTATATAAATAACTTTAACCAAAGTTGCCAAAAGCATATACAACACCACGCAAGGAATAAGATACCAAAAAAACCAACTTGGCAAAGCAACAAACCCAAGCGCATTAGCAAGCTGTGTAAATGGTATGATTGTAAGTGCGATAATCCCTGAAAGTGTAAAAAACATCACAGGAGCCGAAGCACTGCTTTGCACAAAAGGAATTTTTGATGTGCGAAGCATATGGATAATAAGCATTTGCGACCACATAGATTCTATAAACCAGCCCGCTTGAAACATCGCCTCATAGTTTAGCTGCATTGTAGCAAGCATATCTCCTGCAAAGACATTTACCAAATCATTATACAAAACCCCACCGCTAACAAACATCGGACAGCACACAAAATACATAAAAACATAAGTGCTCCAATCAAACACAGAACTCACAGGTCCAAACCAAAGCATAAAGCTACTTACAGATTTGCTATCCCAATTTTGCGGGGTTTTGAGAATCTCTTTATCGACATTATCCCAAGGAAGCGACATACAAGAAATATCATAAATCAAATTTAAAATAAGCAAATGCAATGGCATCATCGGAATAAAAGGCAAAAATACCGAAGCCGCAAGCACAGAGAACATATTTCCAAAATTAGAAGACGCTGTCATTTTGATGTATTTAATCATATTTGCATAGGTTTTGCGCCCCTCGATTATGCCTTCTTCTAGCACCATAAGATCTTTTTCAAGCAAAATAATATCTGCACTTTCTTTGGCAATATCCACCGCAGAATCTACTGAGATTCCAACATCAGCGATTTTTAGTGCGGGAACGTCATTTATACCATCGCCCATAAATCCCACAGAATGCCCCAAATCCTGCAATACTTTCACAATCCGAACTTTTTGATCTGGAGAGAGTTTGGCAAATACTTCAGTCTGTATAGCACAAACTGCAAGCTCTTCATCACTCATTTGCTCAATTTGATGTCCTAAGAGGATTTTATCGCCATTGATTCCGACTTGAAGCCCTACTTGCTTGCAAATATTTTGCGCGACTTTTGGGTTATCACCTGTAAGCACTTTTGCCATCACTCCATGATCTCTTAGTGCAGTGATGGCAAGTTTGGCACTTGATTTGGGTGGATCAAGAAATGCAAGATAGCCAAGTAGCACCATATCGCATTCATCTTTTACCCCAAAAGCCCCAACTTGAGATGGGTTATTTTTTTGTGCCAATGCGATAACACGGAATCCATCTTTATTTAGATCATCAACAACTTGTAAAATCTCTTGTTTAAGCTCATTGCTCAATGGCTCTAGTTTTGAGTCATACTCCACAAAAGAGCAAATACTAAGCATTTCCTCAACTGCGCCTTTTGTAATCATTTGCGTTTTGCCTGATGTATCTTGCACTACCACAGAAAGCCTGCGCCTTACAAAATCAAATGGCATTTCATCTATTTTTGTATAGTTTTGAGATAAGTCTATAATTTTTGGATTTGCAAGCTCTAGCTCTTCTGTTTTGTTGATGATAGCAATATCCATAAGGTTTTTGTAGCCTGTTTGAAAATAGCTATTCAAATACGCATGACGCAAGATTCTGTCATCTTCTTTGCCATGCACATTGATATGGTATTCAAGCACGACTTCATCTTGAGTGATTGTGCCTGTTTTGTCTGTGCAAAGGATATTTATCGCGCCAAAGCTTTGGATTGCGTTGAGATTTTTGACAATGGTTTTTTTCTTTGACATAATCACCGCGCCCTTTGCCAAACAAGTGCTTACAATCATAGGTAACATCTCTGGTGTCAATCCCACTGCAATTGAGATTCCAAACAATAACGCCTCAAGCCAATCACCCTTTGTGAAGCCATTGACAAAAAACACAATAGGCACCATAATAAGCATAAATCGTATAAGCACCCATGAGACCTTATTGACGCCTTTTGTGAAATTTGTCTCTGGAGCTTGGCTAGCAACTTCAGAGGCGACACTTCCAAATAAGGTGCTATCGCCTGTGGCTAATACAAGCGCGCTTCCCTGCCCACTTAGCACATTTGACCCCATAAAAGCAAGATTAGTCCTATCAGTGATAGAATCTATCTTATCCAAAGGCTTGGCTATTTTTTCGATAGGTTCGCTCTCACCTGTGAGAGAGGATTGATTGATGAAGAGATCTTTTGCTTCTAAGATTCTCACATCAGCTGGAATCATATCTCCCGCACTCAAAGTAACAATATCACCGACAACGACCTTATCCAATGGAATCTCTTTTTTCTTTTCTTCATTATGTTTGTTTTTGCGTATGACAGAACAAGTTGTTGTAATCATTGAGAGCAATAATTCAGCCGCAGCTCCTGATCGGCTCTCTTGCACAAAACGCAATATCCCAGACAAAAACACCATAGCACAAATAATCACCACAGCCTGAATGCTCACTTCATCAGCCCTGCCACAAGATAGAGGCAAAATAATATCCATAAAGCAAGAAACCCCAGCTAATACAAGCAAAATAAGCGTAAATGGATTGATAAAAGCTTTGAAAAGTTGCGTGCCAAGTGATTGTTTTTTTTGGTGGGTAACGACATTATCACCATATATTTCTCGGCTCGCATATATTGAGCTTTTATTCAGTCCTGTTTTGGACGCATGGATTAAGCCATTTGAAGATTTATTGAGATATTCAAAAATATTTTCTGCGGTATGCATTGAGGCAAATTCTAGAATTTTGAAGGTTTTTTTATTGATTTTTTGAGGGTTTTTGATTTTTTTTGTAGTCATAATAAACTCCTTATGTATTGTTAATTATTCATTTCGGACACCTTTTATCTGTAAGATTTTCTGCTGATACATAGACATAACCTCCTTAAGTGTTAAGTTTGTTTCAAGTATTAAAAAACTTGATATTTTAACATTTAATCTATAAAGCAGAATCTAAATTAATAATTTTTGAGAATCTTTGTATAGAATCTAATCAGAGAGCAAAATAAAGCGACAACAAGCAGTGCAAAAATAAACGCGCACCAAAATCAAAGTCAAATAAAACCAAACATCAAGAGTTTGTTTTTTCTAAAATCACCCCACATTCGATATGTTCTGTATGCGGAAATTGATTAAACACCGCAAAATGCAAGATTTTATGCGAAAGCCCTAGAATCTCAAGATCTTTTTTGAGGCTTAGAGGATTGCAAGAGATATAAATAATATATTGAAAAGAGGCTATAAATTGAAGCATTTTGTGATCTTTAATCCCGCTTCGTGGCGGATCGATAAGAATATGCGAGAATCTAAATCGCCCTAAATCAATCCCCCTAAGCCGAAAAAACTCCCGCTCAAAGCATAATGCCTGTATCGTCTCCTCTCCGCTTAGCCTTGTGTGTGTGATGTTTTTGATATTGTTTGCAAATATGTTTTTTTGTATGATGAGCGCGCAACTTTTCACAATCTCTGTGGCAAACACCTGCCTAAAATCACACGCCAAAGCGATACTAAAATTACCATCTCCACAATACATCTCAAGCAAATCCACTCTATGATGGGTAATGATATGCGATTTGACAAACTCAATCATTTTTGGATTGGTATAGGCATTTGGCTGAGAAAACCTCCCCTCCTGACGAAAATAAATATACGATTTGCCTTGTATGTATATCTCATCAAGTAAAGTATCTTGAGTGAGAATGACTTTTTGCTTTCTACTCCTCCCGATAATATGGGCTTGATTTTTGATTTGATTAAACTGATTTGCAAGCTGATTTGTAGGTTGATTATAGTGGTGGTTTTGCATATCTTCATTGATTTTAGCACAAGCTGCAAGCGCGCTTTCTCTCCATTGCGTATCAAGCGTTTTGTGATAGATAAGTGTAATCATCACCCCACCATTTAAAGTGCCTAAAACCTCGATTGCATAAAGTTTAGATTCTAGAATCTGATTATTATCATTAAGGATTTCAAGCAAGCTTTGCAAGGCGATTTGTATCGCAGGAAGCAAAATCGGACAATGCGTAATTTTGACTCTTTTATTTTCTCCAAACGCACTCATCGCTAAAAAAATTTGCATTTTTTGGGTTTGTGGCATTTGTGGCGCATTCTGTGCTTGTGTGGCTCTTTGCGATGTTTGGGCTTGATATGTATCGCAAGATTCTTGTTTTTGTTGTTCTTGTTGCTTTTTTTGCCCTTCTTGCTCTTGTTTTTGTTGTTCTTGGTTTGCTACTTGTTGTTGCTTTGATTGGTTTTTTTGATTTTCATACTTCTCTGTGTGGATTCTAAACTCCGCGCGCGTGCGATAGCCCACATCTGGTGAGTCAAAAATCTCCAAAGAATCCAACCCAAAAAGTGATTGTATGAAGTTAGATTTATGATTCATTTCATCTTTTATGTTTGCTTTTGAAGTGCAACCACCGCAGATTCCGATCATTTTACAAAACATTTTTATCCTTTGTTATATTTCAAATTTGATTTTTGGATTCTTAGAATCTAAAAATCAAAAAGTGGATTGCCACGCAGTTTTACAACTGCTCGCAATGACAAATTAAAATCTAGAATCTAATTTCCAGAGAATCTAAATCCTCTCTTTTTTGCTATGCGCTCATTGGGCTTTGCTTGAGAAGCCATATTTTAGGGAGTTTGAAATTTTTAGCCTGCGATGAACGCTTATGTTACATTTTTTGTGTTTTTGCTTGCCTAAAAATTTCTACACAACCCTAAAATCTGCTTAAAAATAGAGGATTTCTTTACACTTTTTTTGTGTTTGCATAGATTCTAAATTCCAAATTATCTCACAAATAAACTTTATTACAAATAATAAGATTTCTTACAGAATCTAACTCATAAAAGTTTATACTATATCTATAAAGTTTATACATATTTATCAATTCAATGCTATAATTGCCAAAATTTTTATAAAGGATAACCTATGAGTAGCAAAAAACATACTTTTCAAACCGAAATCAAACAACTTTTGGATTTAATGATCCATTCGTTGTATTCTAATAAAGAGATTTTCTTGCGAGAGCTTATAAGCAACGCATCTGACGCGCTTGATAAGCTAAATTACCTCACCATTAGTGATGACAATTACAAAAACATCACCTTCAATCCACGCATTGATATTTCATTTGATGAGAAAAAATCCATTCTGCGTATTAGTGATTCTGGGCTTGGAATGGACGAGCAAGACCTTATCCAAAATCTAGGGACAATCGCAAAATCTGGCACAAAAAGCTTTCTCAACGCACTTAGTGGCGATGCCAAAAAAGATTCTGCATTAATCGGGCAGTTTGGCGTTGGATTCTATTCAGCATTTATGGTCGCCCAAAAAATAGTCGTAACCACCAAAAAAGCAGGGCTTGACAAAGCATACAGCTGGATAAGCGATGGAAGTGGCGAATACGAAATAACACCCTGCAAAAAAGACTCTTTTGGGACAGAGATTACACTTTTTTTAAAAGATGATGACAAAAAATTCGCAAATCGCTGGGAGATAGAATCTATCATCAAAAAATACTCCGAACACATCGCATTTCCTATATTTTTGAGCTATGAAGAAACAAAATTTGAGGGTGAAGGCGAAAACAAAAAAGAGATAAAAGAGCAAAAATGCGAGCAGCTCAACACCGCAAAAGCAATCTGGAAAACCCCAAAAAATGAGCTCAAAGACGAGGATTATAAAGAATTTTACAAAAGCTTCGCTCACGATAATAGCGAGCCTTTAAGCTGGATTCACACAAAAGTCGAGGGGACTTTAGAATACAGCACATTATTTTTTATTCCAAGCGTCGCACCATTTGATTTGTATCGTGTGGATTATCAATCCGGCGTCAAACTCTATGTCAAACGCGTATTTATCACTGATGATGACAAAGAATTGCTTCCGCAGTATTTGCGATTTGTGCGAGGGGTGATTGATAGCGAGGATTTGCCACTGAATGTGAGTCGCGAGATCTTGCAGCAAAACAAGATTCTAGCCAATATCAAATCCGCCTCAACAAAAAAGATTCTAGCTGAAATCGCCACTCTTTCCAAAGATAAGCAAAAATACGACACTTTCTATACGCAATTTGGCAAAGTGCTAAAAGAAGGGCTTTATGCGGACTTTGAAAACAAAGATAAGATTCTAGATCTTTTGCGGTTTGATACCCAAACCAAAGAGAATCTAAGCCTCAAAGACTATAAAGATTCTATGCCAAAAGATCAAAAAAGTATCTATTATCTCATCGGCGAAAACAAAGACTTACTCAAAGCAAGCCCGATTTTAGAAAAATACGCCAAAAAGGGCTTTGAAGTGATTTTGCTAAGCGATGAGATTGATGGATTTGTGATGCCAAATGTGGGCGAATTTGACAAAACCCCGCTCAAAGACGCCACAGGATCTGAAGCACTCAAAGAGCTTGGCGAAACAAAGATCGATGAAAAAGTCAAAAAAGAATTCCAACCCATAATCGACAGCTTCAAAGAGGCATTAGGCGATGAGATAAAAGATGTCGAGCTTAGCGATGATCTGACTTCTCCTATCGCGCTTGTGGGAGAAGAGCAAAACGCGATGATGGCAAACCTTATGCGTCAAATGGGACAAGAGCCACCAAAAGCCAAAAAAACAATCCAAATCAACATCTCTCATGAGATTTTCAAAAAACTCCAAAAAGCAGATTCTGCCAAAGTCAAAGAGATAGCCCATGTTTTGTTTGATTGTGCGAATCTACTAGAATCTGGAAATATGCAAAACGCAAAAGATTTTAGCACCCGACTCAATGCAATCATCATCGAAGCACTTTGATAGATTCTACAAAATAAACTCAAGATAATGGCAAGCAATAAATAACTTGCCATTCTAAAGGGTGCGTAAAGCACGACTAAAGAATCCATAATCCAAACTAGAATCTATTTTAGATTCTAGATTTTCTTCACACTTTTTTGTATTTGCATAGAATCTAATTTTTGTCGTCATTACTTAAGCATTAGCGTGCAATCCAAGATTTACAGAATCTATTTTAGATTCTGTGTTTTTGGATTCTTCACTTGTTTCACTCACTTAAATGAGCTTACTTTTGACTATCACTTAGAATGACAAGCAAAACTTAATGTGATGAAGTAGATTGGGCAGTTGATGTGGGCGATTCTTGTGATTCTTGTGATTCTTGTGATTCTTGTGATTCTTGTGTAGAATCTGTCGCAGAATCTATTGTAGGCGTTTGGAGTTGTGCTGAATCTTGTGTATCAAGGCTTTGAGTAGAAGTGTTGCTAGAGCCACTAGTAGCAGGAGTGGTAGCAGAAGCAGAAAAAGTTATAGGCTCTTTGAGTGTGATTTTTTTGATAAGCTTTGCATTTCTAAAAATCATATACCCGATGATAAGATTGCGCTTATAATCAACGATTTCAACCACATCTGCATCTTGTGGAATCCCCTCTAATGCGCTATTTTGCGATGTGCTTGCTTGGGCTATTTGGATTGGGCTTGCAAGCAATACCAAACATTGACATATCAATATAACTACTCTCATTTTATGTATCCTTCCGCTTTTATTTCCACTCTCATTATTGACTTATTAAATGTAGAATTTAATGCAAAATCTCAAACTAAAAGTATATAATACAAATTTTTAAATACACCAGAATTTAAAGGAGATTTTATGCATTATATCAAAACAGCAAACGCCCCAGAAGCTATCGCAAATGCTTGGGTTATGGATTTTGCTGGAGTTTTATCGCCTAACGCTACAAAAGATACAAACAAGCGAAATTTTGCTAGAATTGTGGCTTTTACAATTTTTAGGAATCTTAAAATGAAATATTTATTCATTATTGC
Organism: Helicobacter fennelliae; assembly: GCF_900451005.1. Classification (NCBI taxonomy): domain Bacteria; kingdom Pseudomonadati; phylum Campylobacterota; class Epsilonproteobacteria; order Campylobacterales; family Helicobacteraceae; genus Helicobacter; species Helicobacter fennelliae. The sequence continues at coordinate 2,063,181 of NZ_UGIB01000001.1, forward strand.
TATGGTGTTTATATTAAGCGCAAGTGGTTTAGTAGCAAAACCAAGCAACACCATTACAAAATTAGACACCAAAACCACAGAGCTTTTTGACATTCACACAGCACAACTCCACGCAAATAACACGATTTATGCCATTACCATAAGCAAAATTAAATCGCCCAAAACGCAACCAAAAAAATATAGAATCTTCTATATGCTTGATGGCAACGGACATTTGCCAATAGCCCTAAACGCGCTTGCTAAGGAGTATTGCAAGAAAGACTTTTTATGCGATGAACTCGATTATGTGCTTCTTGTTGGCATAGGCTATGGTGAAAAATATGCCAAGATAGCATTTCCACCATTAAGAACGAGGGATTACACGCCAAGTATTCCAAAAGAGTTGCTCGATTCTATGGATAATAAGCAAAACTTCCTTAATGGCGGTGGAGCGCAAAATTTCTTAGAATCTTTCGTGCAAACAATTATCCCATTTGTAAAATCACATATAACACAATCAAATTTGGAGTTAAGCAAAGAGTGTGGCATTTTTGGGCATAGCTTTGGTGGGCTTTTTGTGCTTTATGCCTTGAGTAACGCTACAAACGATTTTAATCATTTTTATGCCATTTCGCCATCGCTTTGGTGGGGAAATGGCGAATTTATAGGGCAAAATAGAGCGATTGATTTTGCGGATATTGAGGGAGATTCTATAACTTTATGGATTATGCAAGATACGCCAAAAAATCCACAAACTCAAACGATTAACAAAGAAAATCCGCGTGGCAAGGCAAAAATTAACACTAAAGAATTAGCAACTCTCATACAATCACAAAGCAATATAACACCACACTACAAAGCATTTCAAGGATATACGCACGGCTCTGTCGTTGTGCCCGCGTTTTTAGAAGCGATTAGGGATTTTGCTAAATAAATATGCTTAATAATCCAAAATAGTAGTGTGATTTGACGCAAAATAAAGTGTGTTCTTATGACGCATTTTTAATTTTGATACACTCACTATAAGCCTGTAAGTTTGGCGTAAAGCCGTTTCCATAGGGGGAGTTTTTTAGAGTTGTATTGTAATAAAAGGGCTAAAATTGCTTTGCGCCGAAACATAATCGCTGTGTTTATGGGGCTTAATGTTTCGCCAAAACCATTAGGATTCGCTCCAGATTCTAAAAGTAGCTTTGCCACTTCAGCGTAACCTTTGAAGCAAACGCCAGCTAGTGGCGTATGCCCCCTATCATTTGGCACATCAACATTTGCACCAAAATCTAGCAAAAGTTTCACGCACGAAATCGCGCTATGATAGCTTGCTAACATTAAGAGTGTATCGCCCTTGTGATTGGCAAGGTTTGGATTTAGCCCATTTTCAAGCATAATTTTTAAGCTATCCGCGTCATTGTTTCGCGCAAAATCAAAAGACATTTTGACAAATTCCTCCATTTTGGCGTATTCTTGCGGGGTTAAATTTTTCACACTTGACATAGGGCATCCTTTATTTTAAGAGTTCGGCAATGCGTTTGCCATAATTCGCATCGGCTTTATTAAAATGCTCTAACTGCAATTTAATGATTTTTTCATTTATGCCTTTCATCGTGTCTGCAATCGTTTGACATAGCCGCTCTTTCTCATTGCTACTCATTAGCCGATACAAATCACCCGCTTGTGTGTAGTAATCATCGTCATCTTCTCTATAATCCCACTGCCCGAGTTTGCTTTCACTCTCAAAGTGTAGCGGGTCTAAAATCGGCTCTTTTAAGTTCCAATTATCCTTATATCCGTCCAAAATGCTAGGTTCATAATTGCGAATGCTACCATACGCGCCATTTGTCATATAACCATCGCGGCAAAACGCAAAAGATTTTAGCACCCGACTCAATGCAATCATCATCGAAGCACTTTGATAGATTCTACAAAATAAACTCAAGATAATGGCAAGCAATAAATAACTTGCCATTCTAAAGCGTGCGTAAAGCACGACTAAAGAATCCATAATCCAAACTAGAATCTATTTTAGATTCTAGATTTTCTTCACACTTTTTTGTATTTGCATAGAATCTAATTTTTGTCGTCATTACTTAAGCATTAGCGTGCAATCCAAGATTTACAGAATCTATTTTAGATTCTGTAAATCTTGGATTCTTCACTTGTTTCACTCACTTAAATGAGCTTACTTTTGGCTATCATTTAGAATGACAAGCAAAACTTAATGTGTGTTTGAAATAATAAAAAATCGCAATGATTACACTACCACCGATAAGATAGCCCAAAACAGCAGAAGTGCTTACACTTGCTACCCCAAAAGCTATAATCGCTCCAAAAGCACAGATATTGACATAGGGAAATTGTGTGATAAAGTGGCTTTGAGCCGAACAGCCCGCGCCTGTTGCCGAGAGGATTGTCGTATCTGAAATAGGCGAGGCATGATCGCCATACACCGCTCCTGATAGCACTGCTGCAATAGCCAAAGTAAAGTCTGTATGTGTGGATTGCGCGAGGCTTGCAGCTATGGGTAAAATAATCGCAAATGTCCCCCAGCTTGTGCCTGTGGCAAACCCAATAAAGCAAGAAATCGCAAAAAGCACAAGTGGCAAAAGGACGCTTGAGTGGCTCTGTAAGACATCTTGACAAAGATTGGCAAGATAGATTCCAGTTTGCATATCATCATTAATGATAGGACCAATAGCCCATGCAAAAATCAAAATCAAAATCGCAGGAAGCATAGAAAGAGTGCCGTATTTGATGATAGGCAGCAAAGAATCTGTCTCAAGATGCCTGATAGAAATAACAAAAGTAACACACAATGTAATGCAACCACCCCAAAACAGCGCAAAGCCCGTCTGTGTATGCTGAAGCATAGCGATAGGACTTAGGCTTTTGCACTCTTGATACCCGCTCCAAAATATCATTCCAGCCACGCTTGTAATCAGCACCCCGATAGGCAAAACCAAAAGCCAAATATGGGAGCTTGAATGTTTTTGAGATTGGAGAAAATCGCTCACACCGACATTGCGATTTTTTCGCATGGCTTTGAGATTAATCTGCCAAAATATAGTCAAAATCACGCCAAGAAGCGCAAACCATGCATAATAATTATACACAACGCTTGAAAGCAATGCAAAAAATCCGCCACCACCTATTCCGCTGATTTGTTGCGCGATATGTTTTTCTTCCAAAATACCTATGATATACGCGCCCCAGCTTGATATGGGGATAAGGATACAAATCGGCGCAGAGGTAGAATCTATAATATACGCGAGTCGCTCGCGCGTGGAGTGATTGACATCATTGAGGTATTTTGAGATTTGCCCGACTGTGAGGGCATTGAAATAATCATCAATAAAAACAACAATTCCCGCTACAAACGCTACAAACTCTGAACCTTTGGCAGTTTTGATCCTTGTCCTAGCCCACTTGACAAATGCGCCTATACCTCCAGAATGCGCGATTGTCTGCGTAAGGATACCAAGCAAAATCAAAAATCCAAAGACATACAAGCTATTTGATTTAATCTCTATCGCGCCTGATTGGCTAGTGTAAAACACCCCAGCAATATGCGTAAAAATATAGCCTAAAATCCCCAAAAAATCACCATAGTTCATCATTATACTAGCGATCACAATACCCACAAACAACGATAACACAACGCGTTTCGTGATAAACACAAGTGTAATCACACACAAAGGCACCACTAAGCTTAATGCAGAATCTGAATACATCTAGCTCACTTTATTTGTCAGTATCAATCGTCCGCGTCTGCATTTCGTAAGGAATTTTTTTCTTATCCCATTGCCTATTTTTGTAGGTATTATTTGTCTTTGATGACTCCATACCTTGTATTTGGTCGATAGAATCTGTCTCAATCAAATTTTTGGGTGATATTTTTTTGGTGGGTTGAGATTTGGTTTTATTGATTTTTTCTTTGTCAGAAGGTGTGCTTGAGAGTTGCTTTTCGTATTGTGATGAAGTAGATTGGGCAGTTGATGTGGGCGATTCTTGTGATTCTTGTGATTCTTGTGATTCTTGTGATTCTTGTGTAGAATCTGTCGCAGAATCTATTGTAGGCGTTTGGAGTTGTGCTGAATCTTGTGTATCAAGGCTTTGAGTAGAAGTGTTGCTAGAGCCACTAGTAGCAGGAGTGGTAGCAGAAGCAGAAAAAGTTATAGGCTCTTTGAGTGTGATTTTTTTGATAAGCTTTGCATTTCTAAAAATCATATACCCGATGATAAGATTGCGCTTATAATCAACGATTTCAACCACATCTGCATCTTGTGGAATCCCCTCTAATGCGCTATTTTGCGATGTGCTTGCTTGGGCTATTTGGATTGGGCTTGCAAGCAATACCAAACATTGACATATCAATATAACTACTCTCATTTTATGTATCCTTCCGCTTTTATTTCCACTCTCATTATTGACTTATTAAATGTAGAATTTAATGCAAAATCTCAAACTAAAAGTATATAATACAAATTTTTAAATACACCAGAATTTAAAGGAGATTTTATGCATTATATCAAAACAGCAAACGCCCCAGAAGCTATCGGTCCTTATTCTCAAGCCATAAGCCACAACGGACTTGTTTATACTTCAGGCTCGATAGCATTGCGCCCAAATGGAGATTTTGTAAATGGCGACATCAAAGCCCAAACAGAGCAAGTGATGCAGAATCTAGAAGCCATACTCAAAGAAGCAGATTCTAGCTTAGAATGCGTGCTAAAAACGACTTGTTTTTTGGCAAATATCGATGATTTTGCGACGTTTAATGAAGTCTATCTCAAGGCTTTTGGCTCTCACAAACCCGCTCGAAGCACAGTCGCTGTAAAAACACTTCCTAAAAATGCTTTGATTGAAATTGAATGTATCGCAACAACTAAGGAAAAATTTAAGTAAAACACAAAGAATTTTATAGTAGAATTGCCACTTTGTTTTATACACTTTGTGCTTTCTTAAGCCAAAGCAAAACATAACTTGAAATTCAAGAAATCACATAGAAGGACATCATAATGTATGCGATCTTAAAGAATGGAGGCAAACAATACAAGGTAAGCGAAGGAAGCATTGTTTTGCTTGATAAGCTAAGCCTTGAGCCGAAGTCAAAAGTTGATTTTAATGAAATTTTAGCACTCCACAATGGCAAAGAACTAATCGTTGGGACGCCATTTGTATCAGGTGCTAAAATCGAAGCAGAAGTCATCAACGAGGGAAGAGGTAAAAAAGTTGTCATCTTCAAAAAACGAAGAAGAAAAGATAGTAAAACAAAACGTGGTTTTAGAAGGGATTTTACACGCGTAAGAATCCTCAAAATCATCACAAAATAAGGAGCAAAAATGGCACATAAGAAAGGTCAAGGAAGCACTCAAAATAATCGAGATTCTGCTGGTCGTCGTCTAGGCGTCAAGAAATTTGGTTCGCAATTTGTCCGCGCAGGAAATATTATCGTCCGCCAAAGAGGCACAAAAGTGCATCCGGGCGAGAATGTAGGAATGGGTAAAGATCATACAATTTTTGCGCTCATTGATGGGGTAGTGAAATTCCAACAAAAAACAAAAGAACGAAAAAAAGTTTCTGTCATTCCTGCTTCATAGTCTAAGCCTTATCGCCATTTGCCCCGCATTTGACTTGCAAATTGCTTTGATAAATTTTTAAGCATAGGCAATGGCAAAACAAAGGCACAAATACAAACCTCAAAATAATCTATAAAAGTAAAAATAGCACAATAGTGCAAAACAGAGGCAATTATTTTGAGTTGTCAAAATACCGCAATATAATTTACTTTAAGGAGAGTCTTATGAAAATAGCTAAAATAATGGGTGCGCTTTGCTTTTGTGCGGTGATTGGAATCGCTGATGATGCATCATACAAAAAGAGTTTTGATAGATTCTTAGAAGTAAGTCAAGCAAATGCCGTGCTCAAAGAGCTTACAGATGGTAAAATGGTCGATAAAATGCTTCAATCTTTGTATACAGAGACAAATACACAAATCAACGAATCTCAAAAAACAGAAATCGCTCGTATTATGAAAAACACGATGAAAGATATTTTTGATGAAGCAGTCCCCGCAATACTTGAGATGTATAAAAAATATTTTACAGAATCTGATCTCAAAGAAATGACAAAATTTTACGAAACAGCAGTCGGTCAAAAAATGGCAAAAAGCCTTATCAGTATCCAAGAAGACACGCAACAAATTATGCTTAAAGTGATGACTACGCATTTTCCGGCTATGCAGCAAAAAGTCCAAGAAGTGCTAGAAAGTGGCAATGGTAAAAAGGCAAGTTCCACAAATACAAAATAATAAAAATTGCTTAATTTGTAATGTTTATCGATAGTGTAGAAATCATCATATCATCGGGCAATGGTGGTGCTGGAGCAGTAAGCTTTAGGCGAGAAAAATTTGTAATCGCGGGCGGTCCTGATGGTGGTGATGGCGGAGCGGGTGGCGATATTATCTTTGAAGTAAGCGACAATCTTGACACACTCTCCAAATTTCGTGGCAAAAAGCACTATAAAGCCCAAAATGGTCAGCCCGGTGGTGCGAGAAAAAGCACAGGAAAAAGTGGCGAGGATTTGATTATTATGGTGCCATTAGGGACACAGATTATCGAGCTTCAAAGCGGGGCTGTCCTTGCGGATTTACAGACAAAAGATGCACGATACAAAATCCTTGAAGGTGGCAAAGGCGGGCTTGGCAATGCGCATTTCAAAAACGCAACAAATCAAGCTCCAACCTACGCACAAAAAGGAATCTTAGGCAAAACTTTGCATATTCGATTAGAGCTCAAACTCATCGCTGATGTCGGGCTTGTAGGCTATCCAAATGTCGGCAAATCAAGCCTGATTGCGACACTATCAAATGCCAAACCACAGATTGCTAATTACGAATTTACAACCATTACGCCACATTTGGGTGTCGTTCAGGCTGGAGAGTTTGAATCATTTGTCATGGCAGACATTCCGGGGATTATTGATGGAGCAAGCGAGGGGAAGGGGCTTGGGTTGGCGTTTTTGAAGCATATCGAGCGCACCAAGTTTTTGCTTTTTGTCATCGATATAGCGCGCGAGATAGATGTGCTGACACAATACCAGAATCTAGAATCCGAGCTTTGTGCGTTTTCCGCTCTACTTGCCAAGCGCAATTTTGGAATCATCATAAGTAAAACCGATACAAGCAGTGAAAGCGACATACAAGCCGCAGTCAAGCGTCTATGCGGATATTTTAAGCTCACCCCTCAACAGCACAAACACATCAAATACCAAAGCTATCTTGCTCCATCATTTTTGGACGATCGATCGCTAGAGCCTTTAGATTCTGATACTACACAGCCCAAAACACTAAACCCTTCACAAACACCAAAAACGCCAATGTTTATCATTCCTATTTCCTCAGTGGCACATACCAACACCAAAGAGCTTACATTTATCCTCTATAAAGCATTGCATTGAAGTTTTTATTGATAATTAATTTTGAATAATTAATTTTAAAGGCTTAGTTTTGAAAACTCCACAAACAACTTCTCTGCTTTCAAGTATTTTTGGCAAAATCCGATTTTTAAGTAAGTTATAAGTTTCTCGAATAATTTTAAAAATTGAGCTGATTACATAGCTTCTTGTCTTAAAAAATTTTTAATTTTTGAATGATTTTAAATATATTCTTGTCAAGAATAAACAATCAGTCAAATCTTCTTCCATCTTCTCTCGCCACAAATAAAATCCAATCCAACTTATTCCCTTATAACTAAAACTCTAAGTCTGTCTATTTAGCTAGGCTTTCAAGCTTATATTCTTAAGTGTGATTCCAATCAATGAAATTAATTTCCACGCATATTAGAGTTTAATATAAGGGAGAGAATATATAAGGGAAAAGAATAAATATAAAATAATCTTTATTTAGTTATATAAAGAATCTTTGTTTCTTTTTAAAATATTTTTTGTTTTATTTAATTTAATTAATCAAAAAAAAAGCTCTGTTGCAATAACTTATTGAAGATTAAGTTAAAGCGAGAGATAACTCATTGTCCGCATTGTAATTCCACAGAATTTAGCAAGAATGGTAAAGTTAGCGGATTTCAGCGTTTTATATGCAAAGAGTGTGGTAAAACATTTGGCACAAGAAACCAAACTATATTTACGCAGTTAAAAAAGATATGGAAGTTTGGAAGCAGTATATCCATTGTATGATTGAAAAATACTCTCTGCGAAAAACTGCTGAAATCTGCGGAATATCAACTAGAACTGCTTTTACATGGCGACATAAGATATTGGATGCTTTGCAGAAAATGCAAGATAAAGTTAGACTAGATGGTGTAGTAGAAGCTGACGAAACCTTTCTACCTCTCTCTTTTAAAGGCCATCATAAGAATTTTAACTTACCACGTTTAGCTAAGCATAGAGGCGAACCTGCAACTAGACGTGGATTATCAAAAGAGCAGGTTTGTATAAGCTGTGGAGTTAATCTAAACGGATTATCAATATCTAAAATATCTAATCTCGGAAAGCCTAAATTACAAGATATTGAAAAAGTTTTAATTAATAAGATACAAAAAGATAGTATATTAGTTACCGATAGTTTTAGAGCATATCTAAAATTAGCAAAAGATATGAATTTAAGTCATATCAGAATACCTAGAAATCATTATAAGATAGGAGCATTTAATATCCAAACAATCAACAGCTACCACAGCAGATTAAAGAATATGCTAATCCACAGCTTTAAGGGCGTATCTACAAAGTATCTCAATAACTACCTTGTCTATAACAATTTTGTAAATTTTGCCAAAGAGAGTAGAAGTGGAAAAGAACAAATATTGTTAGACCGCATAATTAATACTGAGTGTCTTAGCAAGTCAGTCAATATAGCTAATAGACCTGCTGTGCCGCTGCCACAAGCGAGCTAATCTTAGACAAAAGGAAAACAAAATGACAAGCTGGACAAGAGAAAGTATAAATCTAGCTAATAACTATGACTACTTAGATAGATTATATACGATTTACCCTGTAATCTCTAATGTTAGACGAAATTTATCACCCGAAGTAATGAATAATTTAGCTTCTATGCTATTGCCTACGCCTAATTTTGCTAGAGGTGAATTGCTTAACTTGCTTTTAGAACAAGAAGTTTTTCCTATTAAAGACTCTTATGTAGCTTATCTTAGACGAGATAGAACTGCAATAGAACGAAATCCTAATACAGTAAATAGAATTGAAACCACAATCGCAAATATGGGGTATCAAAATGTCTTAAGAGAAATTACTAGACCTATTGAAGCTAATAGACAAATGGGACAGCATTTTAAAAATTGGGTAAATTCTCAGTATTTTAGATATGAAAAAACAAATGATATTAATCACTTTTTAACCACAGATACTTTGCTTGTTTTTATAGGCAGCGACAAAGTTATGGCAGAAGTGGCTCAAGATTATTTTGGCTATCAAGCGGTTGTAAACCCTGTATATCTATCATTTACAAGTCGCAACTTCTCTTCCAAGCTCATAGCCCAAATATCGCTTAAGGTATAGAATCCACCCCAAGATTTAAACAATGCTGCCCTTTTTGCGTGTCCGGGACTAAGTAGCACACATAAACTTAAGCTCATTTATGTGAGATTTTCTACGCTTTTTTTGAGCTCCCCAAAGCTATTTTGGATAGATAAAGATATGCCATGCACATTGTGAGAGGTTGTGAGATTATGTTTGGCAAAATCTAGGATTTTTTTCATATCTTCGTTGATGATTGTGAGATCTTTGCTCATCACATCGCTATGATCGATAAGCTTTTGGGTAGTTTCAAAGCTTTCATTAAAGATATTCTCAAAAGTATCAATCTTGGTGTTTACACCGTTGGTGCGTGAAAGCAGACTTTCTACATTTTCTTTATTTTCTATGATGATTTGTTTGCTTTCATTGACATCTTGAGTCATTGCTTTGACATTACTATCGATTTCACCAAGGCTATGTTGGGTATTTTCTGCTAGCTTTCTTACTTCATCAGCTACCACAGCAAAGCCTCTTCCATGCTCTCCCGCTCTTGCAGCCTCAATAGCGGCATTAAGCGCTAAAAGATTTGTTTGATCAGCAATAGAGCGCACGGTTTCAACGATATTGATAATTGTATTGGTATTGTTTTCTAGAGATTCAAAGTGCGAGATGAGATTGGCATTTTGGCTAAAGATATTTTCTACCAAATTATATACATCTTTAAGGAGTGCTCTAATTTCTTGCATAGCAGCAAACATCGATTCTTGCTCGGATTTGGTTTGCAAAATTTCTTCGTTAAAAGTTTGGAAAAGTGTGCTTGTAGAAACTGCTTTTGTGTTTGTGGATTCTACGATAGCATTCATATCTTGTGAGAGGCTTTCAAGAGAATCTACGATATTGCCAAGTCCGTTGATATCTGTTTGACCACTTTTGACTTTTTCATGTATAGTTTTTACTACGGCTTGTATACGCGCCTTAAAATCATCGATAAGTGCGAGAATCTTACCATTTTCTGTGCTATATGAAGTATTGACCTTGATTTTTGAAGCTAGTGTGATAGATTTTAATTCCTTAGCAATGATTTTTGTCATATTCACACCCCAAGTCTTTTCATCGATATCGTGTATGATAAGTGCGACCACGATGACAAATTGCACAATTTGCCCTATGAGATTCTCAGTAAAGAGCAAGGCATTGGTTGCGAGTATGATGATACCTAGAATGTGAATAATTCGCATACGAAAATAGAGTGATTTAAACATGATAATATCCTTTTTAAAAAAGTACATAACTCTAGCATTAAAATCTTAATGTTTTATTAAAGCTTTCATCATAGATTTTACATAAAAAGATATTTACAAGTTTATCGAGGGCATTTTCCTTGCTTGAAATATTATGTTTGCGTAAAATCTTAGCAAACTCGTGGTATTTACCCTCTTCTTTTAGCTTAGAAAAAGTGGGGGTTGTCTCTAGAATCTTATAAGCATTCACATCATTTTCAAAAATGCCTTGCGTGAAAAATTGTAGTTTATAGCTCTCTTTCCACACTTCAAAAAGCTCCTCCACGCCATTAGCATTTTTATAGGATTTTTCCATATCGTTTTCTTGTAAGTATTCATCATTATCAAAGGCTTGGATAATGTGATTTTGATATTTTATGCTTTTAGATTCTACTTTATAGCCTTTTTCTAATAATCTATGCACACATTCAAAGACTACAAAATTTTCAGGGTGAGAGAAGTTTGAAGTCGTGGTGTCGTGTATCTTTATGCCTTGTGGGTAAATAAGCTTTTGGTTAGCAAAATCCACTTGCATTATGTAGGAGTTTATGGTCTTTGTGTAGATATGTGCTTGTTTAGATTCTAGCTTGTTGGATTCTGCTATTTTGGATTCTGTTTTAGAATCTAGCCTTTCAAAGCCTAGTAACTCTAACACTTCTTTTAAATTTTGCTGTGTAATCATTAAGTAGCCTTTTAAGTTTGTTTTTTTGACAATTATCTATTTTGTTTTCAAGTTCGGCAACAGAAAGTTTGCCATCAAATACTAAAGATACTGCCATTATAAAGTCGCTATAAAATCAATAAGTAGCAAGGCACGACAACTGAAAGCTTTGCCATTCACACCCTTTAATCTTAAAAAATCATTAAGGCGGGATTATACTTTAAATACCTTTAAGGAAAGTTTATTGCTTTTTATGGAATCTAAAATCTAATCCTTGTCATACTGAGCCTTTAGGCTCAGTATCTAATGTAGAATCTAAACAAGATTTTTCGCCTTTTTTTCAAAGGCTCAAAATGACAAGATTCTAGATTCTAAAAACTCCAAAACGCCCTAAAATTACACCCTAAACTCCGCACCCCCACCCAAATGATTGAGAATTTAGCACATTTCAAAACGCCCTGCGGAAGTATCTTTGAGATAAAATCGTGGTTTTTGCGTTAGCCGGGTTTGACTTCGTCTGCACCAAATGAGCCAACAAGAAGCTTACTAGAAGTAAGTGCTGCAGTTGGCGAATGCAGAATCCGCGATTTTAGCCACTCGTGCAAAGCACTAGTCCAAACCTGCAAAAGAGACAACGCAGAATCTAGACCTTACACAATCTCTTCAACAAAATATCGCGGTCGCCGCTTAGATTCTGCATAAATCTTGCCGACATACTCGCCAATAATCCCAAGACTTAAAAGCTGAATCCCACTAAAAAAGCATAAGGGAATAATCGTAGAAGCCCAGCCATACACCACACCATCGGTAAAAAGCTTCACAAAAAGAGCATAACAACCAAGCGTAATGGAAAGTATAAAAAACACAATGCCTAGCACACTCACAAGCCTTAAAGGCACGACACTAAAGCTTGTTATGCCATTCCACGCGAAAGATAGCATTTTGCCTAAAGGATACTTTGACTCCCCAGCAAAACGCTCTAGCCTATCATACTCTACTACTGCCGTTTGAAAGCCTAGCAAAGGCACAATACCACGCAAAAATAGATTTACTTCACTAAATCTTAGCAGAGCCTTAATAGCCCTATTTGAGAGCAGTCTATAATCAGCGTGATTATAAGTGATTTTTACGCCCATAATCTCCATAAGTCTATAAAAACCAATTGCGGTATGCTTTTTAAAAAAGCTATCTTTCTGCCGCGATTTTCTTACGCCTAAAATGACTTCAGCCCCCATTTTCGCCTTTGCTACAAACTCATCAAATACACTAATATCATCTTGCAAATCACAATCTATACTGATAGCACAATCGCATTTATCCGCCACATATTCTAGCCCTGCTAAAAGGGCGTTTTGATGTCCGCAGTTGCGTGAGAGTTTTAAGGCTTTAGTAGTAATTCTCTGCTTAGAATCCGTGCTTTTGGATTCTGTGTTTTTAGAATCTATACTTAAAGAGCATAAAATATCCCAAGTCCTATCCCTACTCCCATCATCAACAAAGCACAAAAAGCTATTGCGTGAAATCTCGCCTTTATCCATAAGGGCGTGAAGCACCTTACATAATTCTTTGTGCGTATGCTCTAGCACCGCCTCTTCATTGTGAGCGGGGATTACAATGCAAAGCTTCATCGCTCTGCCTTGTGGAAAATCTGCGTTATCTTTTTTGCAAGTAAGGTATTAATTATACTTTTAACGGGGGGGGGGGCAATATAAACTTAACAGCTTATTCTCATATCCTCGCATTTTAAGCCTTTTGTTAAAATTGATATTCTTTGTTAAAGCCCAAGATTTTAGAACATTTTGACTTACATATTTCTTAGATTCCACTTACACAAGCCACACATAATAAACCAAACTCACCACAAACCCTACGCAAAATCCCTAAAGAGTTTGCCCACATCAACGCCACATATCACTTTATCCGCACATCTATCATAAATCCCCTTTGCACCATTTACCAAATCATCGCTTGAAATGCCGTGGCTTATGGAAATCTTTGCTTCTAAATATGCGCTTAAGTTATCAAAAATCTTTAGAAACTCGCCATACACGCCATTAAACTCATCTCTATTATAAGTCTGCATTAGGCTTTCGCTATCAGCGGTATAGCAAAAATGCTCTATCTTATAGCGATTGCTAAACTCATTTTGCGTAAAATAGCTTATATCTTCTTGTATATTTGGCGGCACAATGGCTAGAATCTTCTCATTCACCACCTCTTCTTCTATCTTTTTGATAAGCTCATCAAGCCCCTTCACACTTCGCTTAATAGGCGAGATAATATCACGCGTTAGAATCTCTGGCAAATCGTGGAATAATCCGCACAAAAAGTGATTAATCCGCATTTGCTTACAACAGCCTATATCAAAGCTTACCAAATACGCACTCAACGCCACAATAAGCGTATGCCCTAGCACAGAAGTCGCTGGGATTCTAGGCGTTTGACTCCATCGCTTTTGGAATCTTAACTGTCCAAACATCGTTACAAGCTCTCTTACATTTTCATAAAGCATAATCTGCTGCATACCCGCTAGATGATAATGCTCCTCTACTTGCTTGTTAATGATATTGCGGATATTTTGGACATCTTTTTATGATAAATTATGAGATAAAATGGAGTGAGATATTATTTGATAGGGATATAAGAATATATATGATGAAAGCATTCTTAAAAATTTTTATGTAAAGTAGCTTATTTAAAAAATAATAAGCCTATTTTTTGCGAGGAGATGACAATGGATATAAAAAGAAAATCAACAACCTCAAAGACTACGCAGAATTGGCACAAGCAAGTTATTTTTACTTTGATTTAGAAAGATATGTATTGGAAAGCGATATGAGCATTACTTTCAAATGAAATTATAAGTTCAAATTACAATGGCAAAATGGCTGGTGAAAAAGAAAAAATAGGAAAAGAATATCATTTCATTGGTAAAAAGAAACTCAATGGTGAATTTAGTGAAATTCAAGCTAAAAACTTTGCTGAAAGATATGAGATTTACTTTCATCAAGCAAACACAGCTTCAGGCTTTAGTGCTACTTTATTCTATGATACACAATTTCGTATAATACACATAAATTTGTGGTGTATCAAATGAAAATTATTAATTTAGTATATTTATGCGTTTGTGCTGGAATGTTACCATTTGCATTTGTGTCGCACGGAGAAAATAAAGTTGTAGAATTTTTGTTGCTTGTCGCTATTCCTTATATTTATTATTTTGTGTTATACAAGCCTTTATTGGATTTTGAATTAGCCATCAAAAATAAAATTATCACAAAAAACAATTATATGTATTTGCTTGAAAATAACTTGTTTGTATATTTGGTATCATTTGCTATCCCCATAATATATTTTTATATGCAAAATATCATAGTTTTTATGGTTGCCATTTTGCCAATCATTATTTTGTGGATAATCACCATAAAAAAGTTACTATTCTATAAGATTTGATTCAAGTGGAGCAATGTATGATGAATAATAAACTAGCAATCAACAACTTAAAAGACTATGCGGAACTAGCACAAGCAAGTTATTTTGATTTTAATTTGCTAAAAGATTCTAATGGAAATCCTAGAAAAATTTATGAGTTAGATTCTAATAAAGAAAAAATCAAAGATGAATCATATCCTAGAGGATATAAAGAAATAGAAATTAATTTAGAGCATATAGTGAATCAAAAATATTACAACCACGAAGTATTAGTAAATCTTGAAAAAGGCGATGATATTTTTACAAAAATGAAAAATGAAGCTAAAGATAGTTTTAATTTAGATAAACTCAATGGTGAATTTAGTGAAATTCAAGCTAAAAACTTTACCAAACGATATGAAGTTAAAATTCATCAAAATAATACATTGCACGGTTTCTCTGCAACTTTGTTTTATGACAAGAAAAACAATCAGCATATTGTTGCTTTTAGAGAAACGGAGGGGGCAATGGATTATTTAACAGATTTTCTTTTTAGCGTTACTTCATTAAATATGCAAAAAAATTCATTATTACAATAAACACATAATATTCGTAGGACATTCACTCGGTGGCTATTTAGCACAATGGGCTTTAATATATTGTGATGATAAATATAAGATGTGCTACGATTTTCCCCTAAAGAAGTTTATACCTTTAATGCTCCTAGTATTGATGGTTGGAATTTTCCAACTCCCATTATAAACCACAATACTATTAAAATTTTACAAGAAATTTTTGATAAAGAAGTATTGATATTTCAGGTAAAGTAACACATATATATGACAGCGGTGGCATTAAAATCATTGCTTCAGCCCAATATGGTTCAGTTAATAAACTTCCTATAAATACAAACAGAGATTCTCACTCAAACCCTCTACCTCTACTCTTATCTTTTAGGGTTAAAATCTAACTATGACAAAGTAAAAGATAAAAATCTTAAAGAATGTATAGAGTATTTAAATGACTTTATGCAAGGAGTTTATAAAGTATTTAATCCCCTAAGTATAGCCATTAATGTAGCAAACAATAAAAAACAAGCTGATGAAGCCAATACTGCCACTTTGTCTTTAGATTATTTACCACAAGTAAAAACACAAGATACTGATTTCCTCACCAACTTTATAGAGCATATTTTATATGTAACAAGCCTAGAAAAAGAAATGGAAAATTTTTATATTCAATTACACACCACTCAAGAGAATGTTATAGATAAAATAATAGTATTAAGAGATAAAAGATATTATCCAAAAATATTAGACAAAACAGAGATAGATAATTTAGACCCTAAGCAGTGTAGTATAGCAGAAAAAAGAGCCATCTTTAAATGCCAGCCTTTTATAATAGTCAATGAATATGGAGATGATGTGTTAAATAAAGACAACATTGCTAAACTCTTTAGATACAATAGCAATTCCACTAAAATAGTTCTATATAGTGATGAATCCAATACATCATATTTTAATGCTAGACTTTCTATGTATGATGAAAAGCATTCTTTATGAGAGTGAAATGAGAGTGTATCATTATGTGCAAGGCAAATTAAATGAGGAGAGAAAATAATGTCATCTGTTTTATCTATGAGTTCAAATATTTATTTAGACGAACAAAACAAAAGCATTTTTATCTTTGCTAACGATAAAGACTACATTGATTGTGATACAATCTATGAACAAATCAAACAAGAATTGAAACTACAAGAAAGCATAGAGGAATTACAATCCTATAAGCCCTCTCTCTTTTTCTATTCCACTCTTCTCACAGGCTCATCTGAAATACAATCTAATCCCTTTTTTCTTTGGTCAATTAGATAAAGACAATACCATTAAACAAGATACACCAACTTATCACTTCTCCCCCAAAGATGAAGAAAATAATCTAGGCACACTTACTATCTTTTTAAACTCTTGCACTCTTACTCTTTTAAACTACTCTCTCTTAGATTCTAGTTTAAATATTAAACTCACATTAACAAACAAAGAATCTAAAGCCAAACAACAACAAGCTAAAGCCAAAACAAAACAACAAACACAACCTGAACAATTAAAACCTTTAAGCACTGCAATGCTTCACCCAATACTAGAAGATGATGAAATAAAATGTCCTCATAATGGAGTAGTGCAATTAAAATCTAATAAGGGTAAAAGTATTACAGATAAGAATATCCCTTTTATTTTAGAATCTGATTTATTATATAGCTCTATTGTAGGTTGTCCTAATCCTCCTACCAAAAGGCAAGTGGCTTGAAAATCCCTCTCTATTCACAGCTTAAACTCAAATTAGAATCTAAGGGAATAGATTCTATTACAAGCGGACAGATTGCGTGGTTGTGCTTTAGTGGTTTGGTAAGTTTTATCATCGGATTTTTTTGTGCATTATATATTTCTGCAAACTTCAATTCCTTTGAAGCTCCTCGAATATTTTTATTTGCTCTAGTCTTTATTTTTCTTGTTCTTTGGTCTATTCTTACATTCATTCATAGAAAATTTATGCCTTTGGGCTTATGTTTTACTATTTTTTATCTCGTCTCTGTATTTATGAAAAATGCTACTTTATTAGTAATTGGAGTATTCATAATTATATTATTTTGGTTTTTATATAATAAGTTATCTATAAGGATAAAATTATTATTGTGTGCCACATTTTTAATTTTTGGGTCAGTTTGGTTCATTTTATTCTTTTTTTTTACGAATCAAATCATATTAAGGTAAAAGGGGTTTTATGCAATACTTTGTAACCATTTATATAGATATTCTTTTTGAAAAAGACTTGTTAAAGCTAGATGTTACCCACGCCCTTCTAGGACTTACACGCAAACACCCCGATGAATTAATCATAGGGGCTTTAAGAACAATCAATAAGCGTTAGAGGAAATATGATGATAAAAAAAGAAACATTCAATTATAATTTACTCACGCAAACGCCTGATAAAATTTTTTATATTATTATAATGAATCTTGTAAGTATTGGGTTTGCTATTGGTGTTATTATGCTTTGGTTCTTTATAGACAGAATGCTTGTATCCTTTGCGGGATTCTCCTATATTGATATTATAAACAATATTAATATAGGAATTATCATTTGTAGCATAATTCTCTTACCAATTATTTTGGGGGTAGATGTTCTTAAAGTTTTTAAAAATATATTATATATTTTTGTTTTTGTTATATGTTTATTTTTGCTTGGAAAAATTTTAAATTTTCAATGGGGGTGGCTATTAGTAATTTTTGGAAATCTTATAATGATTGTTCCAAATATTTTACTATTGTGTGAAAAAATTAATTTTAAACTTTTTTTATTTCATTTATTTATTGTAAATTTCATAGCCTTTGCTTATAACTTTATAGCTTATGGAGAAATGACAAAATGAAACACTACGCAACAATTTATATCAAAAATATGCAAGCAACATCCCTCACGCTTTTTTAGGTTTGACTCACACACACCCTGATGAATTAGATTCACAAAGTAATATTGAGCTAGAAAAATATTCTAATCTGCAATCCTTGTATGGAGGTATCACTTGAATCTCCCCATATACTCAAGCCTAAAAGCAAAGCTAGAATCTAAAGGACTAGATTCTACCACAAGCGGACAGATTGCGTGGTTTGCGTGTAGTATAGTATTTTCTTGGACAATTGTGTTTTTTATTAATACCATTAATCTTAGTTTAGATAGCTTTATATACAATCTATTTCAAAACAATATAATACATACAATAAAAATAACAATACTATTTGCCTTTGTTTTTAGTTTTTTATATTACAAAAGTGCAATTCCTTTGGGTTTGTCCTTTTTTATAAGTATGTGTATATTTTTCTTGTCATATGATATGTGGTATATTATCGGTTATGTTACAATGGCTGTATTGTTCGTGGTGTGTTTTTTGAATAGAAAATTTATTGCAAGCTCCTTATTGATTTTATGGGGATATTACTATTTTTATGTTTGCATTACCGTTATTGCATCATATCACTAGAGGAGGTTTTATAAATGAAACATTATGTAACTCTTTATATTGACCCATTGTTTGGAGAAATAACAAGAAGTGTTGATATAAAAAATCCAAGCACTTATCTTAATTTAGACGCCACCCACGCCTTTTTAGGTTTGACCAAAGACAAAAGCCCCGATGAGTTAGACAAAATAGATAATGAAATAAAAATGCAAAAGTTAAATAATGCAGATTGGAAAGATTTTGATAAAAGTAGGATTCTATGAAAAAAGAAAAATTTGATTTTGGGATTTTTATCTTAGATTGCTTTATGTGTATTGGATTGATAGTGGTGTCTGTTATATTTGTTATACCATTAGGGTTGGTTTTTTCTGTCTTTATTGATGGATTCCATCTTATAGAATTTGAAGGTTTTTATGATTATTCTACACTTCTTACTCTCTCCCATACTCTAATGTTCGCACTATATTTCTTTTTAGAAAAGACAAATATCATACAATACAGAATCTACAAGCCAAGCTTTTGGTTTGTTTTTATAAGCATAAATAGTTTTTGGTGGTTTGTGGCTTATTGGTTAAGTCATAATTTTAAAGTATATTCATAAAGAGATTCTCTATGCAATATTTTGTAACACTATACATTCACCCAATGCAAGGTGCCAATATCCCTCACGCTTTTTTAGGGCTTACCCACACTCATCCTGATGAATTAGATAAACTCAAAGATGTTGATATATACAAATATCAAACAGGATATTATTCTGATAAACCCACACTTATACATGTAAAAGATAAGTGGTATAACAATATTTATCCTAGCATATTAGATTCTAACTTTGGCGATGAGGGATTTTGGGGCTTTGCTCCTGTAAAGTCTAAAACTAGCCATTGGGGCGTAGTCTTTGAAAATAATCAATACATACCAAAATGGCACGATAACTTTCAGCAATACACTTATATAGATAAGCGACCACTCTCTACTTTTTGGCAACAAAACCGCTGTG